>JAOMDP010000001.1:0-247076 GCA_028345515.1 Nitrospinota bacterium
ATTTATACCAGGTAGTTTTCAATCCTTCTTGAACCCCATTCTTCCAATGTGATTCACTCTTTTTCTCACCGGATTCATACCAAAAGGTTTCTCCTCCTTCTTTTTTTCCTTTCTTATAGTGTAATGCTTTTTCTTTCTCACCGGATTCATACCAAATGGTTTCCAGTCTTTCTAATTTTCCATTTTTCCAATGCGATTCCTTCCACTTTCCACCGTCTTCCCGCCACTCGAATTTCAATCCGTTTTGAATTCCATTCCTCCAATGTGATTCACTCTTTTTCTCACCGGATTCATACCAAATGGTTTCTCTTCCTTCTTTTTTCCCATTCTTGTAATGTATTTTACTCTTCAATATACCGTTACCCCACTGTTCCTGCCTTACTCCAGTAAATGTTTTTTTTTGGGATAAGAGTTTGAGTAGTTTGGTTTGCATACGCTAAGGTTAGAGTATTTACTCGGGAACAGTACTAATGAATATTGGAGGGGGGTTTTTAAACAAGAAAAGGCTTCGAGTTTCCAACACTATTTTTAAAAAGTTAAAATATTGTAAATAAATGACTTAATTTTTTTGAGTGAGAGTTTAAATGAACCTGAATCATGCGTGTCTACCAATTCCGCCACTTCGGCATATTCTAGATAGTTATTAAATGTCTGCATTATAAGAGTGCATAAAGATTTTTCAAGTTCATTTGTATACAGGCATTAAAGATATAACGTGAATAGGTTTATATCTGGTGGAAGCCTGTCTCTATCGGTTTTCTCCACTCGAATTATGCTCTACATTTTCCAAAGTTTTTTCGGCTTTTATCAAAGATTGTACTGACATCTGATCACTAAAAATAAAGTAGAGCCCGCCTGCGAAAACCACTAAAAAGTTTGCAGCCCACACCACCATACCAAAACTGACAGCTGTAACCTCTGCTTCTCCCATGATTTCGTGCAACGCAATCAGTACCCCGGCATTATAAGAACCTAGAAAAGCCGGTGTGGGTAACACTGTAATAAGGATACAAACCATTACTGTCAAAAGCAGGACTGAATGGAGCGACTTGGTTTGCAAATCAAAAGCAAAGTAAAAGGGATAATACAAAGCTACGATCAAGGACCATGTCAAAACCGAGAACAGGGTAATCTGCATCAAAGCTTTTTTATCTCTTATAATCTGGCACCCCATTGCAAATTCACCGACTATAAACATTATTTTTTCTTGCCATTTTTCAGAAAGCAGACGAATCAACCAAGCAACCCATGATTTAACTTTTTCTTCCTGCCAGGCAAGTAAAAACATGAACAACAACAAACCAAATACAACGATACAGCAAACGCGACCAAACCCTGAAGCGATACTCTTCACGGAAATTCCCGAAAAAGTCAGATTAGGGTCGAACATCTCTGTATTAAATACAAATACCCAGACGAACAATCCCATCAAGCAAACAAGGTCAAACAGTCGCTCCACGATGATGGTTGAAAACGCTCCTGAAAAAGTAATGTTGTGCTTTTTCCCAACCACATAGGCACGTATAAATTCACCGGCCCTAGCAGGGAGGATGCTGCCCATAAAACCTATCATTAGCGGTGAATAGATCTCTCTTACTGGAATTTGTTTAAAAGGTCGAAGGAGGACCTGCCACCGGTATGCACGGGTCACATAACTTATACACATTATTACCAAGCCCAGCCCTATGTAAAACAAATCGGCATCTTTAAAAGAGGTAATCAGTTCTTCAATGGAAACGTTTCGCAAGGTGTAGTAAAGTGCGCCAATTGCAATAACCAAGCCTATTAATGATTGCCGAACTCTTTTCAATTAGTTTCCTCAAGTATTATTTGGGCTTTTGCTATATCTTTCTTTATTTGATCAACCAGTTCTTCTTTAGACTTGAAGGCTATTTCACTGCGGATGCGTGAGATAAATTCCACCTCAATTTCTTTACCATAAATCGCCTGTTTGAAATCAAAAATATGGACTTCAACACTCAGGCGATCGCGATTAAAAGTAGGATTAAAGCCAATATTTGCTACGGCATCGTATGATTTTTTTTGGTAGATCATTCTCACAGCATAAACGCCCGTTCTCGGAATCTGAACTTTACTGGTATCGATATTAGCGGTTGGGAACCCAATCGCCTGCCCCGTTTTATACCCTGCGACGACAGGCCCAGCGATCGAATAATGTCTGCCAAGGAACTTTCGCGCCGATTCCATATTTCCGGACTCAATAACGTCACGAACATGCGAACTACTCACGGTCATTCCATCAAGTTGAAAAGGGTTTACAACGTGAACGATGAACCCAAATTCTTCCCCCATCTTTTTCAAGTAAGGGATGGTTCCTTCACGACCACGACCAAACGCATAGTCGAATCCCACAACCACTTCCTTCACTCCGATTTTTTCTTTTAGAATATTTTTTGAAAAGTCCCGCGGACGCTGATCTGCAAATTGTCTGGTAAAATCAGCACAAATAAGACAATCAATTTTGCAAGCTGCAATGAGTTCCATTTTTTTATGGAAATGCGTCAACAGGGGCGGAACTTTGTCCGGAGCAATAATTTTTAAAGGATGCGGCTCGAAGGTGAAGGCCATAGAGGTGCCACTCTTCTCCCGGGCGATCTCGGCTGCTTTTTTGAAAAGAATTTGGTGACCTACATGCACTCCATCAAAATTACCCAATGTTACAACAGGGTAAAGAAAAGGGCCGCTTATATTTTTGGTGCCACGTACAATCTTCATGCAGGTATCTCGTTATTCGTTAATTTTTTCTAATGAACTCGAAAGCCCTTCTTTCATGAGGTTTGCTTATGGCCAAAAATAATTTTAGAAATGTCCTTAATTCTTCCAATAGTCTACCTCAAAAGCATTATTATTCAAGGTCTTCAGCAATGGAACTTTAAAATAATTGTCGCCGGAAAGATGAAAATGAATGGCTAATCTGCTAAAATATATTTACGAAAAAATTAAGGAGCCTATGGATGTTTGATATCGGATTTTTTGAGCTGATGATAATTATGGGGATCGCGGTAGTTGTGATAGGTCCTCAAAACCTACCCAAACTCGCTAAAGCTATCGGAAAAGGTTGGGGCGAGTTTCAAAAAACCTTCAGTGGACTGAAACAGGATGTCATGGATGAAGCCGAAGGCCTCAAGCAGACGGTGAACGTGGATTCGCTGGAACAGGATATCAGTTCAGCAACTAAAGTCGATGTTGATGTCAATCTCTCAGAAATGGATTTGGATATCTCCGGCGATATCAAAAAAGACTAGTAGATCAAACCCTATACCTAAAAGGTCTAATCTTTTTGGGTCAAAAATATAAATTTATGTTTTTGCAATCTGGTTTTTATGCTTTCCCCCCTAGAAAGATATCTTGCCAAGAAAATTAGCTGGTAAAACAATATTTTCTTTTTGAGCTCGAAGAAACGTGGACACTTAGTAGAATGATTAGTTCCATTTCATTTCATCCTTTCATTTCGCATTTTCCCCCTGCTCTTTTTGTTGCTGGACTGTCCCTACTTTTTCTAGCTAGAAAAAAAAACGATCCAAAACTAAATTCTGCTGCGAGCTTTAATTTAAGCTTGGGATTGTTAGCTGCCGTTGTTTCCAGTTTTTCAGGAATGATGTCCGTTGATATCCACTTTCTCAAAACCGTTGATGTGGAAGGACACCAGGGTTATTCCTTTCTGTTTACTGTCCTCTATGGTTTTGTGGTTGGCTATTCGTATACCAACTCTTTTTCTAAAACCGCACAAGGTTTTTACATTGTAGGTCTAGTGACCATGTGTATTTGCCTTTTTACTGGGTACCAATTAGTTTTTTAGGAAAGAACTTGAAAAAGTTATCGTCCTGTGGAAACACCGAAACGGTGCACAAGTTCTCCGCCATAATATCCTGTATTAAGGACACAATACAATCCGGCTACCAACGCTAAAAAGTAAACTGTTCGACCAAGTTTGTTGCGAAAGTAACGAGAAGTCAACATGGCGAATAAGAATGTACCGGCGGTAAGAAAAGCAAACCTCAGGTGACCGGAAAGAAAATCTTTAAACTCATCTGTCTTGTCCAAGCTCAGCATCCCCAGGAACCCTACTATCAAAACAGGAAAGATGCACCAAAACCCTAAACGTGTATTGAATCGGCCTGCCGTTTCAACAATCTCATCTTTTCTAAAACTACCATAAACTTCAAACACCACACCACTAGTCAATAAGGCTACAGGAAAGTGGACAATGAGCGGATGGAATTTGGCAAAAAATGTCATTTTGGTTTAGAAGTTTTTTTACCACCATTTCTACGCCGGTCTAAGTCTGCCAAAATAATACCCGCCGCGACAGAAACATTTAAGGATTCTATTTCTCCTTGACCAGGGATATTTACAAGACTATCACAGCGCCGTTTTACAGAATCCGAAAGACCCTCTTGCTCATTACCAAGTACAAGGACAACAGGAAAAGTTATTTTCGCGGAGCTTAAAGATTCTTTTGCATCGGGATCGGCTCCCACTATACACCAGCCCTTTTGACGACAATCTCTTAAGGAAGAAGACAAATCGGTACTCCTATAAACAGGGACCGATTCCCAGCCTCCCTCAGCCATTCTTGCTGCAGAAGAAGTGATACCCGTGACCGTTCCACTTTTAGGCAAAACCAACCCCTGGATAGAAAAATAAGCACAGCTTCGAAGAATGGCTCCTTGATTATGAGGGTTGTCAATTCCATCAAGAGCCACCACCAATCCCTTTTCCGGTATGTTGCCACGAATTAGTCTATAAACCGAATCACAGGGACGAGGACGAACCACCATAACAATGCCTTCATGATGAGTTCCTGAAGCTACCTTATTTAAGGATTCTGGATCCAACTGGCGAAAAGGAAGTTTCTTTTCTGCACACCACGCTTTTACTTCCTTCAATTGCGGGCCACGGGTACGACTATAAAACAAGCGCAATAGGCTATCAGGTCGTTTTTTAAACGCAGTCATGCAGGCATTCCAGCCATAAAGCGTAAATTCTTCCTGCTTTTTGTGTTTCGCCCTATCTCGATCAGAATGGGTTTTCTTAAAATTTTTAGGCTCTCTAGTTTGCACTACTCAGCGCCAGCTTAACGCTGGACTTAAAAATAAATTATTATTGTGGTATTTCTTCTCGGTAAGAAAATTATTTCTCTGCTCTCAGAGGCAGCTGGTTAACCATGACCTCCCATCAAAAATTCTTCATTGTCATCGAATTTACGAGGTCTTTCGTTTTGGAAAAACTCTTCCACTTTTTCCATTACTTCTGAGGTGGTAATGCATTCAAACATACTTTTTCGAAAATTTGCAGCCCCTGGATTTCCAAAGGCAAGCCAAGCTGAAAACTTTCTAAGTAAGATGAGTGAAAAACGCGTATCGTAATATTCATGCAAGTTCTTATAGTAACGTTGGATTATGTTCAAACTAGAACAATCATTAACTAATCCGATGCTCTCGTTAAAAATTCCAGGATTGCGTAAAGCGCCTCTTCCAATCATAACCGCATCAACTCTCGATTCCTGTAGCCTTCTCCTTGCCTGCTCGGCACTGCGAATATCTCCATTACCAATAATAGGAAGCTTGGCCTGCTCTTTTACCTCGGCAATTAGATCCCAATTGGCTTTACCTTCATAACCTTGAGCACGTGTGCGCCCATGAATTGCTACCCATTCGCAACCCGAGTTATAGGCTGCCTTAACACATTCGTGTATTGTTAGCTCATCTTCATTCCAACCGGTACGCATTTTCACAGTAAGGGGAAGTCGAATTCCATTTTTAATAGTGGTAAGAAATTTTTCCAAGTAGACCGGATCACGCAAAAGGGCAGCTCCACAACCTTTCTTAACTACTTTTTTTACAGGACAACCTAGGTTGATATCTATAAAATGCGCCCCGGTAGTTTCTACGAACTCAGAAGCGTGGACAATATCCTCAGCCGATTCACCAAATAACTGAATACCTGTTATGGATTTGCTATTTGGATGTACCCCCATCATTTTCTGGGTTTTTTCAGAATTGTAAAAAAGCCCCTTTGCAGAAACCAGTTCTGAGATTAAAACCCCGGCGTTCATCTCATCCATTAGTTGACGGAAACAAACATCGGTTATACCCGCCATGGGTGCTAACCAAAAACAGTTTCGAGCCTTGGTAATAAGGCTTTCTGTCTCTAGTCCGGAGCTTTTCTGAACAGGATGTGGAGATGCTAAAGAATTCATTGGATTTTTATTTTTGCCGCTTCTAATAAAGGTTCAAAATGTATAGGAGGCTTCACTTTGAATTTCATTGTTCTATTCAAATACCTAAATTCAAGACTCCAGGCATGCAAACCATATTGAAAAATTTCATCATTACCTTGACCATAAACCTTGTCATTGTAAATGGGCAAACCATAACTTGAAAGATGCACCCTAATTTGGTTGGTTCTACCAGATAGCGGGACCACCTTTAGAAGTGATCTTCCATTTTGAGATGAGAGCCACTGGATTTTTGTTTTTGCGGGCTTTGCATTTTTTACCTGATCCCCAACACCTCTATGCGATCCTTTTAAAACTCCGATGGGGGCGTCAATACAAAATTCCTTTTCCTTAGGTTCTCCTTCCACCATAGCCAGATATTCTTTTTTTATTCGGTGACCCTGAAATTCCCCCATTAAAGCCGCTGCAGTTTCTCGCGTTCGGGCAAATACTATTACACCTGTGGTAATAGTATCGAGCCTTTGGACTGGTCGTGGAATTTCTTCTGGGTATAACTGTTTCAATACTTCCGTCATACTGTTTTGAAAATAACGTCCGCTAGGATGAACAGGAATAGGAGCAGGCTTATTGAAAACGCGCATATCTAAATCCTCATAGATAACCTTTATTCGACGATCCGCTGGTGGTTCCTGACGAATACCGGCGTATGTGATAATGCGATCACCTTCTTTAAGAATATACCCTGTCTCAGCAGTCACACCGTTTACAAAAATATCACCATTTTTTATTTGTTCAATCCAAGCTTCTAGAGACTGATACGCAAAACGTTTGGAAAAATATTCTTCAATTGAAAGTCCGCAATACTCATGTGGAGGCGAAGATTTATATATCTGCTGGCTAGCCGGAGGTTGAAATAAAGATAAATTTGGCAAAGGTTTCTTTCAAATTTAGTATTAGAAAAACTTTAGAAACAAGATTGTAATATTTCACTCAAAAGTATTGACCAATATCCAGCGGATGGTTTAGTTCCATTGAGGGTTTACAGGAGCTTTAATGAGATATTCGTAATTTTTACCGAGAGACCGTACTACATTTGCCCAGATTCCCTCTTCATTTTCTTGAAAAACGAATTCGCCGCAAGCTTGCGAAGTCAACCAACTGAGTTGAGTCATCTCTCCTGCAAGCTGACCGGCACCCCAGCCAGAATAACCTAAATAAAAACGGATATTTTTTTCAGGGTTCTTTAAACGTGTCATTAAATTGCCCAAAAGTTCCCAACTCATTCCCATGTAAACCTCATCACAAATTTTTTCCAGTTCAGGTAGGGTTTCTTCAGACCGACAAAGATAAAAAACCTGCGAAGGAGATACCGGCCCGCCCACATAAATTTTACCTGAAGAAAAATCAGCCATTCCCATTTGTCCAAACACTTCCTTGGGATCTATAGGAGCTGATCTATTGATAACTAAACCAAAAGAACCCTCACCATCATGATTGCATAATAAAACCACCGTTCTGGAAAAGTTTGGATCTGGCAAAACGGGATTAGCAATCAGGAAATATCCTTTACCGTATTCTTCGTTGGATGGTTCTGGCATGACAGCTTTTATAAGTTTAAAGATTGAAGCTTTTTAAAATTTTTTCCAACTTTAGCCTCCTCTTTTCCTTCCGTGGAAGCAAAGTTATTATCTAAAGCTATACTAACAAGCTCAGGAAACTTTTTTGATGACGCTAATGCCAAAATTCCCTCATCGCCAATTTCGTTTTGGGCTAAATCTAGATCTTCTAATTTATCCAATTCGTTTTCCGATGCCATTATTTTTGCACCCTCATCTTTAATATAATTGCGGTAGAGGTTGAGTGATTTCACTTTTTTAAAAACTTTGGAACGTATAAGATGACGGATTCCGTCCGGGCCAATATCATTTCCACCCAACTCTATCCAATTGACCTTTGAAAAAAGATCAGACTCCGCAAGCATCTTCAACCCGTCATTGCCTATGCGGTTACCTCCTAAATTGAGTCGGCGTACCTTCACAACACGCTCATCTCGCGTAATGATCGTCATTCCATTAGGACCAACACAATAACCTTTTAGATTCAGTTCTTTCCCATCTGAACTTAAAGTTTCCTCGATAACTTTTTCCATAGTTTCCCGCAATTTGTTACCTGTCAAAGTGCAGGGTTCTGCAGGTTTATAAATTTCAAAATGAGTGATAGATGGCATTCAGCCCCCTTATTTAATGTAAATGGCATTAACTCTTAAAAAAGATGAAATTAGCACACCAATCGCCATAAAAATTGATTAAAAACCCAAATAAAAACAAATAATTGATTGCAAACAGGCTATTATAAGGTTGACAGAAAATCAATTATATTTTAGATTTCCCAGTTTCACTCAATGATTTGACAATTTCAGACTTTTCTTTGTTTGGAAAACTATCACAAGTAGGAATAATCTTTAAGTTTTCGAATGGTTTAACTAAAGGGGAGATGGTATGGAACTCGATTTTGACAAAATGGGTGGATTGGTTCCCGCAATTATTCAAGACGCTGAAACCGGGAAAGTTTTAATGCTTGCCTATATGAATTCCATCGCATGGGAAAAAACCCTGGAAACTGGAAAAGCATGGTTCTACAGTCGCTCACGGGACAAGCAATGGATGAAGGGGGAAGAAAGCGGCAACGTACAAATTGTTAAAGAAGCTTTTGTCGATTGTGATGACGATACCGTACTCCTGAAAGTCGAACAGGTAGGTAAAGCGGCTTGCCATAAGGGTTACACCAGTTGCTTTTTTAGAAAAGTCAACGGAGATGTAAAAATAATAGAAGAAAAGGTCTTCGACCCAGATAAAGTTTATAAAAAATAAATTTTAAACCATTTAAAGGAAAGAAATTAATTCATGAGTGGCAATGTTTTAAAACTAGGAATCCCAAAAGGCAGTCTGGAAGAGGCTACGGTAAAACTTTTCGCCCGAGCAGGATACAATATCAGAATCAAAAGCCGGTCATATTTCCCCAGCATTGATGATGTTGAAATTGAATGTATGTTGATTCGTGCTCAAGAAATAGCGCGCTATGTTGCTGATGGAGTCCTAGATGCAGGGCTCACCGGCAAAGACTGGATCATGGAAAACCGTGCCGATGTAGAAGAAATTGCACCGCTGGTTTATTCAAAAGTGTCAGCAAGACCAGTCCGCTGGGTTTTGGCAGTACCCAACGACTCCTCAATCCAAACGGTTAAAGATCTGCAAGGAAAACGAATTGCCACTGAAGTCGTTAACCTGACTACTGATTGGTTAAAGGGGCATGGTGTTACAGCTAATGTTGAGTTTTCCTGGGGTGCTACAGAAGTGAAAGCTCCTAAGCTAGTCGATGCCATTGTTGAAGTTACAGAAACAGGCTCTTCCCTTAAAGCTAACAATCTGAGAATTGTCGACACTTTAATGGAATCTACAACCCGCTTTATAATGAATAAAGCTGCAAGTCAAAATGATTGGAAAAGAAATAAAGTGGATCGATTGGTTTTAATGCTTCAAGGTGCAATGGCTGCAAATGGTAAGGTAGGTCTGATGCTCAATGCTCCAAAAAATAAGCTCGAAGAGATTATCAAAATATTCCCACCTGGCAAAAAACCAACGGTCTCAGAACTAAGTGATCCAGATTGGGTAGCTGTTAATGTAATCCTTGAAGAAAAACTAGTAAGAGATATTGTGCCTGATCTTAAGAAAACCGGTTCCGAAGATATAGTTGAATATCCCTTGAACAAAATCATCCACTAGCCACTAGCCACCAGCCTTAGGGTCATTGGTAATCCTTATCAGCGAGTAATTAAATAGAGTTTTTCAAACAATCTTTTACTGACCAAAAATCTCTTTTCAACCCCTATGCAAGAAAATATTGAATCGGAACAGCCAAAGGGCTCAGAGGTTCCCGAAGAAGAAATCAGTTCGGAAGAAACGACCGAAAATTCCCCTACCCAGTCATCTGGCAGTGATTCGGAGTTTGAAGAGCATGACGGGGAAGTCCTACCACCGGAAAATAAAAAGAATAGCGGTTGTGGGGTTCTTATTTTTATCATTTTGCTTTTAACCGGTGGAGGTGGATACCTGTATTATACCGATCAGGTTCCAGCAAAAGCCGCCAAGTTGATAGAACCACTTTTAAACAAACTAAATCCTCTTCTCACTAAGGTTGCACCTCAACTTTCTCCTACTAAGAAACCAATTCCAGAAATAGAAAAACAAAGTCTGCCTCAAGCAATTGAAGGAAAAGTTCCTGTTCCAGAAAAAACAATAGCAACAGGAATAGCGCCTTCAATCTCTAAAGACCAAACCAAAGAGCATATTAGTGGTTCGCAATCTGAAATAAGTAAAGAGAAAGCTATTGAAACAATTGCCACACCTTCTGAAAACCAAAAAGAAGAACATATTAGTGGTTCACAATCTGAAACCAGTACGGAAATTATTGAACCTGATAATATGACCAATATTTCTGGTGCTTCTACAGACATTAACCAAACAGAAATAAAGCAGGCAAAAGGAACGCAGGAATCTAAAGACCTTAAAGCAACAACTGTGAAAGAACCTGCTCCTATTATTAACCCAATGGGATCTGCCCGTGATATAGAAAAGCACTCACAAAATTTTAAAAAAGAACCTGTTCAGCAAACCGAGACAAGAAGAAACAAAGCGGTACAGGCATACCTTGACTTTTTTGAAGCAAGCCTATTGAAGTTAGGAGAATTGGTTAAAACAGGATTCGTAAAAGGAAAAGATCTTTTGCAGCAATTCTTAAACAAAAATTAAACCAGCCCCTCTTCGTAGGCAAATTCAAAGGGAGTTTTTTTATCAATCAGTCCAGCAGACTTGCAAAGAGACTGAAAAAAACTCAATCCATCCAGCTCGTCAGCGCCCAAATTATAGCGAATCTTATTTTTTAAATAATCCACCAACATTGACTCTGGGAAACCTGTGTCGCGGGCTTGGGCTCTCGCAATAGTGGCAATTTTCATCAATCCTTCCTGTTTTGCTACGCGAAAGATTTCAACTATTCGCTCATCAATTTCAACTCCTTCTCTGACGGCAATCACCGCGTGAACAAAAGTTTTACCTGTTCTTTGAAACCATTCCTGGCTAAGGTCATATATAGTTGTGTCTTCTTTTTTAAACCCTAAGGCAGGATCACCGATAATAAGTGCAGCATCATGCTCTAGCAACATTTTCTCTGGATCTGGATCACAATCTATCCATTTTAAACTTGGTGAAAGTTCATCCTTAAACAAGAGTTTCAACAAGGCCACGGAAGTGCGCGACCGATTATCAATAGCCAAAGTTTTCAGAGTCGCCAAGGGATATTTAGAAACCAGCAAAACTGTTCCAACTTCATTTCTAGATGCAATAGAAATACCCGGAAATAAACGGACCCTATCTGCCTCCTTTAGGTATTCTATTGAAGGAATCATGGCAAAATCCAATTCCCCTTGGTTGAGCTTGTCAGAAAGATGGGCTGGGTTCCCTGTATAAATATCCAACTTTATCCAATCACGCATTTCCTTCAAAGAAGCCAGTATGGGCTGAGCATTTATGAAATCGTGAATGCCAAATTTTAACAATTAAAATCTCCTAAAAAATAAAAAGGGATGGGGGAATCCCCCCATCCCTTTTTGAAAACAACTAAAACTACTAAAGGAAAAACGGTGCCATGACCAAAGAAACAATAGACATCAATTTAATAAGGATATTCATTGCGGGTCCGGATGTGTCTTTCAAAGGATCACCTACGGTATCTCCAACAACCGTAGCGTGATGAGCATCAGAACCTTTACCTCCAAGGTTTCCGGCTTCCACATATTTTTTTGCATTATCCCATGCACCACCACCGTTCGACATAAACAATGCCAGCAAAACACCAACTAGAGTGGCACCCATGAGCATTCCACCCAATGCTTCTGCACCTAGCAATGAACCAATAATGATCGGTGTTAAAAAAGCTACTACGCCAGGAGCAATCATTTCTTTCAATGCCGCCTGAGTACTAATATCGATACAACGTGCGCTATCTGGCTTACCTGTTCCTTCCATCAGGCCTGGAATTTCACGGAACTGTCGTCGAATCTCTTCAACCATAGTCATTGCAGCATTGCCAACGGAAGTCATAGTCAATGCAGCAACATAGAAAGGAATCACACCGCCTAAAAACATACCGATAACTACATTGGTTTTAGTAATATCGATAGATTCTATATTTGCCGCCTGAGTAAACGCCGCAAACAAGGCCAAAGCCGTTAACGCTGCTGAACCAATAGCAAAGCCCTTACCAATAGCAGCCGTTGTGTTACCGACCTGATCCAGTCCATCTGTAATTTTACGTGTGTCTTCACCCAGTCCCGCCATCTCAGAAATTCCTCCAGCGTTATCTGCTATTGGACCATAAGCATCAACCGACATGGTAATACCTACAGTTGCCAACATTCCTACAGCAGAGAGTGCAACACCATAGAGGCCTGCAGATTCAGCACTGACATAAATGGTCAGCGCCATAATCACTACTGGAATAACACAACTTTCCATAGCCACCGCAAGACCGGTGATCATTACGGTAGCAACACCCGTATTGCTTGACTCAGCAATCCTTACAACCGGCTTGCTGGCCGTGTAGTATTCGGTGATCAAACCAATACCGATACCTGCCAAACAACCAAATAGAAGCGCAATAAATACTCCGGAGGGTAGGCCCATAACTTTGATTAAGAAAAATGCCACAAACAGCATCGCACCTGCACTAATGAATGTGCAGTTTCTAAGAGCTGCAGAAGGGTCCATACCTCCTAGTGTTGTCATGGCGCGAATACCAATGACTGAAGCAATCAAACCAACCATAGCAATCATAATTGGCAATGCCATGTATTCGAAGCGTAAAGTAGCAGCGCTGGCACCTATAACTATGGCGGCGATCATTGAACCACAATACGATTCAAAAATATCCGCGCCCAGTCCAGCTGTATCACCTACGCAGTCACCAACGTTATCAGCAATTACACCTGGGTTGCGTGGATCATCTTCAGGAATACCCGCTTCAACCTTACCCACGAGATCAGATCCCACATCTGCCGTTTTAGTATAGATACCACCACCCACACGAGCAAATAATGCAATAGAACTAGCACCCATCGCGAAACCACTGATGACTGTAAAAGATTCTCCCCGTCCAAACAGGAGAAATAACCCGCCGACACCAACAAGACCAAGACTTGCAACACAAAGACCCATTACAGCGCCACCGTTAAATGCAACAAGAAGTGCCTTGGGCTGCCCACCTTCAACAGCTGCTTGCGATGTACGGACACCGGATGTAGTGGCTGCATTCATACCAAAAAATCCAGCCAACATGGAACACCCAGCACCAACTGCATAAGAGACTGCAGTCCATAATCCGATCCATAATCCTTTTTGCATCGAAATTAAAAAAAGTAAAAGGAGAAAAATTCCCCCAACGAAGTAACCTAGGATTTTGTATTCTCTTGAAAGAAATACCATCGCCCCTTCATGTATGGCATCAGCTATTTCTGTCATTTTTTCATTCCCCGGTGATTCGTCATCGACACCTTCAAAAAGCTTCCACGCAATGATGAGTCCAAAAAATCCAAAAATTACCGCTAAATAAACAAAATTTTGCGATGCGTCAAAAGAAGCCATCACTAAATATGCCACCATGGCAAAAGCGATGAAGCTTAATTCTCCTTTGTTTTCCGATACCATTCTCTTTATTCCTCCGTAGTGTTGTTTCGTTTCTTGAGTTCTTTTAGCGCCGCTTCAATTGTATGCACCGCTTCGTTCATAACATCATTTAACAAGCTCGACTCCTCTCCAGTAAAAGGGGACAAAACATAATCAACAATGTCCTCTCTATCTTCAGGGCGGTCGACCCCGATGCGTACCCTGCAAAATTCGCGGGTTTGCAATGTTTCTATGGTTGATCTAATTCCCAACTGGCCTCCATCGCCTCCCTTAAACTTAGTTTTTATTTTTCCAAGCGGAAGGTCAATATCATCATGTACAACCAGAATTTGTTCTGGGGAAAGATTAAAAGCGGAAAGAAGTGCTTTAATAGCTTTTCCGCTTTCGTTCATATAGGTCATCGGTTTTATGAGAATAACCGGAAGTCCCTCAATTTCCCCTTTTCCGTAAAGGGAACGATACTTATGTTGCGCCAGCTTGATTTTATATTTATCAGCTAGATTATCTAAAACTAGAAATCCCGCATTATGTCGTGTTAATTCATAACGCGGCCCGGGATTGCCCAAGCCTAAAATTAAATACACAATTAATTATTACCATCCTCTTTCTTCCCGGGATCTTCCTTCGTTTCTTCGGAAGTTTCACCGGCCGCTGTCTCTGCACCTTCTTCACCTTCTTCGACTTCTACTGTTTCCTCTTTGACTTTTTCGAGATGGACATTTACCACCACATCATTAGGGTTATTAACGATGGTTAATGATCCGTCTAGTTTCAATTCTGAAACGCGAACCATTTCATTAAGCTCAACTTCTCCCATTTGCACTTCAACTTTTTCAGGAATATCTTGTGGCAAACTTTCGATTTCCAAAGCTCGGATTATATGGTTTACGTGCCCACCTTGCTTTTCTCCAGGAGAAACACCAATTAATTCAATCGGGACTTTTACTTTAATTTTTTTACTTACGTCAATTTCCAAAAAATCGATGTGCAACCAACTCGGTTTGAGGGGATGGGTTTGAAATTCTTTTAGTACTACATTTCTGTTTTCCGCTGAATCACCTTCAACCTTCAATTCAATCAGCACATTGCGCCCTTTGGCATCGATAAGTTTTTTCACTTCTTTAGGATTTACAGACAAACTTATATTATTATTAATCCCATATACAATGGCGGGTATACATTCATCTGTCCTTAATTTCCTAGCGGCGGACTTGCCATTTGCTTCTCTAATTTTTCCTGTTAAAACTGACATTTGAAACTCCAATCAAAAAAATATATAGGCTAAGAATGCCTCTTGTTATTCCTGTGTCGAATCGAACAGGGAACTTACAGAGGTTTCCTGATGAATTCTTAAAATTGCTTCACCCAATAGGGATGCGACAGACAAAACCTTAATTTTAGGGTTTTTCCCCAAATCGTTATTTAACGGAATGGTATTCGTTGTCACTAAAGATTTGATAGGTGATTTCGAAATACGCTCTCCCGCTGGGCCCGATAAAACTGGATGAGAGCAACACGCATGAACCTCTTTTGCTCCTGCATCTAAAAGGGCGTCCGTCGCCTCCATTAGTGTTCCTGCAGTATCAATCATATCATCCACCACAAATGCTATTTTACCTTTTACATCACCAATGATATTCATTGCTTTCGCCTCATTCGGAACATCACGTCGTTTATCTATAATTGCCAAGGAACTGTTTAAACGTTTTGCATAAGCTCGGGCTCTTTCCACACCCCCAGCATCCGGTGAAATAACAATCAAGTTCTCCAGTTTCTGATCTTTGATATAGTCGATCAAAACATTTATTGCGAACAAATGATCCACCGGGATATTAAAAAAACCCTGAATTTGCCCAGCATGCAAATCGACGGTTAATACTCGATCAGCCCCAGCGGTGACCACTAAATCGGCAACCAGCTTAGAAGTAATAGGAACCCGAGGTTCGTTTTTTCTATCCTGACGTGCATACCCATAATAAGGAATCACCGCCGTGATTCTTTCGGCTGAAGCACGACGCAAAGCATCGATCATAATCAGCAATTCCATTAAGTTGGTATTACCAGGAAAGCAAGTTGATTGAACAACAAAAACGTCCCCGCCCCTTACATTCTCCTCGATCCGCACATAAATCTCTTTATCAGAAAAATCACGAATCACAGTTTTTCCTAGCGGAACATCCATGTACTCACAGATTTCTCCCGTTAGTGTTTGGTTTGCCCTACCGGAAAAAACCAGCACACGCCTATTTTCACTAGAAAACATTCATTATCCTTAAAAATCTGGCTGGGGCGGGAGGACTCGAACCTCCGAATGCAGGAATCAAAATCCTGTGTCTTAGCCACTTGACGACGCCCCAAAACGGTATAAGCTTAACTTTAAAAACTAGAAAATCGACATCACAAGCTATTTAGCCAGTCTAGTATCCACCCACTCCAATTATTACCTTTTCTAATTCCAGCACCATGAGCCTTCATGCCCTGCAAGCGAAGTCAGGAACAAACAAAGGCCCAAATACGAAAGGCTTTCTACAATGAAAGAGTCATTGTTAAAAAGCCGGTATCATTTCATCAGGAAAAAATTCAGAAAAGCTCGTGATACTTTTAGCCAGAAAAACTTTGTGCTTTTTTCCTGCAAATCTGGCTAACGCTTTTTTTGCCAAATCGGGATTATCAAAAATTCCAAAGACAGTAGAACCGCTTCCTGACAAAAGCGCACCTCCCGCTCCTGATCTAAGTAGCTCGTTTTTAATCTCCAAAATCTCTGGATACCTTTTAAATACAATGGGTTCTAAGTCATTGTAAAGGCCTGCCCCCAACTGGGCAAAATCCGAGCGCATAAGAAAATTAGTCAAAATGCTAATATTATTTTTATGCTTTGTCAACTTCAATTTTAGATTGCCGTAAACCCAGGGAGTTGATAGAGGCAAATTTGGATAAATCATTAAAACATATAAGTTAATTGGATTTTTAATGGGCTCTAGAATTTCTCCTTTACCCGTTCCAATTGCACAAGGCGATATAAGGAAAAATGGAACATCGGAACCTAATTCTCCGGATAGAGCGATTAAATTCTCCCTCGATATTTTTAAATCCCACAAATGATTTAAAGCTAACAATACTCCAGCCGCATTTCCACTTCCTCCTCCTAATCCAGCCCCAGAAGGAATAGATTTTTTCAGTGTAATGTTTACTCCAGCACACCTACCCGGAAAATGTTTCTGTAATAGCCTAGCAGCTTTAACCACCAAGTTTGTTTCGTCATTTGGGATTTCCGGGGTATCACAAAACAACTCCACTTTTTCACAAGTTCCTTCCAACTGCAGTTCATCGAACCAAGTTACCATTTGTAAAATAGTCTCCAATTCGTGAAATCCATCTTCTCTTTTTTTATGGATATGGAGGCCCAGGTTTATCTTCGCCGGTGTTTTAAATTGTAGTTTTTTAGGAAATGCCATTTATTATTTTTCGGAAGACTTTGAAATCAGTTGGAATGCCTCTGGAGAAATTTCTCCATTTAAAGTAGGGTCCTTATATTTTATTTTTAAAATTTCCTGCCTTTCAGGAAACTTAAGGGTTATCAAATGTGGCCAGTCTATAGAACCTATTTTTTTGTAATCCTGCCATTGAACATAATACCGTTTTTTTCCACTTTCAAATCTAGTCATTTCCAAAGGCAACAAAGTCAGTGCGTCAATATCAAGACGTACGTCACCACCATTTTTAAAATCCGTAGCATGAAAAATGTATTTGCTCTTATCAGAGTTTAATCTGGATTCTTTAACTTTTAAGTATTCGAAATTCGGAATATGTCCAACAAAAATTTGCAAATGTTCCTTAAAATCGATTTGAGTTCCAACCAATTTCCGTAGTAGTTTTTTTACATCTGCACCTGAATAAACTCTCCCTTTTGCAGGATCTAAAAACTGCATCTTTCCGGCAGTACTAATAAAAACCCCTAAGGCCTGACCAAACATGCCATAAGTATCAACACGGATAGAAAGATTGCCTTTTATTAACAAGGTCTGACGTAAGGACTGTTTGGTTTTTTTGCCAACAAAAGTAGTTCGCGCAAACGATTTGACGTTATATATTTTTTTTGCACGTACTTGTAGGCGATTAAAAATATAACCGGAAGAGATTATGTCTTTTGAAAAATGTGGAGGTAAACTTTCAGGACTGGACTGACATCCATCAATTAAAAATAGAACAGACAATAAAATCAGAAAATTTCGCAAAAGATAAAACAAAATTCCTTGCTTAGAAGCTTTGTTGGATAAGTCTTTTTGCTTTTTCAATTTTTTCCTGAAGGACTTTTGGATTGGGAGCTTCCCCACCCAAATCATCTTTTTTATGGAGGGTCAGGGAGCGACTATTTTTCCAAGCTCCTGTGGCTTCATCGTAATTTTTTAAAGAAAATAAGATATCCCCAAGGTGATCATAAAGCACGGGATCGGGATCGGTATAAATCAATGCTTTCTGTATTTGCAAGAGCGCTTTTTCTGAGTCGCCTTTCTTGAAATAGATCCACCCTAAGCTATCCAAGAAATAACCATTGCGAGGTTGAATGGTGAGAGCTTTTTTTAGATGCTCCAAAGCTCGGTCGAGATCACGACCTTCCAGCGCATATATATAGCCTAGAAAATTATGCGCGTTAGAATGGAGAGGATTAATTTCAATTGCGCGACGCATATTTTCTATAGCACCTTTAAAATCACCGGTCTTTTCCTTTAAAGCTCCCAATTCAAAATAATAAGAATCTCTTTGTGGGTTAAGAGCTAATGCTTTTTCAAGGCTTTCAACAGCTTTATCATTTTCCTTAGTAGACATATAGGCCAAAGCCAAAGAATGGTAAATCTGATCATTATTTGGTTCCATTTTAATAGCCTGCTTTAACAGATCAATAGCGGCCTTCGTATCATCATTTAAGTGATACAAACGAGCAGAGTAACGCAAGATATCCATGGATTGCGGCTCAAGTTTTCTGAGCTTTTCAAATTCCTCGATAGCCTTATCTAGTCGCTTCTGGTTTTCATAAATCCGCGCCATAAGAACATGAGGATCTTTATGGTTATCAGCAGCCAAGACCAATTGAAACTCATCTAACGCTCGCAAGAAAAGATTTTCTTCGAAATAAATGGCGGCAATTCTCATGTGGACATTCGGTTGCTTTGCAAGTTTCTCGGGTATTCCTTTGAAAATCGGCGTTTCATTTTTATAAGCAGGGTTCAATGGGCTTTTGAGGTTTTCGATACGCTCTTTTATGAAAGTATCGTCCTTATTCAGTTTTAAGAGAAGATTGTATTCTTTCAGGGCTTCTTCGTTTTTCTCTAGCAGCTCATAAACCCATGCAAGATATTTTCGCGCATGTAATAAATTGGGTTTTAAAATAACCGACATTTGAAAACTTTTTTCAGCTTCCTCTAACTCACCATTTTGTAAATAAGCCCGCCCCAAATAAAACTGGCCCAATGGATTATTGTGTTCCATTTTAGTGCCTTGCGAATACATTGCCTTCGCCTGGTCCCATTTACCCTGTTTCTCGAAAATTATACCTTTTAAGAAAAGAGCACGAGAATTTTTCGGGTCAATCTGACTAACCTTTTCATAGTGATATATCGCAGTATCCTCTTTTCCTAAAGCAGCTAATATATCTGCAATATCCATATGAATATGTTTATTGTTTGGGAAACGTTTTAGTCCTTCCTCTCCAGCTTTTACCGCTTCATCTAGTTGCCCGGTTCGTAATAAAAGACGAACCAGTTTCTCAGCAAAACTAGCTGTTTCCGGATCGTATTTAACAATCTTCTTATAATGCAAAGCCGCCTTTTCAAACTGGTAATTCTTTTCTGCTTCCAATGCAATTAGAAAATGATAGTAAGCCCTTGGATCTTTACTTTCCAAAGGTTTCGATTGTAGTTGTTTTTGTTCGAACATTTTTGCAGCATAAGACAGAGAAAGGTCTATATTTTGCAATTCGGGTTCCACTTTATTATTTATGGTTGTGCAATTCGAAATAAATATTAGAAAAAAATAGCAGCCTAGAAACCAACCGGTTTGCTTCCTGTTGAAACTTTTAAAATTTAATGAAAATAGTTTGCCCATTAATCTCTTCCTAATAGTATGTTCTTCATTTGCTGTTTAAAAAAGAGTTTTAAGCTGTTAGTTTAATTTTTTCTATCAGTTGTTTACCAGCTCGGCTGTTTAACTCTTGTATAAATTTTGTTTTCAAACCCTCCAGTGCCTTTAACCATTCAGAACCCTGAACTCTTACGTAAAGCGTCCTGCATGATATGCGCTCTACACGGGATATGGCAGCTATTTGTGTTCCAACAACAAGGTTCCAGTGATAAGCTACCCATTCTTTCTGGTCCTCCTGTAAATATTCAGGAAGGGATTCAAACAGAACCGAATTCAAGTTCACCCAATTTTTATTCAGGTTTCGTTTTCCTATCATACCCCATAAACCTAACCAAGTTAATTTACCGTTCGATGCAATTCTTATTATATTTTTCGAAAACTGTGATGCTCATATAAAATCTGATTCCCAGCCACAGTTAACATGGATTAATCTATCACATCTCATATGGCAGATAATCTAAAGTAAAACTTTTTACCAATAGTACCTTTCCCGGTTAGGAGATTTATTGGTTTTTACCTTATTTTCATTTTAGCTATGTTAAAACGTAAATTAAAGTACTAACTTGTAAGCCCTTAAATTCTGCTTTAAAGGTTCCAAAGGTTATTTATAACAACCAGACCTTCTGAAGGCGATACCTTGCTTTGGCTGCACTAAAGAAGAGACTCAAGGACAGCCGTTTATGTCAAGGTAAGCCTCACCTAGGTAAAAAATATCCGCCAATGCCCTCGTACAAGATATTGAAATGGTTGAAATTGCTTCGTTTCTAGGTATACTGTCGGCTTCAATCCTGAAAATTTTATATTCCAAAGCGAATAACATTGGTTCAGGAGGAGATTTAATAATGATCATTAATTTGCAATTAGAATATTCCTCGGAAAATAAATTAATAGTCCTTTCAAATAACAACAATAAACCCTACACCCGTAGAAATGTGCTGAATATTTACAGGACCTTTTGCGATCTTATAATTAAAAAACTGAAAAGGCTGGAAGCGCAAAGCTCCTCCTTGCCAAGGCGATAACCCGCATGCGATCACGTCTCCAGGTAATTGTCCTGGGAATTTTTAGTATGCTACTGTATGTATTCCTTTCACAAATTTCAAAAGAGTTCAATTGGGGAGAAGGTTATCTAAATCGCCCCATAATCTCTTACTTAGCTATTTACTTTTCTCTTACCCTGCTTTTTTATGCCACTTGCTTCACGATTTTAAAACAAACCGAAGATCGATTTACCTTTTGGACAATAATTATTCTTGGGTTGCTATTCAGAGTTTCTATATTGCCTGCACAACAGATACAGGAAGATGATGTATACCGATATCTATGGGATGGGAAAGTATTCGCTAACAAAATTAATCCTTATAAATACTCTCCTTCGGAAGTTCACGAGTTTAAAGAATTACGGATCCAGCAACCTGAAATTTATTACAAAATTTATGATGAAAAAAATGAGCATGAATTAGAAAAGCTATCAGACCTGAAGTGGGAAAATCCAAAATCTTTAAAATACCTTGAAAGGGTGAATCACCCCGAGGTTCCAACGATTTACCCTCCCATGGCCCAATATGTATTCACATTAGTGCATCTAATCCAACCCGATAGCATTTTTGCTATGCGAATCGCTTTTTTAATTTTCGATCTTTTAACCCTGTACTTCATTATTGGAATTTTGGACAAACTTAGATTAAATAGAAATTTGAGCGTGATCTATTTCTGGTGTCCACTAATAATAAAAGAAACCTTCAATTCTACACATTTAGATATCATAGGCATTTCTTTTCTATGTGGCTCAATGTATTTTCTTATTTGCCACCGGCATAGTTTGGCAACTTTTTTTCTTGCTTTAGGTTTTCTTGGTAAATTATATCCTGCTATTTTATTTCCATTTTATTTACAATCCTTTTTCGAAAACTCCCGAAAAAAAGAAGTGAACCCCTGGCTAACTTTATTTCTAAATTCAGTATTATTTATCGTCGTCATAATTTTGGGATATACACCTTTTATAGGAATTGGACTAGAAATATTTGAAGGTCTCAAAGCTTATTCCCTTTATTGGCAAAGTAATGACAGCATTTTTGCCTGCTTGGTTTTCCTTTTCAAAAAACTATTGGGGGATTATAGCAGTGTAACTTTGCTATCTAATTCCTTACCCATTTTTTTGAGCAAACTAACTATTGTTTGTATTTTAATAGGGGTTTTAACCTGGCTTTTGTTAAAAAATACTTCACTGATAGAAGAGCCTCAGAAGCTCCTAAAACATTTTTTCATTTTAATCGCACTCGTATTTTTACTCAGCCCGATTCAGAACCCTTGGTACCTTTGCTGGGTAGTACCATTTCTATGTCTTTTTCCTAGCCGCTCGTGGATTCTTTTAACAGGATTGATAGGACTTTATTATATCGATTTTTATTTTGATTATCAGGAAATACAATCTTGGACAAAATGGACTCCTTGGTTTGAATATCTTCCTTTCTACTTGTTATTAATTTGGGATTTATGCAATAAAAATAATGTGTTGAAGAAAGAAAAAAAAATTTAACCTAATGCCGCAAGTTTTCACTTGTGAAGAAGATTGGAAGTCGTTATAGTCACAAAATACCTTACATGAATGGGCGAAATTTAGATGGCAAATGTAACTGTAGCCGAAATAAGACGATTACTCATCAATAAGAGTATCAAACATTCTAGTGATATGGATTTTTCTGGCTTGGATCTTTCTGGTCTGGATTTTAGTGGGTTGACTTTAGCCTCAGCTAATTTTAGCAATACCTTACTAATAAAAACTAAATTCGTGAGGACTTATGTTTCTAAAGGAAATTTTCAGGGGGCAGATCTGACGGATGCTGATTTGAGCAATGCAAATTTAAAAGAAGCCAACTTAAGTCGAGCTAATTTAGAAAATGCTTATATGAGTCGTGCCAACTTGACCAAAGCTAATTTATCTTCCGCCAAATGTAAAAATGCTAGTATGACTTTCGCTAATTTGAATAGTTGTGATCTTAGAAATGCAAACCTTTCTTCCGCTTCCTTTCATGGTGCAGATCTCACTAGAGCAGATTTAACTTCCGCAATTACTTCGGGAACAAGCTTCAAAAGTGCAAAACTCATTGGCACGAAAGGCTACAGATCCTCTTAAACCAGCTCCATAAAGGATCGGATTTTGGGTTTAAAAGAGTCATCATACCGATTTTCACGATCGAGTAGAATAGCATGAATCCCTATATTACGAGCCCCATCAATATCAGTTTTAATTTCATCTCCTATATGGCAAGCTTCGTGCGGTTTTACTCCACTGAGGCGTAATGCTTCTTCAAATATTTTTTTATCCGGCTTGGCAGAGCCTACCACTGCTGAAGGAAGAATAAATTCAAAATTATCTGCCAATTTTAAATTTTCCAAGGTAGAAAACAACCGAGAATCCCAATTTGAAATAACACCTAAAATAACTTTGCGTTCTTTTAGTTTTTGAAAAATTTTGGACTCAATCACGTCCTCATGGATCTTCCAATTGGAACTATCCACAAAAACTTCAAAAATTAGTTCAAAATATTTATCGAAACGTTCGAGTCCTCCTAAGGGCTTAAAAACCTTATGCACTAGGTCTTTCCAAAATTTTTTTTCTTCCTCCACGCCAGACTTATTACCTAAGGATTCTATGCCACCGATTTTTTTCCATTGTAAACGAAAACCTTTATTGAGTTCATCAACGGTTCCGGTGAAACCAAAATCACGCGCATGTTTTGCGTAGACAGCACCTACAGAAGGATGCACGCTAATCAAAGTTCCCCCCACATCAAAAAAAACAGCTTTAAAAGAAGAAAGGGGCATGACTCAATTTCCTTTAAAAAACTAAGCTTAGTAGTCCTTTTAGACTAGCAAAAAATATCTACACACAGAATAATATATTCAAAGTGTGTAGACCAATGATTTTATTAATTATCTTATCCTCAAAACCCATTAGGCTGTGGGGCCTAACCCAAAAACTTTTTAACAATTAAAACTGAATTGATACCGAACATACCAAAAGAGTTGTTCATGATGTAGTTAATAGAAGGAAGTTTTTCTGGAGTATTGGCAACCAAATTATTTACGGCACATTCTGGGTCAATATTATCGAGGTTAATTGTCGGGTGAACCATATTGTCATTAAAGGCGGGCAAGTTACCAGACAGTTCTAGCGTTCCCGCTGCACCCATTGTATGGCCGATAAAACTTTTAGTATTATTGATACGAGTCTTGCTTTTATTCCCAAATACCTCGCGAATAGCTTTTGTCTCCTGAATGTCTCCCATTTGTGTTGCGGTTGCGTGGGCATTGAGGATGTCTATGTCTCCGGGTTTGAGTCCTGCCTGGTCAAGGGCTCGTCGCATGCATTGGGTCTGCCTTTCTGGATCTGGCAAAATAAAATCAATTGCATCGGAGTTAATGGCATAACCTACAATTTCTCCATAAATTTTAGCTCCACGTTTTTCGGCATTTTCCAAGCGTTCAAGAGTATAAACACATCCGCCCTCGGAGCAAACAATTCCATTTCGATTTATATCGAAGGGACGACTGGCTTTTGTAGGATCTTTGTGCTCCGCGAGCGCCCCCTCGCTTTTGAAACTGGCAAAAATACCAAAGGTATGAATGCTTTCAGAAACACCACCCGCTAAAGCCAAGTCAACCTCGCCCAACCGTAACATTTGTAATCCCTGAATGACTCCCATATTCCCTGCTGCACAAGCCGCTCCAATAGTGTAATGAGGACCAGTTATTTTCATATTTAAACTAACCTCACCAGCAGGGTTATTGGAAACGGTTCTAGGGTTATGATGGTGAGACCAGAACTTCACATCATAATCATATTTGCTAATGTTGTAGACTTCATTTTCAGTTTCCACATTTCCATGCTCTGTGGTTCCGAGATAAACCCCTATTCGTGAACGATCAAGTGTCTCAAGATTCAAACCGGAATCGGAAAGAGCCTCTCTTGAAGAATAGATAGCAACCGAACCCACGCGGGTCCCTCGACGACGTTCTTTTTTCTTTTGATATTTAAGTTCGTCAAAATCACAAACCCCGGCATGCACTTTTCCTATATACCGTGTTTCAAACTCCTGGACTCCGGAAACCCCATTCAACAAGTTGTGCCGAAACTCTTTCAAGTTATTACCATTTGGAGCCGTCAACCCAATGCCAGTTATGACTATGCGAGATTTAACCATTTTTAGTTGACCGTCTTAAATAACAATGCAACGGCGTGAGCCGCAATTCCTTCTTCTTTACCAGCAAACCCTAATTTTTCCGTTGTGGTAGCCTTTATATTGATTTGACCTATGTCTATTGCCATAGCTTGTGCAATGTTCTTTTTCATATCCGGTAAAAAAACGGCCAGCTTTGGTTTTTGGGCCACAATAATGGTATCTATATTTGAAACTTCGAATCCTTTACCCCTGCAAAGAGCGGTAACCTGTTCCAATAAAATAAGGCTGGAAATTCCTTTCCATTTTGGATCTCTATCAGAAAAATGTTTGCCAATATCCCCCTCGCCGACAGCACCCAGCAAGGCATCGCATAAGGCATGCAACAAGGCATCGGCATCGGAATGTCCGTCGAGCCCTATCGAATGAGGAATATCTACACCACCGAGTATCAGTTTTCTTCCTTTAACAAGACGGTGCACATCATAACCATTTCCAATACGAATTATAGGTGAATTCATTCTTATTTTAAAAACCTCACTTGGTAGATATAAAACACCAAAGCTTTATCTTTATAAAAAAGCTTAATTAAAACCTTCTATTATGAAGCTTTGGGTAGCGTTTCGATATATACGAATGGACCTTTCTTACTCCAGGCAATGTGCGGCTAGTGGGTGACTGTGATTAGTTTTTTAGTTTCTTCGCGAGCCCATTGATCGGCATCCAAAACATTCTGCAATTCATTTAATTTGGCGGGAATGTGATTATGCATGACCATACGAATTAGTTCTGCGATATCTTTGTATGGGATAAGTTCATCAAGAAATGCCTGCACTGCAATTTCATTCGCAGCATTGAGTACAGCAGGCATGGTTTGCCCCATTTCCATAGCATCAACCGCTAACTGCAGGCAGGGAAACCTATTAAAATCAGGTGCTTCAAAAGTCAGGCTTTCCATTGTAGCAAGGTCCAACGACGGTAAATTGCATTCAAACCTGTCAGGGTAAGTAAGGGCATATGCAATGGGTACGCGCATATCAGGAATGCCCAACTGCGCTATTATCGAAGTGTCGACAAACTCTATCATGGAGTGGATGATACTTTGTGCGTGGACAATGATTTCCACCGGAGTCTCGACACCAAATAACCACTTGGCTTCAATATATTCCAATCCCTTATTCATCATAGTAGATGAGTCAATAG
The DNA here is from genome assembly GCA_028345515.1 of Nitrospinota bacterium. Classification (GTDB taxonomy): domain Bacteria; phylum Nitrospinota; class Nitrospinia; order Nitrospinales; family VA-1; genus UBA8687. Next base: position 26,466 of record JAOMDP010000001.1, read on the forward strand.
TAATTTTTTTACCCATTTCCCAATTTGGATGATTGAGAGCATCCTTCACCTTGATATTTTCCATTTCATTCAAACTGAATGTTCGAAAAGGGCCTCCCGATGCAGTCAGGATAATTTTTTTTATCCGTTCTTTCTTTTCCCCGTTCAATGCCTGGAAAATAGCACTGTGTTCACTGTCAATTGGAATAATTGTTGAGCCAGTTTTTTGTGCTTCTTTTAAAACTAATTCACCAGCAATAACCAAAGTTTCTTTGTTTGCAAGGGCTAGGTTTTTCCCTGCTTTCAAAGCTTCTATTGCTGGTAAGAGACCAGCCTTTCCTACAACACCAGAAACAACTACGTCTACTTCAGAAATAGTTGCAACTTCGAAGATACCCTCTTCACCAGACAAAATTTCAACATCCAGATCAACTACCTGTTCTTTTAAAGTAGATATTTTTTGCGTGTCGAATAGAGCTACAACTCTGGGCTTAAATTTTCTTATTTGCTCTGCGAATAAATCTACGTTACTTCCCGCAGACATAGCTAAGATTTGAAAGCTTTCCGGATTACGCTCAACTACGTCGAGCGTATTCACTCCGATTGAACCCGTAGAGCCAAGAAGAGATATTTTTTTCATAGATACTCAGTCGCCAGAAAAAACTGGTAATAACAATAAAAAACAGGCCCCGCAAACAAAAGACTATCAATGCGATCTAAAACTCCTCCGTGTCCCGGAATCAGGCTTCCAGAATCTTTGACCTGGCAATTTCGTTTTATCAAAGACTCTGCTAAATCGCCGAATTGACCGATAATACCGCAAATGAAAGACACAATCAAACAATGGATTAAAGGTATTTCATCAAAAAATAGATTGCTTAACAGCACGGCTGTTATTACAGTTCCGATTATATTAGCGATTGCTCCGGCAGTTGTTTTATTTGGACTAACCATCTTAAAAGGTTTGCTTTCCCCAAATTTACGGCCGACATAGTAAGCCATCGAATCACCTACCCAAATAAATAAAAGAATAAACACCACCATTTCCCGACCACCTTCCATTTTGCCAATTAAAAGGAAGTAGCCCCCTAGTCCTGCCGTATAAAAAATTCCAAACAGGGTATGGGAAATGGAATCGATTGCCACAACTACATTATTTTCTCTATAAAACCATGCTGTAATTAATATAAGGGGAATTAATATACCCATTAAAGACAAATATTGTGGAACAAAAAAATAGAATGCCAAAATTAAAAAACTTAAAACCAAACCTTCAACAGGAAATCCGCTCTTTCCCGCATTTTCGATCATAGAAAAGTATTCGTAAGTGGATACTAAAATAAGAGACGCAATCAAAACAAAAAATAGCAAAGGATGCCCATACAAAATGATTCCAAGGACTATCGGAATTGCTATGAGTCCGCTAATTACACGTTCCAAAGTTTTCTCCTAAGCGGATGAAAATATTTTTTATCAAAAAAATTAAGAAGAAATCGATTTATATTCTAGGTCAACAAATTCTTTACTCAGGCTTTGGCAATTTGCTCTTGGGTCATTCCAAACCTACGGTCCCGACCTTGATAATCAATTATGGCATTTAAAAAGTCGTCCTCAGTAAAATCAGGCCACAATACTTTATTATAATGTAATTCAGTATATGCACTTTGATACAAAAGAAAATTACTTATTCTTCTTTCCCCACTTGTCCTAATCAAAAGATCCGGATCAGGAATCGGATGTGTCGAAAGAAAAGACTCAAAGAGAGGTGAGTCAATATCTTCAGGTAAAACTTTTCCGTCTTTTACTATTTGAGCAATTTGTTTTACAGCATCAATGATTTCCTGCCTACCTCCATAACTCAATGCTAAAGTAAGAATCATTCCCGTATTATTTCGGGTTTCGTCAATGGAATATTTGATCAGTTTTTGTATGGAAACTGGTAAATCTACCACATGCCCAATAGTTTTAAATTGGATATTTTCTTTTTTCATTCTGTTCAATTCTTTTTTGAGATAAAAGTCGAGGATTTTCATCAAGGCGCCGATTTCAGCAGAGGGACGGTTCCAATTTTCATCTGAGAAAGAATACAAAGTCAAAGCTTTGAGGTTCATCTTACAACCTAAAGTTACGATCCGGTCAACAACCTTAACACCAGCCCAATGACCCTGAACTCGGGGAAGAGAATGTTTTTGTGCCCATCGACCATTGCCATCCATAATGATAGCAATGTGTCTTGGTAATCGATGCGGGTCGATTTTTTCCTGTAACTTTGATTCGCCCAAGAAGAAGACTCCTGATTGAACGACCTAGCAACGGTGAAAGGTAAGTATCTAAAAATTGAAAAATGAGAAACTAAACTTCAAGAATGTCTTTCTCTTTGATCTGGGCGACTCTATCAACTTCTGCCACAAATTTATCAGTAATTTTCTGGACTTCCTCTTGCCCCTTACGGCTTTCATCTTCTGAAATATCATGTTTCTTTTCAGATTGCTTTAGTTTTTCGTTAATATCTCTTCGAATACTTCGGATTGCCACCTTGCTTTCTTCAGATTGCTTTTTTACCAACTTTACCAATTGCTGGCGTCTTTCATTGGTAAGAGGTGGTATTGCCAACCGAATTACCTTGCCATCATTATTTGGGGTCAATCCTAAGTCGGAAGCTTGGATGGCTTTTTCAATATCTTTCAGAATTGACGTTTCCCAAGGCTGCACCGTCAAGGTCTGGCTATCTGGGGCACCAAGTGTCGCCACTTGGTTTAAGGGTGTAGGGTTGCCGTAATAATCAACCATTAGATCATCAAGCAAAGCTACCGAAGCCTGCCCAGTCCTTAATTTTCCTAGTTCGCGAAGCAAATGTTCAATCGAACTTTGCATTTTCACTTCCGCATCTTTTACGATTTCTACTGGCATGTTTTAGGCTCCCACTGTAGTTCCGATTTTTTCACCCAATAGAACTCTTTTAATACTGTGTCTATTACGAAAATTAAATACTACCATAGGTAATTTATTATCCATACATAGAGAAACCGAGGTTGAGTCCATAACCTTCAGTCCCTTTTTTAACACATCTATATAATTTAATTCTTCATATTTAACAGCATTTGTATCTGTTCTAGGATCCGAGCTATAAATTCCGTCCACTTTTGTAGCTTTAAAAATAACATCAGCTCCGATTTCCATCGCTCTTAAAGAAGCTGCCGTATCGGTTGTAAAGTAAGGGTTACCAGTTCCCCCAGCAAAAATGACTACACGGCCTTTTTCAAGATGGCGAACAGCTCTGCGTCGAACATAAGCTTCAGCTACGGCCTGTATTTCGATAGCCGTTTGCACTCGGGTAGGTATACCAGCCTGCTCCAATGCTGCCTGGAGAGCAAGTGCATTTATAACTGTAGCCAGCATGCCCATATAATCGCCGGTAGTCCTTTCAATTCCGATAGAACTTAAAGAAGCACCTCGAAGAATATTTCCCCCGCCAATGACAATAGCAATTTCAACACCTAGATCTTTTGCAGCTTTGATCTCTTCTGTAATATTTTTCAAGGCATCTTCATGAAGACCAAAATCGCCTTCTTCGGCAACCAAACTTTCACCGCCCAATTTCAACATTACTCTTTTATAAAGAGGCTGCGACATTAAATTTCGAACCTTACAAATTTACCAATGTTTATGTTTTCACCCAAAAGAGCAATCTTCTGCTTGATCAAATCTTGCACGGTAATATTAGTATCCTTAATAAAGGGTTGCTCGAGAACACAAGTTTCTTCATAAAACTTTTCCATTTTTCCAGAAACAATTTTTTCAATTATATTTTCAGGTTTACCTGATTCTTTTGCTTGATGTGCAGCAATTTCTTTCTCTTTATCTAAAATTTCTTGCGTCACCTCTTCCCTGGTTGCAAATCGAGGTTTTGCAGCAGCAATGTGCATAGCAATATCACGGACCAGCTCTTGAAAGTCTGGCGTGTTAGCAACAAAATCTGTTTCGCAATTCAACTCCACCATTACTCCCAGTTTGCTGCCGGCATGGATGTAACTACCTATGGAACCATCTCCTGTTTGCCGATCTGATTTTTTATCTGCTTTTGCCAATCCTTTTTTCCTCAGAAAGGTAATAGCAGCATCCACATCTCCATTTGTTTCTTTTAAGGCAGACTTACACTCCATAATTCCTGCGCCAGATTGAGAGCGCAATTCCTTAACCATCACAGCAGTTATTTCCATTCCTAAACGTCCTTACATAAAAAGTTAATCGTAAAAATAATTAAACATGACAAATTACTTTGTCTGTAATTTTTTTGAGTTACTTTGGTTAGTTATTCCGCAAGCCAACTATTTAAGAAAATAGTTCTAGCCTGGGGTTTCCAACCCGGAGTTAATACAAATCAGGCAGGTACTACGACTTCGCTTTTGTCGTTATCATCAAGAGCCGGGGATTTCTCTTCTGTTGATTTTGTTTCAGCCTTGTCTTTTTCCTGGCTGGATTTTTTCATTTCCTGGCCTTCGAGATAAACATCCGCGATTCTATGAGCGAACAGCTTGATCGATCGCATAGCATCGTCATTAGCGGGAATTGGAAAGTCAATACCATCAGGGTCAGAGTTCGTATCGACCATTGCTACAATTTTTATCCCCAATTTTTTTCCCTCTGCCAACGCAATTTTTTCTTTTCTAGTATCAACGATAAATAAAACATCTGGCAAATCTTTCATGGTTTTGATACCGCCGAAAAATTTATTTAGTTTGACAATTTCTTTACGTAAATCCAATGCTTCTTTTTTAGAAAGGTGGTCGAACTGATTTTCTTCATCCATTCTTTCCAATTCTAACAATCGTGCTATACTTTTTCGGATAGTCGCAAAATTCGTCAGTGTACCCCCCAACCATCTCTGGTTTATATAGTGCATCCCGCAACGAGTTGCTTCTTCAGCAATCAATTCTTGAGCCTGTTTTTTGGTAGCAACAAAAAGAATTTTTTTCCCTGCTCGAGCACTTTCTCGAATATATTTTTCCGCTGCCTGAAAACCAGTTAGGGTTTTTTGCAAATCGATAATATAAATTCCACTTCGCGATCCGTATATATAGGGTTTCATCTTGGGGTTCCAACGGTTAGTCTGATGCCCAAAATGAACACCGGATTCAAGCAAACTTTTCATTGTAATTTCAGACATCCTATCTCCTTAGAAATAAATGGGTTATACCACCGCCTCCATCGACTCGTATCAGGAACCCGCAGGCCACCCCTGATTTGATCCGGAAACGTGCGTGATTTAATTTTCTGGAATTCTTCCTAAAAGGAAGCCAAATTGTGGCTTAGATTACCATATTCCGCTGTAGGTGACAATATGGAACACGCTGAATAGAATTAAAACTTCATGGTTTTACCTTTTTTTTCAGCTTTTTAACAATCGGAATCCTAAAAAGGAAAGAGCGACACTGACTTTTTTTAAGTGCACAAATCTGCTAACTTGAATTTTAGAACGCCAGCGCTCCTAACTTACTATTAATTTGATAGTTTTATACAACCATGGTTCAAAAATTTTTAATTGTCAATACAACTGGAATGGGTGATTGCCTGTGGGGAACCCCTGGAATCCGAGAACTAAAAAAGGCATTTCCTAGTTCCCAAATTGATCTGATTGTAAAAAAAGAATGGCTTCCTCTTTTTAAGGGCAATCCGTATTTAACAAATATCTACCCCTACCAAAACAGATGGTACGCCCAATTTCTTCTTGGTTTGAAACTTCTGTTTAATAAAAAATTCTCGCAAATTTTTATTTTTCATGCAAATAGTGATTTTAGTAGGATGAAATTTTTTTTGAAATCATCGCCCATTTGGAATCATCAAGGACATAAATGGTGCCCGAAACAATTTAATTTAAAATCTAAATGGAGCGAAGAATCACCTTCATTTGAAAAAAATCTCCACGCCATTGAACGCCGACTTCTCATGCTAAAAGAAATTGAAGTCGAACCAAAACAATCTCAAATGGAAATATTTTTCAGTGATTCTGAAAAAAAGGCCTTCGATACTTACTCATATGAAATTGGATTAAAAACCCCTTTCATAATTTGCCACATAGGGGCCAGTTCTGCGGATCGACTTTGGGAAGCCAAAAATTTTCATAACCTCACCAATTTAATATTGAAAGAAACAGATTTTAATATTGTTTTTGGTGGCAATAAAAATGAATTGGAAATTTTAAAAACTATAAATCTTACAGACAGCAATAGGATTTTTTATAGTTTTAATTTGTCCATAATCAACTACGCTTACCTTTTGAGCCAAGCAAGGCTGTTAATATCTAACAATACTGGCCCCATGCATATCGGATATGCAGTCAAAACACCTACCATTGGGATTTTTCAAAATGTAGGAAATGGTCGTCCCGATTTAGTCGGGCCTTATAAGCTGGACAAAATCTTTTTTCCTGTGGTGAGTTATCTGGAGGGGGCGACAAGCGTACAAGAAGTTTGGAAAAAATTTCAGACTATCTATCAAACAATCAAGCAAGGTAATAAAGATGTGAACTCAGTTTAAATATTACTGCATAAACAACCGTAATGTGATTAAAACAATTATCTCTATCCTGTAAACGCCTAATTATTTTATTCCTTTTTCGATTTTTATTTAACCGATTCAATCGGTTTTAGAAACAGGTTCCGCAACCAAATCATAATCCGCTGCAGCAGTGATAAGAACGGAAATAATTTCCCCTGGCTCGGCCTCACATTTTTCCAAGATTACCTGCCCATCTATATCGGGAGCTTGGGATGCGAGCCTACCAGTCATAATATAGTTTTCCTGTGCATCGAACCCTTCCACCAGCACAGATTCAATGTGCCCGACTTTTTCCTGATTTTTTTGTAACGTAATATCCTTTTGGGATGCCATTAGAATATTTTTTCTTTCCATCTTAACTTCCTCAGGAATCCGACCAGGATAATCAAACGCGGTGGTTCCCTCTTCATCAGAATATGTAAAAATACCTACGTGATCGAACTGCATATCACAAAGAAACCGAAGCATATGTTTAAAATGCTCATCTGTTTCTCCAGGAAAGCCAGTTATAAAAGTGGTTCGCAAAGCAATCTCAGGAATTTTTGAGCGTAGTTCATCTAGCATTTTGCGAATTCCATCTTCGGTTTCCTGGCGTTTCATACTCTTTAATATTTCATCATGCGTATGCTGCAACGGGACATCAATATAACGACAAACCTTTTCTTCAGAGGCAATATAATCAATTAACTTTGAATTGAGAAAAGTTGGATAGCAATACAAAAGCCGCATCCATTGCAAACCATCAATCTTTGACATACCTTGTAATAATCTTACCAAACCATCTTTCATGCCAAGATCAAACCCATACATTGTAGTGTCTTGGGAAATTATATTAAATTCTTTTACTCCTCTTTTGGCTAAATTTTCTGATTCCGCTAAAATGGATTCCGGCGACCGGCTAAGCATAGGACCTCGCATTTTAGGAATGATGCAAAAAGCACAACGGTTGGAACAACCCTCTGAAATTTTTAAATATGCCGTATAAAAAGCGGTGGTTAATAAACGGTCAGTATAAGATTCGTAATATTCAGCAGGCGTCGCTACGTGATTACGTTTACTAAAATCAGCATCTTCAAGAATATTTTTTAATTGCGGATACTGTCCGACCCCAAGCATATAATCAATTTCAGGAATTTCTTCCAATAGTTCTTGTGTATGACGTTCCGCCAGACATCCGGTAACAATTAACTTTTCACATTTTCCATCTATTTTCTTGTGAGCCATTTCGAGAATTGCTTCAACCGATTCTTTTTTTGCAGACTCAATAAACCCACAGGTATTAACTATTATAATCTCTGCATCTTCTTCATCGGGAGTGAAGTCATAACCCGAGGCAGCAAGATCGCCCAAGACTCGCTCAGAATCAACAGTGTTTTTTGGGCATCCCAAACTTACCATTCCAATTTTTTTCATCTTAATCCGTTTATAAATTTAAATATATCAGGCTGAAAAATTTTCAGCTTTGAGTACCTTTAAGCTTTTTTTCCATTCGCCGAACTAATTCATCAAAATCATTTTTTTTTAAAATCTTGTAAAATTGACTTCTTAAATTATTACGCATACTGATGCCATCAAGAATTACATCAACCACAAGCCAGTTATTGGAGGACTGCTTCAACCAAAAGTCGATATCCACCTCCCCTTCTTTTTCATGAATCACTGTTAAAGGAACCACCATCATATCTTTTTTTCTTTTCGATATCCCATAAACTAGATCCAGATCCGCAAAGAATTTTGCCGAGCTAGGAAAAGCAACATACACAAATAATTCCCCCAGCAACTTCTTAAATTTATCCTGTTGTTTTGTACTATGTTTTGCCCAATATTTTCCAAGAGCCTTCTGGCTTATCTCTGAAACTTTGAGGATACTTAATGCAATGTTAGAATGTTTTGTATTTGCTACTTTTTGATCCTCTGATATTTCATCTCCTTCAACTATTTGTTTGATTTCGTTTAAAAGGATTTTTACAGCGGCTTCCGGACTCTTTTTCCCCAACTCAGCCCAGGATAAAACCGGCATTAAAAGAAAAATCAATAATGTATTAAAAGCAATTAATTTTAGATTTCTCATTATTATGATACTTTTTTATGGTCTTTTAATGTCTTACAATTATAGCGGAATCTGACCTTGCCTATGAATAACATTTTTTTAAAATTAAGGGGTTTTTTAATAGCTTTATTATTAACTCAGAATATCAATGTTCCACCTACTTTTTCACAAAGTCCAAATCTGTTTGAAATAGACCATTTGTATCAGAAAAGTCAATCATCTTTGGAATATAAAAAAATAGCAACACAAATTGAAAATATTTTGACAACCCATCCAGATCAGCATGAATGGCTATGGCGTCTGGCCAGAATCCATTATTCAATTGCAAAAAAATTACCCGAGAATAACATCCATCATTACGGGCTATGTATTCATTACAGTTCTAAAGCTGTTGCATTACAATCTGATTCTGCGATTAGTTATTTTTATCGTGGGCTCTGCCGAGGTAAACAGGGGGAAACCAAAGGTATTTGGGCCAGCTTGGGAATCATCGGCCCTTTTGAGCAGGATATGGAACAAGCAGTTAGGCTAGATCCCACCGTCAGCCATGCAGGACCCCATAGAGCCCTGGGAAAATTGTATTTGGAATTGCCATTTTTTTTGGGTGGTGATTTGGGAAAATCAGCCTTTCATTTGCAAGAAGCTGTTCGATTGGCTCCAGATTATGCAGAAAATCATTTTGGCCTAGCGCAGGTTCTCATTAAAAAAAATAATTCTACCGAAGCCCGAGAAACTCTTCACAATTTAATGCGACTTACAGATAATACGGTTAACGAAAAACTTCTTTCTCTAAGAAAAGAAGGAATTAAGTTATTAGAAGAAATTAACCCCTGATATCATAATGCTAAAAGAAATCAGAATACAAAACTTTGCCATTATAGAAAATATTATGGTGAATTTTGAAAGCGGACTGAATGTACTAACTGGTGAGACGGGTGCTGGAAAGTCGATCATTATTGACGCGCTTAATTTATTACTTGGAGGTAGAGCAGATGTAGACTCCATTCGCACCGGTGAAACAAACGCATTGGTCGAAGGTTTTTTTCAAATAACCAATAAAGAAACTCTTTCTTTAGTACAAGAAATTGGTGTGGAACCTGAAGATGGAGAATTACATATAAAACGACAGATTTCTAATTCAGGTAAAAACAGATGTTTTCTAAACGATAGTCAGATCAACGTTTCTACTCTGGCAAAAATAGGTAACCGGTTAGTCGATCTTCATGGACAGCATGATCATCAAACCCTTTTACATCCTGAAATTCATGTAGACTTATTGGACTTGTTTGGTAAGTCCAAAAAATTCCGCGATGTATATTCCAAAGAATTTTTAGAGTATCAAAATCTGATCAAAAACCTTAAATCTTTAAATACCGATGAGCAAGAACGCCTGCAGAGGGAAGAGTTTTTAGATTTTCAAATTTCTGAAATCGATGCGGCTAACCTATCAGAAGAAGAGGAAGAAACAATTAATGGAGAAAAAAATAAACTCCGACATTCAGAAAAAATTCGAGAAACTCTACAACATAGCCAAACTTTATTATCTAATCAAAGTGGTTCGATATTGGATAACTTACGCCAAATATTAAAAGAGCTTGAGCCTTTGGTTGAACTGGATACGGATTTAGCTTCGCCTTTTGAGAAATCTCAATCTGCTTTTTATGAATTGGAAGATGTAGAAGATATTTTGAGATCTTATGATCAATCTTTGGATTTCAACCCTGATAGATTAGAGAAAATAGAAGACCGACTGGCTGAAATAAATGGGCTTAAAAGAAAGTATGGAAATAGTATTTCAGAAATTTTTTCTAAGCGTGAAAAGTTCGCTACTGAACTAGGGCAGTTGGCGGTTAATGAAAAAAATACCAAAAAGCTTGCCAAAGAAATTCATAATAAAGAAATGGTAGTTTCAAAACTTGCGGTCGAACTTGCTGAAAAGCGCGAAATTGGTGCTAAGTTTTTAAAGCAGGGAGTTGAAAAAGAATTAACAGAATTACATATGAGCGGGGTTCGTTTTGGAGTCGACTTTAATTATCCTCCAGATGCAGAAGGTTTTGTTGAATATCATGAAACAAAATTGAAACCGACATCAGTTGGTTTGGGCACCTTAGAGTTTTTATTTTCTCCCAACCCAGGTGAAGAACTTCGTCCTTTGGCTAAAATTGCCTCGGGTGGCGAACTTTCGCGGATCATGCTAGCTTTAAAATCAATTTTAAATAAACAGGATACCATCCCGGTTATGATTTTTGATGAGGTTGATACTGGCATAGGTGGTCGCGTGGCAGAAAAGATCGGAGATAAATTAAAAAAGGTAGCCGAAAATAAACAGGTGTTTTGCATTACTCATCTTCCACAAATTGCAGGCAAGGCATCGACTCATTTCCGCGTCGAAAAACAGACAGAAGGAAAACGTACTCGGTCGGGAATTCGACAACTGGATTTTGAAGAACGTGTAGAAGAGTTAGCAAGAATGTCTAGTGGGGAAAAAATCACCAAAGCATCCCTGCAACACGCTCGCGAACTTATCCAGCCTTCTAGCAAAACCTAATTAACATGAGACAAGCGCAATTCCAATTTTCGATGTCTACAAAAGGACGAGGAATTTATAAAATCAACAATCCAATCGAGAATTGGATGCAAAGTCAGCACATCGACTCTGGATTAATAACTGTTTTTATTCCACATACTTCTGCGTCCCTACTTATCCAAGAAAATGCCGACCCCGATGTATTGAAAGATTTGAATAGCTTTTTCAACCGGCTCATACCTGATGGAGACCCTCTGTATGATCATCAAGCTGAGGGTCCCGATGATATGCCAGCTCATATTCGATCCGCTTTAACCCAAACACAACTATCAATACCCGTACAAGAAAATAAAATGGTACTTGGAATTTGGCAGGGAATTTACCTTTTTGAACATCGTGTTGATCCACACAAGCGAAATGTGTTGTTACATTTATTAGGTGAATAAGTGTAGGCGTATCAAACCATCTTATTTTTTTATAACATTTTTAATTTTAGAAAAATTTCCACTAAAATAGGAATTGGCCTTTGCGGACTAAAATCACTACCAGCAAGATAGACAGAGAAATAATCCATATAAATAAATAAGTGGTCATGGATTGACTGGCTTTTTGTTTTTCCAACCAGCTTCTTGGCTTAATACCCCTTACCAGAAAAACAATTTTTGCCGCAAGGTTCACGCATATAATATTCATCGCCAATAATAAAGCCGCACCGATAGCAAGTTCGGTTTGCCCTGCTCCCAGCATGATCCCCAATGTAGCAGTCGGAGGTAATAAAGCAACTGCAACCATGACTCCTACTAATACACTTGAAAGTCCTGTGGTTAAAGAAATAACTGCAGCTGCACCCGATGCCAATGCCAGAGCCATGGAATCCAATCCGGCATCGGTTCGGGCTAATAGCTCCGGGCTGTTTAAATTCATAGGATGATACATTCCCAAACCAATGGAAAGAAACATTGCCAATCCAATACCCGTGATTATGGTTTTAAAAGCTTTCCACATGAGGTGCGCATCACCTAAAGCCGCACCGAGTGCTAGAGCAATATTAGGGCCTAAAAGAGGTGCAATAACCATGGCACCTATTACTACCGCAACATTATTTTCAAGTAAACCAATTGCCACTACTACAGTTGATAAAAAAACCAACAGTAAATATGTCGAATCAAGCCTCGTATTTTTTTCAATTTCATTATAAAGTTCTTCGCGAGTCGTGGTGGCAGAATCAGGCGAAGGCTTTTCTTCCGAAAATACTTTTCTCGGTAGCGCAGCCTCTAAGTTCATAACAAGAATTTTTGAAGTGCCTTGGGTTCCAATTAATCCTTGTAACGCATCCAATACAGATTGCCTTTTTTCATCAATGACCAGAGCCCGTATCATATTTTTTCCATACTCGTCCGAACTCACCCAAAGAACTTCCGAGTCGTGTTGGGAAATTATACTTTTAACGGCAGTAAGTTTTTCAGCTGGTGTAACAATTTCAATTATTTTCATTACTTGGTGGCAACCAATCTCTTATTGTGTAATCAAACTTGGGATAATAAAGTTTAGTCAGGCAGCAGGCTTGGTCAAAGGCTTCAAAAACAATCTAACGCAAACAATTAAATCATTTTTTTAGTGGAAAGGTTGGCTATATTGCGAAGAACCTGTTCATTGCATTGAACACAAAAATAGCCTTCACCAGAACAAATCCAGCATTCATCTTCGACCCATTCCCGAGCCTCTTCGCGATCTTCACAATATTCACTTTGCTGTACACAATTTTCGGCCAATTTTAATTGGCAGGGAATTGCAATCTCACCATTTTCATTTTCTAAATATGGGAGTTCATCAGACATGGTAATTACCTGTTTTGGATATTTTAATTATTAAAATTATTTTTCAAAATGCTCCGAAACTGGATTTCATTATAAACAAACCTCTAGTCCATTATAGAATTATTTTTGATATAAAGTACTCATTTGTACATCTTGTTAATCACAGTGATATTAGGTAATAATAGATTCTAAATATTTTTTATTAATGCTAGAGAATAATGATTCATATCAAAATTATATTTTTATTTATTTTCATATTGTTTACAGCTTGTAGCGATGATGTAGAAAACCAAAATGAGCTGGAATCTCTGTTAAAATCCAAAGATCCGAAAGTTTTGCTTGCGAATGCCAAAGAAAAACAAAGAATCGGAGCCTATGAAGATGCTGTTCAAATTTTAAATGCCGCCGTTAAAATTGACCCTAAGTTGATATCCGCATACAACCAAATGGGTCTGGTCTATTTTGAGGCAGACAAGAAAAATGAATCTGTTGATGCTTTCAAGAAAGCCATCTCTATTGATCCAGAAAATTTAAACTCGCGGTTGGGACTGGGAAAAACATATTCGATGATTACTCGCAATGACCTTGCCGTCGAACAGTATTTAAAAGCGGCAAATATTAAACCAAATGATGCTGATATTTATTTCATGATCGCTTTGGAGTATTGGTATCACCAGAATCTTGAGAAGGCCAAAGAGTATTACAATAAGGTTCTCGTTATTGATCCCAATAATATTCAGACCCATTTAAATTTGATCAGTGTTTATGAAAGTCTTGAAGATTGGAAAAAAGCAATCAGAGAAATAGAAATTTCACGGAAACTGGGAAAAGAAAAAAAAGATTCCACAGCCATCTCCATCGCCGAAAGGAAGAAAAAATTTATCATTGGAAGAATGAACTTAACAGAAGAGGGATATCAAAGAAATACTCAGCCGCCTTTTGATTAAACGATTTCAATATTGGTAAATAAAAATCAAAATCTTTCGACCAGCTCAGTATTATGAAAATTAGACATCAGTAACATAGAAGAAATTATTTTCCTGTAGCTTGATGGATGTTTTCCCTTATGGAAGAAGATTTCTCTGGCGTGGGGTCTATGAGAGGCCAGATGAGAATGAAAATTATAAAGCCGATCACCACAAAACCAATTGCGCTGCCGACCCAGTCTATCAACGAAAAACTTTCTTTTTCCTCATCCATGTTGATTTTAGATATCTGATTTCAATTTAGGTATCCAACGAGGTACTCTACGTTTGTATTCGAAGTAGTTTTCTCCAAACCTACGCTCTAATTCAGGTTCTTCCCAGAAAGGTATCAAAATTAGACAACCTTGAACAAATACAAGACACCAAACCAATACGAGTATTGAGCCAGAAAGCAAAGATTCACCCAATAACACCATAATGACCCCAATCATCATAGGGTTTCTCACACTCGTATAAACTCCACATGAGACAAGTTTTTTTGGGGGATCATATGGGGCAGGGGTTCCTCCTCCACCGTTTTCTGAAAATAAAGAAACCGAAATCCAACACAGGCTGGCCCCGAAACCTATTAAAAGGCCGCCGGGAAAAGATCTAACCAAGTCTAAGCTCGGTGAATATGTTTCAAATATTGCACCTTCTTGTGAAAACCAGATTAGCAACCCAGGAACCACCCCCATAACGTTCATGGGGAAAATGATAAACGCTTTTATTAAGGGTGGTGTGACCTTCATAAAGTTAGCCCATTAACTATTGATACTGCATCATCCGTAGTCAAAAACCATCAATACTATAAAGCCAATTGTCACAGCAGCTGAAAACCAGGCCATGAATTTAAGCATCATCAATCACCTTAAATATTTTTAATCGCGTATTATAATACCAAACCTACCTCTAAGTAACACCTCAGGAAAAATTATAGGGCTAATTTTACCTCCTACGCTTCGAACTGGCACCCTGTCTTTGTGGTTTACCATATGAGGTACTTCCTCTTTTTACTGCGGGTCTGTTATTTTTTCCAGTCGATGAGCGAGAACCATAAAACCTTTTTCTCTTCTGAGGTGATTTGGTTTTGGAACCCATAGAACGACCCCTTTTAGAGGCAATAGGTTGAGAATGATAGATATGATCTTCTTCCATGGTTACTGGTTTATTTATAACTCTCTCAATTTTTCTGAGATAACCAAGTTCTCCTAAATCACATAAGGATAAGGCCATGCCTGCTGCGCCCGCCCTGGCTGTTCTTCCAATTCTATGAACATAGCTCTCTGGTTCGTTTGGTAACTCGTAATTAATGACATGGGTTATGTCATCTACATCTATTCCCCTAGAAGCAATATCTGTTGCTACCAGTACACGAATTTTACCTTTTTTAAATTTATTTAAAGCATCCAAACGGGCAGATTGTGATTTATTTCCATGTATCGCATCTGCCTTTATTTTACTTTTATTTAGATTTCTAACAATTCTATTCGCTCCGTGTTTAGTGCGAGCAAATATTAAAACTCTTTCGATACTTGCATCTTCCAGCATGGATGCCAATAAAGCTGCTTTATTTTCCCGGTCTACAAAAAATACCCTCTGATCGATTTTATCCACGGTACTCGAAGGTGGCGATACTTCAACTTTAACCGGATCTTTTAAGAAGTTTGTTGTCAGACGTTGTATTTCGACCGGCATGGTAGCCGAAAACAACATAGTCTGAGTATTTTGAGTGATATAAGATCTAATTTTTTTGACATCGGGTAAAAAACCCATATCCAACATGCGATCAGCTTCATCGAGAACAAAAACCTCAACCTTATCTAGTCTCAAACATTTTTGATTATATAAGTCTAATAATCTTCCGGGTGTCGCTATTAGGATATCTACTCCTTGCCTAAGAGCTTTGACTTGTTTTTCTTGCCTTACACCACCAAAAATAACAGTTTGTTTTAAGTTTAAATAACGCCCATAAATCTCAAAACTTTCACTTATCTGCACTGCAAGTTCACGGGTTGGTGTCAAGATAAGAGAGCGCACTCCTTTTTTCCCGGCAGGTTGGTATTTTTCTTTTAATAGTTGCAGGAGAGGTAGAGCAAATGCAGCTGTCTTTCCTGTTCCTGTTTGTGCACACCCTAAAAGATCACGTCCTTCTAAAAGATGAGGAACAGCTTGCATTTGTATGGGTGTGGGATTCTTATATGCCTCATCATTAACCGCCCTGCAAAGAGGGTTGATTAAATTTAGAGCATCAAATCCATTCGGTACTTGTTGTGCTATGTTGGTTTGCATAATTTCCTTAAATAAATTGATTTGAAAAAAGCCTTATATAACATTAGGCTCAGTTAGAAAAACAAATAGGATTAAAACCCTTAAGTCTTCTAACAAAATTTAGCTTTGGGGGTTTGAGCTTGAGTGAGAAAACGGGGGGGGAAAATCTGGGGCCTATAATGATGGACCAAAAGCCACTACACCTGTAATTCTCTAGACGGCTATAACCTCATAAAGTGTGCGACATTGTATAACAAGTTCTTAAATAAAACCAGCTTATAATAAATCTACCTAACCTTTAAAAGTTAAATTTTAAAATTAATTCTCTACTTTATTAGTCATTCAACCACCCTTATCTTATTCATGACCTGTACTAAATAACTGATGTGAACAGTTTGAATTGGAAGCCTATCAACATTTTGGTATCCTTTCTATATCAGCATTGAATATCTACAATGTTTTTAATCGTAATAAAGGGGGTGCTTTCTAATTACTACTACCTCTTCTTTTCACCCTCCCACTTCTTATGTTTTCGGGTAAAATAATTCTAATGGATACCCTGACTGTTGTTGCAGTAACGATAATAATCTTACTCGGGTTTTCAGTAAATTACCTTCTGGACCCTGATATCCGTCAAACAGCCTTAAACTTTGTGCTTTGGATTTTTGGTGCCTTGCTGATTTTTTCTGCTGTAAAAAGTTTTTATCTCGGTGAAATGAGTACCTTTACGGCTAGTGAAGGCGAGGTGAGGATTTTAATGGATAAACACCCGTTACGTTTTTGGGGCAGTTGGATATTTAAAGTAATATTAGGGAGTTTCATACTTTATTTTTTGTATAATAAATCTAATCAAAAAAAAAATGAATAAAAAGTGGACGCGACCGAACTTATTAAAACATTTGTCATTCTTGTAGCCGTTATAGATCCCATTGGTAATATACCTGTCTATATTGGTTTGACCACGAATAAAACTGTTGAAGAGCATAAATCTATTGCTCTAAAAACTTCCTGCGCTGCTATATTTTTACTAACTGTCTCTTTTTTATTCGGGAAATATATCATCACCTTTTTTGGTATAAAAATGTCTGCCTTCAAACTCATTGGAGGAATATTTCTTGTCTATATTTCTTTTACCATGTTGTCCAATACTAAAAGTTCTTACCTTTTCTCAGAGGATGACATCGATAAAAATGATGATATATCGCTGATGCCACTTACTTTTCCTTTATTTATTGGACCGGCAGCAATAAGTATAGTAATCATCCAATCCAACGAAGTTTCTACTGGATTTGAAAGAATTATTTTTTTGTCAGAGTTTATCCTGATTGGGGTTTTGATTTGGATAGCCCTCCAGTTGAGCCGAATCATACTAAATAGCCTCAGCAAAACAGGTACTAAGTTTATCCATCAGATCATGGGCTTGCTTTTAGGGAGCCTGGCTATAGGTATGATCACCGAGGAGTTAAAAATTCTTCTACCAGGTTTATCATGATCAAAACTATGAAATGATTTCGGTTAATCAAAATATTGGTTTGCTCAAAGGTGGATGGAAGACCAACCGAAAAAATTTTTAGAACTAACTATAGAGACAAAAATAAAGAGGTAAACAAAACCCTAATCATGGAAGACGACGAGATACTTAAAAAATATGGCGATACTCCTTTGCATTTCTCTCATTACTATAATTTCTTATTCATATTTAAAAGTACAATTCTTGAAAACGGAGAACAGATAACTTTGCAATTGGGAGGGAATATGGAAAAGGTTTCTGCACTCGTGATCGATGCTAAAGAACCTATGACTCTAAATGAAAATGGGGAGGGAGAGATTGCCTTCATTAAAGATCAAGATAAAAAAGTTATATGGCAACAAGAACTTGATTTTTAATTTTTACAATCTAAAAGCAGAACTACTAATTACTCTTAATTTTCTTTTTACCCTTTTTATTGGGTGAAGAAGCATTGAAACTGGTTTCAAAGTCTTTCCAGTATTTTCTGCTTAATTGCTGGCCTGAAATTATTTTTTTTAATTTATTTTTGCTATCTAGAACGCGGACTTCATGAAACATAGGGCAACCTCATTCCGGAGTTAATGTGATATTTGTTCCAATTTAAATGATCAGGATTAATTTATAATTAACCGTGAATTAAGTAATTTTAATATAAGATCTATTATTTCAAGGTTAGAGGTCCATTCGGAGCCTTAATATTCAAATTTTTACTGGCTTTGAATTAACTATAAATCCACAAAAAATTATTAGAAAAATATGAACTTTTTTATGGATTCTTATATGATAGCCAAATAAAAACGAGGTTTAATATAGACGGGAGAACCTTCAATGAGTGAGGCAGAGAAAAAGATTTATCATTTTAACTCGAATATTCGTTCTAATACGGGCTCGAGATCCAGCATGACAAATAATGAAGAGCGTTTTCTTCGTGCCTTGGAAATTCAAGAGCGTAAAAGAGCCTTACTAGAAGAAGAACTTGAAAAAGAAAGAAAAATTCAAGAATTAGAAAACCCAACCCCACCACCTGCTGAAGAAAGTGCTGAGGTCATTGAAGATCAAACCGCTGAGGAAGTTGAAGAAACATCTGGAGTTGTAGACGAGATGGAAGCAACAGAACTTGTTACAGAAGAAACTACTGCAGTAACAGAAGCCCCTAAATCTGCACCGGTTGTTGATTCTGGTCCAAAAGTTCCTGGCCCCACACCGCGAAAAGATTTCAGTTCCGAGGAAAAAGCCGCCATGTTAAAAAGAGCCAAAGCGTATGCTGCCGAAGTCGCAAAAAAGAAAGGTTAAAACCTTACGCTCTTTTAATCCATTGGTCTAAGCCGCAATCTTCTCTAATTAAGGATATTTAATATCTGTTCAGGCGGGCGTCCTATTGCCGCTTGCCCATTAGCAAGGACTATAGGTCGTTCGATTAAAATAGGATTCCTGACCATAAAGTCTATCAAGTCCCCATCACTTAAATTAGAATTAGCCAAACCTAATTTTTTATATTCATATTCTTTTTTGCGCATTAGATCGCGGGGAGACATTCCAAGCAGAGACAGAATCTCCTTAAGCTTTTCTGCTGTAGGTGGATTTTTCAGATACTCAATAATTGCAGGGTTTCCTCTCTGTTCTTCAAGTAATTTCAAAGTCTGACGGGATTTGCTACATTTAGGATTATGGTAAATGGTAATAGACATAATCCATTAGACTTTCAAGTAACGGTTTATTACATCTTCCCCTAAATTTTCCATAGCATCTGTAGCAACATCGCGGCCTTTATCCAGAATGCAAAAATTTTGGGCGACACGTCGTGCAAATGGTAGTTTTTGTTCTACCAACAAGATGGTAAGCCCCTCTTGATTCAGTCGAATGATAATATCACCTATTTCATGGACAATATTGGGTTGAATGCCCTCTGTCGGCTCATCCAGAATTAAAAGCTTAGGACTGATACTTAAGGCACGCCCTATTGCCAATTGCTGCTGTTGACCTCCAGAAAGATCTCCCCCGCGACGATTGAGCATTTGTTTTAATACGGGAAATATTTCAAAAATATACTCAGGGATTTCACGTAAACCGTCATCACGGGCAAGCAACGCTACGCGAAGATTTTCTTCGACACTTAACTGCGTAAATATTTCTCTTCCCTGCGGAACATAACCAATTCCTTTGCGCGCTCTTAATTCTGCTGGTTTACCCGCAAGTTCGTTGCCTTCAAAACAAATGGTGCCCGAACTTACTGGTAATAATCCCATAATAGATTGAAGCAAGGTTGTTTTCCCGACACCATTTCTTCCCATCAAGCAGGTGCAGGTTCCCGGCAAAACATCCAGGTCAACATCCCAGAGGGTATGGCTCTCACCATAAAATTGGTTTAAATTTTTAATATTTAACACGCTTAACTTCCTAGATAAACTTCCATGACTTTTGGATCTTTTTGTACGTCTTCCATTTTCCCTTCTGCAAGAACACTTCCCTCATGCAAAACTGTTACCCTGTTAGCAATAGAACGAATAAAATCCATCTCATGTTCAACAACCACGACTGAATGTTTACCGGCCAATGAAGCCAGAAGCTCGGCTGTGCGCTCTGTTTCCTGATGGGTCATGCCGGCAACAGGTTCATCGATCAATAAGAGTTTTGGATCTTGAACAAGAAGCATCCCAATTTCCAACCATTGCTTCTGGCCATGGGACAACAAGCCGGCACGAAGATTTTTTTGTTCAGTCAACCCAATGGTTTCGAGATCCTTTTCAATTAAACCTTTCTTCTCACCACTCAAGGACTTTGTCAAAGAGGTCCATACATCTTTTTTAGCATGAAGAGCCAGTTCTAAGTTTTCAAAAACGGTATGATTAAGAAAAACCGTTGGTTTTTGAAATTTGCGACCTATACCAATATGAGAAATTTCATACTCCGTCATCTTGGATAAATCGTGATCTTGCCCAAAAAAAACGGTTCCCTTATCTGGTCTTGTTTTACCGGTGATGACATCCATCATGGTAGTTTTGCCAGCACCATTGGGTCCAATGATGCAACGCAACTCCCCTTCATCAATATAGAGGTTTAAATCATTCAGTGCCTTGAATCCGTCAAAACTAACCGTCAGGCCCTCTATATAAAGAATGCAACCATGTGAAGTATCAACAGAAGTGTCTTTTGTCTGAGCTTCTGAGTTAGTCATTTAAAATGACTCCCTTATTATTTTTTGAAGAAGATCGAGAAAAAATACCAATAAAACCCTTCGGGAAAAATAGCGTTACAACAATAAATAATCCCCCTAAAAAATACAGCCAATAATCCGGGGCAGCGACTGTAAACCAGCTCTTGGCCCCATTGACTAAACCGGCTCCAACCAGAGCACCGCTTAAGGTTCCGCGACCTCCGACTGCCACCCAAATAGCCATCTCAATGGAGTTCGAGGGTTGCATCTCACTCGGGTTGATAATTCCAACCTGGGGAACGTAAAGTGCCCCGGCTATTCCACACAAAAAAGCCGACAAGGTCCATATTGCAAGCTTATAGTGCAACGTATTATATCCAGAAAACATTACCCGGCTTTCCGCATCTCGGATGGCGACCAGTACCCTTCCTAATTTCGATTTAACTATGTAACGGGAAAGAAGATAACTTAAAAACAGGACGACGGCGGTAATTATATAAAGAGCCATTTTCGTGGAGGGTTCCTGCAGCGAGTATCCCAAAATCCTTTTGAAATCGGTAAGGCCATTGTTACCGCCAAACCCTGTATTATTGCGAAAAAATAATAACATGAGGGCAAAGGTCATGGCCTGGGTAATGATCGCAAAGTAAACTCCTTTAATACGAGATCTAAAAGCAAAGTAACCAAAAATAAATGCAAATAAAGCTGGGACCACCAAGATAATCATTAAAGTAAAAGCAAAGCTGTCAAAACCGTACCAGTACCAAGGTAATTCTTTCCAGTCAAGGAACACCATAAAGTCAGGCAGGTCACTTTTATAGACACCCTCTTTACCAATACTTCTCATCAAATACATTCCCATGGCGTACCCACCAATAGAAAAAAATACTCCATGCCCTAAACTCAAGATACCGGTATAGCCCCATATCAAGTCCATAGCCAAAGCTACCAATGCGTAGCATAGATACTTCCCTATAAGCGCAAACATATAATCAGGAACATACAAGATAGAATCTTCCGACAACCAAAAATTTAAGAAGGGAAGAAAAATAACGGCCACACCTAAAAGGAGAAAAGCAAATAGCCATCCTTTAAATGAATGTAATTGCAAAATATTTTTAATTATGAGCACTCAGTTATCCACCATACGACCTTTCAAGGCAAACAATCCTTGAGGTCGTTTCTGAATCACAATAATGATAAGAACTAAAACGAAAATTTTTCCTAAAACTGCACCCGCTACCGGTTCTAAAAACTTGTTTAAAACGCCTAAGCCCATAGCGCCTGCCACAGTCCCCGCTATTTTTCCAACGCCTCCAAGCACCACAACCATGAAAGAATCGACAATATAAAGTTGTCCTAACTCGGGACCGACATTTCCTATCTGCGATAAGGCGACACCGCCCAAGCCTGCGACTCCTGACCCTAGGCCGAATGTATACATATCAATCTTTCGAGTGGATATTCCTACACATGAAGCCATCCCCCTGTTCTGGGTTACCGCACGTACCTGTAATCCCAATGAACTCTTTTGTAATAATGTCCAAACTAAGACGACGACAAAGATAACAAAAATTATGATTGCAATTCGATTGAATGGAAGAACAACTCCGTTAAAAGCTTGAATCCCACCTGAGAGGTAAGAAGGGTTAGCTACCTCAACATTTTGTGCACCAAAAATAAGTCTTACAGTTTGAATAAGAACTAAACTTATACCCCAGGTTGCTAAAAGAGTTTCGAGGGGACGCCCGTACAGATGCCTAATTACGCTTCTTTCCATGATGATACCAACAACTCCACTTACAAGGAACGCAGTTGGAATAGCTGCAATAAGGTACCAGTCAAATAAATTAGGCAAATATTCCTTGAACAGGTTTTGAATTACAAACGTAGAGTAAGCACCAATCATCAACATTTCTCCGTGAGCCATGTTGATAACACCCATGAGACCAAAAGTAATCGCTAAACCTAAAGCAGCTAAAAGCAATATGCTGCCAAGACTCATCCCGTAAAATAGGTTTGCAATTTGGTTGATGAAAAACTGTCGTCTTTCAATAGAGGAGAGAGCTTTGTCTGCACTATCACGAATTTCAGGATCCCTTTCGAGGAATTCACCTTTTTCATCTTTTTTCAATAAGGTCTCTAAAACACTTTTAAAGTCATTGTTTCCAAATTCTCTAATAGTTTTGAGTGATTTCAGGCGCTTTTGTTTATCGTCATCATTCAGTTCTTCTTTGGCCAATACTAATAAAAAAACGTTACGAATCTCAGCATTTGTTTCCTTGGCCAAAGCCTTTTCAACCAATTCCACTAAACCACTCGAGGATTTTTTCAACAATTGATTTGCTGCAGCTAAACGAATATCAGTTTCGGTAGATTGTAATTGTAGTTTTCCTATGGTTGAGGACAAAGCTCTTCGAACAGAATTATTAATTCTGGGTTTTCGAAGGTCTAATGATTTCACATCGACTTGTTTTTCAGTCAGAGCGTCGAGACCTTCTTCTCCAGATTTACTGAGAATAATTAGCGCACCATCTTCACTGACCCGCAGTCGGTTATCTTTTAGTGCTTCAAGAGCGGGAAGAGCCGCAGGGTTTCCTTGGTTTCCCAGGTTCTTAATCGCTTTTTTTATCTTCGAGCGACTTTTGTGTCCTAAATCCTTTAAAGTCAACTCAAAGTCATTTGCTTCCACAGCAGAAAATGAAAGTAAACCAATAACCACAAACAAAAAAACCCCAACAAACTGGACTAGTAGTTTCCGGCCAGATAGGCAGGAGCCCAATTTATGGGGTTCAGATAAGAAAATAGTTTCTTTCATTATTTTTAAAACAACACGGAAACAAGAAAATCCCATCAAAGAAGGGATGTAATTACTGATTTTATAAAATTAGTCGGATTAAACTACCATCTCCTCCCTTTTAAAACAACGCGTAAACAAAAAAATCCCATCTCAAAGAAGGGACCAAATTACTGATTAAAAAAGTTTTTAGAAATAAGCTACTATCTCTCCCAGTTCCCTAAACCCACTTTGGAGGAGGCTACAAATTTGGAGGAGGTCACCAATATTGTTGGGAACTGAAAGAGATTTTTTCTAACTAAAACTTAGACTTTTTGCAGTTACCGCATACCCACGGATAAGTCCAGTCAGCAACTTTTTCTTTGCTATCCGGGATAAAAGGACTCCAAGCTTGTGCTCGAATCGGTCCATCCGTTTTCCAGACAACATCAAACTGGCCATTCTCTTGAATTTCTCCAATCACAACAGGCTTATGTAAATGATGGTTTTTCGCATCCATTGTAATCTTAAAGCCCGATGGTGATTGTACCGTTTGACCACCTATTGCCTGGCGAACAGCATCCACATTCGTGGTGCCAGCTTGTTCAGCTGCTTGTGCCCACATCTTAATTCCAATATAGGTTGCTTCCATTGGATCGTTGGTAACACGCTTGCTTCCACCCGCAAGCTTATGTTTTTTAACATACGCATTCCATTTTTTGATGAAGTCCTTGTTTTCAGCAGTATCGATAGACATAAAATAATTCCATGCCGCCAGATGTCCTACCAATGGTTTTGCATCAATACCGCGTAGTTCTTCTTCCCCAACCGAGAATGCAACTACAGGAATATCTTCAGCCTTGAGACCTTGATTGGCGAGCTCTTTATAGAAGGGAACATTTGAGTCTCCATTAATCGTTGAGACAACAGCAGTAGGCGTGCCAGCCGCAAACTTCTTGATATCAGCCACGATAGTTTGGTAGTCGCTGTGACCAAAGGGTGTGTAGGTTTCCATGATATCTTTTTTAGCTACGCCTTTAGACTTGAGAAAATAATTCAAGATCTTGTTGGTTGTGCGAGGATAAACGTAGTCGGTTCCTAGCAGTACCCACTTTTTAGCTGCCCCACCGTCTTCACTCATTAGGTACTCTACAGCAGGAATCGCCTGCTGATTTGGAGCGGCACCGGTGTAAAACACGTTGTAGGAAGATTCTTCGCCCTCATATTGAACAGGATAAAAAAGCAAGCCATTCAATTCTTCAAAAACGGGAAGTACGGATTTCCTTGAAACAGAGGTCCAACAACCAAATGTCACTGCAACTTTTTGTTTTTGAATCAACTCACGAGCTTTCTCTGCAAACAAAGGCCAATTTGAAGCCGGATCAACGACCACCGGCTCAAGCTTTTTGCCCAGAACACCCCCTTTTGCATTGATTTCTTCGATGGCCATTAGAGCAACATCTCTCAGGGAAGTTTCACTGATTGCCATGGTTCCAGAGAGCGAATGAAGAATTCCCACTTTAATGGTATCAGCTGCTTGTGCTTGCACCGTTACAACAAAAAGCATAAAAGCCAAGAGCATTGACGTTATTTTTGAAGTTCCTCTATAAGACTTTAAAAAGCCCATTTCTAACCTTCCTTTCTTATTTTTATTATTTTGATAGGGACTTATTTTCTTTATATGTATTTACTTAGCAATACCAATGCCAAAAATATTTTCAAACAAAAAACATTGTTAAATAAGAACTTAAGGAAAACGGCTTTATTTTTAACCGTTTTTTGTGCCCAAAAGTTGAGCATTGAAATGCGTTTATGCTTAATATTTTAGCTTTAGCTAAAAATAGATTTGTACTAGTAAGAAGAAAATGGAAGGAGTGGGATTTGCGGGGAATGGATTCTGTTTATAAATTAGGATGCGCTAAAAAAACAAAAGGAGAGAGGTTGAACACCTCTCTCCTTTTGATAAAGTTTGAATTTAGCAGGGCACTACAATAATTGGAACTGCATACCCAGTATGAAACGGTGAGTTGGCTCCGCATTGACACTTGCTTTATCGGAAATATAGGATGACATTATTTTCGCGTTATGACCATCGATAATATAATTTAAGCCGCCTTCCATAATTCCTCGTGTACCAAAATTCGTAGCACCACAAAGGTTTCCTGCGCATGCGTTGTCCTGGGTAGCATGTTGATAACGAACATAGGGCTGAAACTTACCCCAACCCATTTTGTTGGGCAACATATAACTGGCCAACATACGGTAAGCCTGTCCTTGGGTTATGGTTCCATCATCTATATCATCTGTATCCGTATCATAATAACTACCCTCTAGGTTAACGACCGCACCGTTTGAGAGTTTTTTCTCCATAAGAACATCTACACTCCAACCAAAGTAGTCGCCCTGCGTGGCATTGGTTACACCTGTGCCTGCGCCGTCTTGCTCATATCGAGCTACAAAAGCAACTGCCAGGACATCCTTGGCTCCATAATACGCACTGGTTGTGTAATATCCAGGCTCCGGAGTCCAAAAATTATAGGTCGCACGAAATCCATGTTGGAAATTGTCATTTTCATCTGGGTTAGCATCGGCATTGGATGCGTTTTTTCTGCCCTCAAATGCGCCGTAGGCCCATTTGAATTTTCCGCCTCCATACTCTTTGTAAATCATCACACCCTGATCACGTCCGGCAGCAATTTGGGGATAAGGCGAAGTAGCCAGAGGAAAATCCCAGGCATTTAGAAAGTACGGGCCGTCCAGGTTGGATCTTTCACTTGGAGGAAGAAATTTTCCAAACCAAAGATCAAAACCGCCAATGGTAAGCGTGGCCCTGGCATCCAAAACAAAAATGTCATGGTATCCATCATTTACACCCCCAGCGGGTGTAGATGCAATTCCACCGTTATAAACATTAGCACTTCTATCATTCCTTCGATTTCTTACTTCCGTATTAAACTCAAAGACAATATTTTTATGCACCCGGGTTAACGTATAAAACCTCATTTCTTCCAGGGCGACATCTCCACCGCGAGCATCTACACTAGGACTACTTGTAGTTTGATAAGAGGCCCTCAAACCGGCGCCAAATTTCATCCATCGGTCACCATCCCCCTTGACTGTCACCCAAGCGCCCGCCAAAGAAGGCAAAGCCATGCAGAGTATAAGCACAGCAAACAATCCAAAAAATTTGTGTTTAAAATAATGAAACATTCTGTCTCCTCCTGTTTTCTTCTTTACTATATTAAAATTAATTCGATTTATTTGGCGTCGCAAGTAAGCGGTGGTCCTAGTTAAATACTAAATCGCTTATGCTACCACAACTAAAAAAACTAGAAAAGGTTTTTTAAATCAAATACTTTTCAGGTCTGAACTTTTTACTGTCCGCGTCAATTGAATTTTACCCACATTCCCTTTATGAAAATTTATTGTCAAACTTCCAGTAAATAAATTTTTCGCAAGTTCGTTCAAAATATTCAACAAATCCTTCAAGCCTGTTTCCTTTTCAACTTAATCAAAACTAAACATCTTTAAATTTCATCAAACACATTCCATACCTAAAGCAAAACCTGTTCCATTTTTATTTTATTCGGCTAAAAACCTTTTTTTATAATGCTTTTAATCATTTAAGGTTTTTTTTTAGTATGCACATAAGAGCTAAACTGCTCTAACTTTCAGCAATTGTATTTTTTTGTGATGAATTTTAAAGCAAAAGTATTTTATCGAGAGAAAATAGGGAGTTGGTTTTTTAAGGAATAAATTACTTTTTCTATTTTGCTTTAAAGAATTATAGGAAAGTCACCCTATCTAAAATAATTTATCAAAAAGTTTGTTTTGCTGAGCTTTATATTCTTCCTCCTCGATGAGTCCTTTCTCATAAAGGCGCTTTAAGTGTTTGAGTTTTTTTTCTAGTTCCCGGTTCAATTTGGTTTCTGAGTTGCCGCTCTGTAACAAATCCGGTAAGTCTCCATCGGCCCTATCCTTTGTTTGAGAAACAGGAAGGTTTAATTTAGCAACCAACCAGTTCTTATGCAGACGCTTATTTTTACTAGACTTGTAATAAAGCTGGCCCTTTTGAGGGATCAACTCCCAGGCAAATATCTTAAACATACGGCCATTATTTTTTTGAAAAAACGTTTCTCCGTGAATAGAGTCAAAACGCCAATTTAGATATTTTTTAAAAGAAAAGATATCACCTGCCGTAGTCCCCGTTTTGCCTTTCAATTCAATATGAATGATCTTATTGGGGTCCACCCTCGCAAAGGCTTTCACAAGAATAGGAGCTAATTTTCTAATTTCATCGGCAAAAAAGACACTTACCTCCTTATCGCCAAAGGAGGTCTCTTTGTACCTTAGAGAGACAAGGTGGTTGATAATTTCCCTCTTTGAGATTTGTATCGGGTGATTTAGGTTGAATTTTTTAACATTCAGTTTTTCATTCAGTTGGGTTCTGAAGCTGACGCGGACCTTGATATTTTTTGTTTCCGCGTTCGCGTTTTCCAACCCTCCTGAAACGGCAAGGATGCAGCAAAGTAAATAAAGTGTTGGCTTGAAAAATCGATTGATTAAAACCATTTTTTTGCTCTGGAGGATATTCCTATTATTATCAAGTTTATAACAGCCCCTGTTTAATAATGAAGCTTTCGATTTCTTCAATCCCCACACCATTTTTTAGGTCGCTAAATAAAAAAGGTTTTTCATCTCGCATTTTTCGCGCATCCTTTTCCATAACATCCAAAGAAGCGCCCACATGCGGGGCCAAATCAATCTTATTGATCACCAACAGATCGGACTTGGTTATACCAGGACCTCCTTTGCGGGGGATCTTGTCGCCGGCGGCTACATCGATCACATATATCGTCAGATCGGAGAGCTCCGGGCTAAAGGTAGCCGCAAGATTATCGCCTCCGCTCTCTACAATGACCATATCCAAGTCGGGGAAAGTTCTGTTTAAATCATCAATTGCTGATAAGTTCATGGAGGCATCTTCTCGAATGGCAGTATGCGGGCAGCCACCGGTTTCGACACCACGTATCCTTTCTTCTGCCAGAGCTTCGTTTCGGATCAAAAATTGTGCGTCCTCTTTTGTATAAATATCGTTGGTCACAACGGCAATTTGATAAGCGGTCCTCATTTTTTTGCACAAGGCATTAATCAAGGCTGTCTTGCCAGAGCCCACCGGCCCCCCAATTCCCATTCGCAATACTTGCTTATTTGTATTTTTCATATTTCAAGATCTAAACAATCGAGTGTATTGAGTTTCATGTAAAGCGCTGGCAATTCCTTGGCCTGGAGTTGTATAACCAATTTCTTCATCTTTTAAAGATAAACCTATTAACACCTGATCCGGAATCACTTCAATTACAGAGGACAATAATTTTTGGCCGTCGGTTTGCCCTAATGGAATCAATTTAATTGCTGCCAATACCTGGTTTTCGGCCCACATCCATAAATAGCCTAAGGAAGCTTCTTTGAGTTGAATCTTCCAATGCCACGCCCCTAAAGCAAAAACAGATAGAAAACATGCCCTTGGGTTTTCTTTCCACTCGATAGCCTCTGAAATTCCCAAATCACCCAACAAACGGGCTAAGGCATGAGCCAAGTGTTTGTCTTCTTCCCGTAGCTCTTTGGAATCGCGGCATGCGTATAAATAATCATTCCAATAAAGAATGCTTTTATTATCATTGGCCGACCAGGCTTTATATAAACGAGATAACAAGGGTACATCCAGATAGGTTAGAGAATTTTCCAAGAGCCCTTGAATCCACATTTTGGTTGTATCGTTATCTTTTACCCAACCTTTGGAAACCGCGAACTCCAATCCTTGCGAATATGCGAAAGCTCCTGTAGGAAGCATTGGGCTGCACAATTGCATTAAACGCAAAGTTTCCTCGGGCCGGTCTAAATTCATTTTAGACTTCTGTTTTATGGGAGTGAGAATGCGAGTGACTGGAATTCCCGCTATAAGCCCCGCTCTCTGGCTCAAATGGAGCAAGTTCATGTCTCACCAAAAGCCCAAGCGATTGGACCATCTCTTCTAATACATGGTCCCTTTGTATACGAAGCCACCCTTCTCCTATTTGAAGGGGAACATGTCGATTACCCAAGTGATAGCAGGCCCTAGCCAAAAGAAAAGTATCTTCTGTGGAAATAACGGCAACTTCTTCATCAGCAGCTCGAACCTCGACAATCAAACCATTATCCGCTCGCAATAATTCTCCATCGCGCAGGACACTTCCACGCTCCAGCATTAATGCAGCTTCCTGATTGTTATCTAGCGAAACCCGTAATCGACTCTTTTGTCTTTTTTCAAACGGCAAGGTCAGGCTTGCGGAAGATGTTAAAGAAGTATCCAGTTTCTCGGTGATTTTTAACATTTAATAATAAGTTAATAATTAAAAAAGAAAATACCGTTGCGCGAGAGGTAATTCTTTTGCTGGCTCGCACGTCAAAAGATCACCATCCGCTCGGACTTCATAAGTCTGTGAGTCCACTTCTATTTTTGGAAGATAGCTATTATGAATAAGCTTATTTTTGGTGACAGAACGAGTATCTTGAACCGAAACCAACCGTTTATTCAACCGTAGCTTCTCGCTCATACCATTTTCATTAGCGGCCTTGGATACAAAACTTACACAGGTTTCACTTCGGGCCCCTCCGAAAGCTCCAAACATGGGACGGTAGTGGACGGGTTGTGGCGTTGGAATCGAAGCATTCGGATCTCCCATAGGAGCAGCTGCGATCATTCCGCCTTTAATGATCATAGACGGCTTCGCTCCAAAAAACGCGGGTTTCCATAAGACAATATCTGCAAGTTTTCCATTTTCTATAGATCCGACTTCATGACTGATTCCGTGAGTGATGGCGGGGTTGATGGTGTACTTAGCCACATAGCGTCTTGCACGAAAATTGTCATGATGGGAAGGATCCGGACTTAGGGGTCCACGTTGCACTTTCATTTTATGAGCGGTTTGCCAAGTTCGACAAATAACCTCTCCAATTCTACCCATGGCCTGCGAATCAGAAGCAATCATGCTAAATGCTCCCAAGTCATGAAGAATATCTTCAGCAGCAATGGTTTCCCGCCTTATGCGCGACTCTGCAAAAGCAACATCCTCAGGAATTTTTGGATCCAAGTGGTGACAAACCATGAGCATGTCCAGATGCTCATCAATCGTATTAACCGTATAAGGCCGGGTCGGGTTTGTCGATGAGGGCAGCACATTTGCGGCGCCACAGGCTTTAATAATATCCGGGGCATGTCCGCCACCAGCGCCCTCTGTATGATAAGTATGAATAGCTCGGTTTTTAAATGCCGCCAATGTGTCTTCAACAAAACCTGATTCATTTAAGGTATCGGTATGAATAGCTACTTGCACATCAAAATTCTCGGCCACCGTTAAACAGTTGTCGATCGCTTGAGGGGTCGTTCCCCAGTCTTCATGCAACTTCAATCCCATAGCCCCTGCAATAACCTGTTCTTCAAGAGCGGCAGGAAGACTGGCATTTCCTTTTCCGAGGAAACCAAAATTCATCGGTAATTCTTCCACCGCCTGATACATGCGCTCAATGTTCCAAGGTCCCGGTGTACAGGTTGTTGCATTTGTACCCGCAGCGGGTCCGGTGCCGCCTCCCAGCATGGTAGTGATTCCAGACATAAGTGCTTCTTCAACTTGTTGTGGACAAATAAAATGGATATGTGCATCCAATGCCCCTGCAGTAGCGATTAATCCTTCGCCAGCAATCGCTTCCGTTCCGGGACCGATAATGATGTCAATGTCAGGTTGGATGTCAGGGTTTCCGGCTTTTCCAATACCAACGATGCGACCCGATTTAATTCCAATATCCGCCTTTACAATTCCCCAATGGTCAAGGATCAAAGCGTTCGTTATGACAACATCCACGGATTCTTTCGAGGTTCTTTGGCTTTGTCCCATTCCGTCACGAATAACCTTACCGCCGCCAAACTTAACTTCCTCTCCGTAGGAAGTTTTATCCTCTTCTACTTCAATCCAAAGTTCGGTATCGCCCAGGCGGACACGGTCGCCGGTTGTGGGACCATACATATCTGCATACGCTCGTCTGCTTATTTCACTCATTATTATTTCTCCAATTTCCCCATTATTTTCCCATTGAATCCATACACCTGCCGCGAACCTAAATAGGCCACCAACTCGACTTCACGATTTTGTCCTGGTTCAAATCTGATTGCTGTCCCTGCTGCTATGTTTAGGCGAAAACCTTTTGTGTTTTCACGATCGAATTGCAATGCGTTATTAGTTTCAAAAAAATGATAATGCGATCCGACTTGGATAGGTCTGTCACCCGAATTGGAAACACTTATTTTTTTAGTTTCCCCGTTTTTATTAAGGGTTATGTTTCCATCTTTTACTTTTATTTCTCCGGGAATCATTTTCGTTCTCCGTTTATGGAATAGGGTTATGAACAGTAACCAACTTAGTGCCATCAGGGAAAGTGGCCTCTACCTGAACTTCATGTATCATTTCAGGAATACCCTCCATAACATTTTCACGTTTAAGCAGAGTAGTTCCATAGCTCATTAATTCAGCGACACTTTTCCCGTCTCGAGCAGCCTCTAGAATGGCAGCTGAAATATAGGCAATGGCCTCCGGGTAATTGAGCTTCAATCCGCGATTCAGCCTTCTCTCAGCTAAAAGCCCCGCGGTAAATATCATCAACTTGTCTTTTTCTCTAGGAGAAAGCTCCATATTTACCTCTCTTCACATATAGTCGTCTGTATTCGAATTTTAAAGTCAATCAATCCTTATATCAAGTTTTCCAAACTCGTGGTTCTACGGCTTCAAGTTGGATAACTTCGCGACGGAATATTTTCCAAACATCAATAAAGTAGTTCCGGGCTTTCTCAACACTATTCCCTAAAAAATAACAAAGAATAATATCATCCACCTGGGTTACAGAAAAAAATTCCTGCTCAGCGGAAGCATTTGCTAAGTTTCTCATAGAATCCAAAAGCCCTTTTTTATCAGTGACACAAATCATATTTCCAACAACGGGAAAGCCATGTAAACCCCATTTAGCATGGAAAGATAAATCTCCTCCTTTTAACCATAGGCGTTCAATCTGTAAAGGCCTGCCCTCACGCCAAATTTCAAAGCGCTGATCCAGCTCACCCTTACGGAAGTTTTCATCAGAAGCAGGTCGACCCAAACATGAGATTTCCCATCCGACAAAATTACTATCCGAGGACAATTCAATTTTAGTTTTAATAGAAGCTTTAGCACCAGAAAATATTATATTTTCAGAAGGAAACCATTCTAAAGTTCCCTTTGATGCAACTGTTGCCACCTGCGCTTGTTTCGCCATAGGGCCAGCGCTACGATAAAACTTTCCCGCGGCAGGAGTTGTGATCAAAACGTGCGCATTTGATTTTATATCCACACAAATATTTAAATGATCTCCCCCAACCACTCCACCCGGTGGATGCAAAATGTATAGATGGCAGGTTCCGTTAATTTCTGGGTAAAAGGGTTTCTGTACATACAAGGGGCCAAAGTGCTTTCTTTGGCTGAGTATCGTTCTATTGTTAGACTCGGAAAACTCCAAGTTAAGTTGAGCTTTCCATTCTGTATTTGATTCTTTTTCTTTTAATTTAGCCGTAGGCATAAACCAAATGGCGGCGAAAACACCTTTTATTTTATATGGAGCCAGCGGGCGGAATTGAACCGCCGACCTACTGATTACGAATCAGTTGCTCTACCCCTGAGCTACGCTGGCAATGAGTTGTCTGTATATTGAAAAAACGCACTTTAACTGGATTCAATGAGGAAAATCAATGCAAATCTGTTCTCCTCTTTTTTAATCTTCCTCTTAGTATTAATTTATTTCTAGTTACCAATTTTCCATTCGGTAGGCAGAGTCCCAAAAAATCCATTCCAGTCGAGTCGACGTTATAAAAGCTTCTTGCATTTTTTCTAGCTGTTTATCATTTACATCCTCGGCTACACGGTCTGTAAGGTCGATTGCCTTTCGTACCACTTCCTTAAACTCTTCACCTGAATACATATCAATCCATTTCTGGTAGGGATTATTTTCGGCTGAGTTTCTGTGAATATGAAGTCCGACTTCCTGATAAATCCAAAAACAAGGTAACAAAGCTGCCAAGGACTCTTCGTAACTCCCATGGGTGGCACTTGATATAAGAAAGTTGGTATATGTAAAACATCCTGGTGCTTTTTTTACATCGAGCTTAATTCCATAAAAATCAAAATAAAATTCATGCAAATCACGTTCTGCAAGGATGGCTCCTTTAGAAAAATCAATTAACAAAACAAGATCTTCGGGATTGGTGGCGCGCGAGGCGGTCATAGCCAAAGCACGTGCAAAATCGACGAGGTAAAGAGAATCCTGCTTCATATAGAACTGAAATTTCTCTGTTTCAAGAGTGCCCTCAGCTAACTCCTTGTTAAAGCGATGTTCTAAAATAGATTTGTATGTATACTCAATCGCGCTCCAAGCGGTTTTAGAAAATGACATACTACCTCCTATTATTTTTCCCAAGTATTGAAAAAATGTAGGACAGGCCCTTGGCCCTTACCCAATTTTTTATCTGCACCCGCTTTCAAAGATTGCGTAAGATAAAGTTTTGCCTCTCTAACGGCATCTTCCAACTTATAAGATCGAGCAAGATAAGCCGCAATGGCAGAAGAAAATGTGCAACCGGTTCCATGAATATTGTTTGTTGAGATTCTTTCCTGCTTAAGCCAGAGTAATTGTCCACCTTTTACAAATAAACAATCATCGCTAAAATCATTCGATAAACCTCCCCCTTTAATAACCACTGCTGCAGGCCCGGAATCGCATAAATCGATCGCAGCCTGCTGCATCGATTCTGAATTCTTAATGGAGTAACCTAAAAATGCCTGGGCTTCTGGAATATTCGGTGTAACAACGGTTGCCAATGGAAACAGCTCCTTTTGAATTGCCTTAACAGCCTCTTCCTGTAATAAACGATCACCACTTTTTGCGAACATGACGGGATCGAGAACAACAGGGCACCCATTAACTTTATATAAACATTTTGCAATTACTTTAATAATAGGAATATTGAACAACATTCCAATTTTGATTGCATCAACACCTATATCTTCAAGGATTAAATTAAATTGCTCCTCAACGAATTCCGGCTTTACTTCCTGAATACTGCGCACCCCTTGGGTATTCTGAGCAGTTAATGCAGTGATGACCGACATGCCATAACATTCAAGCGCAGAAAAGGTTTTAAGGTCTGCCTGAATTCCTGCACCACCACTGTTATCCGACCCGGCTATCGTTAAAACACGAAAATATTCTTTTTTACCTTTCATATATATCAAAACTAATTTAAAGATTTCTTAGAAGTTTAATTCGCCGCATTAAAGAGGAACACCAATTTTCATCTGTAATATTAAGTGTATCTTCTGCCTGATCTAGATGTGATTTAACCAATTCCTTCTTACCCAATTTTTCATATGATTCTGCCAAATCAATCAGGATTTGAACCTCTTCTTTTCTGTTTTCAAGATATTTTGCCGCATCTAAAGCTGGAAGAAGATATTCTGTGGTTTTCTCCCATTGCTCCAATTTATAATGGTTGAGTCCAATGCCAACCAGTAGTTCTAACTGTTTGTCATGATCTTCCAATTCGCGGTAATTTTCTAGTGCCTTTAAATAGCAATCAATGGCTTCTGGAATCTTTTCTTTTTTGACAAATACATGTCCTAGACCGTTATAGGAACTACCAACAAATACGCTTAACCCCTTTAGCTCTGCTAAAGTAAGCTGTTCTTCGTAATAACTTTTGGCCCGATCGATGTTTCCAGAGACCGCATAGGCATCACCCAGGTTTGCCAAGAGACTGCATATCTCATTAAAATCTCCTAACTCCTGAGAAATAATCAGTTGTTCCTGAAAAAATTGGACTGCTTTTTGTGTTTGACCCAATCTGGAGTAGGCGAGTGCCAAAGCCGATAACGCATTTTTTTCCGCCTTCCTATCACCGATTCCGCGAGCTTTTTGCAAAAAAATCATTTCTGCTTCAATCATTTTTTGCAACTGCAAAAAATCAGACGACTTCAAGTTTACCTTTATAGGTTTTCGACCATCAAATTCTGCGAGTCGTTGATAATTTACTTCAACCGATTCAGATAACTTTTCTTTAACTTCTTTTATAAAACTAAGTTCTTCTTCTAAATACTCAAGAAGAACCTCCAAATCTTCAGACCAGAAAACCTCTCGCAAATGATAGGGTTTGCAATCAAGCAACTTCTTTAGCGCACCAGGGATATTACCTTTCTCTGGTAATCTTGCATCATCTATTAAAACAGGGACAATTAAAATATCTTTGTTAATTGCCGATATAATCTCCAGACGAATTCTTTCATTATCTATAAGGTTATAAGGGGAAATGTCTTCGGTTTCTTCTGTAATTATTTTTGTAATTACTACAATCAAAACATCACAGGCTTCTATTTCTGATCGTATTTTATGTGTTGAAATTATTCCATTATTCTTGGACAAGAAACATCCAGAGCCTAAATTTGATTCGCACTGAGAAGCTATTCTCAGGGAAAAAGGTTCCGCCTCAGAAGAACTGGAACTTAAATAAATAAGCGACATCTTCTACGCTCCAATTGCTTTAGTAAATTTATGAAATTTATCAGAAGATCTATTATAACCTTTTCGTTCAAAAGGCAGAAGATTCAATATTAAGATTAAGTAAAATTTCAATTATGCTAAACTTTTAGTATCCAAAATTAAGTTGAAGGTAAGTTATGTTTCGAATTTTTACTTTAATAATGATTTTCCTTTTTTTTAATACAGAAAAATATACATATGCTTCAAATTCCTCTGGACAATTAGGATCCATTGATTTTTCTACTTCAGTTTCAGGAACCGCACAAAAACATTTCCTGCATGGTGTCGCAGCATTGCACTCATTTTGGTATACAGAAGCTTTAAGTTCCTTTAAAAAATCCGTCGCTTTAGATCCCGAATTTGCGATGGGTTATTGGGGTCTTGCTATGGCACATAACCATCCTCTCTGGGAGGAACAGGATTACCAATCTGCGAAAGCTGCTCTTTCAAAAATTAATAATTTTTCAAAATTAACACAGAGGGAACAGGATTACATTCATGCAATTCGCTTACTCTATGGCAAAGGAGGAAAACATACCCGTGATAAAGCTTATTCGAAAGCTATGAAAAAAATATATCACAATTACCCGAATGACCTTGAGGCAGCATGTTTTTATAGCCTTTCCATATTAGGTGTCGCGAGAAACACCGTTAATAAACTTAGACTTCAAGTTGAAGCAGGATCTATTGCACTAGAAGTATTCCAAAAAAATCCGAATCATCCTTGTGCTGCACATTATTCAATTCATGCATTTGATCACCCTGATTTGGCCCGGCTTGCCTTACCTTCTGCCAAACGTTATTCCAAAATCGCACCGGCATCGCACCATGCTCAGCATATGTCTGCCCACATTTTTGTTCAACTTGGCATGTGGGCGGATGCCGTCGACTCTAATACAAATGGGTGGAAGACTTCTGTTGATTGGGTCGAAAATAAAAATCTGCCCTTAAGCAAACGGGATTACCATAGTCTGCAATGGCTACACTACTCTTTATTACAACAAGGGCTGATTGATCAGGCTGCGATTATTTTTGCTATACAACAAAAGGATATGGTAGAGGGGATACAAGCTAAATCTAATTTGCGAGCCGGAAAATATTATTATCGCATGCTGACGGCTTCTTTTATTGAAACTGAAAACTGGGAAATTATAGAAAAGTATCCACCACCTGATGGGTGGAAACCTAAGAGTTTTTCGGAAGCCGGCTATCGTTTCGCTCTTGGATTCTCTGCCGCCATGCAAGGAAAAGTCGAAGAAGCGAACAAATATCTTTTAGAGTTAAAGGCTATCCGTAAAAAAGATTTTAGAAAGAATCATTACAAGCGCATTGAATATCTGAAAGTGTGGGAATTAGAAATTCAAACAGCGATCAAGCTATACCAAAAAGATTTTGCAACAGCAATAAAGCTAGCAAAACAAGCCATCCTTTTAGAAGAAAAATTACCCTCGCCTTCAGGTCCGCCGAGAATTTTAAAACCTACTTATGAATTTCTGGGTGAAGTATATTTGAAGGCAGGAAAACCAATTGAGGCTGATGAAAATTTTTCCATCTCCCTATTACGACATCCTAATAGAATTCGCTCGCTAATAGGTTCAGCACGGGCAGCGAATGCAAAAGGAGATAAAAAAACCGCTAAAGAAAAGTACCATCAACTTTTTGTTCAGTTAGAAAATGCAACACCTGATTTTCCAGAATTGAAAGAGGCTAAAGAGTTTTTGCAAAGAAACTGAAACCTAAACTTTTAACGAATTTTAAGAAGTTTTGTAGTATTCGATAAGGACTTTCTGCCTTGTTGCACTTGAACTACAAAAGCGTCAGTTTTTAAAAGGTGATTCCATTTCCTGTGTAACTTCTGCTCCATCCTTAACGATCCATATTCCAAACTTATATGTACCCCAAGCAACAAACGCAAGAAATAAAATGATCAAAATTAATTCCATTCCACCCAGTTTTGCAGGAGTAGCTTTTTCCTCATTATGGATATCAGGATTTTCTATTGTCATGATTCAAGGTTTTTGCAACCAATCCTTTGCTAACTTACGTGCTTTTAAAATCTGATCACTACTCATTTGGCGTTCTACGAAAATACGATTCTTCTTTCCTGCCTCCTGTCCCAGCTTCTCCGAGATTAACAACCATTTATCGGCCTGCACAATATTTTTTTCAACACCCGTTCCCTTAAAATACATCATGCCTAGTATCAATTGAGCTGCAGCCTGACCTTTTTCTGCCAGAGGTACTAACATCTTATAAGCAGTTTCAAAATCTCCATCGTTTACAGTTGTTACCGCATCCTGAAATTCATCCGCCTTTACAAAACTTGGGGAGACGATCCCGGATAATACAAATAACGTTAATATCAAAGTTCTAAGATTTAAAATTAATCGGATCATATTTATTTGTATGAAAAAATCCACCCAGGGGAGCTGAGTGGATTTTAAAGAGGTAATCACCTTTAAAGGGCCATCACCAAGAAGTGATCCTCCCCCCTACCTCCAAATCAACTTGTTTTTTTTTCTATACCTTTGATTATCGAATTTCCTTTAGGAGCATGGTTTCTTAAATGCTCGCGCACCAACATCACGGCATGATTATCATCCATTGCCTTAATGAAAATGCTAAAATCATCTTCTGTCTTATCTTCTTCATTTATTAAAACACCTTTTATTTTGAAATTATACTCTTTAGGTGGCATTGTATTCTCAGTTTGATTTAAAGCTCTATTATATAAAATCTACCGAAACCATAAAACTATCTATTTAAATATTTTTTAATGCAGGATGGAAAAAACTTCAGGATAGCTATTCGAATGCCAGAAGTATTTTATGTGCTTCGAAACCATGAATCGAAAGAACCAGATCGATTTGAAGTAGAATCGGAGTTGATAAAAATACATCTATCGGATGAAGTGGTTCCTGTTTCTTCAGAAGTACAATTGGGTAGAGAGCAAATAGACACTCTTTGTAGAATACTTAATTCTAAATTTACCACCGAAACAAAAAATATCTCGTCCTTTAAAAATTATATTTTTAATCTGGAATCCTCATCAAGGAAATCATCATTACTGGAGGTAAAAAAATACCTGCAGGAAATGAGAAAACTGGAAAAAACTTATAAGGGCGATAATTTATCCAGTTTTTTCCTCAATCACTGGTATGAAAAGGGCGAGGACTTTTATTTTATACTGAAAAGTATTGATCTTACTGGGATTAGGGTGGTCCAAGACAGTAGCTTAAGAGAAAACCTCACTGATGAGCAAAAAATTGATATTTTTCTTGAAACCTATTGAAAATTTTGGTGAATCTGAAAACAAAAATACAATTGACTTCAATAACTTCGGAGTTTATTTTTACTGAACAAGATTTGCTTATTTACAACATTTAAATGGAGTTCTTAATAATGAAGAAGCTCCTCAAGATCGTAGTAATTTTTGCATCTCTCTTGGTTTTTTTTGTCAGCCATTCCGTCCAAGCTAATACTAAGACTTGTATCCAACTGCTCCAGCCTATTGATAATCAGGTTGCCAGCGTCAAAGCTCAAGGAGGAGTTTGGGAAGCTTTCGAAAAAAGAGAGCACTTTAGAAATTTTTCCACAGTAGCTCTTCTTCTCGACCAAAAAGCTATCGCCCTTATTTACACGCTCGACTATGTTTGCACTGCTTTAAATCGAATTCCTCGCAATGATGTCTCTAATTATATTTTGCCCCTTTGGCGTGAAAAAGGAGAAAAAGAATTCATCAAATACCAAACAGGCGGTTATGGGTATGCTCTGGAAGAAGTAATGACCTGGGTAGAGTACGCAAAATATTATGAAAAGAATTATCAGCGTAAACTCGACTTTTCAAAGGTTCGTGAAACCATGAAAAAATCTCAACCCCTAGTAGATCGATTTGTTAATATAGTCCACAAAGTCAGGAAAACCAACAAAGTAAAAGAGGTTGTTGAAGAA
The DNA here is from genome assembly GCA_028345515.1 of Nitrospinota bacterium. Classification (GTDB taxonomy): domain Bacteria; phylum Nitrospinota; class Nitrospinia; order Nitrospinales; family VA-1; genus UBA8687. Next base: position 66,675 of record JAOMDP010000001.1, read on the forward strand.
TCCAAAACTTTAATAATCGAATTCGCCAAGCTCCATGAAGAAGATACTATTCTTAAACAGGCAAATAATGAGAATGCCGCAATTCCCCATGCTTCAACACTTACTGAATCTGCGGATGAAATGTAAAGATAGATGACTGAAATTCAATGCACTAAATGTAAAACTTTTATTGCACGGTATACGGGCTCCGGTAAACTAGACTTATTGTTTCTGGACACAGTTATAAAACCCACTGCGTTGGCTGAGTTGAAAACTTCAAGTAAGGACAACCTACCTTTCCTTCTTTGTCATGAATGCGGACGTAAGCTGGGCAAACCGACCACCAATAAAATAGGGCGGCTTGCTTATAAAATGGTCAAAGGTTCGTTTCGAAAAAAGGGTGTCATTAAAGCCATGACCCCCAGTCCACACACTAGTTGGCGCTAATGCTGACGACGCTAACGGAAATCGGTCAATCAGAGGCATTTTTAGTCTGGCATTGGTTGGGGTAGGCTCGATCAATTTTAATAAAACAAACGTACATACTAAATGAGTAAAAGCTCAAAAATTGTTCTAGCCATTCTTGCTGTTTTAATAGTTACCTTGTTTTATCTGATGTGGAAAGGCCTTGGTGGCGAACCCATCATAGCTCCTCGAGCTCCTCTTTAGATCCGTAAGGAGATATTTGCATAATATTTAAAATTGTGCGCTCAGCAACCCCTCAATTAATCAATAGGTTTCATTTCTCTCTATTTATTTTATATTTTTGGCCATCAAGTCTGTATTTGTAAATACCGAAAACTTATATATGGAACACGTTAACCAGGTTGTTAATTTTTTGAGCAGACTTACGGAAGCAGAAAAGAAACAAGCCAATGCAGTAACCGGTGGGAATTTTGAAAAATTACTTGTTGAGTCTAAAGTAATACAAACAACTTTTGCTGAAAAAAATTGGACCAAAAGCTCCATAAATAAGCTTGAGAATTTTCGTACCTACGACATTAGAAATATCTTTTTTTTGCAGCAAAAAATGGAAAAGAAAAATCAGCTTCAAATATTTGATAAGGACACTCCTTTTGATCTTAAAAAATTAAGAAGAGATTCTACCATCCACCTTAAGATACCTACCTTTTTGGAAAAACGGTTTGAGCCCTTTGGACCAACCCTAATCAGCAAATTTATATAAGTAGAATTTAAAAGGCATTATACCGAGCGATTTCTAAAGTATTTTGATACTCATCTAGCCTTAAATTTTATTTTCTTTACACATGACTATAATTGGATTTCTATTTCACTTGCCGTCCAAGCCATAGATTCATTTGCTCCGCCTGCAAAACCCAATTTACTGACAACTATAATGCCGAAGGCAGTAGGTTTTTTAAACCAGTCAATTACCGTGGGTACGATAGATTTTGGATCCATCCCTTGTTCAATAAGTTGATAAGCGCGAAATGCAGTCATCTGCATTGCAATTGCTTCTCCATCCCCTGTCGCTGCAACGGCACCTTCGGATCCTGAATAGAGCCCACAGCCTATTAATGGAACATCACCAACGCGGCCTGGTATGGCATCATCGATACCTCCTGTACTAAGTGCTGCTGCAAACTGGTCGCCGTCACGTATTACGCAACCCACGGTGTCGGTGGTTGAAAAATCTTTTCCGGTATTGGCGATTTCGTCTTGAGAAACCGTTTTACAGCCTTGGTTCAAAGCAAATTCTGCTGCACCTGCTCCCGCCAATACTCGATACTCCGATTGACTAACTATACGGGCAACTTGAACAGGATTCCTGAAACCTTCCAGCGAGGCAACGGCTCCAAAGCTACCCGAACTATCCATGCAAGACGCATCCATTTGTACTGTTCCATCAATGCGGCGATGAGAACCCACTCCTGCATTGAAACGGCTATCATCTTCAAGTACTGAAACTGCACTGCAAGCTGCATCCAGAACCGATTCGCCAGTTTGCAGTCCCATTATTCCAATTTGACCCGCAACTGCAGTACCATCAGCGTGGGCAGAGTCTGATCCTGCTCCACCGTGCGTTAAAATTACGACCTTTTTTTTAACTGTCATAGTGCTTTTCAAGACAAAGAGACCAATAGTTGTAGCGTTATTATAAATGAGGTATTCTAAAGGCCAACCAAAAAAAACACATTAACCAATGGTCAAGTTTTGTCTACAGTGTAAAAATGCCTTCTGGGGAGGCCAATATTGCCCGAAATGTGAAGGTGAAATTGAGTTGCTTGATGCTGCCTTGCCTGAGAATAAAAAATACCTTCCTGAGCTAAATATTGATGTGCGGCCTAAATATTATGCCCGCAGCTCAATGTTGCTGTCTTGTTTCGGGTTTGTCATGGCACTTCCGCTTGGCGCGTTTATCTTCCTCCGAGGAATATCTTCTAGCGACAATTTGATGCTCTGGTCTTCCATCGGATTAGGCACGGTTGGTATCGTCTCCTGGGGCTGCTGGTATCTTGCCCACCGACTCTTCGACAAACAAATGGAAGATGTCGAAACCGAAAATAAAGAACCTCAACTTGACTAGCAGGGAAAATTCTTAAACCTATTGGTCGTTAGGTTTTTAAGGAAATAAAATATTTTTTGCCTCGGGAAATAAATATTATCTTAGCCCCTCGCCAAGACAGCTTTCATGATTATTATCCGCACCTTCTTACCTTTAATTGAGCGAGCAACAATTAAATGAGAAGTTGTGTAATTTACCTAAAACGAAAGATTACGACCATTCCCTCACCCTAGAATCAAATTGTTTTTTAAGGCTTTTTCAAAAAATGTTAAATTATAACCTTGTTTTTAAAGCAATTCTAAAATATAGACAAAAAACTAAAATTTGTTTAGATTTTAGTTGAAATTTCTAAAATATTGTCTAGAATATTAATTATATGAAGTTATGGTTTTACCTATCTTCAAAATACAAGGGGTCACAATTGATGTGACTAATGGAGACAAAATGGAAAATAACAAGCAAGCAGTAATTCTTATAGGGCATGGAGGACTACCGAACGATATACCCAAAAATATTGTTGAGGATTTTATGAAAATCCATAAACAGAGAATCCGAACGGGCATTGATATTACTTCAAAGGAAATCGAATTGGATTCTACAATCAGAAACTGGGAAAGAACTCCTGAATCGGATCCTTATAAATCTGGCCTAGAAAAACTGGCCAATCATCTTGCTCCTCAATTAGAAGGTTTTATTTTAAAAACAGCCTATAACGAATTTTGTTATCCATCAATTGAGCAAGCTGCTGATGAACTGGTAAATGAAAATGTTACAGAAGTCATCCTGATAACCACCATGATAACCCCGGGAGGTTCTCACTCTGAAAAAGAAATACCAGAGGAAGTTGATGACCTTCGAAAAAAATATCCAAAAATTAGTTTCCAATACGCATGGCCCTATGATCTAGATATTTTTGCAAATCTTTTATCTGGTCATATTAAAAGGTTTACTAAAACATCAGCTATATAAAGTTGTAAAGGTAGAAACATGTTCATACTAAAATATTTTTATAAATACGCGAATTTGTTGAAGTTGCGAAACTTGGCTTTAAATATAACCCTTGCCGTAATTTTTAGCTTTGCAGGATTTCTTCCATTGTTAATTTCGTCAGGATATGCACTGGGGTGGCAGGATGAAGAATGGACTAAAGCAGGTTGTCCAAATAATGTTTCAGGCAGGTGGGCAGTTGATAATCCTGTAAACAAAAATTTAAAATCAATGTCTTTCAATAAAAGAGAAATCACTTATACCTCTCAAAACAATGAGACTCAAAAGTTTGCAATTATTAAATCCTCTTATGTGAAAGAAAACCAATTTGTAAAAATCAAAATTAAACCATTAAATAATCAAAAACACAGCATTATTAAAATCCGTCCCCATTTAGTGCATATTGATTCAAAAAGAAAAAAAGAGGTTTCAAGCTGCATGATAAAGGTATTTAGTTTTCATACAGAAAAACACGCACAAACCAATAGATATTCCGGCTGGAATATTTTTAGATTAATAAAATATTAATTAGGTTTAGTGTGCCTTAGAAGAGGTGGACAGCCTATGGCTTATGAATGTAAAGTTTACGATAAAAATGGGAAGCTTAAAAAAATAGTAAAGGAAAGTCAGATAACTAAATCCGGAAAAGAAATTTTCAACCAACCTTCTACAAAAAAAATCAGTTCTTTCATAAAAAGTTTTAAAGAACCTAATATAGAGATAAATAAGGGTACAAAATTCTACAATAAAATATGCGTAGTTTGTAATACCGAATTTTATCCGAGACATCCCAATTCAAAATATTGCTCACATGAATGCCAAAAAAATTTGTATCTTGAAAAGAAAAAAGCAGAAAAAAAAAGCAGAAAAAAAAAGGGAAATCCCGGTTAATACTTTCGGGGTTGGGAGTTTCTCAGGTTTTTAGATTTGTCGTCTGTACAAAAATTTAAAAACCAGAGAACCGGGATTTCCCGTTATTTCGTATATCCAAAAAATTAACTCCTCCCTCGGGAACCAATATCTTTTCTATAGTGGACACCTCTCCAATTAACCTTACCAACAGCATCATATGCCCTTTGGATCGCACTTTCCGTGTTTGCTCCGGTAGCAGTGACACCTAGAACTCGACCGCCATTGGTTAGTACCTTTCCGTCTTTTTCTTTAGTTCCTGCATGAAATACGACCACTTCAGGAGTGGAGTTCGCATTTTGCAATCCTGAAATAATTTCTCCTTTTTGATAAGTACCAGGATACCCTTCGGCAGTCATCACCACACATACAGAAGATTTATTTTTCCAATTAACTTGGCATTGGCCCAAAGTTCCGTCAATACAAGCTTCAAATAAGGGAATAATATCGGTTTCCATCCTAACCATGAGCGGTTGTGTTTCTGGATCACCAAAACGGGCATTGAACTCAAGAATCTGGGGACCAGTTTTAGTCAACATTAAACCTGCATAAAGAATTCCCTTGTAAGTTCGGCCTTCCTGTTGCATGGCTCGAACCATGGGCAACATAATTTTATCGCGAACTTTTTGCCGCATTAATTCAGTAAAAACTGGTGCCGGGGAATAGGCACCCATACCTCCTGTATTAGGCCCAATATCTCCATCATAAACTGCTTTATGGTCTTGAGCCGAATCCATCAGCAAAACCGTTTGCCCATCGCTAAAAGCCAGAACCGAAATTTCTTGTCCTTCAAGAAACTCCTCAACAACAATTTGATCACCGGCTTCTCCGAACAACCTCTGCCTCATAATTGTATCAACAGCAACAAGAGCCTCCCTGGAAGATCTGCATAGCAACACCCCCTTACCCGCTGCAAGCCCATTGGCTTTTACAACAAGTGGGCAGTTTTTGGCTTGGATATATTTTGTGGCACTTTCGGCAGAGATAAAAATTTTATATTCTGCGGTAGGAAGTCCATATTTTTGCATAATATCTTTTGAAAAAGATTTACTACCTTCTAATTCTGCTGCACTCGCACTAGGGCCGAAAATGCGCAGCCCCTTTACCTCAAATCGATCTACGATCCCCATTACAAGAGGTTGTTCTGGACCAACCACCGTCAACCCAATTTCTTTCTTCATGGCAAACTGCAACAAACCTTCTATATCGTCTGCCGCGATAGGAATGTTATCAGCAAATTCACTTGTTCCTGCGTTACCCGGTGCACAAAAAATTTTTTCTACTTTTGGACTCTGTTTTATCTTCCAAACCAATGCATGTTCGCGTCCACCACTTCCAATAACCAAAACCCGCATATTCTCTCCCTAGAATCCATGTATAATTACCTAGAGAATTTATATAAAATGCCTTCGTGTTGCAACTCTGTTTCCTTCGAATCGACTAAAATGTTAAAGCTTGAATCAGTTTCAAAATCCTTTGGCGAAAAATCTGTTCTCAAAGATATTTCTCTGGAAATTAGAGAGGGAGAAAGATTTACGCTTTTAGGGCAAAGCGGTTGTGGCAAATCTACCCTTTTACGCCTTATAGCTGGCTTTGAAACTCCTGACAAAGGAAAAATTTGGATAGAGGGGAAAGAAGTCAACTCTCTTCCAATTGAAAAAAGGCCTATTGGATTAATATTTCAAAACTATGCTTTATTTCAACATATGACTGTTTATGACAATATTGCTACCGGACCGCGAGTAAGACATCTTTCAGAATCTGAAATAGCCAAACAAGTTGACGAACTTTTAGAGTTAACGCACTTAAAGAAAGTGAAAAACTCATACCCTCAACATATAAGTGGAGGTGAGGCCCAAAGAGTTGCTTTGGCACGTGCAGTTATTAATCGGCCAAAAATACTTTTACTCGACGAACCTCTTTCTGCACTCGATCCCAGTCTTAGACAATATTTGAGGCTAGAACTTATCGAGATGCAAAAAGCCCTGGGAATAACATTTCTTTTTGTGACTCACGATAAGGAAGAAGCCATGAGCATAGCCACTGAAATGTGTATCATGGAAAAGGGTTCTATAAAACAATATGGATCACCCAAAGAGCTATATGAGAAACCAAAATCTTCTTTTATAGCCAATTTTCTGGGTGAATTAAACTGCCTAAATGGAATAGTAGAAAAAAAAAGTGGGAATTTGATAACGCTTTCATTAGGTGTAAATGGAAGAATCCGGTTTTTATCCAATCCCAGTGGGTCTCACAGGCAAAAATGCTATATCCGACCAGAAAAAATATTCTTTGATTCTGGCCAAGAACTCACCAGCGAGATAAACTGGCTTGAAGGAACTATTGTTAATAGTGATTTTTTTGGAAGTCATACCCGTTACCAAATTAAACTGGCAGATGAGTCTCATTTAAAATTATCTATTCACCATCGAAAAACAACAAAAAATAAATATACAATTGGAGAATCTGTTAGAGTTTTATTTGCAATCTCCGATGTATTTCAAATCAATGAAAAATAAATCATTTCTTTTTTTATTAAATCTTTTTATCAGTTTCTTTCTTATTAGCGGTTGTAGCAACTATGGTAACCATGAAGGCAATACCTATATTGTGGCAACTGACGCAACTCTGGCACCTATGTCTTTTATGAGCGTTGGAAATGACATAATTGGCTTTGAACCCGATTTAATGAAGGCTATAGCTGATAAGGCTGGGTTTAATATCCGCCTGACTAACGTTGAGTGGGCAGGCCTTTTTGGTGGGTTGATAACTAATAAATTCGATATGGTTATAAGTTCTGTAACGGTCTTGGAAGAAAGAAAACAACGAATGGATTTTAGTGTCCCTTACCTTAAAAGTGGTCTAGCTCTGGTTGTCCATAAAAATCAAAAAAAAATAAAGTCGTTTGAAGATGCCAAAAACAATAATGCGCTGATCGGTGCGCAAATAGGAACCACCTCTTATTATTTTCTAGAAAAACAACCTTTGATAAAAATAAAAGGTTATCAGATGTACGGTCATGCTATTTCTGATCTGATCAATGGAAAGTTGGATGCGGTATTAGGGGAAAGTTCAGGAACATTATTCTATAAAAATAAACCATTGTTTCAGGAAATAAAAATGGTTGGAGAAATTTTATCTGATGAGTTTTATGGAATAGTTTTAAGAAAAGGTGAAGAAGGGCTTATGGCGCGGGTCAATTCTGCAATTAAATTTTTGATTGAAAATGGAACCGTTACTCGGATTCATCAAAAATGGGATCTAGGCCAAGCTGCAAAAGTTCCTAAATAATTCCGTTCCATAAAATTTGGAAACTTATGAAAAAAATACTATCCAATTCCGAAAACTTACAATCCCAAAAATGGGCTTGGAATATTGCAGTATTGGCAAGTGTTTTCTTCCTGGTTTATTTGCCCTCAAAAGAATCTTTCTCCACAAGTGAGCAATCCGGTGGGTATCTCGAGCTTGTATCACTTTTACCCGCAGGAATTTATTATACATTGCTAGTTACTTTACTAGGTAGCTTTGCTGCAATTTTAGTTGGATTACTTGTAGGCTTAGGAAAACTTTCTAAAAATCCTGCAATTCGTATTCCAGTTAGCTTTTACATAGAAATATTACGTGGTATTCCTTTACTAGTACTTTTGTTTTATATTTACTATGCCTTAGGGGAATTTATTCAAATACCACCCTTGGTGGCAGCCATTGTGGGTTTTGGGTTTAGTTATGGGGCTTATATGGCCGATGTTTTCCGATCCGGGGTTGAGGCTGTTCCAAAAGAACAAGCAGAGGTTGCCCGAAGTTTGGGAATGAATGAAAAGCAAGCCTTAACCCAAATAGTCTTACCTCAGGCGATGCGAACCATAATTCCAGCTATTGGGAATCAAACTCTGGGGATGCTGAAAGATACAAGTTTAGTTTCTGTGTTGGCGATATCTGATATTTTACGTGTGGGCAATGAATATGCTACCAAACACTTTAATTTTTTTGAAACCTATACCTATATAGCACTGACTTACCTTCTACTGACTCTTTTACTTTCACAAATGGTTCATAAATTGGAATTTAGTTATCGTATTTAAATAAGTTATGATTTTAATATTAATTTTTGAGAACTAGAATGAGGATTGGAATGAGCGCAACATTAGATAATAAAGAAAATTTAGATGCCGATAATTATTTTTTATTAGCAGCAAGAACTTGGGATAATAAAGCAGAAGACTACACCACCATTGAAAATTCTGAGACATCCTTAAAATATTTCAAAGACTACCCCGATGCTGAGAAATTGTATCAGGATGGTGGATTATCTGAATTTCCTGATTTAAAAGGAAAAGATATTAAACTTGACTTAATTCATGTCCGCTTCGGGGTTAATCGTTTAGTACTCAGCCGAATAGTAGTTTAATCTACGTGCTACTTTTTGTTCTCTTTTAAATTTCTTTCCATCTCCATTTGAATATTTTATAAGCCTAAACAATCAAAAATTTCCTTTAAATAAAAATCAAGTCGGCTGTTTGTTTTCTAGTTCAACTATTAGCGATTTAATTCTAGCTGTATCCTGTTGGGTTGGACTTAAACGGAGTGCTTCCTTTAAGTAATCGAGTGCTGTAGGAATATCATTTTTAAATTGATAGTAAATCATACCCAAGCTTAAATGAACAGCAAACATATCTGGTTTTATTTGCAATGCTTTCTTATAATTTTCGATAGCTGCTGGGATATTTTTAATTTGCATTTGAATATTTGCCATATTCATATAGGGTAAAGCAAATGTGGAATCTAGTTTTCCTGATACCCTATATTCCAGCATCGCAAGGTCTAACTGTCCTTTCATCATCATTGCATTTCCTAAACCAAAATGTGCTCTAGAGTGGTTAGGTTGCATTTTTATAAACTTATTAAAATTTTCAATAGCCTCGTCAAAGCTACTCAACTCCATAGATAAGTATGCGAGATTATAAAAGGCCTGTTCAAAATAAGGATTATATAGAATTGCTTTTTTGTATGCCTCTACAGCCTCTCGCCTTTTCCCAATTAAATGGTAAGCCCGAGCAATATTATAATATGCAGGACTATAATCAGATTTTTCATTTATAGCTTTTTTAAAATAGGATATTGCTTCTTCGTAATTTTTTTGTTTACCATAAATATTTCCCAAATTATTTAATGCAAAAAAATAATTAGGATTAATTTTCAAAGCCTGCTTAAACTCTATAATAGCCTCATCATAATTTCCGACTTTATCATGAGCTATACCCAAGTTGTTATAAGGTCTGATTAAATTTGGTGATTTAAATTTTGCATCAGCCCATAAAGTAAACTCATCTTTCCAGACTTTATTTCTATTCATTCCTATCAAAGAAAACAAAACTACAATTAATAACATTATTGATTCAACAGAAAAACATAAAAACCTTTTTAGATTTATTTTTAAACAAGTTAAATAAGTCCAGCTAAAAATTGAAGCTATTACTAATGCAAAACCAACCAATGGCAAATAAGTCCGGTGTTCCATTACTGGGTCCAATAAAGGAATAAAGCTTGATGTAGGCAACAGGGTTAAAAATATCCAGGCGAAGCCAAAACCAGCACATCTTTTTTCAATCTCCCAAGCAGTATTTTGTTTGTTAACCATGGAAATTCTAATCCAAATAATTATTATTACACCTAATGAAAACATCCCTAACCAATTTTGGGGATTTAGCCAATTGGTAAGAATTGGAAAATTTATATCCAAATTTAAATTAAATGGAAATAAGAATTTTCTGAAATACTCAAAGGGAACAACTGAGGTTTGAGTCAAAAGCCATGTTGATGATGATAACTTTGCTGAAGATGCAGCCAAAAAGCCTCCACCAATAAATTGTTTATATCCAATTCCTGCCAAAATAGGGATTAATAACAGCAAAATCCATTTGCCATATATGTATATCCATTCCCTGAAACTTTTTTTCCAAATAAAATAATAGTGAAAAATAAATAAAGCTGCTGGGAGAGTAATAATGATTTCTTTAGTTAACACCCCTAATAAAAAAAATAGTGAAGAAACAAAAAAGTAAATACGCCCTGGTTTTCCATTAAAATTTCTCTCATTAAATCCTTTGAAAAATAAAATTAAGGCCAAAATGTAAAATATCGTGGCCAATATTGATGATCGGCTTGATATATAAGTGACAGATTGGGTGCTAAGAGGGTGAAGTGCGAACACCAAAGCTGAAAAATATGGCCATGAAAATAAATGGAAAGTGTTTTTATTCGAATGTTTTCTTAAAAAAAATATTATCTGTTGGACCAATTTATAAACAAGAAGGGTGGCTATAATATGAAATAAAATATTAAAAATATGATAGCTCCAAACCTCAAATCCACTAATTGAATAATTTAAATTAAAAGAAAGGATAACAAGGGGTCGCTGAAAAAAACTTAAAATGAACTCTGGAATTTTGTCTAAGCCACGGATCCACGGTTTTTCAAGAATTGAAGGAATATCATCAAAATGAAATGTATTTAAAATTGTATTGCTATAAACCAATACAATTAATAGTGTCAAAGATAATTTAGAATAAATGGAACCCATGAATCAGTTTATTAATTTATAGTTTTAAGTTTAGAAAGGTTTATTATTTTGATAAATACTTCTTCGGTTTGATCCGTTACTTTTTCCCAGGAATAGTATTTTTCAGCCGTTTCTCTACATTTTGATTTCAAATTTGAAAAAAATTCAGGATTTTTTAAAAAAATTTCCAAACCTTTTGATAACGATTCCGGAGAAGTTCCTTCAAAGATAAGATTTTTATCAATTTGTTCCAATATTTCTATTGTTGCTCCTACTGGGGTTCCCATTACTGCCAAACCGCTTGCAAAAGCTTCTGCGGTTACTATGCCAAAACCTTCTATAGCTGTTGTAGGAAGAACAAACAAATCTGCAACCTTAAAATAAATGGGTAGTTTTTCTCTAGAAACTAATCCCGAAAGTTTAATTACTTTTGATAGTTTTTTTTCCGTTATCAAATCTTCTAATTTCTTTCGTAAACTTCCTTTGCCTACAATAATTAATTGAAATTCTATATCAGGAAAATTTTTAATTAGTATCTCCGTAGCTAAGACCAGGTTTTCCAGTCCCATTCTTTCTTCTAACCTTCGAACCGTTAAAATTGTTAGTGGTTTTTCTTCTATGTTTAATAACCTACGTTGTTCGTATAAATTATCTTTTGTTCTTAAAGGTTGAAATTCCTTTAAATCTACTCCCCCTGGAATTATTACAAGATTTGACCTTGAAAATGAAAAATATTCTTTAAAACGTTTTTTTGAATATTCACTTAAAAAAAGGATGGTCCCTGAAAACTTGTAGCAGGTCCATTCTATGATTCTAATTAGTTGCAATTTTAAATTTAAAGATCTTTTTTCCTTACTCAATGAGTTTATTCGTTCTTCATCGAGCCAAGAACTATGGAAATGATAAACTTTAGGAATCTTCCATAAATTGGGAAGCAAAAGGGCAATAAAACCAATTAAAGGATTATGAATATGAATCAGATTAATTGGCTCAGACCTTAAAATATTTTTTATTTGTTTTCTAATAGCTTTCCAAAGTAAAAAAATATTTTTACTTTCCTTGAGGGAAATCCGAAAATATTGAATTCCTTCGACTGTTTCATTTGACATCTGAGTTTCAGATGATTTACAGGTTAGTTGGTAAACCTTATGACCTCTTTTTGCGAGTCGCTTGTTTATTTGATAAGTCAAGCCCCAGGCCCCACCTACTTCATCCGGATAACAATGATATTGAAGAGAAAGAAGAGAGATAAAATTTTTGGTTTTTTGCATAATTTTTCAAAATAATTTAGTTGAATACTTTTATGACCAGAAAACACAAGGCCTTTCTATTATAACTCTGGCTTAATTTTAACCGAGGCTTTACTTGGGTAACCATTGAAACCTTTTGATTAATAATATATATTAGAATTAGTGCATTGTTTAATAAGTATGGGGGCGATCCGGTTTCGACGGGAGAGCTGATGCAAAGGTTGCATGTACGGGATGCCGTTGGCCCGTTAAAAAACGGCTTTTACATAATCGCCAACGATTATGATGTTGCTGTAGCCGCTTAATTTAAACGGTTACCGTCCGCCACATCCATGTTCGCGGGAAGTGGATCGGACGTCATTCAGCGAACTGGTTCCGTTTGCATGTTCCAGGTAAATGGGATGAGATTTTTAGGAACTGGTTTCGACTTGATCCGGCTTCTGGGAGTTAGTCGAGATGAGATTCAAATCAGAAGATAAGCATGTAGATGCCTTTGACTGAAACCTTTCGGACGGGGGTTCGATTCCCCCCGCCTCCACCATACCTCGCTATTTAAACCAAAACCTTCTGTTTTTCCCTGGTTTTTTCTGCTTGGATTAATTTCAAAAGCACATGAAAAAACTATCCTTATATAAGCTAGGATTAATAGAAAAACTAGATTACATATTAGTTTTTCTTTCTTGGATTTCTGCTCTTCTTACCTTTGCAAGTTTCGCGATATCTCCCAAAGCTTTTCTTGCACGAGCTGCTGCAGCTTTAACATTTTTAGTTTCAAAGGTTTCATGTTCCGCAAGATATGTTTTGTAAGCAGAAACAATTTGATCGTGTGTCATCCTACACTCCTTTACAAGGTTTAATTTTTATCTTGATTAAGAAGTAACACATTATCTAAGGCAAGATCAACTAGAAACAGGAAAAATCAAATCGAAGTTAAGTTAAATCTGTTATAAATAATGGAATATATTCGTTTCACCAGAATAAAATATCTTATGTCTAAACGTTTGCAAAAAAAGAAGATTGTTTGCCACCAAATGAAAAAATCTCCCTGGATTTATTTTTTATTCCTTTTTTCAGGTATAGCCAGTCTAATTTACCAAATAGTTTGGGTAAGGATGTTGACCTTGATATTTGGACATACTATCTATTCCGTGTCGATTGTCTTGTCAGCATTTATGGCCGGTCTTGGCCTGGGAAGCTATTTGTGGGGGAGAACAATAGACAAAGCCGGGAAACCATTATTGGTATACGGCAAAATAGAAATTCTGATTGGGATATCAGCCGCATTTCTTTCTTTTCTCTTATCTAATTTTTCTCCTATTTATATTTGGTTACATGAATGGCTGCCAAATTTATTATTTCTTGTAGCGATTCTCAAAGCCGTTCTTGCGTTCATACTTGTGTTGATACCAACAATATTTATGGGGGCGACCCTTCCTGTCATGTGCAAATATTTTGCAACCGAGGACGCCAATCTTGGGCAACAGGTAGGTTACTTATATTCGATAAACACACTTGGAGCTGCTGCGGGTTGTCTTTTTGCCGGGTATTTCTTGATCGGATTTTTTGGTGTTTTGGAAACAGCATTGGTAGCGGCAGGGATTAATATTTTAATAGGACTGGTTTGTATTGTTGTTTTTAAAAAAGCAGAACCGGAGATTGTCTGTGGATTTGGATTGCCAAAACCGGCCTTTGTTCGCCTTCAATTGGATAAAGAAAACAGCATTTGGTTGGCTATAAGTTTCTTATGTGGGTTTACAGCTTTGGCTTACGAGGTAGTTTGGACAAGGCTTTTGGTCTTTGGTATCGGTAGTACGATCTACTCCTTTAGCCTGATGCTGGCAAATTTTTTATTTGGAATAACCGTGGGAGGTTTGTTAATTGTTCCATTTTTCAAAAATAAAATTGATTTTCGCTTGCTCTTGATTTTCTTCCAATTTGGAATCGGATTATATTTAATCTTCAGTCTCTATCAATCAAATTGGATTTTATCGTCTTTTATAGACCCCTTTCAGTTGGATGATGTTATTACAAAATTTTGGGTTAATATGCGTAATGCTTCCGCTTTGATGTTTGTGCCCACTGTCTTATTTGGTATGAGTTTCCCCGTCCTTACCTACCTTGTTACAAAAGGGTCTAAAGATATAGGCAGTTCCTTGGGGGCTGTCTATGGGATGAACACCTTGGGTGGAATTATGGGTTCTGTTGTTGCCGGCTACCTGCTCCTACCTAATTTAGGCTCACAACAAACTCTGGTCTGCTTAGCGATGCTTAATCTTTTAGCGGGAATATTACTTTTCGCCACATCTTATTTATTTACAGGCTTTATTAGAAAGGGAGTTGCTGTTTCTTTATCGTGTTTGCTTTTTTTGTTTGTATTAAAAATGCCGAATGATCTTCTTAAAGAAATTTTTCTGCGCAATACACAGGGTAAGGTAAATCCAAAGCAATTGATTTATCTGGACGAGGGTTTAAGTACTACTGTGGCAGTTTTGAACACTTTACACGACAGTCAATTTCAAAATAAACGCCTTATACTTAATGGAGTTAGTATGTCCGGTGACCAAAAAGCTTCACGTAAGTATATGACGTTATTATCTTATATACCTCTTTTACTTACTGAAAACCCAAAAAACGTTTTGGTGATTTGTTTTGGAACTGGCCTCACGGCTGGAGCAGCTGGAGCTTATCCTGGAATTAATTTAGTCGATTCCGTAGACATCTCCCCTGGAGTGTTTCGGGCAGGGAAGTTTTTTAAGGCAACAAATCATAATGTCATAAATAATCCAAAAGTTAAAAAAATCATTCAGGATGGAAGGCAACATCTTTTGACGACTTCAACTTCTTACGATGTTATAACCGTAGAGCCTCCTCCGCCAACTAATGCTGGCGCTGTAAACCTTTATACAAAAGAGTATTATGAATTAACTAAAAAAGCTTTGAGCGCAGGTGGAATTGTAAGTCAGTGGATACCCTTACATAGTCAGACAGAAACCCATATATACCAGCACTTTAAAACTTTTCTTAAAAGTTTTCCTTATGCCATGGCTTGGTATCCAGTGCCTCGAGAAATGATTCTAATTGGCTCTAACCGTCCAATCGATATTAACTTTAGTGAAATTAAGCGACGTTTTGAAAACCGAGTGATAAATAAAATAATGCGGGATATAGATATTCCAAACCCATTTGCTTTGTTAGGAAGTATTTGGTTTTTGAAGAAGGAGTTAAAATTTTTAGGTTTTGGTCAAAATATGATTTTGGATAATAATCCGTCATTGGAATTTTATCTTAATTCTTACACCAAACAAATTTCCGAAGATGGCATTGAGAAAATCAGGAGCCAAAGATCATCCTTTAAAGATGTTTTACGAAAAATTAATAACCGTTCTCTTATCACTTATACCTCTGACGATATTTGCGCGGTAGGGGAAGCGTGCACTGTTTCGACGATTTCGAACTTGGTCTTCACCAACGATGTACTCAAAAAATATTGGGACAGCCGTATCAATACTGACCGCGCAGAATCTTATTACAAAATTGGACTTGCCCTACAAAAAGCAGGAAACAATAACAGAGCAATTAATCATTACAAGACGGCTATTAAGCTCAATCATCCTGAATTACCCGTAGTACATAACAATCTTGGAAATGCTTTTTATGATGAAAGAAAGTTTGAAGAAGCAATGTATCATTACAAGACGGCTATTAAGCTCAATCCTGACTTTTTCCAAGCATATAGCAATCTAGGAGTTGCTTTCCTTAAAAAAGGAGAGTTAAATAATGCCATTAATTATTTCAAAGAAGCAATTAGGTTGCGGTCTGATTATCATGAAGCATATAGCAATCTAGGAGTTGCTTTCCTTAGAAAAGGAGAGTTAAATAATGCCGTTAATTATTTCAAAGAAGCAATTAGGTTACAGCCTAATTATCAAGCTGCACGCAGCAATCTTAAAATAGCGATTGGTAATTTAGAAAAAAGGTAAAGATTTACTACCCTTCACTGAAGAATTTCCCTATAACATTTATTGATTTAGGTAAACAGTCTGTTTAAAAGAGAAACTTTAACCATAAACCTTATTTGGTTTACTATGTGTTCCCCAGAATACTAATAATTTTTGTTTTCTTTTTTTAATTCAGAAATCGATTATAATTAACATAAATAAGTTTTAATTTATCTCGCTTCAAAAATGGTATAAAAATTATGTCTGAAATTGGTAGAAGGTTTTCTCTTGACAAGGTAAATGTTGATCCAGCTCTAAAAAATAAAATTTTCTCAGCAGACGGTGATGAACATATTGGCGATTGGAATGGAGAGTGCATTGATGAATTAGTAAAAGAAATTGATCGGATCGAAGAAAGAGCTGATCCAAATTATTCTAGCTTACCTCATAGACAAAATATTCCTGAAGATTTGAGGTTAGAAGTCGAAAAAGATTTACCAATTTGGACATGTGATACGAAAGGTCGATGTTTGACAGGAGATAATGGTAATGAAATAAAAACCGTCGATGGAATTAGGGAATTATATAAAAAAAAATATGGGAGCATTGAAAAATTTAAAGAAAAACTAAAGGCAGATCGAGAAAAGTTCGTAAGAGAAATAAAGCAGAAGTCAGAGGAAGAATAAATTTTATATTACAAAAAATATTATTTGAATAAAAAATTTATTTAAATTTAAGGTAACCATTAAAATACTGGGTATTATTTTTCTGTATTTTAGCTTCCAAAAAAATGGCCCAAATGCCTTAGCTGAAAATTAAGTTTTAGCGTAGAAAATCCAATAAGGTGGGTTGTAATATTTGTGCTGTAGAACCCAATGTAGCTTGAAGTGCAAACTCTAGGTTGGCAAGATCTGAAGCGCTTTTTACAATATCTGCGTCTTCGATTTTAGAAAGTTGGGCAGACTGATTTACCACCTCCTGCTCATGAACAATACCCTTATTATCAACTCGTGACAAACTTGCTCCAATTATTGCTCTCGAATTATTTACAGATTCAAGGCTCGAATCGAGGGTCCCGAGAGAAGCTAATATTGCAGCCGTGTCATTCTTTTTAAGTGCCTCGCTAAGTTTAAACAATGTGGTGAATACATTTTTTCCTCCCCCTAAACCCAAGGTTTCGGCTGTTTCATCCGTACCAACATTTCTTGCTATCGCAACTGTATCAGAGGAGTTAGATTTAATTTGCAAAGATTTTCCAGCACTATTTATTGATGCCGTTACATTTAAACCCGCCCCATTAATTGTATCTAATATATCACCGATTGTATTAGCAGAGCTCAAGGTAACGGTTGCCGATGCAGCACCATTTATAATTTTCACATCATTTAAAATTATGCCATTTCCGCACTCCAAATCCGGTATAAGTGTAGATGCCGTTAAAGTTGCGTTTAAATCAAACCCGGTAAGGGTTCCATTCTTTTTTCCTAAAATTCCTAATTCCGCCGCCGTTGTTCCACCCGAAATCTCAGAAATGGTTAATGCTTTTGAAACAACATTATTTGTATCAGTTAATTGTAAGCCTCTTCCATTTGAGGTTATGGATGCCGTCACGTTCACCGATGCATTATTTATTTTCGATATTAATCTTCCAATATTATCTGTTGAACTAACGGTAATAGTTGCAGTTTTTCCTGCTCTGTCCGAAATTGAGAAAGAACCTTCGGTGATACCAATACCACCATTTAAAGAAGACAAGTTTGTGTTCGCTGTTATTTGAGGGTTGAGGTCCGTTGCCAAAGCTTCACAACCTGGAATAGCAAAATCTATACTTACGTTGCTGGCAACACCCACCTTAAAAGCTTCTGAGTTTCCAGTGTAAACAGCTCCGGATGCCTCAGAGCTGAAAGGTTTTACTCTAAAATTGGTTCCTGAAAAAATAAATCTGTTTTTAACTTTTGTATTTGCTGAATCAAATACCTGAGAAATAAGTTGATCTATTTCTAATGCTGCAAAATTTCGAGTTTCCGCTGAAGAAACTCCCCCCAATTCACTCACAGATAATTCTTTTGCACGAATCAAACTTAAATTGATCGAATTAAGGGATGTATCACTCGCTTCAATAAAAATGCGATTATTGACAATATTTTTTATGAATTGATTTGACTGATTGAGATTCGTTCGCAAAAGCAAAGAGTCTCGAATTCCCGTAGGGTCATCCGAGGGGCGGTTAATTCTTTTACCTGTTGCAATCTCCTGTTGAGCCTTAAAAAGTTTTTCCGTTATTCGAAAAATATTTTGAAGAGAGTTTGCTTGTTGCGCTTGATTCGTAACACGAGTAACCATTGCTTTTTTTCCTGATAACTATAAGTTATTTCATTAATTAAACTTGAGATATAACAGTATCAAGCAGTTCATCAACTACCCCTATCAAACGGGCAGAAGCATTGTAAGCCTGTTGAAACTTAACCATATTAATAAATTCTTCATCTATCGAAACACCTGATTTACTTTCTCTTCGAGTGTTTAACTGCAATAAAATACCTTCTTGTTGTTCAAAACTTGCTTGGGTTGAAAAGGATTGAATACCCAAATCACTCACAATGGAGTTGTAAAACTCATTAAATGTAAAGGCCCCTGAACCCTCAGCTATATGCGTAACACTGTTAAAAGACAGCTTAGATTGTAAGCCTATTAATCTTAATGCATTTGTACCATCGGAACTTGAATTTAAACCTGCTCCAATTTTACTTGAGTTGGATGCTACATCACTAGAAATAGCAAAATTTTGAGTTGCATCCTCTGAAATCGAAATTTTAAATTTATCTCCTACTGTTGCCCCGCTTGAGATAGATACTGCAAATCCTCCGGCAATATTAAATGTAGAACCCGCTGTAAAACTAAACGTACCTGAGGCAGCACCAGTTGTAAGGTTTGTTAAAGTAAAGGTATTTGCGCCTGTAATTGTAATTTCGAATTTATCATTAGAAATAGTTGATGGACTTCCATTTGTCGCGGTTACTGTTGCAGTACCATTATTATTTGTATTGATTTCCGTGGTCACAGAAGGTGGTTCAAAAAAGTTATTACCTGTAGTGCCATCTAATCCAAATCCATTCTGATGAATATTATTAAACTCTTGTATAAAACCCGTGGCAAGACGGTCAAGCTTATCTTTTATAGTAGGAATCTCTTTATCGCGCATATCGATGAGGCCTTTTAAAGATCCTCCTGTCACAATCTCAGTGACATTCGTGCTTGTTCCACTTAACCCAGAAACTACAATATCTTGAAAACCCTTATTATTTCCATTTAATTGAGTGCTTAGAGTAAAAGCCTCAGACCGAAGAACAAGTGGGGTACCATTTTTCAAAGTCAAACTGATCTGCCCATCCATTTCATCAACGACGTTAAGATCGATTAACTCCGATAATTCTTTTACCTTTTTATCTCTTTTGTCTCTTAAGTCATTTGCACTAAAATTACCTGGTTCATTAGCATGGATCGCTCGATTAAGTTCTGCAATTTCGGAGATATAACTATTAATCTTGACTGCTTCTACCTTAACCGTTGCATCCAAATTTCTTTGAATCTGAAACATAGATGCCCCAAGTTTATTAAATGTTACTTTAAGGTTTTGCGCTTCAGCAATCACATTGGATCTCTCCGGTAGACCTGTAGGGTTTGAAGAAAGATCCTGAAGAGTTGAAAAAAATTTACTCAGGCTTTGATTAATGCCTTGTTGATTTGATTCACTAAAAAGAACTTCAAGTTGCTCAAATACGTCTTTTCGGACTCCAAACTCGCCTAACCTGTCACCTTCGCCCAGAATTTGAGAAAATAAAAATTTATCATGAGCTCTCTTTACGCCAACAACACGCACACCAGTTCCTATTTGACCTAGGCTAGTATGCCTAGCATTCTTTGCCTCAAAGT
The DNA here is from genome assembly GCA_028345515.1 of Nitrospinota bacterium. Taxonomy (GTDB): domain Bacteria; phylum Nitrospinota; class Nitrospinia; order Nitrospinales; family VA-1; genus UBA8687. The sequence continues at coordinate 86,757 of JAOMDP010000001.1, forward strand.
TTATCTCTTGGCGGGAATAACCCTCTGTCTGAACATTAGCAATATTTTGACCGGTTACTTCAATTGCTAATTGCTGTGCAAGTAAACCTACCTTAGCAGTATTCAGGACACTAAAAACATTTGAAGTCATAATATCAACAACCTATTGTCAACTTTAAGTCATGCATCAACACTAACCATGGTGCTTTGCAATTTACTTCCTGTCACTTTTCCATTTGCTTCATAAGGAGAGGTTGCTTTTTCGCTCTCAGAATGAATAAAGGCAAGTGAATTTTTTAAAGATAGTGTGGAATGATCCATTAGCGATTTTATTTTTCCACTTAAAATATTTATTTTTTGAATACTAGAAAGTAGTTTTTTTCTGCAATTTGCTAAATTTACCCTATACGGATTATCTTTCAATTGGGTTAATTTTTTTAAGGTCAACCCAGAAGGTTTCATACTTAATTTTTCTGCAATTTTTTTCATTAAACTTGATCGGCTATTCTCCAAAGCTTGCATTTGCATAACATGATCATCTTTTTTAGCTATAATTTTCTCTAAATCATCGTATGAATATTGGGAAACACATTTCCATTCATGATTTAACAATTGAATAAAGCTTTCGTATAAACCAATTTTTTGTTCCAAAACATCATGAAGGTTTTTATATAACCTATTCATAATATTACTCCTTCAATTTCATTCCAAAACCTGATGGTTTTGATTCTGAAGCTGTATAAGTTGATTGAAGCGCTTGTCCACGACTTACACGATTTATATTGCTAAGATCGTTATAAATCATCTCTCCCATACCCATTCCCTTATTTTTTGACATTTCCTTGGCAATTTCTTCATCCATCATTGATTTATACATATCTGTTGCGAAACTATCCAACAACCCTGATTTGGGCACCGTTTTTCGCATGGAAGAAAGAAGTTTGTGTAAAAAAATGGATTCGAATTCACGAGAAACTTTTTCAATTTTCTTTTCAGAATTAACATTTCCAAAAGAAGATGGATTCCGTAATCGCTCAAGATTCTTTTCAGACATTTGTAAAAACAAGTTTTTCTCTATATGAACCGGTGGAAGCGATGCCATTTTTAAACCTCAGCTAATCGTTTTTATTAAATTTGCAAACACTGTACCAAAATACCTCCTTGGCCAAACAAACCCAAACCCAGCCATAAATCATTGTAAATAAATGATTTAAATTTAAATTAATATATCTTTTTAGAAACAAAAGGATTACATAAAGCTATAGGTAGGAAAAATTTTCTCTTTTTCCTACTTTGGCTAAATAAGCTCAAGTTGGGCATGAAGGGCTCCGGATGCTTTAATTGCCTGAAGAATGGCAATCAGGTCTCTGGGGCCAACGCCAATCGAATTTAACCCTTGAACCACATCACCCAGTGAGACACTTTTAGGAATCACAAGAAGTTTATCCTGGCCTTCTCCAGCAGAAATTCGTGTTCGGGGTAAAACAACTGTCTCCGCATTTTCAGGTGCAAGTGCTTGAGGTTGTGAAGCAATCGGTTCTTCCTTTATTTGCACAAATAATGCTCCATGAGCAACTGCAACAGAAGCAATTTTTACATTCTCTCCCATGACCACGGTACCCGTACGTTCATCAATTATTACCCTTGCTTCGGAATCGGGAACCACTTCAATAGTTTCAATTTTTGTAACCAGATCCGAGGCATTATTCTTGAAAAACTTTGGAATTTTTACACGAACCGTCCGACCGTCGACCAAAAATGCAACTTGATCCTTCATATCATCATTGATAGCTTTTGTGATTCTGCTGGCCGTCGTGAAATCGGTTTTTTTCAAAGCAAGAATGATTTCATCCTTAATGTTAAAATCATATTTTATTTCTTTCTCGACCAATGCCCCATTTGAAATTCGACCCACGGTCAAATGATTTTTCTGAACACCACGTGCGGCACCCTGAACCCTAAAACCACCTATTGAAATAGGACCTTGTGCAACTGCATAGGTCTTGTTATCCGGGCCTTTTAGAGGAGTCATTAATAGCGTTCCGCCCTGGAGGCTTTTAGAATCACCTAAAGAAGATACCGTCACATCGATAGTATCGCCGTGTTTGGCAAAAGCAGGCAGATCTGCTGTTACGATAACGGTAGCAATATTCTTAAATTGTAACTGACCAATTCTTCCGCTAGGAATTGTGACGCCGAGCTTTTTCAACATGCTGGCAATCGCCTGAATGGAGAAAAACACGTTGACCGCGCTGTCACCTGTTTTCGTCAAACCTATCACCAGTCCAAAACCGATTAATTGATTGGACCGAACACCTTTAATACCTGACAAATCCTTAATCCGTGCGGCTTCCGCGGAACCGGAAAAAAACAGGATTAAAGCAAGTCCTGCCAAAAATTTCATCGAGATTTTATTTTTAAACATTTTTACCTCTATTAAGGACAAAGTTTAACTACGGCAGGAACCACGGTCAGAACAACCGAACCTACATCTCCATTTTCCGTATTTGTAATGTTTATGGTAAAACTCTGATTTTTGGGATTCAAACAATAGTCAGGATCCGTAAAGTTTACCGTAACCACGTTAGCAGCGAAGGCAGGGATTGTTGGTAGTGTATAACTGGTGTCTCCGCCGGCATCACGAGTAATAGTAGCTACAACATTTTCAGCACCAACAACAGTAAATTCTTCGGCTAACTGAGTCCCCAATTGAGTTGAGGATCCAGGTGTTATGACCAATAGGTTTGGCAGCACTGTAATGGTTGCTGTATCAGTATCACCCACAGCATCTACAACCGTAACGGTAGCTGTTCCAGCTACCTGATTGGGTGCGGCAGTGGCAGTGAAAACACCCGTTCCTGCATCAATAGCTCCAATTGTTGTAGCAGATAGGCTCCATGACAAGGGAAGAGTTCCTCCAATAGCTGTAAAGTTTTGAGTTCCCTCTTTATTTATTTGAGGACTAGACTGCGCTATCACAATGTTGGAATTAGAGGGACCAAAAGGATTACCTTCTTCTAAGGCACCCTGGCAGGCGACAATCAATCCAATTCCCAGCAAAAAACAAAGGATCCATTCCTTCCTTATTTTCTTACCCGCTATTAAAATTTTATTAATATTCTTTTTCATCAAATAATTAATTAATTATAGGCACAGCTGTTGTGGCGCTCACATTGTCAACTGTAGCCGTTACAAAAGCGACTCCTCTGGTTGTTCCTGATGTAAGAACAGCAGTTACTACTCCTGCAGCATTCGTAGTCCCTACCGGATCTCCAGATATAGTTCCAATCGTCCCTAGAGTAGTCGTTAAGGTTACGGTGGAACCAACGGTCGGAGTATTTTGGCTAGAAAATACTTCCACTCGAATGGTTGCCGTGCTTGTACCATTATTTTTAATCCCTGCTCCTCCGAATATACCCTGAATACCCACGGTATTTCCCAAGGCACTTGGGCCCGTTAAATCTTCAACTACTGCCTGACAGCCGATGAAAATTAAAACAGCGATTAAAATTGAAAGAGACAGTCCTTTAAGATATTTTAAATTTTTCATAATTTTTTAGAATGGCCAAACCTTACTTAAAATTTTAGCCAACCAACCTTTTCTTTGTTCATCCGCGACCACACCCTCGCCTGTATAGCTTATTGAAGCGTCAGCGATGAATGTTGAAGGAATTGTATTATCAAAATTTATATCTTGAGGGCGAACAACTCCGCGCAATACCATGATCTGCTCTTCGTTATTTACCGTTACTGACCTTCGACCTTCAATCCTCATATTTCCAGAGGGCATTATTTCCGTGATCATAGCTGAAATAGTTGCTGTTAGAGTTCCGTTACGGGTTACCGTTCCTGCACCCTTATTTTGGTTAGCAATCGTTGCATTAACCGTTGGGTCCAACTGAGTTCCCATACCCAAAAAATTCCCAACACCCATGTTACTTGGTAATCCCAAAATGTTGGGTGCTGCCATATTCATTGTGTTAGATTTTTCAGTATCAGTGGTGGCAGTTGCGCTTGATGTAGCATTTTCGTTTATGGTCACGGTGATGATATCTCCCACCTTGGCAGCCTTATCATCTCCAAACAAAAAGTTTCCCCTGGTGTTTCCTGGCCAAAGCGCACCTTCCATAGGTTTCTGTAAAGCAGGCTTGGGATATAATTCCTTGGGAATGATCGTTGATTTACTATCTACCGCCCTGTGTGAAGTTGAACAAGCACTTATAAAAACCAACAAAAACAGGGATACGATTCCTTCTTTTTTATTTTTAAAATATACAAATCTCATTAAAATCTTACCTTCACTGTATTGGAATCCACAAGTCGTCCGTAAATTACCTTTTTCGACTCAATATTTAAAACCCGGACCATGGCATTTTCATAACCATCTTCTTTTAGAATTCCCGGTGTAGTTATTGTCATTCCACCCTTTTGTGCCATAATTAAAATTTTATCCCCTCTGTTTCCCAATGCGGGTCTCTTTATAAAGTTTGGTATGAGAATTTTCCCAACTGGCAAATTTCTTGCTGCTTCATATCCCAATGCATGATCAATATTTGTTATTGCATTTTGAGAGGGACGTTCTGTTTGAACGGTTTCAACTCGAATCTCATCGTTTGATAAAATTTCGCCTCTCTTTACTGCTCGTTTTGTTTTTATAACTTGTTGCGATACCAGTACTTTGGTATTCAAGCGAATTCTTTTTTGAAATTGATCATTAATTCGTATTTCCAAAATCATGGGTACTCTGCCCGCTCTTTGACTACTTCCCATTATTTTGTAGATTAAATCTTTTTTGCCAGAAGGTAGGGTAATATCCTTACCCTGGTAATAAACATTGATTTCAAGTGATTCTTTGTCCCATGGCAATGCCTTTACCAAATGATCCACTGCACTTTTTTCAATTTCATCTACTTTTAATATTTGTGTCTCTGAGGCATTAATATTTCTCTCAAAAATTAAAGATAGGCACAAGCAAACCAACATAATGCAAAATAATTGAAATCTACTGTTATTAAATATCATTTGCTATTACCGTTTCATATTATTTGAAATTTGGAGCATTTCATCTGCTGTTTGAACTGTTCTGGAATTAACCTCGTAAGCCCTTTGGGCTGCAATTAGGTTCACCATTTCTTCAACAACACTTACATTTGACAACTCAAGAAACCCTTGTTGTGTGGAACCAAGGTCTATGCTTTGGGGGTTACCAATTTGGGGTTGTCCAGATGCATCTGTTTGTGTATACAAGTTGAATCCTATCGATTGCAAACCTGCTGGATTTTGGAATGATGCCAGCTGAATATTTCCTACAACCGTTGGTGCTGGTGATCCCGGTTGGGTTACAGCAACGCTGCCCTGCGGGTCCACAGAAATTGATAAAGCATTATTGGGAATTGTAATTGCTGGTTGCAACGCCAAACCATCTGCCGTTACCATACGTCCAGTATTATCAAGTTTGAAGGAACCTGCTCGGGTGAAAGCTAGCGTTCCGTCTGGTTGCGTAATTTGAAAAAATCCTTTTCCTTGGATCGCTACATCAAGAGGGTTCTTCGTTTGGGAAAAATCTCCCTGCAAAAATACTTTTTGGATCGCCGCAGTTTTTGTTCCCAAACCTAATTGTGCACCGGTAGGTACCTGCTGTCCGTTCGGTGATAGTGTCCCAACCAAACGTAAGTTTTGGTATAGAAGATCTTGAAATTCTGGTCGACTTCTTTTGAAACCTACGGTATTTACATTGGCTAAATTATTTGCGATGACACTCACGTTGAGGTCCTGAGCATTCATTCCCGTTGAAGCCGTGTATAAAGATCGAATCATTTTGTGATCCCTTTCATCTTTGTAATAATTTTATTTATTAACCTACTCTACCTATTGTATTTACAGATTGGTCATTCATACTGTCATTGGATTGAATAATTTTTTGATACGTTTCAAAAATTCTTAATGTGCTAATCATTTCGGTCATTTCGTTAACCGTTGATACGTTCGAGTTTTCCAAAAAACCTTGATGCATTTTGGTGGTTGTAACTGGCAATTCTTTTTCCTCCGATTCTAAATTTTGGTAGAGACTATCTCCGGTTTTTTCCAGGGATTTTTCGTTTTCAAAACGTACCATGTTAATAGTACCGACTGAGGTATTTGCCAACCCATTTCCCACTGAAACATTTCCCTGCCCATCAATTGATATTTTTCCCAGAGCGCTTATAACAACAGGGTTATTATTAATATCCAAAACCTGGTTTCCATTTTGGTTTACCAATTGTTTGTCAGTGTTGAGTCTAAAGTTTCCATTTCGGGTGTATCGTGGACCCTCAGGTGTTTTGACCTTAAAAAAACCTTCCTGATCTAAAGCCAAATCTAGGGTTCCTCCGGTTTTCTTTAAAACTCCGGCTTTAAAATCCGTGTAGTAATCTGTTATTCCCACATAAGAAATATTTTTGTTTGATTTTTCGGGAGATAAAAGGGCGTTTTTGGCCTCTTCCATTCCTGTATCTGGTGGAAAGGGGGGCATCATTTCTTTAAAAACTAAACCGTCCCGTTTATAGCCTGTGTTATTAACGTTTGCTAAATTATTAGCAATCATTTCCATTTTTTTAGCCTGCTTCATTCCAGCAGAGGCCGCTATGTATATGCTTTCATTCATTTATAATTTTCCAAAATATTAGTTTTTTATTAATTTAAGCAAAAGATATACCAAAAAAAAATTTAACTCGATTTTATTTCTTTTTTTTAAATTTAAACCTTTAAATGTATATATTTAATTATCTTTTTCATTTTATTCCTTTTATTTTTATTTTAGAATTTTGTCAAAAATTTTAGGAAGATTATGCCTTTGAGTCAAAAATCCTTGCTATTTATACTTTTTTACCCTGGGTTAATATTTTTTGATAAAAGGTTAAAATTGGGTTTTAATGAATCGTTTTTTCTCATGCTATAATCCAATTAATAACTTTTTAGGAACCAGATAATTTAGAGGAAAAGATGGAAATTATTTCAGTTGATGATTTACACGGGAAAATCGATGGGTTGGGAGATAAAGATTTGATTTTAGATGTTCGCTCTCCTGGCGAATTTAACTCTGGACATATTAAAGGGGCTAGAAATCAGGATCACGAAACCGTCACCGAAATTGTGGACGAGTTAAAGGAATATGACACTGTTTATGTTCATTGCAAGATGGGTGGCCGTGCCAAGATGGCCTCAGAATCCTTGGAAAATGCCGGACTTACCAATGTTATTTGTGTGGGTAATGGTGGGATGGAACGCTGGGGTCAGATGGGCTGGCCTGTAGAATAATAAAATTCTTTTTATAAAAAAAAACCCAGGAAAAGAAGCTCACTAGTTAGCTTCTTCCCTGGGTTTATTTTTTTTGGTCAGGCGGATTACTCCGCGCTAAAGACTAGTAATGCAGTGTATTCCACTGAGTTACAGCTTTCTGGCCATTTCTTTCTTTGTTTTGACCATTCCAGACCGCAATCGCCATCGGGGTTTTACCCGTTTTGAATTGCGTATCATTGGCATCAGCACTGCTCAAAGAACGTTTGAAAACAACAGACCAACGGTTGTTAGACCAGTTGCCGTTGCCTTGTACATCCTGATGAGCTTGTGTGGTCAAAGTACTAAAACCTTCAGCATTCAGATCTTCAATGGGTGAAATACGCATTGATGCATCTGAAAGAATGTTACCGGTAGAACGACCCGCGTTAAATACGCCTTCGTTTTTACCCATACCAAAGTCAGTATAAGTTGAGCGCTTGCTGATATCGCCAGCACCACGATTAGCGTAGGAACCCGTTTTTGTACCAGATGTATGCGATGTATCCAAACCGCTCAATTTACCAGACGGCTCATACATGTAGTAACTACCGGAACCCATAGCCATGTACTTATATTGATCTTCCAAGTCTTGCATGCCAGCATTACCAGTGGAACCAGCACCCTCTTTATTCCAGGTAGCTTTCCACTGCCAAATGTTAACACGCTCACCATCACCACCCATTGTGAAAGGAGGCTCTTCGCCTGACTGATTCACTGGGAACATGATAGCTGCTTGGTCTTTATACTGCTGAGATTGAACCATAATGTCATTACGGGTCGGATCCGTCCAGCTCAAACGAACTGCGATTTCTTTTCCGTTTGTAGCAGCACGAACATTAACCCATTTGGTTGCCGGAGCAGGCCACATTGGGTTAGTGATCATTTGGGGATCCATATCCACAACCGTATGCTTATGGAATGTAGGACCATATCGAGTCCAGAAAGGATCATCTGCTTGTAGCGGAATAGCCCCTGAGACTTTTACTGCCTTAATGTCGGCCGCATTTGCGCTTGTCATTCCAAGCACGAAAGCAAACAACATCATAATTAAAATAGTTTTTTTACTCACAAGTGTTCCCTCCTCGTTAACATACTGTTTACGGGAATTAAAAGTTACGCCCCTCGCCACGAAATTCCGAATGTGCAGCGGGTTTATAAAACCCGCCACACTTCCGTAATAATTACGCCGCAATACTGCGAGCGTCGTTTCGCCTCTTAAATTGCACCCGGATGTTCTTCAGGTCTAACATAGAAAGGCTCTTCAACCGTAACACGGATGATTTCTTTGCCTTTTCTGTTGAACCCGATGACCGTGTCGTTATACATCTCAAACTTCTTACCGTGAATGTTGGTCTCAAAAATCTTGGGACCTGGCTCACGTTTCCATTTGAAGATGATACGTTGGGTCGTCCGGAACAGCTGCAATACTCCTAACAGATCACGATCAGGAACCATGTATTGATCGATAGAATGATCAACACCCGGGCCAAACATCTGTTGAGAGTAAGATCGCGGAACATGCCTTGACGGAATATAATATCCGTTAGGCTCCGTGCCCAGCTGAGGATACAACGGTAGAGCAACTTTACGATCCCGAATCAAGTAGTACTGTGGATTATCAGGATCATGCGCCCATTCACCATTGCCACCGATTTTGACAAGACCCTGTAGTCGGATCTTACCAACACAAGCTGCCATACAACGTGTTTCCATTTGATCACCTTCCGTTAGAGGATCGAGACCCTCAATACGGGGATAACAAGCGATACATTTTTCAGAAATACGCGTTGTTCCGCGGAACATCGGCTTTTTGTAAGGGCACTGCTCAACACATTTTTTGTAACCACGACAACGACTCTGATCGATTAGAACGATGCCATCCTCTTGGCGTTTGTAGATTGCCTTTCGAGGACACGCCGCCAAACAACCGGGGTACGTGCAGTGATTACAGATTCTTTGAAGATAGAAAAACCAGATTTTATGCTCCGGTAATACTGACTTCGTGCCGTTATCACCACCAAATGTTCCCTCACGGGACTGGGTGAACTCACGACCATGAGCGGTATCTTCACCGAAGTTCGGGAAACGCCACTCTTCATCAGTCGGTACATAACCGATTGCTTGCTGGTTCAAACCGATCTTAGCAGGAGCTTCGAAGATGGTAACACCTTCATAAACACCATGGATCGCTTTGTTTGAGGTCTTACGTACGTTCCATACGTTCTGTCCTGGATTTGACTGCTCCAACATTTTCAAGATTTTCCAATCCCAAAACTGAGGATAGCCACCGTAAGGCTTCGTTTCTACATTATTCCACCACATATACTCCTGTCCCTTTGAAAAGGTCCAGGTAGATTTATGTGCCATTGTACAGGTCTGACAAGCAATACAACGGTTCGTATTAAATACGAAAGTGAACTGCTCTTTTGGATGCTTTTCGTCGTATACATATGTGGCCATACGACCCAGCTGCCAGTTATAGACTTCAGGCATTATTATACCTCCTTGTTATTGTTAAAACGTTGAAATATCGATGGTAGCCCTCTCTTTATTAAGAGGGCTACCTATCACATTAGATTTTCACACGTACATATTGTCCCGCGAGATACATCTCTGCAAAACGATCTTTCAACGGTGATTCTGGGGTATAACCTGTTCGTACTGGTTCCCAGAGTCCTTTACCATGCAAACCACCATCTTCAGCTTTGGAGAATTTAACCAAGGTTTCTTTCGGTACTGCATTAACCGCATGGTTATCAGCTTCATAGCCGTGTTTGAATTTCATCTTGGTTTTTGCTTTATGGAACAGAGTATCAGTCTGATGCATAGGCATTAACCAAGATCGCGTGATGGACTGCTGACCGCCATACCGGAAGTTACTCTGGTAAGGAGTGGTCATTGACATCGCTCGTCCGTCAGGTCGTTCTTCATGAGCCTTAACGGTACGCTCGGTGGCTATCCACGTAGCATGCTTCATCATGGTGGTGTGATACGGATATGCTGGATTGTACTTAGCTCGCAACATCAGCCGTGCCACCTTATACCTTGGATCTGAAGGTTTCCAACCCATGTATGGTCGATCAGCAGGGTTTGCATCACAATATACATAGTCACCTTCGTTGATACCAAGATCTTTACACAAGAATGGATTCATGTGTACCTGCCACTCACCAACACCAGGGGAACGCTTATCCATTCGATAAGGATCACCAAAGTTGTTGTTCCAGATCATGTTCCAGTCAGTGGTTGCCCAAGAACTATGCGCTGTATGACGTGATTTTGGAGTTACACAATAGAATCGATAACCCTTCTCCCACAAGAAGTTTTTAGTCGTACGTACAGCAGACCAAGGCTTCTTAATGTTTCGAACGTGACGGAGATCCGGATCTTGCTCGTCTTCCGGGATACCGTAATCATCCGGTCGGATGTAAGGGTTGGTAGATACAATTACGTTCGGCAGGTAAGGCGTTGCTTCTGGGCCTTCTCTGTGAACGATGAAGTTCTCACCATATTCAATAGCCTCTGCCTCATCATTGTAGAACTGAATTCGGCCGTTAGGCGTATAGAAAGGTTTAGACTCCGTATACATTTCCCAGAAGGGAGATCGAGGATAGGTTCTGAAAAGCAACAGACAAGCGCCCGGCTCTCCATAACGGCCATTGATGATATCATCAATGTTGTAACCCATACCCGTTGTAGAAGTCGTGAACAACCGGCGAATCATAGCTTTGGTTCGGTTAGGAGCTTCACCCTCATATACTTTCATATGATCAGCGAAACGCTTGTCACCTGTAACCTCTGCCAACCGGCGTGAGAATTCTCGGTGAATCAAGTTATCATCGATGGTATCGAAGATAGGTTTGATTCCCGTTCCACCCCAAATTTGGTGGAAAGGATTAGAACATGCAGAAGTGATTTCATAACTTTCGAACTCTGCCCAGCTGTTCGGAGCAAGTACGATATCACTGTACTCACAAGAACCGGTGAACTCGATGTCCTGAGCTACGATCATGTCTACGTTGTTATTCGTGTTGAATACCAACTCATAGAACCACTTAGCATTATTGATAACGTTAACGTTAACAAACCAACACAGCTTGGTAGGCGTAGGCATGTGAGAACGTCCTGTGAATACCTTTCGGCCATAGCGCGGGGTATTAACAATCAACGCTTTATCACGATGCGCCCAGTAGCTGACTTCCTCACCCTTCAGATAACCTTTAACGTTCTTCCAGTCAATGTTCTTGGAAGAATCGAGAATGGTATTAAAAGGATCTTCAGCAACCATAGCTGCAAAACCAGGTCCAGACCAATGAGAGCCTTGGTAGTTACCAGCCTTGTAGTTACCAGCCCATGTATGAGAGCCAGAACCTTTAGGACCGACATTACCTGTCAGCATCAGAGGTACATAAGACGCACGGTTATGCATCGTTGCATGGAAGTAATGGTTGATACCTTCACCGTAATGGATTTCAACAGGCTTGATAGTACCAATGTCTCGAGCCACACGAACAATTAAGTCCTTTGGCGCATGACAGATTTGGTTAACTGTATCAACGTCATAATCCTTCAAGTGAATTTTATACATTTCGTAAAGAGGCATAGCCGTAATGGTTTTGCCACTAACGAGTTTAATGTCAAAAACACCGTCCAATGCGGGATCGATATTTTTCTTTCTCATCTTAGCGCCAATGTCTTCACGCGTAATGGCAACTGGCTTATCCGTATTGGTATCCCAAACGGTAAAGTCAGGCATCATATCGCGGTTGAAGTTCTTCATCCACTTCGTGGTGAAGCCGTCTTTTGGCAAGGATTGAGCTTTATAACCCGGAATAAAGTCATCCGGATGCAAACGCACCAACGTATCTGTTCGAACCAACAGAGGCATATCTGTATAGTCCTTCACATAGTCGACGTCTACCAAGCCTTCGTCCATGATGATCTTTGCAACACCCAAAAACAGGGAAATGTCAGAAAGTCCAGCACGAACCGGTACCCAGTAATCCGCTTTCGTTGCAGGCGGATTGTACTCAGGAGCGATAGATACAAGTGTACCACCACGTTCCATGATTTCTGTATACCAATGCGCTTCTGGCATTTTGTTCTCAATCAGGTTTTTACCCCACTGAATGGTCATCTTCGCATAACGATGGTCAGCGAAGTCGATATCAGAGGTCTGCATTCCATGTGTCCAGGAATGTCCAGGAGCCTGATCACCATGCCAGGTGTAGTTAGACCAAGCTCGACCACCTAGTACTTTTCCTGGGCCTCGACCACGAATGATAGAGTCAAGAAGAGCAACTTGGTTAGCCAAGCGATAAACACCATATTTACCAACAACACCGAGAAGACCCATACCACCACGATATTTAAAAGTACGTGGTCCAGATCCGCCCATTGCTTCAATCATTTCAGGCTGATAGCCTTCATTCTTCAGACGCTGGGCACCACGCGCTCCACTGTAAGCTTTAGCTACAGCAACGTGTCCTTTTGCAAGGTAGGTGAAGGTCTGATCCCAAGTCAAACGAACGAATTCGTCTGTTCCTCGGCTTGTCATCTTATACTTTTCACGGTTCTCTTTATCCAAATAAGGGAAACCGTCATCCGCCCACTGCTTCCAGCCAACACGGATCATAGGGTACTTGTTCCGGTAAGGGCCATAAGCTCGGCGAGGATACGTCATACCACGCAGACACATGCGAGGATTCCACGCAGCATCAGCTTGGTTACCATACAGATCGCGAATCTTATGATGATCGTAGTTCTGCTCGATACGCATCAAGATGCCGTTACGTACGAAACCACGCACTCGACATTGATGGGTGTCGTTCGGAGAACAACAATACGTAAAAGATCGCTCATACTTGTACTGATCACGGTAGACTTCTTCCCACCGTCGGTCAGGATAGGATTCCAGCGGATTCCCTACTTTTACTACGGGCTTCAGCTGTGCTCCAACCCTCTTGCTCGTCAATGCCATAGCTGTCGCTACACCAGCACTCACCTGCAAGAATTTACGTCTGTTTAACCTCATAGACAAACCTCCTTGTGAAACTTGGAAATTTTGAGCCCGGTTAATCACCGAACCCATTTTCACAAACTACTTCACACTACAACTTCTTTACTTCTTCGGGGTGTCCACCCAAGGGTTTTTGACCCCCCTACTTCTACTTAAAAAACTTGCTTTTAAAAACTGCAAAAACCTACTACTTTTAAAACTTTTTTCAACAATAAAACTACAATTTACAACTATAAAAAATAAAGGCTAAGCGCGGAAATCCCGCGTCAAATCGCATCAAAACAGATCTCTGAAAATGAGCAACATGACAACACTATTGGAAAACTCGCTTACGTTTCATAATCATTATAAGAGGCGAATACTCCTTAAACTCCCCATTTTCCGGACCTGAATTTAGGCAAACATTCCCAACCTTTTTATTCAGATTAAGCCCAGTTATATGGAATTTCCAGACATTTGTCAAGGAAATATCCGTGAAAAAATAATTAAATTTTCTAACTAAAATATGGGCCCTAAATAATGCAATTTCACGAAAAAAAAAAATTTTTTAAAGACCAAAAATTTCTAATAAAAAATCACGAAAAACTTGTAAACCTTTATAAAATAATGGTTTTATGGGGCGCCCTTCTCAAATAAGAGAGCAATACCCGGTTCCCTTAATAAAAAAGCGTAAAATAATGGTTAAATTTGCAAAAAATCACTGAATGTTTTTAAAATTTTTATGCTTTAGAGTTTTAATAATTTCCAAAATTTAATTAAGAAAATTGTATTTTTCTTCCGAAAATTTTGCCTAATCATCTTTTTTGGTAAAAATTTATTAAAATTGTCTCTAAAAATTTGCTAAAAAATAATTTGGAGCTATAATTTTCCATTTTTGGGGAGTTGAAATGAAAAAAAAACGCATTGCCCTGTATCCTGGAACATTTGATCCGGTTACTTGTGGTCACATAGATATAATGCGTCGTGCACTCAAACTTTTTGATGAATTAATTGTGGCCGTGGCTTTGAATCCTAAAAAGAGCCCGTTATTCTCATTGGAAAAACGTGTTGATTTTATAAAAGAAGCAACTCAGGACCTGAAAAATATAGGGGTCATTTCTTTTGATAATTTACTTATCTCTTTGGCTCATAGTAAAAAAGCATCTGTGGTCATTAAAGGGTTGCGAGCTATCAGTGACTTTGAATTTGAATTACAGATGGGATTAATGAACCGTACCCTCGACGAAAAAATAGAAACTCTTTTTATGATTCCCAGTCAGGAGTTTTCTTTTTTAAGCTCAAATCTGGTAAAAGAAACAGCTAGGCATGGCGGTGATGTCTCTAAACTTGTTCCAAAAATTGTTTTTAAAGAATTAAAAAAAGCTTTCAAATGAAATTTTCTAACCGTATAGAACAAGTAAATCCTTCAATGACTTTGGCGATCGATGCAAAAGCCAAGGAGCTGAAGGCTAAAGGGGAAGATGTAATTGGTTTTGGTGCAGGGGAACCGGATTTTGATACACCCGATCGAATCAAGCAAGCCGGGATCCGAGCCATTGAAGCAAACGAAACTCATTACACTCCAGTCGGAGGAACCAATGAACTGAAAGATGCGATCATTGCCAAAATGAAAAGGGATAATGGCTTGGATTATGATAGAAACCAGATAATGGTCTCCTGCGGTGCAAAACACTCATTTTATAATCTTGCTCAAGCATTATGGGAAGAGGGTGATGAGGTAATCATTCCTGCCCCTTACTGGGTATCATTTCCTGAGATGGTAGTTTTGGCAGGAGCAAAACCTGTAATTATAGAAACCAACTCTACGAATAATTTCAAAATCACAGTGGATCAGATTAAAGAAGTCCTTACTCCAAACACACGAGCAATATTGATCAACACTCCGAGTAATCCAACAGGCTTCGCCTACAAAAAATCGGAATTGGAAGCTATTGCCGATTATGCCCTGAAAAATAATTTATTACTCATTTCCGATGAAATTTATGAGTGGATAATTTTTGATGGGTTTCAACACACTAGCCTCGCTTCATTAAGTAAGGAGGTGCAGAAAAATTGTATTGTAATCAATGGCGTATCAAAATGCTATGCCATGACCGGTTGGAGAATTGGCTATATCGCAGCCGATTCTGAAATTGTCAAAAAAGTTACCAAGCTGCAAGGACAAAGTACATCCGGCCCTTGTTCCATTTCACAGGCGGCCAGCATTGAAGCCCTTACAGGGCCGCATGACGATGTAATAGCAATGGTGCATGAATTTGAAAAGCGCAGGAATGTTATGGTAGATCGATTAGCTGGTATCCCCGGAGTTTCTTGTAACAAACCCAATGGTTCATTTTATTCTTTTCCGGATTTCTCTGCTCTTTATGGAAAAAAAGATAGAAATGGAAAGCAACTTCAAGGTTCGTTAGATTTTACCGAATACCTTTTAACAGAAAAAAAAGTAGCTATCGTTCCAGGCATTGCCTTTGGAGCGGATGCAAATGCTCGTATGTCTTTTGCAACCTCGATGGAGAAAATTGAGGAAGGCCTCAGGCGAATTGCGGAAGCTGTAGAAATGTTGCAATAACCAGCCTGTAAAAAGCTGATGTAACTTCTACCCTATGGGCGAAGGACTGGTACTTTAGGTTGTTTTGATGCTCTCTTTGTAGTCTTTTATTCGCTCTTCAATTTTAGCTCGGCACCTTTTAGCTTTGCAGTTTCCCGTGCCAACACCAATATTTTTTCTCAGTGCTTCAAAACTCAAAGAACCTTCCTTTATCGCAGCCATTATAGTACCTGCCTTGATACTTCGGCAAATACACACCTTCTTAAAGCTGTCTATCAATTGTTTTTTTGTTTCCAAAATATATATAGTTCCCGATATGATTCTTACGGGCTTTAAATTTTTATTTATAATAGAATTTATAGGCTCAAAATAAAATCAATTTAGAGCACTGCTACCCAATAGATATTGTAAACCACACACCTTGAAATACCTAACACTTAAAGAAAATAAACCTTTTATCCTATCTGCATGCAGTGGAGTATTGCTCACCCTTACTTTTCCTGAATACAACCTAGAAGCTTTAGCATGGGTAGCGTGCATTCCTTTGTTTTATGCCATGGAAGACAGTTCCCCTCAAAGGGCTGCTTTTCTCGGATTCCTCACCGGAATGGTTTTTTATAATTGTGGATTGAGTTGGATCCATAATACTCTAATTAATTATGGGGGCCTGCATTGGATTCTAAGTTTTGGAGTTCTTGGTCTTTTATCTTCCTATTTATCTTTTTTTATCGCACTTTTTTGCTATTTATTGAGAAGGGTCTCCGCCAATAATCCAATTCATTTCTTTTTGTTTGCACCGGTTATTTGGGTTTCGCTGGAATATTTACGCTCTACCCATTCGGAATACGGTTTTTCCTGGTTGGGTCTGGGTTATTCACAATTCCAGAATCTTCCTGTCATACAGGCCGCAGAGTGGACCGGGGTTTATGGAGTTTCATGGATCATTCTTCTCTTTAACAGCGGGGTATATTTATCCTGGAAATGTTGGCGGGAGCAAAATACCAATGGATGGGAACTCAAAACGGGGTGGAGGATTTTATCTGTTACCCTTCTTGTTTTTGCTCTTTGGCTGATTTATGGAAGTCAAAGGCTCACACATTTTTCAAAGAATCCTGATGAAAAAATAAAAATAGGAGTAGTCCAAGGAAATATAGAGCAATTTATGAAATGGAATCCGGTTTATCAAAACTTCGTCATAAATAAGTACCGAGACCTGACTTTAAAAGCCGCCCAAAACAAACCCGACCTTATTATCTGGCCAGAAACTGCAACGCCGTTTTATTTTGAAGAAAATCCTAACGAAACCGACATAATAAGAAACCTTGTAAGGGAAATTCAAATACCTCTTTTATTTGGTAGCCCTCATCGAAAAAAAATAAAAAATAAAAAAATTTATTTTAACAGTGCTTATTTGCTATCAGGAACAGGAGAAACTTTAAGCCGCTATGATAAAATTCATTTAGTGCCGTTTGGTGAATTTGTGCCTTTTCGAACAGTATTGTTCTTCATAGAAAAACTGGTGGTAATGATTGGGGACTTTGGCCGCGGCACAGAGCCAACAGTAATGGAAAATGCGGGTAATAAAGTAGGCATTTCGATTTGCTATGAATTAATTTTTCCAGATTTAATACGGCAATCTGTAAAAAATGGCGCAAATTTTTTAGTAAACATTACCAACGATGCATGGTTTGGAAAAAGCGCTGCCTCCTACCAACATATGAGTATGGGCTCATTGCGTGCGGTCGAAAACAGAATGCCTATTGTTCGGGCAGCCAATACTGGCATTTCTGGCGCCATCGAGGCTACCGGAAAGTTAAAAGACAAAACAGAATTGTTTGTAGAAGATTCTTTTATTACAAAAATCTCTCCCGCAACAAGCGGCAAAACTTTTTACAGTCTAAACGGCGATGTCTTCTGTTGGCTATGTCTATTACTAACGGGACTACTTGGGTTTACATCGCGAAAATAAATATAAAATATTGGTGTAAATCAACCCGTTGTTAAATGGTTTAGAATTAGTTCTACGTTTTTGTCTCCAGGTTTGACGCTGATAAATCCCTCTATATCTCCCGCGCCAGCGCGGGCATCACCATCTGCATCGATTCTTCCTGTCAAAACCATCGGCCCCTCAAAGCTAGCCCCGGGAAACATGACATCCTGTGCTCCTAAACTAAACTTAAAAGGCATTTTGATATCTGGAATTCTTTTAACTGCAATAGGAGGGCCGCGTTTAACTTCTGTACTTCTTGCAAATAAAAACAGCACAGCATTGTCTTTAATTTTGTTTTTAAGTCTTTCGCTAACACGGATCGTTCCCTGAATGTTTAGCGTTCTCCCTTCCACCACTTTATCGAGAATTAACTGCACTCCTTTGTCTCCAGCTTTTACATTTTTTTTACCCTCTACATCACCCGCGCTCGATTTTCGATTTCCATCCTGATCAAGCCTAGCGGTCAGAGTTAAATTTCCCTCGAAAACACTGCCTTCCATCATGGTGTTGAGCTGGCCAATCTCAAATTTAAACGGAAATTCAAATATTCCATGTTTCCTCACTGCTAAAGGAGGGCCTGATTCCATACCTTCTGGACGAGCAAATATAAACAAATCGGCACTAGGATTTATGGAAACCCCCAAATCCGGCAACATTAAAATAGTTCCAGAAACATCATTTATATGGGCTTTAGGATCACTTTTACGCGCAAGTTCCTTCTTTAAAGTTTCGGGTAAAGGGTGCTCTTTCATTTTTCCTTCACAGCCAACGAGAGATAAAAATATAATAAAATATAAAAAAAGTGTTAATTGTTTCAAAATGTTCCTCCGATAAGACCTTGTAAGGCCTGGGAAATTAATTTGATTGTACAGATTGCCATGCCTTTAAATAGGTTTAATTTATAAATACGACATAATTTTCACTTAGCCAATTGAACCCAGAATATTTGACGTTATAAAGAAACATTACGGAGTGCGCAAGTTGAAGGGTCCGAAAAGGCTTTCAGTTTTGGAGCATAAAGTGTTTCACGAGGTCAAAGTATTTGATAAAAAAGGAAAGGTAAAAAAAATTCTTTCCCGTAAGAAGCTCAGTAAAAATTATTGGGATTCATTTTACCAGATGGGGGAACCCATCAAAAAAAAAGGAAAAAAAGGCGGACAAAAAACATCCAGGTTGGTAGATTTTGATGATGAAAACCTTTCTTCCGATAGTTAAAAAAAGAATAACCACAAGTTAATTGCTAAGCAAATCAATTTAGGGACGTTTCAATTACTGGCTGACTCCTAATCCTCCACCAAGGTTGAGTTGACAAAAAATTGGAATTTCCTATTACGTGGGAGGCAAATCCAGGAGGAATCGCCTCCCACGTGCCCTTTTATTCTGGGCCAATCTATTCCTAATAGTTAATTCAAATAAAAAAATAGGTGAGAGTCGAGTTGGCTTAAAATTTTGAAAGTCAAATATCTACCGACGGTAATCTTTGCCTTCTAGGTTTATTTTCTTGCACATTTCCATCAGGCGAGAATGAATTCGGGCACCGATTTTTTCTTCAAGGGTAAAACGTGAGTAGGCATTAGATAAGCCTTGCTTGTCATTTCGACCAGTTGGTGTTAAAGGGTTTTCAAGGTTATCGCTAAAATTCGTAGTAACCAACGTAACCTTATCGTCATCGTTGTAACGAGTGGAAATAAAATGATCTAGAATGGTAATTTCCCAATCCGTATTTCGACCTTTCGCCAGCTCATCAATCACCAGTACCTTTACTCCTACATAAGGATCAATAAAATCCTTTTCTGAAATATCCTCTCCATACCCGTGGCGAATATCTCTCAGGAGTTCAAAAAAATCGACGAACTTGCATTCTATCCCGTGTTCCATAACTAATTCCTTAATTACTGATACTACAATATGAGTTTTTCCAAGTCCGGGCGCACCCATGTATATAAGACCTTGACTGTATTGGCCCTTTCTATCAACGTAATCTTTTATGAATTTTTTGGAATTGATTAAAGCATTTTTTTGAGTTCTATGCTGCGGTGGGTCCACCGAATAAGAATTAAAATCTTCGTGAACAAACTTACCGGGTACGCCCGCATGGTTAAACAATGCCATTCTTTCAAAAAGCCAGTTGCATTCACATTCTTTAATTTTGGAGAAACCTTCCGGAGCTTCTTCAAAAATCCTGCGGCTGCCCTCACAAAGCTTGCACTCAAAACAAGAACAGGTTTCCGCCTGTACTCTTCCTTTTATGTTTACAAAAACATATTTTTTATCGCGGCAACGTCCGCAATCTATTGCTTGTTTTATTTTTTGTTTCATCCCCGTTCGATTTCTTCTTCAATAAAAACTTTAAGATAACTCAAGCTAACACGGGTTGGCTGCCTAGGATTGGTACTTTCAAATTTGCCGAATCCAGTTTCAATTCCACGGCACACTACCTTTACCGGAACTCCACGATTCTCCCATTGCTGGATGAGATCATAGTCTATTGCAGAAAGCGATAAACCCGATTCCTTAAAAGATAGAACAAATTGCTCTACCGTTATCAGGTAATCTCCGTTTTCCATTGAAAAAATTATGAGAGGTAAAAAATTTTGGTAAGAATACTACAGGTGCGTTAAGAAAAAAAGTATTTAACTCTTTGTATCGAGCAAGGAACCGATCATTTCATCGTTGGCTTTGATAACATTGACATTGGCCTTAAACGCCGCTTTAGAAACAATTTGATCAACCATCTCTTCTGCAATATCAACATTTGAACCTTCTAGAAAGCCTGATAAAATCGACCCTAAAGCACCTTCGCCTGGAATCGCCACAATCGGCGCGCCTGATGCTGCCGACTCATCTAATAGGTTGCCACCTGCGGCAATCAACCCTTCTGGATTGTTAAAGTTTGTAAGTTGAATCTGACCTGTGACTTCCTGCCCGGCTGGGGTTTGCACAGACACCTGACCATTGGCTCCGACAATGATTCCATGGTTTTCTGCTGGGACATTGATTTCTGGGATCAGAATGTTTCCACTAGCATCCGCTACTTGCCCCGCACCATTCAATTTAAAACTTCCCGACCGAGTAAAACTGGTGCCTCCATTTGGATTGGCAACTTGGAAAAAACCCCTTCCTTGAATGGCAAGATCTAAAGGATTATTAGTAGGTATAAAACTACCCTGAAAGTTTGATTTGGTAGTTGAGTTCAAGCGTGTGCCGCCTGATTTTATTTCAATACTGTTTACTTCCCCTTTTTTAAATCCGGGAGTTTGTACATTAGCAAGATTATTGGCACTGTTCTGCAGTCTTTTGGTCGCGTTGCTTAAACCGGTTAAAGCACTAAAAATTTGTCCTAACATTATTTAGCCCTCCTTATTAATTCGGAATAAGAACTTCATCACTATTATTCGTATCATTTAAAACAGATTTTTTTCTAAGAGAAAGTAATGAAAAACTCATTGCCGTTTCATCACAATTATCCTGATGCAGACATTGCTGGCAATCATTCCAGACTTTTTGTGGTAAATTAATTTTATCTATGATCTGAAACCCCAACTTGTCAAATAATTTGATTGCATAGGTTAAAACAAAAACAGTATCGCAGTTTTGATTTAATAATAAATACTCGATGCTTTCTTGAACCATTTGCGTGGCAATTCCCTGCCTGTGGTAGCGCGGATCGACACCCAGCGAACGGATCTCAACAAGTTTGTCCCAACCATATTTTAGATTGCAAATACCAATGACCTCACCCAACTTTTCATACACCCAAAAATCAGCAATGTTATGCTCAATTTCTTCTAAAGATCGGAACAACATTTTGCCGTCTTCAGAATACAAACAAATTAGGTTCTGAATGGCCGGCGCATCTTCAATTTGCCCCTTACGTATCATTAAATATATCTACCTATAATAAGATTTTAAATGTGTGATTGGCTGTTGGTTATTTAGTATCGACTAGTTTAGCTAATCAGTCAAGCCTGGAGCAAAGCATAAAAATTAAATAAACTTTCTTGTTCCTTAGCCAACACATCGCTCTTGTAATAGACACATCTCGAAAGTATTGCTATATAACTTTAGGTCTCGATTCAACCGTCAGCTGGAGGCGGGCTAATGGACAAGTTGATCTTTAAGTTGATCGATTAGGAGGATGTTATTGATTGAGATTGCGACTTTGTCTGCCATGCGTTCCAGAAACTCGGTACCAAGCCCCTCATGAAAATGAAAAGTTTTAGGGCTACCAAACGCAATAATCCCCACTAAATTTTCCTGCGCCACAATAGGGATAAGCGCTTCAGAGTTAATCGAATCATCTTCCTTAGAGGATGGGCCAAACACATCGGACTCTTTGATCTCTCCACGCAGGATCGGTTGAGGTTTTCCGTTAAACCAGTTTGATGCGGTTTCTTTGCTTATAAATTTTACTGTCTCATCGAGATCTCCATTATATCGCTCCCTTAATCGATCTTCCATAAAATGGTCGGAACCCTGAATAAGACAAACAGCAACCTTAGGAATTCCAAAACGATTTGGAATTTCTTTTTTTAATTGATTTACCATCTGGTCAAGATTGGTACTGGTTAAAACAAGTTGCTCTATTTCATATAAATGATCTTGAATTTTTTCATTGGCACGGGAAATTTCAAATAACCATTCCAGTTTGTTTTTAAGGTTTTCCTTATCATTTTGTACCCGCTTTATGATGCGATCGGCAAGACTCAAAGTATTAATAGGTTCAATAGGAAGATCTTCCTCTTTAATTTCTTTGATCCTTCTTAGCAACTCTGGGTATTCATTAAAAAATTCCGGATGTTCATCCAAATAAATTGCAACTTGATCTTTATTCATTTAAATTCCCTTGGCAATTTTTGGTATTAATTCAGTAAATTATTCTTGTAGTGTACCATAAAAAAACTCTGGGAAAAGTTATAAATTCAATAAAAACAAATGTTTGTGCTTTAGTTTTGGGAAGCAGGGGTATTTTTTACGGGGCCTTGCTTAAAGAGGTCTAAAAGGTGAATTAAAATTAACCGATTACCCATTACATTCCTAGGTGGCATTATTCTGATCCTTGATACAAATCAATACCAAAAACTTAATTCTTTGATATTTGACTGTTGGATATTTCCAAAATAGTGGCAACCTTACTAGACATTTGTTTCTTCGGGCGGGGCGACAGGGGGCTTGGGAGGACCTTTGTGGCCACAGCCGCTCAAACCGGTTAAAAGAAGGATGAAGATGATAACAAGTAAAGCAAAAAAGCTTCTTGGCATCATCGGCTTTTGTTTTTGAGTTTTTTAGTCAGCCGTAAAATTTGCGCACGAACTTGTTTTTTTGCAGTTCCACCATAAATATTTTTTCTATCCATCGAGTTTTTGATCGCTATGTGATTGAAGACTTCTTTGTCAATTCTCTTGGAAATTTTACGAAGTTCGGCCAACGAAAGATCGGCTAATGTTTTTTTATTTTCGAGACAATAGGCTACCGTTTTTCCAGTAATCTCATGCGCTTCACGAAATGGCACTCCCTTTAATACCAAATAATCAGCTAAATCGGTTGCTGTTAGAAAACCGCTGGCTTCCAATTCTTTTTGTGGAATTGGTATAAACATCGCAGTTTTTATCATGTCAGTAAAAATTCGAAGACAGGCCTTTACCGTTTCCGAAGTATCAAATAAGGGTTCCTTGTCTTCCTGCATATCTTTGTTATAGGCGAGCGGCATACCTTTCATCATGGTGAGGAGAGATACCAGGTTTCCAAACACTCTCCCTGATTTTCCTCGAATTAGTTCAGCAGCATCCGGATTCTTTTTTTGCGGCATGATACTGCTACCCGTCGTAAACGCATCGGAAAGTTCCAAAAACCCAAATTCACTGGTATTCCAAATGACTACCTCTTCACAAAAACGACTAAGATGCATCATGGTCAATGCGGATGCACTGCAAAATTCAGCTACGAAATCCCTGTCCGCTACCGCATCAATACTATTGTGGGAAATTTCAGGGAACCCTAAAAGTTTTGCGGTTATTTTGCGATCAATCGGAAAGTTGGTACCAGCTAAAGCTGCGGAACCCAGCGGCATAACATTAATTCTTTTATAAGCATCAAGAAAACGTTCTTTATCCCGAAGCATCATTTCAACATATGCCAGTAAATGATGTGAAAGTAATACGGGTTGTGCTCGTTGTAAGTGAGTATAACCTGGGATGCAAAGATCGATATTTTTTTTAGCAATGTCTACTAAGGCTTTGCTAAGTCGGTCCAATTCGCTAACGATATCATCAATTTCTTTTCTAAGATAAAGTCGTATATCAAGACAAACTTGGTCATTTCGACTTCTTGCCGTATGCAACTTCCCAGCTACGGGACCTACGATTTCACTTAACCGATTTTCAATATTCATGTGAATATCTTCAAGGCTTTCACTAAACTCAAAGCGGCCTTCATCACATTCGCGTAATATACGTTGCAAGCCTTTAATGATTTTTTTAGACTCAACAGTGGTAATAATTTTGCACCGAGCTAGCATTTTGCAATGCGCAATGCTACCTTCAATATCACAATCATAAAGACGTTTATCAAACGATATGGAAGCCGAAAATGTTTCCATCAACGCATCTGTCGATTGTTTGAATCTACCACCCCATAGTTTTTTCATTTCTTTAACCGGTATTCATTTTTGATTTTTTTCACATTTACTCCCGCAATCACCAGGGTTATTTCACCCTTCCAATTGCGGTCTTGGTTTGCAAAGTCTTCCAAGTTACCGCGCAGCACTTCTTCGTGCAATTTTGTTAATTCTCTAGCAATTGCAACTTGTCTATTACCAAATACCCTAAAAAGATCCTGAAAAGTTTTTTGAATGCGGTTCGGGGATTCAAAAATAACCAGCGTACGTTTTTCACATGCCAGATTTTCTAGCGCTGTTGCTCGGCCTTTTTTCCTTGGAAGAAAACCCTCAAATACAAATTTATCCATGGGGAGACCGGAAACCGTCAAAGCAGCTAATAATGCTGATGGACCAGGAATAGAGTTTACGCGTATTCCCTCTTCCAACGCCGATTGCACTAAATGGTAATGCGGATCCGAAATACCAGGCGTACCAGCATCCGAGACCAAAGCAATACTCTGGCCATTCTTAAGACGATCGATAAATAAGGATCTTTTTTTAAATTTGTTATAGCTGTTGTAACTGGATAAGGGAGTTTGGATTTTATAACGATCTAATAAAATCCGCGTACGACGGGTATCTTCTGCAGCAATCAAAGATACATGTTTCAGAGTTTCAACTGCTCTTTGAGTAAAATCACCTAGATTCCCAATTGGAGTACTTACTATATAAATAGTCCCTGGTTCCAGGGTATCCCTGTCCTCATTTCCCATAACCAGTGTCTATTTTAATCTGTCACCCCAAAAACCTCAATAAGTAATTTTAAAACAATGACTTTAGGGTTAATAAATTAACTCTATGGGGTTTGGTTAGTAGACTTATTTTTCTTTTTCTTCAGTTTTTACCAAGGGAATTACTTTTGTTTCTTTTCCGCTCATATCACAATTTCCATCAAGGATGCCACCTAATTCAATATCTATAGCTGGAGATTTTATATTTCCCAATACTTTACTAGTCGAATGAATTTCTACTTTTTTAGAAGCCACAATGGTACCTTCCACTCGACCCATGCAAATAACAGTGCCCGCATGAATTTCAGCCATTAAATGGCCTGATTCGCCAATAATCAAAGTATCTTCGGTTATAACCTTACCTTCAAACTTACCGTCAATACGAACAGTGCCATCATAATTTAGCGATCCATTAAAAACAGTATCTTTGCCCATATAGGCTTTAATCTGATCATCATCTGTTTTCATATTTGTTTCTTCCTTCCACATCAGAAATCGCTCATTAAAATTGTTATTTTTTGTTGCTTACTATTAATAGCTGAATCCGTTCCAAATCATCATCAGAATAATAAGTCACAACAAGTTTTCCGCCGTTTTTTTTCGGAGAGATATTTACCTTTGTTCCTAGTCTTCTTGCCAAATCTTTTTCGAGATCTTTAATAAAAATATCTTTTGGGTCTGTGGATGAATTCGATTTCTCAGCAGAATCATTTTTTAATTTTTTAGCTTTGTTCTCCGTTTGGCGAACCGACAAACCTTTTTTAACGATTTCTTTTCTTAAGGCTTCCATGTTTTTTTGGTTTTCTAAGCCCAGCAAAGCCCTAGCATGACCCATCGATATCTTACCAGATACTAGGTCTTCTTTTAAAATTTCTGATAAGTTTAACAACCGCAAAGTATTAGCAACTGCAGCACGGCTTTTGCCTACCTTATTTGCTACCATTTCTTGGGTTAAAGCAAACTCGCTGGAAAGCCTAGCATAAGCTTCGGCCTCCTCTATGGGATTTAAATCTTGACGATGAATATTTTCAATGATTGCAATTTCCAGAGATTGCTCCTCGCTTACTTCGCGGATCACAGCAGGGATTTTTTTAAGCCCAAGTTTTTTGGAAGCGCGCCAACGTCTTTCACCCACTATTAATTCATAACCTGAATTGGCCTTTTGAACCACGACTGGTTGCAATATGCCATACTCTTCAATAGAAGCGACTAACTCCTCCAGTTTTTTATCATCAAAAAAACTTCTGGGTTGCATACGATTTGGCGAAATTTCATCGACCAATAAATCTTTTACTGAGGAGAGTCCTACTTCAGGAACCCCCATTTCAAATTCTGGGATTAACGCATTTATACCTTTACCTAGAGCTTTTCTATTCATGTTAATGAACCTGTTAAGGAAGTTTTAAGGCGAGAATCCGTTTTAGATCTAGAAATAATTTCTTTAGCAAGTTCAACATAAGAATCGGCGCCCCGCGAACTGCCTGCATAAAGCATGATAGGCTTCCCATGGCTAGGGGCTTCACTCAATCGCACGTTCCTGGGGATAACAGTTTTTAAAAGAAAATCACTGAAATATTTTTTTACCTGATCTTTTACCTGTGCTGCCAGAAGAGTTCTTCCGTCAAACATAGTTAATAAAATACCTTCCACTTTTAAATCTGGGTTGATTGACTTTTTTACAAGTTTCAAAGTTTTCAACAAATGGCTGAGTCCTTGCAAAGCGTAGTATTCACATTGCATAGGAATCAATACTGAGTTAGAAACAGCTAGCGCATTCAATGTTAAAAGGCCTAAAGAGGGCGGGCAATCAATGACCACAAACTCATATTCATCAATTTTAGTCAGTGCTGTCTTCAATACTGTCTCCCGGGATCCTCTTGTCACAAGCTCTATTTCGGCTCCTGTAAGGTCGACTCGGGCAGGGATAATTTTCAGGGTTTCAATTTCTGTGGAGCAAGTCACCTCTTCGACGCTGGCTTCACCCATCAAGAGCTCATAAACCCCCCTGGAATCTTCCTCAACCCCCAAACCACTCGAGGCATTTCCTTGAGGATCCACATCCACCAAGAGCACTTTTTTGCCCGAAAGGGCTAAAGAAGCGGCTAGGTTTATGGCAGTGGTTGTTTTCCCAACCCCGCCTTTTTGATTTGCAATACTAATTATTTTGCTCATAAAACCCTAAACCTAGATATATGCTAGTTAAAATTAGCATAAATTTAACTTTTTAGCGAACTATTATCTTATCAAGTTAGATAAAATGTTTCACGTGAAACAGTCAAAAGATCTTTAAGTCCCAATCAAAGTTGTTTCACGTGGAACATTTTTCAAAAATCAATAGATTAGATTGCTTATCATTGTATCCCAGCACAACTCTCTCCTCTGCAAGCGTAAACCCCTGATGAGTTTTATTAGTTTTCGCATCAGGGTCTTTTTTCAAAACAACTTTACCGCCCCTTTCCAAAAATCTTCCTGCCAATTTAAGGCAGCTGTTAATATCTGAAACTGCCCTTAATACAACTACATCAACCGAAGAGGCTGGCAGAATTTGCTCTGCTCTTGCATTGACAACAATAGTTTTTACGAAGTTAAGCTCGTGGATAACTGCATTAAGAAAACTACATCGTTTCCTTTGGCTTTCCACAAGCATTGCGTTTAGATTGGGATATATTATCTTTAGGGGTATTCCAGGAAAACCTGCCCCGCTCCCTATATCAATAATTCGATCATTAGGAAATACGGCTCTGCAGTAATGCAAAGAATCAAAAATGTGGCGTTGTAAAATTTCTTGTGCGGTTTTTTCAGAGGTAAGGTTAATTTTTTTATTCCACTTAACCAGAAGATGTAGGTAGGAAGTAAACTGAAGTTTAATTTGCCCGAGGGTTGAATCGGGGGAAAGACCTAATCGTGAGTCTTCCAGTATCTCAAGGATATTCATACACTTGTTAACATGGAAGGCCGGTATGCAAGCTCAGTGGCCTAGAATATTTTTAAATTCTTGCGTGAGTAAAGGAACTATTTTAAGAACATCCCCAACAATACCGTAATCGGCAATAGAAAATATAGGCGCATGAGGGTCTGAGTTGATTGCTACAATACAACGTGATGAAGACATGCCGGCTAAATGCTGAACTGCACCTGAAATACCGCAGGCTATGTATAAATCGGGTGAAACGGTTCTTCCGGTCTGCCCAACTTGATGCGTGTACTCCTTCCAGCCATTATCAACAACCGGTCGGGAGGCCGCTACCGCGGCTCCTAAAACGCCGGCCAACTCATCAAGAAGTTTAAAGTTTGCTGGGTCCTGCATACCCAATCCGCCGGAAACAATGATCCGAGCTTCGGTAATATCTAGTTCAAGGCCGATCTCTCGAATGAGGCTACCAACCATTTTTGAGAACTCTGGAAAAACGAATTCTTGCTTATTAATAACCCCTCTCCTAATAGTATTGGCAGTCTCACCTCTGAATACATTCGATCTTAAGGTTAGGAAGTGGGGTTTGGGACCCTTTAATTCACATAATGAAAAGGCTTTTCCGGAAAATATTGGCCTTTTAGCAATTACCCTGCCTTCATCAGAAATTTGAAGGTCAATACAATCGGTGACCAATGCTACTCCCAGCCGTGTAGCCACCTCAGCAGATAACTCCTTACCGTTATTCGAGGATGACAACAAAACCATATCTGGTTCTGTTTTTTCAATCTCGCTTAACAAAGCACCTGAATAAGTTTCGTGAACATAATGATTGAAATCCGAGTGCAGGTAAAATCGAACTTCGTCTGCACCATTATCAATGAGTGTTTGCCCATCCTCTTTTTGAGTTTCAGAAAAATAGTAAGCTATTACGAACCCGCCCAGATTACTAGCAGCATGTAGAATTTCATTAGTAACGGGTTTTATCCCGTTTTGATCATGTTCCACGACCACTATGATAGTAAATTTATTGTCCATTAATCTTGCTCAAAATTAGACCAAACGTAAAAACGGAAAGGATAACCCAAGCAAGGACAAACCACAACCGGGAAAGAAAGGTATGGAAAAGGGAAATAAAACTTTTCAAGCCAATTCAGGCGTTGCCTATTTTGGCAAATTTTTAGGTTAGTATTTGCCGGGAGGTCTGAACAAAGGCAAATCTAAAATCCATTCAATTTCCCATATTTCTCCTATGGTTCCTAGTCCTAAAAGAAGGACATAAACCGCTAGAGCACCTAAACCAAACTTTTCTTTATTTTTCTGAAAAAAGTTTTGTTCGCCAGACCTCTCAGATGTTGGGATTTCATTCATTTTGGAAAAGCCTTTTTACATTAAATTATTTTTTCTTCTTCACGGATTATTGTAACCAATTGTTTAGCAATTTCTTCATCCGATCCTTTTAGAATTATTCCTTTTTTTCTTTCAGGAGGCAAGGAAAGTTTTAACGTCTGCAGTTTGTTTTGTTGAGGATCAAGAATATTTAGATCCATATTTAAACCAGAAACTGTGATATTTTGAATCTCTTTTTTCTTCGCCGCCATGATTCCTTTTAGTGATGGAAGACGAGGCTCATTCAAACCCTTCTGGCAAGTTGCTAAAAAAGGCAAGCACATGCTCTTTCTAATCTCACGACCACCTTCAACCTGTCGTGTGATATCCGCTTGTTTAAAATCTTCGTCAAATTGAATTTTAGTTACAACGGTTATAAATGGTATCTCCAGGTATACTGCCAAAGCAGGCCCGATTTGGGCCATATCAAGATCGACCGCTTGACGACCACAAAGAACTAAATCAAAAGGTTCTCTTGCAATTGCAGTGGAAAGAGTTTTCGCAACTTGCAAATGATCAAACTTGTCATATGAGGATTCTAAAATATGAATCGCACGATCTACTCCCATGGCAAGCGCCCTTTTAAGCGTTTCCTTAACTCTGTCAGGGCCCATTGAAAAAACTGTTATTTCTGATTCGGGTATAGCACTTTTAATCCGAAGTGCTTCTTCTACCGCGAATTCATCATACGGGTTCATAATAAAGGGACTTCCTGGGGATACGATTTTTTCACCCTGAATTGAGATTTTTGCTGCTGTATCCAATACCTGTTTAATGCAAACAATTATTTTCATAATATAAATTTCAGATTACTAATTAGAAACTTCCTACTTTAATATTAAATTTAACTTATTTTATGAAAATATTTTATTATTTTCTAAACTATTGGGAAAAAAGGTTTTCTTGAACATAAAAATTCTGGATAAAAAAAGAGAATAAAATTGAAGAAGTGGGCAAAAAAAAATTCCCTGAAACCTTTTGTTAATTCATAAGTTTTTTGAATAGATTTTTTTTTTTAAGTTTTCGTATTGCATTTATATTTCGCATTTTATATATTGCCGCGTAATCCCACCAGATTAACGTTCTTTTCTTATAGGTCTATGGAAGTTAAAGAAACTATTTGGAAAAAATGCCTGGAAAAAATTGAGCAAAGCATTCTTCCGGATAGCTATACAACTTGGTTTTCACCTACTTATCCGCGAAATTTAGAAGACGGCTTAATAACAATTGCTGTTCCAAACCAGTTTTATAGAAAATGTTTAATAGAAAATTACCGGGAATTAATTGAAAACACTTTGAAGACCGTAGCAGACGAGTCTATCCTTGTTGATTTTTGCATAGAATCTGAGAAAAATAGCTATACAGAGCAAGATAAATTAGATCTAGTGATCACAGAAGAATCCAAACCCAATGAAAATAAATTGGGACTTGATGTTTGTTCCCAAACATTAAGTTCAAAGCACACATTTTCAAATTTTGTGGTCGGATCTAGCAACCAGTTTGCGCATGCTGCGGCTCTGGCGGTAGCTAATAATCCCTCAATAGCTTACAACCCTTTATTTATCTATGGGGCCGTTGGTTTAGGAAAAACGCATTTACTTCATGCTATTGGAAATAATATTCAAAAAAATAACCCTAATTCACGAGTCCGTTATATCTCTGCAGAAAGTTTTACTGTCGATCTGATTGAATCTATTAAAAGAGATAAAATGCCTTTCTTTCGAAAACGGTACAGACCGTTAGATGTTTTATTAATTGATGATATCCAGTTTATTGCCGGTAAAGAAAGAACCCAGGAAGAGTTTTTTTATACATTTAATGCTCTTTATGAATCTCAAAAACAAGTTGTTATTTCCTGTGACAGATATCCCAAAGATATTCAAAATATTGAAGAAAGAATAAAATCACGTTTTGAATCGGGATTAATAGCAGATATTAACACTCCCGACCTTGAAACCAAGGTAGCTATTTTATATAAAAAAGCCGAATTACATAAAAAAGAAATTCCACAAGATGTCGCTATATTTATAGCTAGTAATATTAAATCCAATATCCGAGAACTCGAAGGTTTTTTGCTTAGAGTTATTGCTTATTCATCTTTCACCCATAGAGAAATAGACTTAGAAATCACGAAGGAAGTCTTAAAAGATTTTACATTTGACAAAAAAAAGAACTTCACAATTCAAAACATCCTAAAAACTGTAGGATCCTATTACAATATTAAAATCTCTGATATCAAATCAAAAAGACGAACCCGAGAGATTTCTACGACTCGTCAGATTGCTATGTACCTGTGCCGTGAGCATACAAAATCCTCCCTTCCGGAAATCGGAAAACAGTTTGGAGGTAAAGATCACACAACAGTTATTTTTTCCCATAAAAAAATATCCGCCAATATAAAAGAAAACAATGATTTAAAATCATCAATTCAAGATATTTTAAATCTTATAGAAAATGGATAACTTGTATAGAACGTGTGAAAAACTGGTTAAAAAAACTATTAAAATAAGGTATAATTTACACGGTAAAAGTTCTTCCCACCTTTGCTAAAAATGTAGCATTTTTACTAACACTTTCTTCTTTATATTCTACCTTTTAAATTGGGAATTTAGATCGTTTTTCCACATAATCTCAGGCCCTACTACTACTACTAAGTAATAATAGGTTTCTTTATTTTATTAGTTTTAAGTAAGAAACAGGAGGATATGAAATCTTCAGAAAATAAATCATACGATTCCTCAAATATTAAAATTCTTGAGGGTTTGGAAGCTGTTAGAAAAAGACCTGCAATGTATATTGGTGGAACAGGAATTGATGGCCTACATCACCTAATATTTGAATTGGTTGATAACAGCGTGGATGAAGCTATTTCGGGTTTTTGCAACGAGATAGAGGTTGTATTGCATATTGATGGAACAGTGACTGTATCCGACGATGGTAGAGGAATACCTGTAGGTCTACATCAAGACAGGGATGTGTCTGCCGCAGAAGTTGTTATGACGGTTCTTCATGCTGGAGGAAAGTTTGATAAAGATACTTATAAAGTTTCTGCAGGCTTGCATGGGGTTGGTGTGTCTGTAGTAAATGCCTTGTCTGAAACGCTACAGTTGGAAATTAAAAGAGAAGGAAAAATTCATTTCCAGGAGTATATGAGAGGTAAACCCGTTTCACCTATTGAGGTGATAGGTGAAATGAGTTCGTCGGGAACAAGGATAAGATTTAAACCTGATTCAGAAATCTTTGAGGACTTAAATTTCCGTTTCGAGATTTTATCTAATCGGCTAAGGGAGTTAGCTTTTCTTAATAAAGGGTTAAAAATACATATCCATGATGAGCGAGATGGTAAGGATAATGAATTTTTATTTGCTGGAGGAATTGTCTCGTTCATAGAACATTTAGGAAAAAACAAAAAAATCCTTCACCCAGAACCTATCTATATTGAGCGAGAGAAAGATGATTGTGATTTACAATTAGCTATTCAATACAACGATGGCTACCACGAAGAAATGTTTACGTTTGTTAACAATGTCAATACTCGTGATGGAGGAACGCATTTAAGTGGTTTCAGATCAGCATTGACAAGAACAGTGAACGGTTATGCGGTACAAAATAATATGCTTAAAAACACAGGGGTTACTTTAACGGGCGATGATGTAAGAGAAGGTTTAACCATGGTTTTAAGCATAAAAATACCAGATCCTCAGTTTGAAGGCCAGACTAAAGGGAAACTTGGTAATACAGAGGTTAAGGGAATAGTTGAACAGATTGTTAATGAAAAATTAGGACAGTTCTTTGAAGAACAGCCTGTTGTTGCTAAACAAATTGTTTCTAAGGTTATTAGCGCTGCCCAGGCAAGAGAAGCTGCAAAAAAGGCAAAGGACCTTGTAAGGAGAAAAAATGCACTAGAGGTAAGCTCATTACCAGGAAAACTAGCTGACTGCTCAGAAAAGAACCCTTCTCTGTCAGAGCTTTATATTGTTGAGGGTGATTCCGCCGGAGGCTCTGCAAAACAAGGCCGAAACAGAGAAAATCAAGCAATTTTACCTATGCGAGGAAAAATTTTAAACGTAGAAAAAGCTAGAACAGAAAAGATGATAGGTAATCAAGAAATTAGAACGTTAATTACTGCTTTAGGAGCGGGGATAGGAAATGATTTTGATGTTGATAAACTTCGTTATCATAAAGTAATCATAATGACGGATGCTGATGTTGATGGTGCCCATATCAGGACTCTTTTATTAACTTTCTTTTTCCGCCAAATGCCACAAATTATTGAGCATGGTTACTTATATATTGCACAACCCCCACTTTTTAAGATTAAAAAGGGTAAAAAAGAAAACTACTTAAAAGACGAAAAACTTTTATTCCAATATTTGATGGATCAAGGAACAGAAAAACTGGAGATATCTACAAGTAAAGGTGGTGAAACAATTTCGGGTTCCAACCTAAAGCTTCTGATAGATAACCTTTTTAAATTTGAAGAATGTTTTAATCAAGTCGTAATGAACAACATTCCTAAAGCATTTCTAGACTCTCTGATTAGTTTGGATATTGAAGAAAAGGATTTTAAAGACCTAGAGTACGTTCTGGCCGCCGTAATTCAAATTGTTGATGGCTTAATAGATAAAGAAAATAAAAATAAATATAATTATAAAAAAGAAAACTTAAATATTCCCATTAAGTTTAATACTAGTATCAAGCTTGATAATGATAAAAAGAATCGATTAAAGGAGTTTCTTTTAGAAATTGATGAGGAAGCTGATAATATTTCTACCGTAAAAATGAGCCATGGTTTTAAAAAAATAGATCTAAATAACGAAATTAAAGATATCAGCCTTTTAATAGGTTTTGAAGGCGAAACGAAAACCTACAATGTTGCTTTTTTAGGTTCAAGTAATGGCCGAGATTTTGAAATCAATTTAAATCCGGAATTCATTAATTCCGTGATGATTCAAAACATCCTGAAAATTTATAAACCCATTAAGGAGCACGATCACTCTCCATTTAGTTTAAAAAATAATGGGGAAAGCATCACCGTGAACTCTAAGCACGGTTTGTTACAAGCGGTTTTGGAGATGGCCAAAAAAGGTATGTATATCCAGCGATATAAGGGGTTGGGTGAAATGAACCCAGACCAATTATGGGAAACAACCATGGATCCTGAGGTGAGAGTTCTTTTGCAGGTCCGCGCAGATGATATTCCTGCCTCGAGCGAGCTTTTTGAGACTTTGATGGGGGATCCGGTAGAACCACGCCGGGAATTTATCCAAAAAAATGCCTTACAGGCTAGAAACATAGATCTCTAAATAATTAGTTTTAAAAATTTATTTTTTTGAAAGACAATTGCATGCCGGAAAAAATTGACCCAATAGACATTGACGATGAAATGAAAAGCGCGTACCTCGATTACGCGATGAGCGTAATTATTGGTCGTGCACTCCCAGATATCAGAGATGGTTTAAAACCCGTCCATCGTCGTGTTTTGTATGCTATGCATGAGTCGGGAAATGTTTTTAATAAACCCTATAAAAAATCAGCCCGTATTGTAGGCGATGTAATTGGTAAATATCATCCTCACGGGGACCAGGCGGTTTATGACACTATAGTTCGTCTTGCGCAGGAATTTTCCCAGAGAATTCCGTTGGTCGATGGTCAGGGGAATTTCGGCTCTATTGATGGTGATTCCGCTGCGGCAATGCGTTATACCGAAATCCGCATGCAGGAAATAACAGGAGAATTGTTACGCGATCTTGAAAAAGAAACGGTTCAGTTTGTGCCCAATTATGATGAATCAACAAAAGAGCCCTCTGTTCTTCCTGCAAGTTTTCCGCAACTCTTAGTTAATGGTTCTTCTGGAATTGCTGTGGGTATGGCTACCAATATACCTCCCCATAATTTAACGGAGGTGGTGGACGCGGCCATCCATATTATTGAAGAACCGGAATGTTCTATCGATGATCTTTTAGAGTTTGTTAAGGGTCCTGATTTTCCAACCCGGGGAATCATTCAAGGAAAAAATGGAATAATTTCAGCCTACAAAACAGGACGCGGAATCATTCGTGTAAGAGGCCGGGCAGAAATTGAACCCATTGCAAAAGGTGATAGAGAAAGAATTGTTATCAACGAACTACCTTTTCAGATAAATAAAGCCAGGCTTGTTGAAAAAATAGCTGAGCTGGTAAGAGAAAAAAAGCTGGAAGGCATTTCGGACTTAAGGGATGAGTCAGATCGCGAAGGAATTCGCGTTGTCATTGAGTTAAAAAAAGGAACAATGGGGCGGGTTGTCTTGAACTCCATTTATAAAAACACTCAACTCCAGGACACATTTGGAGTGATTTTGCTGGCCCTAGTTAATCAACAGCCCAGAGTTTTAAATCTAAAAGAGTACTTGCGCTACTTTGTTTTATTTCGAAAAGAAGTAGTTACTCTCAGGACGGAATTTGATCTTAAAAAAGCCAGGGAAAAGGAGCATATTCTTGAAGGTTTAAAAATAGCTCTGGATAACCTTGATGAAGTTGTGAAGCTCATCCGTAATGCGGAAGACCCTGTTTCTGCAAGGGAAGGGCTCATTTCTATATTTGCTTTGTCTGAAGCTCAAGCAAAAGCAATTTTGGAAATGAGGCTGCAACGGTTAACAGGTTTAGAACGGCAAAAAATTGTTGATGAGTTAGTAGAAATAAAGAAAAAAATTGAGGAATACCTTCATATTTTGGCAAATGAAGAAGTTAAACTAAAAATCATCCGTGAAGAACTGGTTGAAATAAAAACAAAATATAACGATCAACGCCGCACAGAAATTGCCGAAACAGATGAGGGCGATCTTTTAATAGAAGACTTAATTGCTGATGAAGAAACTGTTGTGGTTTATTCAAGAAGCGGATATATCAAGCGTCATTCGGTAGATAACTATAGGGCCCAACGAAGAGGCGGCAAGGGAATTCGTGGTATGGACCTGAAAGAAGAGGACGTCGTTGAAAAACTTTTCATTGCTTCCGCCCTCAGTCATTTGCTTATATTTACAAGTTTAGGCAAGGTTCACTGGTTGCGGGTATTTTCCATTCCGGAAGTAAGTCGGACAGCAAAAGGAAAATCGATTGCCAATTTGGTGAACTTGCAGTCAGGAGAATCCATTGCAAGTATTTTATCGGTTCGGGAGTTTGAAGAGGATAAATTTGTAATGATTGCCACAGAACGTGGCATCGTAAAGAAAACCTCCTTAATGGCATACAGTAAGCCAAGGCAGGGAGGAGTTATTGGTCTGACAATAGATAAAGGAGATCGATTGATTGGTGCCGAGTTGTGTGATGGAAAAAGCGATATTTTATTGGCTACGGAAAAAGGATTTTCCATTCGTTTTTCTGAAAAAGAAGCTCGTCCCATTGGTCGAACAGGACGAGGTGTTAGAGGTATTCGGTTAAAGCCAGACGATCGCGTTGTAGGCGCCGAAATTGTGCACCCGGGTAATATGCTCCTAACCATTACCTCAAATGGATATGGGAAAAGAACTCAGTTGGAAGAGTATCCCGTGCAGGGACGGGGCGGATTAGGAGTTATGACAATTCGCTGTAATGAAAAAATTGGCTCAGTGATAGGGATCCAACAGGTAACCGAAAACGATCAATTGTTGGTTATTACATCTGATGGAAATATTGTTCGAATGAAGGTGGACGAAATATCTGTGATTGGCCGAAATACACAGGGAGTAAGGCTAGTTGGAACCGGTGAATCGAACCAAGTTGTGAGTGTCGAAAAACTGGTAGAGTAAAACTAACTGAAGATTCACCTTTTAGATTATGCATAAAAAAGTTTTTCCCGCCTTAAAAGTATCAATTTATATTTTTGTTTTACTGTTTCTATTATCCTGTGGTGAAAACAATGATCCCTTAATACAAAAGGCCAATCAAGAATGGATTCAGGGGCATAACCACAGTGCTCTAGAATTATTAAATGAGGTATTAAAAAACAACC
The DNA here is from genome assembly GCA_028345515.1 of Nitrospinota bacterium. GTDB lineage: Bacteria > Nitrospinota > Nitrospinia > Nitrospinales > VA-1 > UBA8687. Next base: position 124,264 of record JAOMDP010000001.1, read on the forward strand.
CAAAGGGACAGAAAGCCGAAGAAGCCCTATTTAGACTGGGAGAAATCCATCATTTCAGCTTAAATAATAGTATTCGCGCCTTGGTTTTTTTTCAGGAAGTTAGACAAATGAATCGCGAGGGTCCTTTTGGTTATAAGGCACAAAAATATATTGCTGAAATTGCAGAATTTAGTTTAAAAGATTACGATCAAGCCATTGTCGAATATCAAACCCTGATTAATTTCCATAAAGACGAGTTTTCCAAAGGAGAATACCAATTCCGAATTGCTTCCATATATTATAAAAAACAGAATTATCATCAAGCTTTGGTAGAGTTACAAATTCTTCTCGAAAACTATCCTAAGAGTCCTTGGGTCGAGGAAACAAAATTTAAAATTGTAGAAATTCTTTATACACTCAATCGTTGTCCTGAAGCCAGGGAACAATACCGAAGTTTCAATTTGGAATATTCTAATAGTCGGTTTAAATCTGAAATGGATTTTGTGGTGGCTTCTTGTTTGGAAGAGGAAGGCCATCTTCAAGATGCTTATAACCTTTTCAAAGCCTTAGAAGGGCAATATACTTATCCATCAATACTGAAAATGAAATTATTAGGAATTGAAAAAAGGATAGAAAAGGTAAGGTAATGCTAGATATAAAATATATCCGTGAAAACCTCCAAATTGTTAAAACAGGTCTTGAACGCCGAAATGGCAAGTGCCCTGACCTGGAGGAACTAATAAAGCAAGAAGAGAAAAGGCTGCAAAGCCTTCAGAAATCTGAACAGCTTAAAAATAAGAAAAAGAAAATCTCAGAAGAAATAGGAAAATTAAAACACCAAGGTAAGGACGCATTTCAATTAATGGATGATGTAAAAAATATCAATTTATCCATAAAAGATTTGGATGAAAAAGTCGAGGGTTTGGAAAATATTATACATACAAAACTTTTAGGCATTCCCAATATACCTGATGAAAATATTCCTGGTGGTGTGGATGAATTGAACAATAGATTTATTCGTGAATGGGGAGATAAACCAAATTTTTCAACTCAACCTTTGAATCATGTCGAGCTGGGTGAAAGGCTTGGTTTAATAGATTTAAAACGAGCTGCAAAAATATCGGGTGCTAGGTTTGCTGTATACAGAGGAGTGGGGGCCGCATTGCTTCGGGCTTTAATAAATTTCATGATCGATGTCCACACTCAAGAAAATGGATATGAAGAACTTTATCCTCCTTTTCTTGTCAATGAGGTAAGTTTACAGGGAACAGGTCAATTGCCCAAGTTTGGAGAAGAGCTCTTTGCCATGAGAGACGACCCACTTTTTCTTATTCCGACAGCAGAGGTTCCTGTTACTAATTTTCATAGAGCTGAAATTCTTGAAGAAGAATCTTTGCCCATTTGTTATACAGCATACACTCCTTGTTTTCGGCGTGAGGCAGGTTCCTATGGGAAAGACACGCAAGGACTAATAAGGCAGCATCAGTTTGACAAAGTAGAGCTGGTAAAATTTTCTAGAGCGGATGAATCTGAACGGGAATTAGAGAAACTTGTAAATGATGCGGAATTGATTTTAAAGAAATTGAATTTGCATTATAGAGTCATGGAGTTATGTGCTGGCGACTTAGGATTTTCGGCTGCAAAAACTTATGATTTGGAAGTTTGGTTACCCAGTCAAAAAACTTATAGGGAAATATCATCCTGTTCAAACTTTAAAGATTATCAAGCGCGGCGTGCAAAAATTCGCTGCAAAAAGAAGACAGGAGGAAAACCAGAATTTGTTCATACCTTGAATGGATCCGGCCTTGCAGCCGGGCGTTTATTCGTGGCTATCCTAGAAAACTATCAAAATTCGAATGGAACCATAACTGTTCCAGAAGCTATAAGACCTTATATGCAGGGGCGCGAAATTCTGTCGACTTAAACTGAGATTCGACTTTATTAAGAGCCTAAAATCTTAAAATAGTACTCTTGACTTTTATCTTCAAGTAGATAAGTATAAACGCAGTCCAAAACATTAAGGAGGGATGGCCGAGTGGTTTAAGGCGGCGGTCTTGAAAACCGTTGAACGAAAGTTCCGTGGGTTCGAATCCTACTCCCTCCGCCACTGCTTGGCATTGAAACGAAGTGTAAACAATTTTTAGCTATATTTTTGAGTTATTTGGCAAGATAAAAATTATAGTAGTTACCACCTTTCTTAAAGGTTAGTTTGCTACAGTGGTAAAATAATAATTTGGAGAGGTGGCCGAGCTGGCTTAAGGCGCACGCCTGCTAAGTGTGTGTAGGCTTAACCCCTACCGAGGGTTCGAATCCCTCCCTCTCCGCCACCCTTTTGAAGTAAGGAAAAATATTTTGAGGGCCATAAAGATTATTAATAGAGGTTTAGCGTTGGCTGTTTTGCTGCTCATAGGTTGCAGTGGTGGTAGTAACGATACACCACTAACTCAAGCAAAAAAAATCAGTGAAGTAGATGTGCCACAATTTGAAGGATCGCAATCTAAGCCGCTTCAAGCTTCCGTTAAAAAAGAACTTGAGACAAATCTAGGTGGAGTCCATCCAGGGGTAAAAGAGGAAGTAAAAATAGATAGAGGAATTGTTGTCCCCAAAGAAGTAAAAGGGCAATGGAAAGCCGTCAAAATCATGGTTCGAAATAAAATCGATGAGTCCAGAAGCTCGATGAAAACGGCTTCTTTAGGAAGTAGTTTTAATTTAGGTGGGTCTGGAATCAAAGTTACGGTAGGACCTTTTATGCCTAACTTCGTGATGACACAAAAAAATTATTCTTCAAATGGAAATGAACTAATTAATCCTGCAGTTCGATTGCGGGTAGAAGATAAAGGAAAAATCTTGTTTGAAGGTTGGGCATTTGCTAAATATCCCACTATGTATGCATTCGAACATGATGAATTTGCATTCCAGTTAATGGATTATATTCCTGCAGATGTTTCCTGATATAATATAAATATGAAAATTATGCGCCCATGGCTCAGCTGGATAGAGCGACGGTTTGCGGTACCGTAGGTCGCAGGTTCGAGTCCTGCTGGGCGCGTTTTTCCCCTCCTTTTCATAAAACACTTATCTCATTTATCTCAATTAGTTAGGGTTTTAGTTTTGCTAATGCTTTGTATTTACTTTACAAAAACAAACTTATGACTCTTTTTTGAATTAAGTCATCGAACCTGTTATCTTTTGAGTAAATAGAAACTAAAAAGGGGGAGGGAAGTCTATGGATGTAATAAAAGATTTCATGTCCAAACCTGTCTTGAGTGTAACTATACAAGCTAGCGCTGAGGAAACCGCAAAAGAGATGGATCAAAAAAGTGTTAGTTGTCTATTAGTGAAAGAAAACGAAGAGCCCGTTGGGCTTGTCACCACATCTGATCTTGTAAAAAGGGTAATGGCTAAAGGGCTTGATCCTAAAACCACTCAAATAAATTTAATTATGTCGAAACCTCTTATTTCTTTAAACCACTATTTGACCCGAAGTGATGCGAATGAGCTTATGCAGAGAAACAAGATAAAACATTTGGTGGTAACTGAGAAAAACAGTGTCATAGGGATATTGACCCCCAAGGATATAATTTAACAAGATAGGTCAAGCCCATTATTTTGAGTGATGTAGCATCTATATATAGATTGAATATTTTGAAGGATAAAATTAAAATACCTCATTTCTTGAGATGGGATCGAGAGAGGCGTATTAAATTTTAGACTAATGATGTTGTTGCCCGGATTTTTATCGTTGGAATGAGAGAGTGCTTGAGGGAGAGGTGGCCGAGCGGTTTAAGGCGCACGCTTGGAAAGCGTGTGTAGGTTTACCCCTACCGAGGGTTCGAATCCCTCCCTCTCCGCCACTGAGCTTATTTGGTCGACTAAAATTATTTCTTTCTATATAGTAATTTTTACCTCATAAGCAATTTATAAAGCCTCCTGAGGTCAAGATCATATTTTTTGGTTAACAAAATTTTTTTAAAGGTTAAAATTTTGGCAGTTTTGTTGGGCCTCACGCAACATGGCTTTGTGAAATCCGTCAGGTCCGGAAGGAAGCAGCGGTAGCGAAATCCCATGGGTGCTGTGAGATTCCCAGCAATTCTGCCTTTTATTACCCGTCCCTTGTTAAACAAGGCTTGGTCTCATATGGACTTTCATGTTTCTGCCCGTAAATGGCGTCCTCAGAAATTTAGTGAACTAATTGGACAAGAGCATATTGTCCGTACCCTCTCCAATGCAATAGAGCTAGAGCGGGTTTCCCACGCATTTGTATTTTCTGGAACTCGTGGTGTTGGTAAAACAACCACCGCGAGGATTCTTGCTCGTGTTCTAAATTGCGAAAAAGGCCCTACCATTGATCCTTGTGGAGTTTGCTCTTTTTGTACTGAAATAACTCAAGGAAATTGTATAGATGTTTGGGAAATGGATGGAGCATCTAACAACGGGGTTCAGGAAGTTAGAGATTTGATTGACAACGTGCAATATTCTACCTCAGCCGCTCGATACAAGGTTTATATTATTGACGAAGTTCATATGCTTTCCAAAAGCGCTTTTAACGCCTTATTGAAAACTCTTGAAGAGCCTCCCCCCCGTGTAATTTTTATTTTTGCAACCACTGAATTGATAAAAATACCTGAAACTATTCTTTCTCGCTGCCAATGTTTTGAATTTAAACCTTTGTCACAAAAGCAAATCACCCAGCAATTAGAACTGATCTGTGAACAGGAAAAAATTGCTATAGAAAAAAGAGGGTTGGAAGATATTTCAAAAATTGGTGCTGGTAGTATGCGCGATGCTCAGAGCCTATTGGATCAGGTAATTGCCTACAGCGGGCAAAAGGTCGATGCGGAATCTGTTGAAGCAGTTTTGGGAATTGTGGGTGGAAATACTCTTGAAATATTTGTTGACAGGTTGATAGACCGGCAGCCAGCAGCTTTGGTTAGATTGATACAGGAGATAGTTAAACAGGGGAAAGATCTCGGTCTTTTTTGCCGAAGTCTCCTAGAATATTTAAGAAATCTTTTAATTGTAAAAGTTTCTAATCAACCTGAAACTTTGATCAATACCCATACCTATAGTTTGGAGACCTTAAAAAAACAGGCTGAAAATTTTCATGCTGATGAATTGCAAGTCATGTTTAGTCTTTTAACAAAAGCTGAAATGGAAATGAAAAAAAGTTCACTTTCGCAGATGATTTTTGAGATGGCATTATTGCGGCTCATAGAAACGCGACCCTTTAAAAAAATTGATGAGCTCATAGATCAGATCAATGAAGCGGAAATCAATAACGTAGAATCCCCTACGGTTTCCTTTAAAAATCAAAATAATACCGACGAATCTTCCCTACCTAATAAAACAGTTAAACAAGAGGCTGGAATTTCATGGGATCAAATTAAGCAACAGGCTTTACTTGAAAAACCTTTTTTTGGGCATTACTTCGAAAAATGTCAAGTTCTTCTTTTAAGTGAAAAGCAAATTCATTTAGAATTTTGTGATAAATTTACCTTTGATTTGGTGGAAACACCCGAAAACATAAAGTTCCTTAAAGACACCGTTAAAATGGTTTGTGGCCACGATGTGGATATAAAGATAAATCTCCATACCGATATGAAGGAAGTACCGGGCCCAACAAAAGATGAGCAAAAAAAAAAGTCAATAGATTTTAAAACGGAAAAGCAAAAATCCGAGTCAGAAATTATTCAAGACGCTCTGGACATTTTCGGAGGCGTTGTGGTCAAATGATATTAATTTTGAATAAGAGGAAGATGTCTGTGCACATTTTAAAATATTATGTTTGACAAAGGTTGGACTGGATTATTTAAACAAGCAACAGAAATGCAATCTAAACTTGCAGAAATGCAGGAAGGGTTGGCTGAAAAGACTGTTGAAATAAGTACCGGTGGTGGAATGGTAAAAGTGGTTTCGAATGGTCTTAATGAAATTATTTCAGTTAAGATTGATGATGAACTGATTAATATGAATGACAGAGAAGTTCTCGAAGATTTAATAACCGGTGCTGTTAACGAAGCCAATAAAAAAGTTAAAGAATTAGCTCAAGGTGAAATGACCAAAATGACCGGTGGTATAAAAATTCCTGGCCTTTTTCCCCCGACCTAATAGGACAAGCCCTTTCGCTAATAAGACAAAACTTTTTTGAGTGGCAAGATTCTTCTTCCTATATTTGGAGATAAAGTTTTTTCCATGCATTTAATTTGTAAATAAAATGAGGATAAAATTTAAGATTATGAAAGCCTTTGATAGGTTAATAGGTGTAGACCTATTTCTCGCTTCCAATGTACTGCTATGAAAAGACCACCGGTGGTCAGTGAGCTCATAGATGAGCTGAAAAAACTTCCTGGGATTGGACAAAAGACAGCTGAACGTCTGTCCTTTTTTCTGATGCGCGGCCAAGCCGAACAAGCAACTAAACTTGCCAATGCTATTCATAATATAAAAGAAAAAATTATTCTTTGTTCATTATGTCATGGAATTACTGAAGCTGACCCTTGTGGAATTTGCTCAGATACTTCTCGAGATCAAAAGCAAATATGTGTAGTGGAAGAGCCTCATGACGTTTATGTTATGGAAAACATGGGTTATTTCAAAGGTGTTTACCATGTATTGATGGGAGTCATTTCTCCACTAGATGGAATCGGTCCTGACGATTTAAACATTGATGCTTTAAAAGAAAAAGTTTCAAGGAAAGAAATCCGTGAAGTAATACTTGCTACCAATCCTGATATGGAAGGCGAATCTACCGCAGTCTATGTTTCTAAAGTTCTCAAGCCGTTGGATGTAAGGGTCACCCGTATTGCTCGGGGCTTGCCAGTAGGATCCGATATTGAGTACGCTGATTCTGTGACTCTGTTGAAATCAATCGAAGGACGTATGGAAATGAGTTAGGTTAGTTTGGGGACTCCCCATATCTAAGCCCTAAAAGCAAATAGTATTGCCAAGCTTTTTAATTTAACTTCACTATAAATTGTCTTACCAATTGGAAAGAAAAAGTTATAATTCCGCTTGACAATATGTTAAAACTGGACTAATTTTCAACGCTTTAAGATAAAATTAAACTCCATTCCGGTGTGGCGCAATGGTAGCGCAATCGGCTGTTAACCGATGTGTTACAGGTTCGAGTCCTGTCACCGGAGCCATTTTATAAACCGTCGATACAGGGCGGTAGGTTTTTAACAAACCCTGTCGAAAATTGGCAGGGTTTTGTTTTTTGGAAACAGGTTGCATTGCTAAAAATGATTGGTTATTCTTTCTCGAGCAAGATAAATACCTTTTTCAACAATAAGATAGACTATGATAAACCGTCCCAGAAGAAACCGTTTGACATCAGGAGTTCGTGGTTTGATCCGGGAAACCAATATTCAACCCCGGGATTTGGTTTGGCCAACTTTTGTTCAAGAAGGCAATAACTTGAGAACCCCAATTGGTTCGATGCCGGGGGTATCGCGGCTTTCTATAGATCAGTTAGTGGTGGACTCCAATAAAGCTTTTGAGTTGGGCATCCCTGCTGTAGCCCTTTTTCCTGCTATAGACGATTCTTTGAAAAACTCTGAAGGTAAGGAAAGCTTGAATCCTGAAGGATTGTTACAACGAGCAGTTAAAAAATTGAAAAAAGAAATACCCGATTTGGTAGTTATTACCGATGTTGCTCTGGACCCTTACTCCAGCGACGGTCATGATGGGTTCGTTCGGGATGGTCAGATCCTTAATGATGAAACACTGCCTCTTCTTGCCGGCATGGCTGTCGCTCAAGCCAAAGCTGGTGCTGATGTCGTCGCGCCTTCGGATATGATGGATGGTCGGGTTGAAGCAATTCGCTGGGCTCTAGATGATGCTGGGTTTCACAATGTTTTGATTTGCAGTTATTGTGTCAAATATGCTTCAGCTTTTTATGGGCCTTTTCGCGACGCATTAGAGTCGGCACCCAAAGAAGGAGATAAGAAAACCTATCAAATGGACCCATCCAATGCCCGTGAAGCTATCCGTGAAATTCATTCCGATGAAGAAGAAGGGGCGGACTGGTTATTGATCAAGCCCGGCCTTCCATATCTCGATGTGATACGTTTGACTAGAGAGCATTCTGAATTACCTATTGCCGCTTATCATGTGAGCGGCGAATATGCCATGTTGAAAGCCGCTGAAGAAAAAGGCTGGCTGGATTACGAAAGTTGTTTGATGGAATCGCTGGTCAGTCTGCGACGCGCCGGAGCGGATATGATATTTACTTATGGGGCTATTGACGCTGCTTCTATTTTAAAGCGATAGAATTTTAAGCGCGACCTCGACTTTCTTTAATCTATCACCTTAAAAGTCCATTGTGTCTAAGACCGGATATTGGGTTCATGATTTAGATCCTTTTCTATTCCAATTTACAGAAAATTTTGGCATACGATATTACGGTCTCGCCTATGCTTTAGGGTTTCTTGCCGGTATTTGGCTTCTACATATTTTTTGCAAATACGGTAAAGCGGCACTTACAGCAGAAGAACAGTCCTTGACCATTACAACGATCATGGTGGGTGTCCTTTTGGGTGGTCGCTTGGGATATATGTTTTTCTATGCGCTTCAAGATGTTATCCATCGACCATGGACTATTTTTCAAGTCTGGAAGGGAGGTATGGCCAGTCACGGTGGTTTTATAGGTGTGATGATTGGTTGTTGGTGGGCCTCGAAAAAGATAAAGTTAAATTTTTTACAACTTGGTGATATTTTATGCCCTCTTGTTCCGCCCGGAATATTGTTAGGTCGCATTGCCAATTTCATAAACGGAGAGCTGTGGGGAAAGGTTTCCAATGTTTCCTGGGCTGTGATCTTCCCGCAAAGCGCACCATTTGGAACCCCACTCGAATTGATTGCTCCTCGGCACCCTTCGCAACTTTATGCCGCCACATTGGAAGGTTTATTTTTACTGATTTATAGTCAATGGAGATTCTGGAGAACAGGAGTTTTGGCAACTCCCGGTAGATTTTCAGGAGAGTTTCTGGCTTTTTACGCGGTGGTAAGGATTTTTGGTGAACAATTTAGAGAGCCGGATGCCGAACTTATTTTAAATCTCAGCCGAGGCAGCTTTTATAGTCTTTTCCTTTTGGTTTTAGGTAGTTTTCTGATTCTCCGTTCACGAAAAACTGTCTAATTTTATAAGCCTTAGCCACTTTTTAATTAATTTTAAATATTGTTATAAATATGTTTTATACATGTTTAAACTGTCTATTTAATAGTTATAATAATATATAACTATAGTTATAAATATAATAAAATTAATTTTGGACATTTATAAAAGCAAAAAGACATTTTAGGATTATATTTATACCTAGTTATAATTAATATTAAAACTAGTAATAAAGAAATTTTTGAATAAAGAAAATGATAAAAAATCAGGCTGAAGAGATCCGCGCTTATTTGTTGGATAAGATCTCGGTACATCCAAAAAACATTGTCGCGAAAGCAGCGAAGGCTTTTGCTTGTAGCCGAACGACTGTTCACCGGCATTTGAATCGATTGCTCCGTGATGGACAAATAATTAAGTCTGGCACTACACGTCAAATACAGTATTTTTTAAAGACCGAAAAGAATAAAGAGGTGATTATTTCCTTAAAAAATAAAGTTGAAGAGCATAAAGTTTGGCAAGAAAATTTTCAAAAAGATTTTGAGATGCTTCCTAAAAATGTTCGTGATATTTGTGAATACGGTTTTTTGGAAATCCTTAATAATGCTATCGATCATTCTGAGGGAACTGAGGTAAAAATTTATTCAGAATGGACATCGAAATCACTTGAGTTAATGATTGGTGATAATGGTATCGGAATTTTTAAGAAGATAAAAAATGCATTGGATTTAAAAGACCAACGCGAAAGTGTTCTCCATCTCTCCAAAGGCAAATTCACCACAGATAAGGAACATCACACCGGAGAGGGAATTTTTTTTACTTCCCGTGCTTTTGATAATTTCCGAATACTTTCGAAAGGACTTTCGTATATAAGAGACAATGAGAATAAAGATTGGTTTTTAGATTCATCGAGGGCGATAGTTATTACAGGGACAGGTGTAAAAATGACTATAAACCTTGATTCAAAAAGAAAATTGCAGGATATTTTTTCCGAGTTTGTAGAAGAGAACTCAGATGGAATACCAAAGTTTAATAAAACAAATATTATTGTAAGACTCAGCAAGATAGGTGACGAGCACTATATTTCTCGTTCTCAAGCAAGACGCATTATTTTGGGGCTGGAAAAATTCAAATATGTAATTTTAGACTTTAGCGATATTTCAACGGTTGGCCAGGGTTTTGTTGATGAAGTATTTCGTGTGTTTAAAACCAAATATTCTAGAACAAAGATTGAGTATAAAAATGCAAATGATAATGTGAAGTTTATGATCGAGCGAGGTCTAACCTAGTTTTATTAATAGGCTTGACGTTGGATGCTGTGATAAAATTAAATCATCAAAAAAACAATTGAACAGATTTTTCCAATAAAATTTTAATGGATATAAAATCCGGATTTTTAGTATTGATGTTTTTTGTTTTGCCTCAGGCAGATTTGAAAACAATCAATGGTAAAGTAATTTCAATTAAAGATGGAGATACATTCTCTATAAAGGATCAACGAGGAAAGTTTTATAAAGTCAGGCTTGCTGATATTGATGCACCGGAAATAGCTCAGCCTTTTGGCAGGCCGGCAAAAAGATTAATGGAGGATCTAGCGTTAAATAAAGTTGTGCGCGTCAATTATACCCAGGTAGATAAATATAAACGATTAATAGGTAAGGTATTTTTGCCAAATGGAAAAATTTTGAACGAAGAAACTTTGAAATCAGGTTTGGCATGGCATTATCGAGTGAAACATCCACATAGCACTTTTATGGAAAAAATGGAGTACAACGCTTGGAAGAAAAAAATAGGGTTGTGGGTGCAGGAAAAGCCTATTCCACCTTGGAAGTTCCGTCGTGAAAACCGAGTTCCAACACCTCCCTCTAATACAAACAATATGGATTACGATTTGATTTTAGCTTATGGAATCATTGGTGACCCCAAAACCAAAATATATCAATGGCCGATGTGTAATGGCTACCCCAAAAACCATAAAAACTACATCCTATTTGGAAATATTTCAGAAGCTGAGGTTTTAGGGTACAGAGCTGCTATAGGTTGCGGGGATAATTAATTAGTCGCAATATTCCTTACATATTGACTGGCAAAGTTGAGGATTTCCGTAATCATTTTGTTGTTCTAGCATCTCTTGTTCAAATTTATTTAGATACTTGCAGTAAGGGATAATTGTGGTGTAAGCTGACGCATTGTATTTATAAAAACAAACGTATAGAGCTAATTTCGAAAATCATGAATTCAGAATTACTAGCACCCGCCGGAAGCCCGGAAAAATTAAAATATGCATTCGCCTATGGCGCAGATGCAGTTTATGCAGGAATTCCAAAATTTTCTCTCCGGGCCAAGGAGAATCCATTTAAAGATCACTCACTAAAAGAATCCATAGATTATACCCATAAGTTGGGAAAAAAAATTTATATAACGGCTAATATACTTCCGCCAAATAGAAAAATTGAATCATTTAAAAGATCTTTAGCTCAACATGCCGAAATGGGACCGGATGCTTTTATTATGGCGGACCCGGGAATGATTCAGTTTGTCTTAAAGGAGTTTCCTGAAATCCCTGTGCATTTATCCGTGCAGACGAATACCATTAATTGGCCATCTGTTGAATTTTGGTACAACTTGGGAGTGAAGCGAATTATTTTATCGCGGGAATTGACTCTTGAAGAAATCAGAGATATACATGCACACGTTTCAAAAATGGAGTTAGAAGCCTTTGTGCATGGTGCAATTTGTATTGCTTATTCGGGCCGATGTTTGTTGTCCAATTATTTTAATCACCGGGATGCAAATCAGGGAACGTGCACCAATAGCTGCCGATGGGAATATGATATTCATGAGGAAAAAGGTAAAGATACGGAAGAATATCAGCCTCTCAAAGGCCAATACGCGATTGAAGAAAAACAAAGGGATGGAGAATTAATGCCTGTTGAAGAAGATGAACATGGCACCTATATAATGAATTCGAAAGACCTCAGAGCCATTGAGTTTCTAGATCCAATGAAACAGGCGGGGATTACTTCCTTTAAAATTGAAGGTCGTTCTAAATCAATTTATTATCTTTCCTTAGTGACTAGGGCCTATCGAAAAGCAATTAACGATTTAAAAGAAAACCGAAAATTTGATCCTAGCCTAATTGAAGAAATCGGCAAGACAGCAAATCGAGGTTTTACCTCTGCGTTTTTAATTTCTGCTGCAAACCGCGAAACGGAAAGATTCGATTCTCCACAGGAATCTAACCAACCTCAAATTTTTGGAGGCCAAGTAGTCAATCAAAGGCCAGGGTGGATGGAAGTGGATGTTAGAAATAGAATGGAGTTGGGAGATGAAGTCGAGTACCTTTCCCCAAACGAACAGTATAAATTTAAAATTAATGCTATGGAAACTACCACTGGAAATAGTATTTCGGTTGCCCATGGCGGCAATGGAACTGTTTGGGTTCAAGCAGATGGATCTGTTGAACCTTTTGCTTTATTGAGCCTACTAAAAAATACAACAACAAATACGCCTGCATAATCATAAAGAGAAAAATATTACTCTGGGGTGTTTTATTTATGATCATTTTTTGTAGAATCTGCCCAAGCTATAGTAAGGAGAATCCCTATTATCATAATTATCAATAACCAATCTGTGAAACTGCTTATCTTGTAGTCGAATATATCTTTTGCAAGGGTGCCATCAAAAGCCAGAGCAAGCATCGTAACTATTAACAGTATAAAAATTTTCTTCAAAGATTGTTTCCTAGAAACGATAGAGATATCTCGATAGGAGATTTATACAAAGTATATTCCCAAACTTTGCATTGCAAAGAATAAAACCCTTTTTTCTCCTTTGAGAGCAACATATAATAGGTAATTATTTTTAGGATTCCAGCAAAAAAGAAATAAACTTTTTCTTAGAACTAAACTAATTAAACTTATGCCAGTCCCAGTTTTTCAAGCATTTAAAATAGGCTCTTATATTTTCAGGCAAAAAATGAAAGGGAACAAACGTTATCCCCTGGTAATGATGCTTGAACCTTTATTCAGGTGCAACCTGGAATGTATTGGTTGCGGGAAAATCCAAAAACCTAATGAAATATTGAAGCAAAACTTGAGCCCAGAAAAATGTTTCAAAGCAGCTAGAGAATGTGGGGCTCCTGTAGTTTCGATTGCTGGGGGTGAACCCTTAATGCACCCAGAGATTGTAGACATAGTCGAAGGTTTGATTGCTATGAAGCGATTCGTTTATCTTTGCACTAATGCTATATTGCTAAAGGACTTTTTAAACCGTTTGCCAGTAAGCCCTTATCTTACGCTTTCTGTTCATCTTGACGGTATGGAGGCAGACCATGACCGGATTGTGGACCAGGAGGGTACATTTAAACTGGCTACGGAGGCAGTACGAGAAGCTAAAGAAAAAGGTTTTAGAGTTACAAGCGCAACTACTTTTTTTGAAGATACCACAATTGAAAAAGCAGAAAAATTTTTGGATTTTTTAAAACCTCTTGGTATAGATGGAATTACCATGGCCTCTGCATTTAGGTACCCGGATGCTCCAGATCAGGATCATTTTTTTGGTAGAAGGAAAACTTTTGAGTTTTTTGATAAGCTGCTTGAAAAAAATAAAAACGGTCGATGGGATATCAATCATTCTCCCTTGTATCTTGAATTTTTAAGAGGAAAACGTGATTATTCTTGTACCCCTTGGGGTAACCCAAACTACTCGGTCCTAGGTTGGCAAAAGCCCTGTTATCTTCTTGATGAGGGTTATGCTGAAACCTTTAAAGAGTTGATGGCAACAACGGAATGGGAAAGCTATGGCCATCAAAACAACAAAAAATGCGCTGACTGCACTGCCCATTGCGGCTATGAGCCTACAGCGGTTGATGAAGCAACTTCAACCTTTCGAGGGATGGTTGATTCAGCAAAAATGGTTTTTCAATAATTTAGTTTTTTTTTAGTAATTCGGGCAGTATGGTTTTTGAGTTTGTGATAGCTTTCTTTAATTGATCGGAGGTAAGACCTTCGGCCATATTCAGGTTAGCTCCTTCCAATAAAGTCTCTTTCAGCTCTGCTTGCATTAAATCAGCTCTTACAAGATTTGTGTTTTTCATATTAGTATTTTTTAAATTTGCCCACCTCAGATTCGCTCCTCTTAAGTTTGCTCCCTCAAGGTTTGATTTTTCAAGGTTTGCATTTTTAAAATAGGCACCATAAAGGTAGGCTCCTTCAAAGTTTGCACTTTTTAAATTTGCGCCTAAAAAAATGGCACCTTTCAGTTTACGATTTTTTAAGTTAGCTGCAGCCCCCTCTTCGCCATTGGAATCCAGCCATTTTTTATGATCAGCAAGAATTTGTTTTAGATCAGAAGGTGAGATTATTTCGGAAGATTTCTTGTTTAGATCTTTCATTCCGATATTGTACATCCATGTTAAATACAGAAGCAAGCACCCCTGTTTTTGTTAAGGTCCTGCGCTTAAAAACTTAGGAAGAAACTACTTGTTCATAGAGTTTTTTAAATTTTTCGTTATCGGGATCCACCTTAAGCCCTTTTTCTAGGGACAGTTTTGCTGATTCTTTATTTTTTGCTTTAAGATGAGTGGTAGCCAATTGATAATAGGCTTCGATGTATTGTGGGTTGATTTGTAGTGAATTTTGAAAAGACTCAATGGCTTTTGAAATATTTCCCTGTGTTTTATAAAGCATGCCTAGGTTAAATTGGACAAGCAAATCATTGGAGTTTAAATCAAGAGATTTTAAAAGGGTAACCTCTGCCTGTTTAAAGTCTCCCGCCAGCCTATAACTATTGCCCAAGTTATTTAAAAAGATAGTGTTTCTAGGTTCAAAGGTTATTGCTTTTTTGTAGTATTCAATTGCCTTATCAATATTTTTTTCATTTTTGAAAATATTACCAATATTATTTAAGGCTTTTCCATCGTTGTCATCTGTTTTTAATGTAATTGATTTTTCCCAATCTAATCGGGCTTCTTTGTGGTTTCCTGATGTGTAGTTAACCATTCCCAAGTTGATATAGGCTTGTGTATCTTGTGGGTTTAGGCTTATGGCTTTCTCAAAATTTGTTTTCGCCTCGTCAAGGCGGCTCATAGCAAATAAAACAAGACCTTTTTTTCTGTAAATATTAGGATTTTTAGGATTAAGCTTAATAGCCAGGTCAAACTCATCTATGGCATTTTTCAAAAGCTTCAATTGGGCGAACTCCATTCCCACTTTGAAATGCGATTCCGATTTTCTTACATCAACCTCAATATCATTAGAAGAACAGGCGGAAATTAAGGAAGTAAATAAAGCTAATAAAATTATGTGTCTCATAGTTCAGATCCCTTGAACAATAAGTAGTAGGAAGAAAAAAGAGGCCAACCATTCAATGGTTGGCCTCTTGTAAAATCAAAATACTCTAGCGACCTAACGACCTATTCCGCGGCCATGTCGTGGAGCATCAGCAGCTTTTGCAGGAGTTGACACAAGGTCATTGTTGCCGCCGCCGCCCAATACAGACCTTTCAGAACGAAAGTCAGCTGCTTCATACCCTGCGGTTGTGGAATCGTGTGCATCACCAATAAATTCCATGGCGAAACCGGTTCCAGAAGCTTGGGTATAAACAATACCCCAGATACTAAGTTGGCCGACATTATCAAACTTTTTTGAAGCGTCCTGTCCCAATATGAACCTTTGAGCAGGTATTAGTTGTGGTCGTTCACTCACACTCGTAACCCGGACAGAACCGAATTGAGCAGAGTTAACTGTTGGGATAATATGAGTTCGTGCATCTTGAAAAGCCGTATTTGTAGCATTAATGTCGGAATGACTCTGATTTGCTACGAATACACGGTGCGTTTCACCCGCACCAACGGTGAATATAACTGCACGACCTGCAGCAGTATCAACTGTTGTGGTCATATCAATTACTTCCAACACCACACCAATTTGCGTCACAGCGGTGTCCAGTGATGGGTGGCTGACGCCAATGAAAGTATAACTGTCGTTGGGTACGGCCTGTGCGTATGGTGAAATTGCTACACGGCTGCTGTGACGTGTTGTCACGTGGCTAGAGCCGACAATTTGTGCTTGTACTGTCTGGGTTAGAGCCACAAACCCAAAAAGAAAAAGCAGCATTATATTATTAAACTGTTTCATCGATCTTTCTCCTAGTTGGAATATTCATTTCATTATTATGGAATTTTTGAGAAACTCTATGGCGCAGCTGGACCACTCACAGATATTATGCCCCGCGCCACACCTGTCCATCCGGAGGCCGGTGCTGTTGAATCATTCATATCACCAATAAATTCCATAGCAAATCCAGTTGTGTTTGACTCTATTACCACAGCACCCCAATAGGACAGCATGGTTGAATCGCGGAATCCACCACCATGTAAATGGGTTCTATTAGCGACGGCTGTAGCACTGTTGCCGTCATCACAATTGGCTCCCGTACAACGAGCGCATCTTCCCATCACGAATGCTACTCCGTTTGGAGCCACACCCCTCGTCATGCAGTATGCTGCAGTTGGATTTGTAGCAATTGGATCAACTCGAATATGTCCATGCTTAAATGCGCTGGTTCCTGTAATGAAGTTTGCGTTCGGAATAGCGGTCGGGTTAATGCTGCTGTGACCTGTCCGTGCAATGAATATTCTTTGGGTGGTTCCCTCCGTAATAGTAAAGGTAACAGCAGTCCCAAAGGCATTACTGGCGTTATCAATGGCATTGACCGTTAAACCAATTTGGGAGGCCATACCAGAAAGAGAGGCATGGGTAACTGCAATAAATGAATATGAACCTGAGTCAGACTGCCAGTAAGGAGAAACGACTCTGGATGAATTTTCAATAGCAAAAGCATTTCCTACCAAAAGGGCAAGAAAAGCCAATATTGCGGCCAAGTTTGGCACTCGCTTTATTAGCTTGGTTTTCATTTTACTTCTCTCCTGTTATATATATGATTCATATCGAAATATGATTCAAATTGAAATTGATATCTAGTTTGGTACATTCTTGCTGTTTTTTCTTTCCAGGCACCTCCTCTGGTTTTATATTTTTGAGTATATTTCTAAATTTTTAAAGTTCAGGGCATTTGGCCCTATCCTATTGAGTATTATAGTATAAAGTCTGTTAATTTATAGCGAATTTCCGGTAAAAGGTTCAATTTTTTATAACAACAATCCACAAATAAGAACCCTCATATATTAATTAGAGTGATTCTTTACATAGCTCGTATCGGTCACATACGTAAAACTCTTTAGAATTATTTGGAAAAATTTTAATTTAAACGGGTTAATTAGAAGCCTACCTAACAGATTGAGAATAATCACCTTATTTGCTACAATCGCCAGCCCACCGTAAGCAAAAGATATTTTACCCGAAAAGCTGGTTTTTTCTTGGAACATCAATGATCTCATTGGTTTAAAATTTTCCTGTAATATTTTTAGTGGTGGTTATTCTATTAAAGATTTATTTTTATAAGAGACTTTTGAAAAAATAGGCAATTTAATTGGTTATTTAATATTATGGTAGAAAACTTTGGTTCCTATTTAAAACATGAACGTGAATTGCGGGGAGTTACTTTACAAGCAATTTCAGGAGCTACTAAAATTCATATTAGATTCCTGCGAGCTTTGGAAGATAATAAATTTGATGAATTACCTGGTGAAGTTTTTATAAAGGGCTACATCAAAGCCTATGCCCATACAATTGGATCTGATCCGGAAGAAACGCTCAATGTTTATGAAGAGTTTGTTGGAAACAAAGTTGTAGAAAAAAACATAGATTCAGCAAACCCATCGAATATCTCGGCCATTAAATTTTTAGGATATGCCCTAATTGGGTTAATAATTTTAATATTGATTTTTACCACTAAATCTTTATTATCAGGCCCAAAAAAATCAATCACAAAAAATTTAAATCATTCCCTCTTATTACCAGAGAAAGTTTTAGAGAAAGAAACATCTCAGGAAATTAAAAATAATTATCAAAAAAAAGTTACTAAAGAATCGATTGATTTAGCTAATGAACAAGAAAATACGAAAAAAAAAGTAGAAGTTCATAAGCAAGAAAGTAGTTTATCTGCTAAAAAGCAAGAAAGAATAATTGCCCTAGAAAAGATCTTGAAGCTAACCATTAAGGTAAAAATTGACTCATGGTTTAATATGACTATTGATAACTTTCGGGAAGAAGATTTCATTCTTCCAGCAGGTGAGGAAAAAAGTTTTTTTGGGGATGAAACCTTTCGTTTAACCATTGGTAATAATAAGGGTACAGAACTAATTTTAAATGGGAAAAACTTGGTCATTCCAAAAGGTAAGAAAAACGTAGTAAAAGATTTCATTATCACAACTAAATTAATCGATTGAGTTTTGGCTTGGCAACCATTTATTCATTTGTTTAATAGAAACAAAAGCCCCATAATTGTGAGGAGCAGCCTTAGCAAGAAACTCTTCAACTCGACATCTATAAATAAGCGAAATTAAAATGTCAGACAATAGCGGACCAATTAAAATTACAGATACCTCTGAAATTGCAGTTTGTACTTGTATGCAATCTAATCACTGGCCTTTTTGTGATGCCACTCACCATACAACAGGGGGAGAACCAGAAATATTGCAATTGGATAAAACAAAAACTTATTATCTTTGTAGTTGTTATAGAACGAAAAAACGCCCTTTCTGTGACGGTTCCCACGAAAAGATAAAAAACTCTGATTAAATAAAATTTACACAACCAACCTTCTTTATTACCAAAGATATTTTTAGATCTGTGATTCGTTTTCGAGGAAACTCATTAATATATCTTATTTCGATTTTTCTTTTAGTATTTGGCAATACTATTTTCGGATGTGCTTCGGTCATTCAATATGATACAAAAAAGAATATGGCGTTTATCCCAGAAGGTTCTTTCACAATGGGATTTAAAATCGATAACGACTTTGAATGGGGAGATATGGATGAAGAGCCAGTCCATTCGGTCATCCTTTCAGCCTATTGGATAGATAAATATGAAGTGACTAGCGCTAGTTTTGCGACCTTCCTTAATCAAAACAAAAATCAAGCTCATCGCTTTATTGAAATTAATCCTACGGTTACCATTGAACATAAAAATAATTTTTACCAACCAAGAAAAGGACTAGAAAACTACCCTGTCAATCGGGTGTCTTGGTTCGGCGCCAATGCATACTGTCAATGGATTGGAAAGAGATTACCAACGGAGGCAGAATGGGAAAAGGCCGCTAGAGGAAATGATCAACGAATATTTCCCTGGGGAAACAAATTTCCAGATAACAGCCGGGTTACCTTTAGAAGAAAATTTAGTGAAAAAAAATTTAAAGTAATGGAACCGGTAGACGGAATGAAAAAGGGTGTTTCTCCTTATGGGGTTCATCATATGGCGGGTAATGTCTGGGAATGGGTTTCTGACTGGTTTGATGCGTCAGCTTATCGAGATGAGAATAGAATAGACCCAAAAG
Source organism: Nitrospinota bacterium (assembly GCA_028345515.1). Lineage (GTDB taxonomy): Bacteria > Nitrospinota > Nitrospinia > Nitrospinales > VA-1 > UBA8687. The sequence continues at coordinate 143,816 of JAOMDP010000001.1, forward strand.
GACCGGACTCGGGGATAAGTAAAGTTTTGCGAGGAGGGAACTGGTATTATAAAGCCTACTATATGAGAACAACTTATAGATTTAATGAAAAACCGCAAACCTTCAAAATTTGGCAAGGTTTCCGCTGCGCGCTAAGTTAAACTTTTGGTAATTATTTCCATTAAAATGAATACTTTATTTTTTATGGAAATTAGTTCAGATTGGAAATCAAAGAGTTGCTGTTAATATTTCATTGCTCCCTAATAAAAGAAACAGTCTCCTAATAGTTTTAGACTTATTGTTTCTCCCGGTTAAGGTAAGTGCTAGCGAGATTTTCGTTTGAGGGACTTCTTTAATATCCAGGGAATATTCACTTTTGTTTTGCAAAATTTATAAATTGCTTCATTCAATGTCATTAAAGAGCAATGGTCAGTCAGTATTCCTGCTTCACTGCAATTGGAAACGACAACAGGATTATCGCGTTTCCAGTTAGTGAAAGCCCAACTGAACCATTGTTTTGAAACAGACATGGATTTTAGAGTACGAATTGGTTGGTCATTTAAATCTGTTTCCAAGACAACGCTATCTTTTTGTCTTTCAACTATCGACTTTAACCCTTTTCCGGTAGCATCACTTCCATGGCTGTGCGAATTTTTTTTTGGATACGATAAATCTTGTCCGACAAAAAGAATTGGGTTACATCCTGCCTGAAATGCAAGATCGTAGGTAACGGATAACACTGTACCACCAGGGGTTAAAACACCGACTTTGGGAACCATCTTCTGGATTTCTACAAGTGTTGGAATATCCGGTGCAAATTTATTAAAAAATAATATATCCCCCCCTTGCCACAACTCTAGAATATTAGGATGAACGATTGTGGGGACTACAAGGGTGATCCCACTTTGTGGTACGTTGCTAAGAAAACGAGCAATCTCTTCTTGAGGGTCTAACACAACCACGAAATTAGGAACAATATCTTGTGACAATAAGGGCTTAAGCGCTGCATCGCAGCAAAGGATAACCGCTTTTCCGCAGGCCTTTTTCAGATATTTTATATTTTTGTCGAGAGAAGGACCCGCACCAACAACTATACAGGGGATATCACGAAATTTATTCTTGAGCCCAATTACTCCAGGGTTTCTTTCAATGGCATTGCGGTTACTTAAAAAATTTCGTTGCCAGATCTGATTGAAACGAAGGAGAGTTGCTGATTTTACTTCGCGGATTTGTTCATCGCGGTTCATGGGTGTAATGTAGCAAAGTCGTCTTTCAGTAACAAGCGAACAAAAAAACCCGGGCCGAAGCCCGGGTCATTAGGAGATTAAATAACCAAGATTTATCGGACTAGATTCACAGCCTCGGTAAGGAGATCGTCCGTGGTAGTAATCATTCTAGCACTGGCCTGGAAGGCCTGCTGAGTTTGGATCAATGCCACAAACTGTTCTGCGAGATCAACATTGGAAAGCTCTAGGGATTGACCTATGATGGAACCGAATCCACCTGTTTGGGCAGTTCCAATTACTGGTTGTCCCGATGTAGCAGATTCAGCAAACAGGTTTTGTCCTTGTCGGGTCAATCCTGTGGGAGCTAAAAAGTCGGCCATAGCAACCTGGTAAAGTGAGCTTGTTTGACCATTACTGAAAAGCCCCTTGATTATTCCCGTATTATCAACATTAAGACTTACCAGAGAACCTGTACTATAGCCATCCTGAGTCACCGAATTATTATTCGAAGCTGCGGCAAAGCCAGTTAATTTTCCTGATGACGCTCCGGCAGTAGTAGCCACATCCCAGGTGAGAGTTTGCGTTTCCGCTACAGGAGTTGAAGCCGAATGATTTATCACAATTGTTTGATCAGCAACAGTAGTGCCAGTACCAATTTGAGTTAGTTGACCGTTGGTACCGAAAGTAACGGATCCTGATGCACCTGAAGTAATAGACCCTTTAGATGTAGTAACTGCATAAGTCCACTTGTTGGCTGTCGCAGTTTTAGTGAATTGAAGATTGAGAAGAACCTGATCACCCACCGAATTATAAGTAGTGACGGGTGAATTAAAACTAGTAGTTGCTGAAGCCGCAGAATTTAAGTTTGCACCCAATTCAAAAATAGTAGTTGCTTGAGGCAATGATTGTACCCCGGCCAAATCAATATTTGAGGTGGCGTTGGCAGGAACCCCATTGGTAATCTTACTTCCCTGAAGAACTTCACCACTTAAGGCTTGAACCTTTCCATTATCGTTCATTCTGAATTGACCCGCCCGCGTATAGAAATTTCCTGTTCCGTCATTGACAATAAAGAAACCAGAACCGTCAATAGCAAGATCCAAGGCATTGGAGGAGGATTCGAATGACCCCTGCTCTAATGACCGAAGAGTTCCTGAAAGTTGTGCACCTCGCCCTAACTGACTGGTTGTAGAGCCATTGCTTAAAACAGAACTGAAAATATCGCTGAATACCGCTTTGCTCCCTTTAAATCCAATTGTGTTGACATTGGAAATATTATCCCCAATAACTCCCATTGCCTCGGAATTACTAGCTAGGCCTGTGACACCTGTGAATAATGAACTGACTAAAGACATATTTAATCTCCTATTTCTATTTTTCTTATTTTAAAGACTTACTTTAGAAATTTGATTTACATTAATTTTTTGTCCGTTAACAATTGCGAAAGTATCTGTTTCCTCAAAAATAATATCAGTCACAGAGCCTGCTGCAAAAGTTTGTGTTTCAATAAAATTTCCAGTCGCATCTTGAGCTAAAATGTCAAAGCTATAAGTACCGGCAGGAAGTTGTGACCCCTTGGCATCTTTGCCGCTCCATACAAACTCTTTAACCCCAGAACTTGATGCACCAATATTAAGTGATGCAACATTTGCTCCTTTAGAATCATAAACATTTACGGTTACATCTGTAGAATCTTGTGCTAATAAGAATTTCAAGGTTTCCGCTTCGTCTTCGCCCAAATCAAAACTATTACCTGGAGCATCTACAGTTTTTCCTATCAAGTTGATCATAGAAGAATTACTCATAGCTAAATCAAAAGCCTGACCAGCCTTCAAATTATCGTTGACGTTGGTCAATTGTTCCAGACTACTGAATTGGGCAAGCTGTGCTGCAAATTCTTGTCCTTCTTGCGGAGACAGCGGGTCCTGATGTTCAAGTTGTGCTACCAAAAGCTTAAGAAAATCGTTTTTTCCCAGACTGGCGCCTCCGGTTAAAGAAGCTCCTTCCGAATTTTTATTTGGAGTGGGGGATATTGCTGCGATCATATTTTTTTAGTCCTCAAATTAATTTATTTCAATTTTCTTTAAGCCAAGACGCTGATGGACTGGTTTTCATCAAAAATAAAAGGAATATGAGCATCTTCAAACTCATCCCCATTATCAGAGTCAGCCGTTTGTGGCCTGTTTAAAGGATTTGTTGTATCCTTCTCACCCAACTGTTTACCATTTTGATTCGAATTTTCAGATTCTCCACCGACGGTTACCGAAAAACTGTCGACTTTAAGACCCTGGTCGTTCATTGCGTCTCGGAGTTGATTGAAGTTGTTTTCAATTGTTTGTTTAACGGCATGATTTTCGGCAACAATGACTGTGCGAACGGATTCACCCACCGTGGTAATGTTTAATCGCACAGTGCCCAAGGAAGGTGGATCGAGCTTGACATGAACTTCATTTTGAGCGCCTGTAGTGCGGACATTTAATTTATTAATAATTTGACTAATAATTTTGGTTTCGGAAGTGCCTCGGGCAACTAGCTTTTCGGGTAACACGGATTTATTAGCCTCGGTTTGTTTAATTGCATTTTCTGCTGCAGAGTTAGAAACTTGAGTTTGTAAGTCCGCTCCAGATTTAGCTGATTCAAGTCCTTTAAAATTTCCGGTATCCTTTACGACTTCAGTTTGAACCAATTTTGCTTGAGCATTGTTGTCTTGCAAAACTTGATTAAAATTGTTGGAGGTTTTTGTACCTTGATTTCCTTTTAGTTCGGAGGTTACTTTGTTTATTGTTTCATCTGGTTTTGTAGTCTCGAGGATTTTATCAAGCGAAGCAGCACGCTCACTTTTCTCTATCTTTTGAGAAACATCTTTAGGTTGGATATAAACTGCCGGCTCATTTGCCTTTTCTTTTGGTCCTGTGTTTTTAAATAATCCAGATTGATCTACCTGCTTGGTTGTTTCATTTTTAGCAGTTTCAATTTGTTGCGGCTGAATATCTTTTTTTATATTAAGTTCACGAGCTTTATCTGTTTCCTTTTGTACAGTTATGGGGGTAGTGTTTGTTGATGTGGTTTTAAGCTGATCGATTAAATTTTTTGCCTGCTCATCTGTCAAGCCAGCTTTTTTAAGGGTATGGATAGCTTCGCCTTCATTTTTTTGAAGCTGATCTAAAAGTATGCTTTGGGAAGGCGAATCTACATCCTTTCCTAATGTCTGTAATGAAATGGTAGTAGTGTTTGTTGATGTGGTTTTAAGCTGATCGATTAAATTTTTTGCCTGCTCATCTGTCAAGCCAGCTTTTTTAAGGGCATGGATAGCTTCGCCTTCATGTTTTTGAAGCTGATCTAAAAGTGCACTTTGGGGACTATTTTTAATTTTACCTTCATTTTTTAGCAGCTGAGCTAGAAGTTTATTTTGGGTAATATTTGTGTTTTCACCTTCATTTTTTAGCAGCTGAGCTAGAAGTTTATTTTGGGTAATATTTTTTTTTTCACCTTCATTTTTTAGAAGCTGAGCTAGAAGTTTATTTTGGGTAATATTTGTGTTTTCACCTTCATTTTTTAGCAGCTGAGCTAGAAGTTTACTTTGGGAAAGAGAATCTATACCCTTTCCTGCTGTGAGACTATTTTGGTTAAGGTTTTGAGTGAGGGTTTTTAGTAAAGATTCAAAACTAACCTCACCATTCAACCCCAGGTACTCAAGTAAAGCTTCAAATTCATCTTGTTTGATCCCAAGTTCTCTTAGTTTAGAAGTAAGGGTATCATTTTGTTTTAAAGCCGAATCTTTGATAGGAGTTTCAGTCTTGGTAACTGTACTATTTTCAATTTTCGTGGCGGTTTCTGCATATTCGTTATCTTTTGTCTTCAGCTTTTCTTTTATTACAGGTTTATCCTTAGCTTCTACAGATTTTTCCTTACTATTTTTTATTTTGGGTTTTATTTTTTCTCTATTCCCAATTTCATCCCGTTTATTATTTTTTGTTGAGTTTCCAGAGCTAGGTTTTGCTGATCGTTCTGCCTGATCAGTAGCGGTGCTCAAAAAATCATTAAAATCGACTTCACTCCGTCGATCTAATTTAGGTTCAGTCGGTTCTACTGGGGGTTTAGGAGAAAATAAAGCTAATACGCTAGAATTACTTGGCATCTATTAATATCCGTTTTTGGTTTTCATTTTTATCCTGCAGACATCAGAAGAGCAAAACTGATGCCAAACCCAAAACGAATCTATAGAACCATTTATTTATATTGTTTTAAGAGACTGTGACAAATTAAAAAAGAGTCTCTCAGCACGGAAAAATCTACCGTTATAGGGCATTTTTTACGCCATTCACTTTTTTATTTAAGGTTTCGTTTTTATAACCACTTCAATAATTGAATTACATATTTAAATTCTACAAGTGTATGTCTAAAAGGAAATAATCTTGTTATTCCAAGCTAGTGGGGTTTGATCAAGCTTTGATCAAAATAATTGATGGACATCCCCGCATCAAGGACTAAACCTTGAGCATTGATGCCACTTGAGCGTTCGCTCAATAAAAAGACCGCAGCATTTGCTGCCTCTTGGGTCGTTAGGGCTTTTTTTCTTAAGGTTGCTTTTTCAGCATGCAAGAAAGAATCTATATAACCAGGAATACCTGCGGATGCGGATGTTTTGAGAAGACCTGGATTTATAGAATTAAACCGGATTTCTGAGAATGCACTGAAAGATTTAGCCAGAAAACATAATGTTGAATCCAGCGCTGCTTTAGCAGGTGCCATGTAGCCGTAATTTTCTGCTGCCATACGTGTGGTGGAAATAGAAATAGTAACGATCGAGGCTTTCTTGTCTAATAAAACTTTCAAAGATTTTGAAAGCGCAATCAACGAATAACAACTAATATCAATGGATTGTAAAAAATCTTTACGAAGTGTTTCATGAAAAGGTTTCCAACCCTCTGAATAATTAGCAAAGGCGATCGAATGTACCAGTCCATGTAGAGTTTTATATTGCTTTGTAATATTGTTTGTTAATAGCTCAATATCTTCAGGTTTTTCTACATCACAGATGTAAACAGATTTTCCGGTAAGTAGTTTATCGAGAGAGTTTTTTCTGTCTCCAGAGCGCACACTAAAAATCACATTAGCACCCTCTTCTTCCAAAGTTTGAGCAATATGCCAGGCCACACTTTTTTTATTGGCAACTCCCATTACCAGAATATTTTTATTTTTTAGATTTAGAAAACTCATCCAAGAAACTTTCAATTCAGAAACAAAAACAATTTGTTCGCTTCATTAGTTTAAAGCTTTTACCTGTTAAATAAATGAGACTTATTTTACATCGTTGACCAACATGGCTGTGAACTCAAGAGTCACTGCAACCTTTCCATTCACAAATGCTTTGCCTGTCATATAAGCTGCAGAACCTACAAGATCCTTTAGCTTTACTTCTATTTGCAGGGTGTCGCTAGGGTTGACGGCGTGTTTGAGCTTTATGTTATTTACCCGTGTAAGAACGGGAATGCGGCCTTCATTTGCAATTCGCTTTCCCATCATTATAGCTCCTGTCTGAAAAATGGACTCAAAGATCAGAACTCCTGGCATTATAGGCCTTTCGGGATAATGGCCTTGGAAAAAAGGCTCTTCAGAATCAATAAATTTTTCTGTTTTGATCGTGTCCATGGTTTCTTCTACTACTTTATCTACGAATAGAAAGGGTGGGCGATGAGGAATGAATTGAAGAAAATCCTGCGACATTTTTATAGGCCCCCTGTTACCTCTAATACTGATCCAGTGATATATGAAGAGTCTTTTGAAGCGAGGAATAGAACGGGAGTAGCGACATCTTCAACAGAGCCAAAACGTTTGAGCGGAATCTGTTTTTTATAAGCTTCTTTTTGCTCGTCGGTTAAATCTGAAATAAAATCGGTATCGATAAAGCCTGGGGAAACACAATTGACTGTAATTTTTCTGGTGGCTACTTCTTTTGATAAAGATTTTACCAAGGCAACTTGTCCAGCTTTCGATGCAGCATAGTTGGCTTGTCCCGCAAAACCAAATTTACCAATAGGCGAAGTAAGGATGATAATGCGACCATATTTTTCTCGCATCATACATTGAACAGAAAGTTTACAAAGATTAAAGGTGCCGGTTAGATTGGTATTTATAACATTATTCCAGTCTTCATTTTTCATCATACCCACAATGGAATCGGCACGGATTCCTGAACTGACAACCACGATTTGTGGAGCCCCGTGTTCGATTTCTACTTTTTTGTAAAACTTTTCTACCTGATCATAATGATTCACATCAAATTTATGGACAAATAAACACTCAGCATAAGCGGCATTAGATTCTTTAAACTTTTTAGCCTCTTCTTCGTTGCTCCGGTAAGTAGCATGGACTTTTGCCCCTGATTTAAGCAAAGCCTTAGAAATGGCACTTCCTATACCACGTGTACCACCTGTAACTATTGCGGTCTGTCCTTTAAAATCAAATTCCATGCAGCAATACTAAATTAAAATGGGAAAAGAAGAAAGGAAGGAGTTACTAAAAACTATCATTCCATGGAATCGCCTTACGCGGTCACTAGACTGGGACTCAATTGCCTCAAAAACTTGTCAGTTTCATTAGCTACAATCACCCCATAATTCGCAGCACCCAGCCAACCAGACATAATAATACCTACTGATCCGGCATGGAATAGACCATTGATTTGCTTAGGTAGATCACGGCTCACTTTTAGCCCCTCAAATTTAGTACCAAAAGAGGTTCCGGAGGGATGTAATGTATAGCGTTGAAATGTTTTTGGTGTCGAGGCTTCTACATGATCAATTTTATTGCGAATTCCTGGGACATATTTTTCAAGAGCATCCAAAGTAGTTTGCTCTAAAGCATATTTATCCCGATTGTACTCTTTTTCACTGAGATTTGCCCAGTCTTGGTATCTTGCGTTGGTGGAGGAAACTATTGAGTATCGGTCTGTGCCGGGACGAATTTCCGGATAATAAAATGAGAAAGTGCGACTGGTAATATCCTTGCTCAATATTTTTTCAGTGCAATACTCATCAGCCTCAGAAGAAAACAGAAGGTCTCCAACATGTGGCACGGTCTCACCCTTTTTGACACCCATATAGACCTGACAGCTCGAATTATTGAGCCGGACATCCTTTACTTCTTTAATATATTTAGGGTCAAAATGTTCTTCGCCAACAAGCTGCTCAATGGTAGTTACGATATTGGAGTTTGAAAGAACCGATCTACAAGCGATATCCTGTCCGTTGATGCGAACACCCTGTACCGTCGTTTTACTATCCACATAGATTTTTTCGACCATGCAGTGGGTACGTATATCTACTCCATTTTTCAGGAGTTCTTTTTTCATTTCCTTAATCAGATGATCTGTACCGCCCTGATAGGTAAAAACGCCCTTATCCATAAAGTTTGAGAAGACAATACCATAAGTTATGGCCGGGTCGTCTAATGTAGAGCCGTTGGCATAAGTGATGGGTTCCATTAAAAAACGCCAAACATCTGTACGGCCTGGAAAATATTTCTCGAATAACTCGCGCGTTGTCATAACCATATCATCGTAAAAATTCATTCCACGCACAGTATGAAAGAATTCGTCAATGACTTCTTTGAGGATACCAAAACGCTCTTTAAGAATATGAGTGAAATCGATTTTATCGAACGAGGTATTTACAGAAAATTGAGGATTATCAAAGCGGACGTTTTTGAGTTGGATAACACGATCAGAAATATCCTGAGACCAGTATTTACGAAGTGTTTTGATCATGCCACAGGGAAAGCCATGCAAGGAGATATCCATGATATGGCCTCCCTTTCGTTTAAACCAAGTTGCCATACCACCCAGGTTATAGTGGTGTTCCGCCAGCAAAACATTATGACCTAGCTTGGCTAAAAGGTTGGCAGATGTCATCCCTGCCAGACCACTACCTATTACGATTGTGTCGTAAGCCGATTGTATATTTTTTAACCAATTACGTTGCAGCGGTGGTTTATTCATTTATTTTAAATAATTTCTAGTTTTTTACGTTTATTTTTGTAATACATGAAGATTAGCCATTGATATACCACTTAAAGATGCCCCAATAATGCCTAAAAATCCCTGGTCTGTTCCGCAGATGAAAAGATTATTTACAGGAGTTTTACCATCTTTAATTTTTTGTGGAGACCCATAGACAGCACCGTTCAGGTGTCCTGTGTATTTTTTTATGGTCTTCGGCGTAAACGAGTCTAAAAATACCATATTATCGCGAAAATCGGGAAAAAATGTGAATAAAGATTCTAATGCTTGGGTACGCCAATATTTTTTGGCGGCGATGTAGTCTTTTCTAGATAATGAATCCCACTTAGAAAAATTTGCCAAGTTGGTCAGTCGTATTAAACCTTCCTTCATAGGCTCAGGATAATTAAAATTGTTTGAACAGCAAAGAACCCCGGTGGTTGGATTTACCATCTCATTTGGTACTTTATAATCGAATTGGGGTTGGGTGGAAAAAAAAACTATACTTTTATCATACCCTAAATCTCGCGGCTCGCAGTCGACCACACATAGAGATTCCATAAAAGAAACCTGACCTGTTGCACAAGGTTCTGTTTTTTCTAGTCCGGGGGAGCAATGATTCAAAGTTTCGACATATCCCATCGAAGAAATAACACTTTCAGCAACCAACTGCTCACCATTTTCCAGAGTGACTGATTCCACAGTCCCATTTTTAGCGTTGATGGAAGTTACACCTGACCCCATGCGTAATTCCCCACCTAGTTTTTTGAATTTTTGTTCTAAAAGATGCAAGATATGTTGCATCCCTCCAACAGGTTTAGCGAAACCTTCCACAAAGATACTTTTGAACATGATAACGAACTGGTAAAAATCCATATCACCTTCCCGAGCATTGCCATAATACATTAGTGGACAATTAAGCATGTCGATCAAAACAGGATTTTTAATAAAACTTTCCAAGATGGGGCGAGAGCTTAATACTTTTTTATCATTCAGATCTAGTTCATCAAAGGCAAGTATTTTATCTGCAAGTTTGTTGAATCCATCAATCTCTCTTGGGAACTCGTCGGCGACTTCCTGACGAAAAAACTCAAAATCATTAGTGAAACGCAATACATGTTCTGGAAAGCGGATTTCTGACATTTCCTGCTGGCATAGGCGGAAGTCATCATGACTAAAACGCAATTGTTTAAGAAGTTTACCAAGGGGTGAGTTGCGTACTCCTTTAGGGGTGAAGTTGGTCATTGCGTGCAAACCAACATCAAAAGTACGATTTTTGCGAACATAAAAAGAATTTAAGCCGCCTAATACGGTATGTTTTTCAAGGATACAGACTTTTTTATTGAACATAGCTAAGCGAATGCCAGCTGCCAATCCAGATAAACCCGAACCTATGATTATTGCATCGTATGCCATGTCTCAAGCATTATAGAACAACGGAAACACGTATGGCTCCAAAATTGTAGTTGAATTAAAGAAGAGGGTAATTGGTTCAAAAACGCAGGAGGGAGATACTAACTAGCAGCAAGCCGGTCTTTCAACAGAGGCTGCAAATATGTAATGCAACCTGCTAGAGTAGCCAAATGCTCGTAGTCTTTTTCTGGGACTTCTATATTGAAACGTTTTCTTAGTTCCATGACAATATCCAGAAAGTCCATTGAATCAAGATCGATTTGATCCCTTAACTTGGTATTGTCATCTATTGAGCTGATATCCTCATCTGGAGCGATATCCTCTAGAATGTTCAAAATGATCTGTCGTACTTCATCAATAGTCATTAGTTTTCTCCTAATAACCCTGATTTTAGTTGAAGATATGACAGAATTCAACCCAAAAATCTTGAGTCGATCAAGTGATTTTTAACAGGTCGAATATCTCTGGACGGAATAATCTTATTGGGTATCAATTTCAAAAGAACCTTTTTCTTCTAATTTCTTGATGGACTTAGCGACTACAATTTTTGCAGGTTGTTACTCCATTTTTTCTTTAACGGGTGTTTCATCGATAGGCATGGGTTCAGGATCCAATGCAGGCTCACCCTCGGGGAATTCATCAACCTGTTGTACTATTTTCGATCTTCCTCCCAGTTGAGGCTCGGCTACAATTTCAATGGTCTCCTCCCGGATTATAGGATCTGACATGGAAGCTTTTGGCGTTTCCATAGACTCGATAGCAATAGGTTCACTGATTACGGAGGAGGATGAGGGCGAACTATTACTTTTCCTGGTTGGCAATTCACTTGTAGAGAACCCCTGGAGTTTCATTTTTGCGATTTGACGACGCGCTTCTTCCGAGTTTTTCGGGCTGTTGGGATATCGGGATAAAAAGGTTTCATAGTTTTCAAGAGTGTTGGATCGTTTTACCTGTATAAAAATAAGATCTTCCAGAGTTTCAATTTCTAGTGCTACTTTTTCACGTGTAGGTTCTTTGGAAAGTTCGAAGATTCTTTTTAAGAAATTGATCGCTGCATCATAGTCTTTATTTTCGCGCAATAGCGTTATCTTAAACCTCAAGGTTCTTTTTAAATTTTTTTTGATCTTATTGTCAAAGGGTTCGAGAGTTAAACCTGTTTCAAAAGCCGAAATAGCTGGCAATAACTGGTCGTTGGTGTAATACGCCATCCCCAAATTGTTGTAGGCTCTAAATGACCTGGGGTTGTTTTTTAAAAAGCGTTTCCAGAGGTCTATAGAATCTTCTTGTTTGTTACTTTTTTGTTGTTGTAATGCTAATGCAAATAACTTCCACTCGGCTTTGAGCAAATGATCGGGTGGCATTTCAAAGTAGGGATTTATCGTTCTTGGAGCAGTGGCACAAGCTGCCATCCAGAACATAAAAACTCCTATTAATATACGGCCTACCGTAAATATTTTCATATAAATTAATACTACTCTTTTTTAATTTTCCGTCAATAATACTTGACTTGTGTTTAATATTAAATATTCTTACTATTAATACGATCACTAGGGGCGTTTTTAAACTGAGAGTCCTTTTACGGACGACCCTTTGAACCTGATCTGGATTATACCAGCGAAGGGAAGTGAAGCCATCTGACAAGATATGCTGCATTTTCCTCTTTGGGTTGGAATGCGGCTTTTTTTATGCCCACCTTTTTTCAGGTCAGACTACATTATCGGTTAATTTTTACAATAATTAAATAAACTTACCGATAACTTTGCAGGAGAGTTCTTTCTTGGAATTGACTATTAATGGTGAAAAGCGAAAAATAAATGAGAGCCAGAACCTTGCTGATTTGGTAAAAGAACTTGATATCCAAGCCCCACATTTTGCTATGGCGCTCAATCAGCAGGTGGTTCCAAGATCAAAATATGAATCGACAGTTATTAAGGAAAATGATCAGATTGAAATCGTACATGCGGTCGGAGGCGGTATTTAATCAAAACTTCTAATTAAATATTTGAGGGATATGAATACAGTTAAAGGATTAATGAAAATTGGAGAAAAGAACTTCTATTCTAGGTTGATTGTTGGTACAGGAAAGTACAAAGACTTCGATGAAACCCGGCAGGCCATAGAAATTTCCGGAGCTGAAATGGTGACTTTGGCAGTCCGCCGCATTGAGTTGGACAAAAATAAGGATTCCATCCTCAACTATCTCGACCCAAAGAAATATACATTTCTTCCAAATACCGCGGGCTGCTATTCCGTTAAGGAAGCGGTCATGACTTGTGAGCTGGCAAGAGAAGCCGGGCTAGGCAATATAGTCAAAGTCGAAGTGATTGGAGATGAGAAAACTCTGTTTCCAGATAACGAAGCCACCCTGGAAGCATCGAAGCTTTTAATTAAAGATGGTTTTCACGTGCTACCTTACTGCACTGACGATGTTGTTCTGTGTAAAAAATTAGAAGATGCAGGATGTTCAGCCGTCATGCCACTGGCTGCGCCTATTGGATCAGGACTAGGCATAAGAAATCCCTATAATATTAAATTGATTCTGCAAGCTGTTAAATGCCCTGTAATCATCGATGCTGGAGTCGGCACGGCTTCTGATGCGAGTCGCGCTATGGAACTTGGTGTCGATGGAATTTTGATGAATACTGCTATCGCTGGTGCTAAAGACCCCCTGAAAATGTCAATGGCTATGAAAATGGCTGTGGAGTCTGGTCGCATGGCTTATGAAGCAGGAAGAATACCTCGTAAACTCTATGCTTCGGCGAGTAGTCCGATGAATGGTTTGATCGATTTTTAACTGTTATATTAGATGATGGCATTAAAAAATAATTGTTTTGATTATTTGTATGTCTACCTTATTTCAGATTTTTCTCATCATCAGGAAACACCGATAATCGAGCAGGTAGAAAAAGCTTTGCAAGGTGGTGTAAGAGCATTGCAATTGAGGGAAAAAGATTTAAGCCCGAAAGAGTTGCTGGCACAGGCTATTGAAATTAAGCCCATCATAAAAAAGTACGGAGCTAGACTGTTTATTAATGACCGCGCAGATATTGCTGAAATCGCCGGTGCAGATGGAGTCCATCTCACTGAGACCAGTGTGCCAGTCGGAGAAATAAAAGATAAATTTCCAAACCTTATTGTCGGGGTTTCGACCCATGCAAAAGAAGGTGCTCTTTTAGCAGAAGCAGAAGGGGCTGACTTCATTACTTTCAGTCCCATTTATGAAACACCCTCAAAGGTTCATTTTGGGCCTCCACAGGGACCAGAAAAGTTGGGTCAAATTGTAAAGTCAGTTCACCTTCCCGTACTTGCTTTAGGGGGAATTAAACTAAACCGCGTTCCCGAGGTTCTGGAACAAGGCGCTCATGGAGTGGCTGTAATTTCAGGAATTTGGGACTCACAAGATATAAAACAGCAAGCATTTGAATATATGCATCACTTTGGAGGATTAACATCATGACTAAATCTAACGGTAATGGAAACGGAAACCGGCACGGAGCCACCGATGAAAAAGTAAATATCTCCACCGACCCGATATCTCCAAAATCAAAAAAAGTTTATGTTTCTGGAACGGTTCATCCACAAATTAAAGTTCCGTTCCGTGAAATTTCTCTTTCATCGTCAACAACCGAAACGAGTAATGACAACGGAAATGGCTACCATCCTAAAAAAGATGACAACTCATTGATTGTTTACGACACGTCAGGACCATACACTGATCCAAATGTACAAATTAATATTCGAGAAGGGTTAGAACCCATCCGGCTGTCATGGATCACAAGCCGTCGTGATGTCGAATATTATGAGGGTCGAAAAATCGAACCCAAAGACGATGGGTATAGGGAAGGCGAAAATCCAAACACAGAAAGGTTTCCTAAAACCCGCGAAAAAGTTCTGCGCGCGAAATCCGGTAAAAACGTAACTCAAATGCATTATGCTAAAAAAGGAATTATTACACCAGAAATGGAATTTATCGCCATCCGTGAAAATCAAAAACGTAAACAATGGGTGGAAGATGCAGAACGAGAAAAGCGCCTTGCCGGAAACTCTTTTGGTGCTAGCCTTCCGCAGGAGATCACTCCTGAGTTCGTTCGCGATGAAGTGGCGCTTGGCCGCGCTATTATACCCGCGAACATCAATCACCCGGAATCCGAGCCAATGATCATCGGACGCAACTTTCTGGTTAAGATTAACGCCAATATTGGTAACTCGGCTGTTACATCTTCTATCGAAGAAGAAGTTGAAAAAATGGTCTGGGCCAGTCGCTGCGGTTCAGATAATGTCATGGATTTATCAACAGGAAAAAATATCCATACCACCCGTGAATGGATTTTAAGAAACTCTCCCGTTCCCATCGGTACCGTTCCTATATATCAAGCTTTGGAGAAGGTTAATGGAATCATCGAAGATCTGACATGGGAAATTTATCGTGACACCTTAATTGAACAATGTGAACAAGGGGTGGATTATTTCACGATTCACGCTGGTGTGCTATTACGCTATGTACCGATGACAGCCAAAAGGGTGACAGGTATTGTTTCTCGTGGTGGTGCAATTTTGGCAAAGTGGTGTCTTTCGCATCATAAAGAAAATTTTCTCTACACAAATTTTGAAGAAATCTGCGAGATCATGAAAACCTATGACGTTTCTTTTTCGTTAGGTGACGGATTGCGACCTGGTTCCACAGCCGATGCCAACGACGAGGCACAATTTTCGGAATTGGAAACCTTAGGTGAGTTGACACAGATTGCATGGAAACATGAAGTCCAAACAATGATCGAAGGTCCAGGACACGTTCCTATGCACATGATCAAAGAAAATATGGAAAAACAACTGAAAGCCTGTGGAGAAGCACCTTTTTACACATTGGGACCGTTGACTACTGACATTGCACCTGGATATGATCACATTACCAGTGGTATCGGTGCCGCTATGATAGGTTGGTACGGCACGGCAATGCTTTGTTATGTTACCCCGAAAGAACATTTGGGTTTGCCCAATCGGCAAGATGTTAAAGAAGGTGTTATAACTTACAAAATCGCAGCACATGCTGCCGATTTAGCCAAAGGCCACCCTGGTGCCAGAGTAAGAGACGACGCATTGAGTAAAGCCCGCTTCGAGTTTAGGTGGGAAGACCAGTTTAATCTATCACTCGACCCAGAAAAGGCGTTGGATTTTCATGATGAAACCTTACCAAAAGACTCAGCTAAGGTAGCGCATTTTTGTTCCATGTGTGGACCTCATTTCTGTTCCATGAAAATCACACAAGATGTTAGGGACTATGCATTAGAAAAGGGCCTTGAAGAAAAAAATGCAATTCATGAAGGCATGAAAGAAATGTCCGATACCTTCAAAGAAAAAGGTGGAGAGATTTATACGAAGGCTCAGTAAGGGAGAAAAAACCCAACGCTTTACTTTCTTATTTAAAGAAGCACTAGCGTTTCCGAGAAAAGAAGAAATGGTTTAATTTTTAGGCATGTCGGAGACTCGTAATAATTTGATTTTTAGATGGCTGCTGGTTCCGCACCTCTTAATGGAATAATAGTTTCCTTTTTATTTTCCGTACTTGACCTAGGCCAGTGTCAGGATTTAGAATACTTAACATCTGATTTTTCAGGCGCGTAGCTCAGGGGTAGAGTACTTGCTTGACATGCAAGGGGTCGGCGGTTCGAAACCGCCCGTGCCTATTTTCCAAAGAACTTATATGTATTAAAATCAGGCATCATGCCGATGGCAGGATGCCTTTTTATTTGATCGAAACAAGAAAATGATTTCTCACGATAATCCCACAGAACTAGAAACTATCAGACATAGTTGCGCGCATTTAATGGCGCAGGCGGTTCAAGAACTTTTTCCTGGAACGCAAGTCACCATTGGTCCGGTGATTGAGGATGGATTCTTTTATGATTTCTCTCGTAAAGAGGCGTTTGTTCCTGAAGATTTAGAAAAAATTGAAAAACGGATGAAAGAACTCGTAGCAGCAGATACCCCCATCGTGCGCTCTGAGATCTCTCGTGAAGAGGCAATAAAAAAATTTAGCGATATGGGTGAAACGTTCAAAATCGAGATTATTGAATCGATTGCTTCCAATGAACCAATCACGCTTTATTCGCAGGGTAACTGGGCGGACCTCTGCGGTGGACCGCATGTCGAATCTACTAAGAAGATTAAGGCATTTAAATTGCTTCATACATCATCTGCTTACTGGCGTGGTGATGAAAGAAATCCTGTTTTGCAAAGAATCTATGGTACCGCCTGGAATACAGAAAAAGAGTTACGTCTTTACCTCAAAAGACTCGAAGAGGCTAAGAAACGTGATCACCGCAAACTAGGAAAAGAGCTCGACCTTTTTTCGGTTTCTGATGAAATTGGACCTGGTCTTATTCTCTGGCATCCAAAAGGCGCACGAATCCGCCATTTGATGGAAGAATTTTGGAAAAAGGAACATTTCAAACACGGTTACGAGATGGTCATTAGTCCGCATGCGGCTAAAATAGATTTATGGAATACCAGCGGTCACACAGAATTCTATAAGGACAATATGTTCTCAAATATGGATATTGAGGGAAGGGAATATGTTATGAAGCCTATGAATTGCCCTTTTCATATCCAGATATATAAAACTAAGTTAAGAAGTTACCGCGATTTACCAGTGCGCTTTGGCGAACTGGGGACGGTTTATCGTTACGAGCGATCCGGAGTTTTGCATGGCCTGCTGCGCGTGCGTGGCTTCACACAAGATGATGCTCATCTTTTCTGCCGCCCGTCTCAGATCGAACAAGAGATTACTAAGGTTCTTGATCTCATTGTATTTATTTTACAGTCGTTCGGATTTCACGAGTACAAAATTTATTTAAGCACGCGACCGGAAAAATATGTTGGTTCGGATGAAGGCTGGGAGTCTGCAACGAAAGCGTTAGAGACAGCATTGAATAATAAAAGTTTGGATTTTGAAGTGGACCCGGGCGAGGGTGTTTTTTATGGCCCAAAAATTGACATAAAAATTAAGGACAGCCTAAATCGTTACTGGCAGGTCTCGACGGTACAAGTGGATTTTAACCTACCTGAAAAGTTTGATATCAGTTATGTTGAGGAAGATGGTCAACGGCACCAGCCAATCATGTTGCACCGCGCCCTAATGGGTTCTTTGGAACGATTTTTTGGTTGCTTGATTGAACATTACGCAGGGGCATTTCCATTGTGGTTGGCTCCGGTGCAGGTCATCTTATTGCCGATTACCGATAAACATGCAAAATATGCAGAAAAAATAGCCCAACAGATTGAAGAATCAGGTATTCGCGTGGAAAAAGACTTGCGAAATGAGAAGATTGGGTTCAAAATACGCGAGGCCCAAATACAGAAAATCCCTTATATGATTATCTTAGGGGATAAAGAAGTTGAAAGCTCCACTTTAGGTGTTCGCAGAAGACGTTCCAAGGAAACGCGAAATCTTAATTTGAAAATGTTTTTAGATGAAGTCAATGAAGCTGTAGAAAAACGGACCATTGATTTAGAATATTGATTAATTTTTTTGTAAGGGAAGTTTTAAATTAACAAGAAACAGCGTATCAATAAAATGATTCGGGTCAAGGAAGTGGCTGTCATCTTAGATGATGGGGAGGCATTAGGCACAATTCCTATTGAGGAAGCCATGGCCATGGCAGAAGACCGGGATCTGGATCTTGTAGAAGTAGCACCTAATTCTAATCCGCCAGTTTGCCGTATTATGGATTACGGTAAGCATAAATATAAGGCCAGTAAGAAGGCTCACGAAGCAAAAAAAAATCAAAAAGTTGTTCATGTGAAGGAAGTAAAGTTTCGGCCTAATACCGATCAACATGATTTCGATTTTAAACTAAAACATGTGCAAAGATTTTTGGAAAATGGAGATAAAGCAAAGGTTGTTATTTTTTTTAAGGGGCGAGAAATTGTGCATCGCGAATTCGGTCAGAAGGTTTTAGAGCGAGTCGCAGAAAAAACAGAAGACATCGCTGTTATCGAACAAGAGGCAAAGCAGGAAGGTAGGACTTTAGTGATGATACTGGCTCCTAAAAATGTTAAGTCAAAAAAAGGAACTCAACCAAAGAATCCAAAAACCGTATTAGAAAAAGCAAAAAAGGTGGAGGCGGATACAGAAAACTCGGCATCAGCAGAGTAAGGCACTGAAACAGTGACGCCTAATAATGAATGAGAAGCAAACGGAGCCAATAATGCCAAAAATGAAAACAAATAGGGGGGCTGCTAAGAGGTTCAAAAAAACAGGCAGCGGTAAAATTCAAAAACATAGTGCTTTCACCAGCCATATTTTAACGACCAAAACCACAAAACGAAAAAGGAATTTGCGTAAGGCCAGCATTATGGCTCCTGCCGATGCTAAACGCATTAAAGTATTAATCCCCTATTAACTCTCTAACGGGAAAATTCGTTTTAGTCGCACCCAAGCTGAGAAAAGGAGAATTTAGAAAATGCCACGTGCAGTAAATGGAACTATTTCACGAAAAAGACGGAAAAAAATATTAAAGATTGCCAAGGGCTATCGAAGTGTTCGTAGCACTGCGTTTCGCAAAGCTCGCGAAGCTGTTGAACACGGACTTTGTTATGCTTATCGTGACCGAAAAAACCGAAAGCGCGAATTCCGTCGACTCTGGATTGCCAGGATCAACGCAGCTGTTCGAGCTGAAGGAATGAACTATAGCCAATTCATGTACGGCTTGAAAAAAGCCCAAATTGAATTGGACCGTAAAGTTTTATCAGATCTCGCCATAAATAATCAGAAAACCTTTAAATCCTTGACTGAAACTGCTCGCGCACAACTTGCATAAATTTCCATGAGGTGCGCAGGTATCAATACTTCACCAGCCCCTCTTTTTTGGGGCACCGGTCGAAAACCTGAATGATTGAAATCATCAATAAAATTAAACAGGACTTCGATTCCCGCTTGGAGTCAATCTCCGACTCGAAACAACTCGAACAAATCCGAATAAACTTTCTAGGGAAAAAAGGTCAACTCCAGGAGCTGATGAAGCAATTGCGTAATGCTTCTCCTGGGGAAAAGCCCAAGCTTGGGAAAGATATTAATCTTCTAAAGCAGTATGTTGAAGATAAAATAAATAGCAAAGGCACTTGTCTCAATCCCAAGTCCTCTAAAGAATCTCAAGAAATTTTCGACACTACCCTACCGGGAAGAAAAGAGTTGAATGGCACTCTGCACCCCATTACCCAGGTGATGGAAGAGATCTCTTCCATATTTTTTGGGTTAGGATTTCAGATAGAAGAGGGGCCCGAAATAGAAACAGACTATTATAATTTTGAAGCTCTCAATATTCCTGAAGATCATCCTGCGAGAGATATGCAAGATACCTTCTATATAGAAGATAAAACCGTTTTGCGTACGCACACATCACCTGTCCAAGTTCATGTGATGGAAAATAGGGAGCCGCCGCTACGAATTATTGCGCCAGGGAAAGTTTATCGCTGTGATTCAGACGTCTCCCACACACCGATGTTCCATCAGATTGAAGGCTTGATGGTTGACGACGGGATTTCCTTCAGTCATTTAAAAGGGATCATGAATATTTTTCTTCAGGAGGTTTTTGGCAAGGATACAAAAATCCGTTTTCGACCCAGTTTTTTTCCTTTTACTTGTCCCAGCGCTGAAGTGGATATTCAATGTGTGATTTGTGATGGAAAAGGTTGTCGGGTCTGTTCGCAAACAGGGTGGTTAGAAATTCTTGGTGCAGGAATGGTAGACCCCGCTGTTTTTCAATCCGTCAATTACGACCCTGAGAAATGGACAGGGTTTGCATTTGGCCTCGGCATCGAACGTATCGCAATGCTTAAATTTGGTATCAATGACATCCGTCTTTTCTTTGAAAATGATCTTCGCTTCCTCCAACAATTCTAGTGGGCCAGTCTCACAGTTTTATAAAAACACCAAAATATAACCCTAATAAGCACATGTAATTTTAATTAAAGAAGGTTTTTCCGGGATTTGAATAATATTAGCAATATGTAACAATGGAAAAATCTTATGAAAAAATTTTCTCGCGTATTAGATTTAATTATTGGTGTTGGATTAATAGGAATTTCCGGAATTGCATTTGTTTATTTCCTTATCAACGAAAGGTTTGAATGGATTCCTGAGGTAGCTTTGGAGTTGGTTCGTGATCAGGAAATTCTTAAAAGGCCCCCGGCAAAAAAATGCTCCGAATGCCATAAAAATATTTATGAAGATTGGAAAGAAAGTCGCCATTCGGTTGCATGGACTAGTGAAACATTTATAGAAGCATCTGAAAACCGCAGTAAAGAAAAATGTCTTCCGTGTCATATTCCACAATCGATCCAAGGTGAAAAACCTGAACCCAGAACAGACCTCCGCGATCAAGGCATTTATTGCGTACCCTGTCATTTCATTGATAATAAAATGCAAGGACCTTATGATCTATTAGCGCCACCACATCCCACTTTTCGAAATCCGATTTATGTGCGTTCGAATTTTTGTGGTTCCTGTCACCAGAAAACATTTAAAGAGTGGAAGGCAACACAAGTAGAAGACACTTGTCAAGATTGTCATATGCCGCGGAAAAAAAGTAGGTTGACCCAAAAACAAGGACTCAATCTATTACATAAAAAAAGATGGGTCGGTGACCACCGTTTTCTGCATGGTAAAATAACTGAAGAGGATGTAATTCTTGAGACACGATGGGAAGCAAATTTTTTCAACATCAGTCTTAAAAATCAAAACATACCACATTTTGTTCCCACTGCCGATAATGGTGACCCAAGACTTTATATGTATATAAAATTTTTTAACGGAACAGAAGAAGTAGATACCGCAAAAGAAATCATTGCACCCCAGCAAGAAACTGCTTTGCCATATAATAAAAAAATAAATTACCGATATCGTCTTTTTGATACTGTTTCAAAAGCGGTTGTGGAATTAAAATACCAGCCAGCATGGTCTAAAGAAAAAACGGAAGTTTTATCAAAGATGGTGATCAGATAGATAATTTATTAAATCAAGGAGCTATTTAATGAAATTTTTCGGAAATCTTTTTGTCGTCATTTCCTTTATTGTTTTCCCAGTATTTCAAGTGGGTGCAGGAGAAATGATTCTTAAAGAGCCACCCAAATCTATAAATAAATATTATCCACCAGAAAGCCAACCATCTAAATGGATTCAGCAAATGCATAAAATGAGCACTCACTTTGGTGGTGTTTTCATCAACCTAAAAGAAGAGGATTTTGACAATGTTGATAAACATGCTGACAAGTTAGTAGAAGAATATAAAAAGACATCGGAAATGGTTCCAGAATGGGAAGAATATTTTGATATTAAAGCCGCAGAAAATTTTGCAAATGCCGCTAAGACCCACGATATTGCCAAAGCAGGTAAGGCTTCGGGTAGACTAGGTAAAACTTGTGGAAAATGTCATGCAGAACAACAAGTATCGGTGTGGGCGAAGTTCCATTGGCCCAATTTTCATAAAATTAAAGTAACCGACCCGATCAGTGAAAAAGAAACAGCATATGATGATTATATGGGCAGCATCTCTTCCTCCTTTAAAACTGTGATTGTTAACTTTGGAGAAGGACAATATGATCGTGCCGCGAAAGCTTTAAAAATTTTCAAGTCACGATTTATGGAACTTAAATCAACTTGTTCTAAATGCCATATTAATCAGGATACAAAACGATTTTATGTTGGCCCCGAAATAGATAGTGCGCTAAACGAATTGAATAAGGAGCTCAGTTCTGAAAAACCAAACCCGAGGAAATTTTGGAAAAATATTGATTTGATAGGTAAAAAAGGATGTAGGCATTGTCATCTCGTTCATAGAACGAATTCGCTTATTAAAGAGATATGGCAACAATCAGTGAAAAAGTGACACTAAAAAATAAGTTTATTCAGTATCCTTATTGGTAATACTCAGGATAGTGTAGCTTAGGGATATACGTTTATAATCTATTAAAAATTAGAGTATCTTACAAACTCGGATATTTAAAAAATTTTATATACGTTATGCGCTGTTTAGTTTTTCTTTTAATAATTTTAATAAATGGGATAGGAGGATTTTTTACCTCTAGTTATTCGCAAGAACTAGACCGTAGCAAATTTCAATCGTCTTCTTTGGTAAGTCGGAAAATAGCCGAAAAGCAGTTGAATAAGATTTATCAACTTGCTGGAAAATTGACAACCTTCCATTGTGGTTGCGTTTTTGACAAAATAAAACAAGTATTTCCAAATATCTGCGAGAGTGACAGTAAAGTTACTTTAGGCAACAAAAATTCTAGAACCTTGGAATGGGTATCGATGATGCCGATCAATATATTTGGAGGCTCTCTAAGGTGTTGGAGTAAAAATTTGTGTACGCGTTCCGATGGCTTTAAAGCTAAGGGAGCACAGTGTTGTTCCGAAATTTCTCCAAAATTTAAAAAAATGGAATCGGATATGCACAATATTTTTCCTGCTATTAATAATCTCTCTTCAATAGGCGATACTTTAGACTTTGGTGGTATGTGGGAATATCAGTTTTGTCCTGGGGAAAGCCCTTCATTGAATATTCGGGGTGATATAGCTCGCGCTTATTTTTACATGTCCTACCAATATAAAATTCCTTTACATGAAGCCCTTGAGGATTCAATGAGAAAATGGCATTTCAATGATCCTCCCGATAATTGGGAAGAAATACGCAATGACAGGGTTGAGGCTATTCAGGGGAATCGAAATCTTTTCATAGATCATCCGGAATGGATAGAACGTGTGGCAGATTTTTAAGGATCGGTAAAGATTTCATATAGACTAGTGGATGTCATCTGGTAGTTGAGTATCTTCATCTATAAATGCAAATTCGATTTGTGCTAGTTTAATACCAGTATTCTTAAGATTGGCCCCCTGTAAATAAGCCCCATCCAATTTAGTATTTTCTAGATTAGCTCCCTTCAAATTTGCCCACATCAAATCTGTTTCTTCAAAGTTAGCATTTTGAAGTTTAGCCCCTTTTAGTTGGGCCTCCAAAAGGTTTGCCCCCCTAAGGTCGGAGTCGGTGAAGTCTGCATAAGATAAATCTGCAGCTTGCAAGTTTGCTTCTACCAAATTACAATTCCGAAAATTTCCTTCCTGCAAATCTTCTTCACTAAGATCAGCAAAAATCCCTTCTTTACCCTTAGAAGTAAACCATTTTTTATGGCTGGAAAGTATTTGTGGGAGCATGGAAATGAGGCTAGCTTTTTTCATAATATACTTTTATTCCAAAAATATACTCAAAATGATCTAGGCTATTGCCAAGCCTTGATTTAATTACATTTTATAGAATCCTTTTTACCGGTAATTTAAAACTAATGGCGTTGATAAGAAGTTTTAGTACCTTTTGGAATCCTAATATCATCAACCATATCTTTTATATTTTGTGGTGGCGGGTTGGTAATTCGGCTCACTATCGAGGCGATTAAAAAATTTAAGAACATTCCTAAAGTCCCAATCCCCTCAGGTGAAATTCCAAACCACCAGTATTCTGCAGAATTAATAGAGGGATTAATAAACTTAAAATAAATGATATAACTGGCAGTGAAAGTAAGTCCGGTAATCATTCCCGTAATAGCGCCTTCTTTGTTCATTCGTTTTGAAAATATCCCCATTAGAATTACCGGAAAAAATGAAGAAGCAGCAAGCCCAAAGGCAAAGGCGACCACCTGAGCGACAAATCCAGGCGGATGAATTCCAAAATACCCCGCAATGACAATAGCAACGGCCGCCGAGAATCTAGCATAGATTAGCTCCTGTTTATCAGTAATACTTTGCAAAAATAATTTTTTTAAAAGATCGTGAGATATAGATGTTGATATAACCAAAAGTAACCCAGCTGCCGTAGAAAGCGCTGCTGCAAGCCCGCCTGCTGCGACAAGAGCAATAACCCAATCTGGCAAATCAGCTATTTCTGGATTTGCTAATACCATTATATCGCGATCAATATAGAGTTCATTTGAATTAGATGATAGAGAGTTAGAAATTTTTCTTTCTCCATTTAAGCCTCTTTTATCTAAAAAATCAGGTGTTCCTGTAAATGCCTTACCGGCGGAGTATTGAATTTTCCCATCCTGATTTTTATCCACCCAGGCAATAAGATTAGTGCCTTCCCAGTTTTTAAACCAGGATGGAGTATTTTTATATTCTGCATTATTAACCGTATTTATTAAATTAACGCGCGCAAAAGCAGCCAGGGCAGGAGCGGTTGTATAAAGTATGGCAATAAAAACCAAAGCATAACCAGCCGAAATACGTGCATCACGAACTTTGGGAACTGTGAAGAACCGAACGATAACATGCGGCAACCCGGCTGTACCGACCATTAAAGCAGCTGTAATAAAAAACATATCAATAGTAGATTTATTTCCTTCGGTATAAGCTCCGAAACCAAGTTCATTAGACAATTGGTCAAGCCTATCGAGAAGATATATATTAGAACCGTCGGTGAGTGTGCTGCCAAAACCCATTTGAGGAACTGGGTTTCCAGTCATTAACATGGAAATGAAAATAGCTGGAACAAGAAAAGCAAAAATCAAAATACAATATTGCGCTACTTGGGTATAAGTAATGCCTCTCATCCCTCCAAGAACCGCATAAAAAAATACAATACCCATCCCTATAAGAACGCCGGTCGTAATTTCTACTTCGAGAAACCGGGAAAAAACAATACCGACCCCACGCATTTGACCAGCTACATAGGTAAATGAAACGAATAAAACACAGATTACTGCAACTAAACGAGCGAAATCGGAATAATAGCGATCTCCTACAAAATCGGGAACAGTATATTTACCAAATTTGCGTAGGTAAGGGGCAAGAAGAAGTGCAAGCAACACATAACCACCTGTCCATCCCATCAAATAAACTGCGCCATCGCGTCCTACAAAAGATATAACTCCCGCCATTGAGATGAAAGAGGCGGCAGACATCCAGTCCGCAGCTGTTGCCATTCCATTTGCAAGAGGTGGAACGCCTCCACCAGCGACATAAAAATCATCCTTGGTCCCAGCCCTTGCCCAGATGGCAATACCAATATAAATAACAAAGGTTACGCCAACAAAAATAAAAGTTAAGGTTTGAATATCCATACCTATTTATCAGATTCCGGATTTTGGTAATAGGAATCGTCTATAATCGATTTGTCTTGGTCCTCACTTACCCCATATTTATGGTCGAGTTTGTTCATTTTATAAACATAGATAAAAATAAGAATGACAAAACAATAGATGGAACCCTGTTGTGCCATCCAGAAACCAAATTTAAACCCAAAAAAGTGAATGTTATCGAGAATATTGACAAACAATATTGCCATGCCAAAGGAAACTAAAAACCATACCCCTAATAATGAAAGAACAAGACGAATATTTTTTTTCCAGTAAGCTTTTGCTTTTAAACTATGTGAATCGCTCATTATTTTTTTTCTAATTTAAGACAAAAGTCATGATTTTCCTCTAAGGCCACAAGGTGAACCAATAATCGGTTAATGTTTTTTAATTTAACTTTACAATCTATGGTTTTATTGAAATTTAATGCTTGGGTTACCTCAGATAAACAATTAAAACCTTTACTTCCTTCCTGCTTCCTTTTAATACATGTTTTGAGTCTATATTTCGATGCTGGTTTAATACAGGTTTTTATAGAATTAATATTATTCAAAATGATTTCAGTCTGTTTATTTAATTTTACTATAAGCGCGGAACATTTATCTGTTGCATAAACGTTTTTAATAACTACAACAGGTAAAAGTATTATAAATAAAATATAAATTTTTTTATTAATTGTTGTTTCCATATGACACTATTTTGTAATAACAATATTTAAATTACCCGTCAAAATTTACTATATACAATTTAAATTATTAAATAGTATTCTTATTAAATTTTTTCCATTTGCCATATCACAAAAAAAGGGCACCAGTAAGAATACTGATACCCCTTATGGATTTTAAAATTAATGGTGCCGGAGGTCGGAATCGAACCGACACGAGGTTGCCCTCGCAGGATTTTGAATCCTGTGCGTCTACCAATTTCACCACTCCGGCACTCTAGATAATTGCCATTACCAAGCCGGAAATATACCATACCCTTAATTCCCTTGGCAAAATTTTCCAGCAAAAGGTTGTAAGTTTTTAGAAAATTACAAGCCCTGTTGCGATATAGTTCTAAATTTTCCCCTGATAAAGCGAGATTATTTTCCTGATTTCCTCGGAACCTTTTTGGTTAGGGGCTAACGCCAATGATTTTGAAAAATAGAGAAGACTTTCTTTTATATTTTTTAAATGATAGAAATGTAAAATTCCAAGATTCTTAAACACTTCTGGAAAACGGCTATCTATTTCGATACATTTTTTAAAATAAAAATCTGCCAGCTTCCAATTTTTCTGATTTAAATAAATCTCTCCTAACTTTGCATAAGTTTCTGGAATGTTAGGTTTAAGTTGCAAAGCCAATTTAAACCGTATAATTGCGTCTTCAATCCTGTTTTCTTTAAGATAAAGTTCCCCTAAATTATAATTTGGTACAAATACCCACGGTGCTTTTAAAAGAGATTCTTCATAGTAACGAATAGCATCTTCATGCTTACCTTCTATACTATGGGCCCTTGCCAAATTAATTAAAGGACGAATTTTATCCGGAGATTTTTTAAAAGAGTCTTGCCATAAGGATAATTCATTTTTCCATATCTTGTTTCTTTCAATGCTTAAAACACCAAAAAGAAGAATAATTTGATATAAAAACAAAATAACTAAAATAGATTTATCAAATTTTTTCAAGAATGCCTGGTTTTTCAGGAAGCGGAAGATACCATAGGAAAAAATAAAAAGAATACCTGGCAAAGCCAAATAAACCCTATGCTCTGCAGCAAGGTCGTGAAGAGTAACAATGGATGAAGATGGTGAAAGGATAATAAAAAACCAGGCTAAAGAAAATAAATAGAATCTCCATTCCCCTTGTTTCAGAAAATAATAAATAATAAAGGTTATAGAACCTATCCCGGAAAGAAAGCCAACAGAAAAAATGTGGTTTACTACTTCAATATCAGGATCGATATTCAAGTTAATGGGAAAAAATATCTTTTTAAGATAGTAAAAAATAATAACAGAAGGCTGGCTAAGCATATATTTTGCTCTTCCAACCATTTCATCTGGGTTACTCGGTCCAATTAGAAAAGTTTCATCATTTAAAAGCTTATAAAAAAGAATAATTAGAAAGACGGCAATTACAGTAATTAGATACTTACGCCATTTATAAAGTATTTTTACTATAAAAGAATCTAAAGGGCAGGTTGCAAGGTAGTACAAAAATAAAATCAAGGGAAAGGTAGCAAGAGTTTGCTTTACACTAAACCCAACGACGGCAAGAAAGATTATTAATAAAAACAGAAAAGTTTGTTTTAATAAATTTTTTGGTGTTTTTGATTCGAGAAAAATTTGAAAAAGCAAAAATCCACATAGGTAAAAAGTGGAAGCTAAAATTTCTGATCGGGTGATAATGTAAATAACAGATTCAGTCTGGATAGGGTGTATAAGAAAAATAGTGGCAGCAAAGAACGAAATACTAACGTTATTTTCACTTATTTGAATTTGATTTCTAAAATGAACAAGAACTTTTTGAAAAATATAAAAAACCAAAATCGAATTTAAAATATGAAAGGATAAATTGAATAAATGATAGCCAAAAGAGCGAAGTCCATCGAAATAGGCATTGATGGCCAAAGAGATGAATAAAAGACCTCGTGAAAAAAATCCCATTATCCAAAACTTGAGATTTATTATAGATTCTGGATTTTTCAAAAATAGATTATTTTTGATATAGGCAACGCTATCAAATTGGAAAGTATTATGAAGATGATTGCCATATACAAGAACACCCACAACGGTAATAGACAGACAGCAGTATATTTTTGTTAAACGCGGATTCATAAATAAAAAACCATAACCTCTTTTACTTTAATTGTTCTAGGGAAAATTGAAGAAGTTTTTTAGCATTCAAATTTTTAGGTTGAAGATTTATAAGCATTTCCAAATGATGGTTTGCTTTTTTAAATTCCCCCTTTTTTAAATATATGGATGCAAGATTATTATGAATAGCGGGAACGTTTGGGTTAATATGCAGCACTTTTTCAAATTCAAATTTTGCCTTGTCCAATTCACCGATATTCCAGAATATAGTACCTATATTGTTATGGGCTTTATAGTGGTTGGGATTAATTTCTAAAGCTTTCCGAAAATGAAGCAGAGCATCATCAAGTTGCTTTATGTTTTGATAGGAGTTTCCCAGATCAAAATGATAATCCGCATTGGAAGGTTTGATAGTAATAGCATTTTTAAAATAAGGAATGGCCTCCTCATATTTACCCAGATTGTTTCTGACAAAACCAGCATAATAAAAAGTATCAGCCTTTTTGGATCCTAGTTCGATCCCTAAATCAAATTTTTCAATAGCCATCTTCCAGTTTTTGTTGCGACTGGCAATGTGGCCTAGGTTTACATGAGAATCAATTTGTGATGGTTCAATTAATAACGCTGCCTCTAAAGCAGCTTTCGCCTTTTCAAGCTGGTCAGCTCCCATATATGCAGTGGCAAGATTATTTTGAACCAGGGCTTTTCGAGGAGATTTCTTCGCTGTATCTTCCCAAAGAGAAATTTCAGAGCGAAAATCAAGAGACCGATTTAATGTTAACAGAGATATTAATAGAATAAAGATTATAAATAATACTTGCGAGGTAATACGGTAATTTTTAAGATTCAAAAACATCCATCCCAAAATTAAGCTAAACCCTAAACTCGGTAAATAGGTTCGATGTTCTGTTACCAACTGTTTTAAGGGTATAAAACTGGATGTTGGAAGAAGGGTAATAAAAAACCATAGAGCTCCAAATTTTATAAGAACCGAATTTTGTTTAAAAATTGATATCCCAATACTCAAAAGTACTATTAAAGAAACAAACCAATCCCAATGGAACCAAGTTTTATAAACAACAATATCTGGTTCAAAATTCAAACTAAAAGGAGCTAGTATTTTAAAAAGGTAATAACCGCCGATAACCTGAATCTGGCTTAGTAAATAGAGAAATCGGTTTGTCTCCCCTGAAGTTGGATCGGCCTTTAGTGAGAATAAATTTCCTTGCTGTAAATACCTATATGCAAGGAAACAAATTAGTATAAATAAAAGGGAGGCTATTTGAGGAATTAGATTTTTACGTTTTTCCTGAGTAGTCGAAAGCCAAAGATAAGCAACAGCCATTAGAGGAAAAGAAGCTACAATTTCTTTGGTGGCAAACCCTAAAAATAAAATAATTAAAAAGAAAAAAATAAATATAGATTTTTTAACTTTGGAAGTTGCTTCCCTATCTAGTTTTGTAATCCGAACCAAAATATAAAAGGCCAATAAATAAAAAAAAGTTGCCAATAAAGAAGAGCGACTGGAAATATAAGCAACTGCCTGAATGTTTAGAGGATTTAATAAATGAATAGAAGAACTTATTAGTGGGAGATTTTTTTTAAAAGCTCTTTTCTCAATAGGTTCAATATACAAAAACTCTTTTGTAAGAAAAAAACAAAGAATTGAGGTGAGGATATGAATAAGAATATTGATAAGGTGATAGCCAAAAACTTCTGTTTCCCCAAAATGCTGATTTATGGCAAATGAAAGTAAAAGAACGGAGCGATTAAAAATATTCTGAATCCCGACTTTTTCTTGAAAATTACCAAGGTCTTTAATATGGGGATTTTCGACAATTGCATGTACATCGTCATAATGAAATGGAGAATGCAAAGTTCCATAGAATGCTAGTAAGCCCATAAAGCAAATAAGGCATATTGCCTTGACCTGGATGGTCAGAAAATTAGATTTTTCCGATTGATAGTTCATTTAGGAAAATTTTTAATAATTTTTGAGATTTTATTTTTTAACAGTTCTTCTCTTTTTGAATCTTTATTTAATTTAAGGGCTATCCGATAATTTTTTTCTGCTTCTTTGATCATCCTTTGAGCAGAAAAAACGTCACCAAGAATTACTAAGGTGTTTATATTAGTAGGAGCCATCTTAAGTGACTTCCTTAAAAATGTTTTTGCGTTTGAAAATTCATTCAATTTTAAATAATTAAAACCAATATTAGTAAGAACAGAAGGACTCAGGCCAGCCACTGCTATATAATTATTAAAAATTTTGTTAGATTCCTTCCAATGAAATTGTTTTTGTTTGACCAGTGCAAGATTAAACAAGGCGGGTTCAAAACGGCCATTTAGTTCGAGGCATTTTAAAAAGTAGTTTTCTGCATTATCTAGTTTGCCTTGCATCATAAATGCAGTACCCAAATTAAATTGGGCTGGTAGTAAAGAGGGGTCCTGTTGAATTGCCAACTCCCATTCTTTAATTGCCTTTGGAATTCTTGCAGTTTTACCAAAGATCTCCCCTAAATTTAAATGTGCAATTGGAAGGGGAGAATTTCCTCCCTGTGATTTGTTATCTGTAATGGCCTGATTATAAAATTTCTCAGCTTTTTCAAATAGCCCTTTTTGATTGTAAACAGAACCTAATCCAATTTTGGCGGAAATATGTTTTGGCCTAAGAGCGAGTGTTTTAAGGTATTCTTTTTCTGCAAGATCAATTTTGCCCTGATCTAAATAAACGCTGGCAAGATTATAATGGGGTTCTACAAGTTCTGCCGCAATACGAAGATTTTGGTTATTAAAATTGAAAATTGTAGAAGGTTTTTTTCTTACGAGAAACCCGTTTGTCTTTTTCAGATTAAATTTATCTTCAACAAATTTTGGAATATTGGCGATACTTTTTTTAAAATGATAAGTAGCCAGCTCCAAGTCTCCCTTTTCAAAATATGCTTTTCCTAGATTATTATGTGCGCGTGACGAGGCGGGATTTTTTTTTATGACATCCCGCCACAAACTAACTTCATTAATCCAATCACCGTTTCTTGTGACGGTTGTCATTCCCAAGGCAATAATTAATATAGTTAAAATTCCAACGCGGTATAAAGGTTGAAGCCTGGATACTCCTTGGCCAACGATCATACATAATCCTAAGGACATAGGGAGGTAGGTACGATGTTCCACTGCAAGATCGTTTAATGGTATAAAACTCGAGGTTGGGGCAAGGGTTATAAAAAACCATGCCGTTCCTACTAACAACCAAGCGTTTCTAGATTTGATGGTAATTACTACCACCCCAAATATTATTAATGAGGCTAAAATAATGTAAGGATCATCGTAGAAAGAACTAAAAGGCATTCCGCTATCTACACTTAGGTTAAATGGGAGTAAAAATAGTTTAAAATAATAAAAAACAATTATCTTTATTTGAACAAGTAAATAGGGCCATCGACCATACAAGTCTAGACCTTGGTCTTTTGTATTGTAGAGCCATGAATCTCCCAGTAAAAATAATGCTGAGATAGAAAATAGAAAAAACAGGAGGTATGACCAGTTTTTTTTCCATAAGCCTTGTAGATTATTTCTTGAAAAAATAAAGATGGAATACCAAAAGGCCATTAAAAGCGGTAGTGTTGCTGCAATTAATTTGGATGCCAGGCTCATGTACATTCCGAGTAAAACCAGAGGAATTAGTATCATCCTATTTTTTAAATTTTCCTTCTCTCTTCTAGGTCTAAATAAATTGAGAAAAATGTATAAGGATAATAAATAGAAGAATGTTGCCAAAACAGAGGACCGGGAAGAAATATAAGAAACGGAATCAGTGTTTAAGGGATGAAGAGAAAATATTAATGCGGTAATGAATGGAAATGCCCATATATTTTTTGAAATTTTTATTTCATGGAAATTTTTTTCTGATTCATTCGAGCTTCTAAAGAATGATGAAGTTTTTAAAACTGAAAAAAATATTAACAGAGTAACTCCGATATGGAGCATAAGGTTAACCAAGTGGAATCCAAATTCTTTATTTTTGCCTAGAGAATTGTTAAATGCGTAAGACCAAAGTAAAACGGGGCGATTTTCAAAAGCAGTTATCTCTACAAAGCGATTAAAGGAATCCAAGCTTTCAATCCAAGGACTGGAAATCAAGGGAACATCATCAAAATGGAATGAACCTTTGAGCGAATTGAAATATATACCCGTGCTTGATAAAACCAGCAGCAAGATACAAGCCATCTGTTTTTGTATTATTTTTGGGATAAGTACCATTGACCCCGGAAAGCAGAAATACTCAAAAAGTTACCGAAAGGGTGTATTTCTTAATAATCCGCACCTTCTATATAAAAGCATCATATTATATATCGTCGATTTCAAAAAGATTGATAAGTGTAATTGATTGGTTTAATTATCAAAATATTGTTGCTTTTCAAATTTTGACACAAAATGTATACTACTAGGGTTTCATTTATAAAACTATTAACATATTTTTACAGGATTTATGAATAATCATAATTTTAACAAATTATTTTAAAATTTATGAAATTAATTGATAAACAAACAAACATTCTTGCACTGAGAAAAATATCTAATTTGTTCCAAACGACTTCTTTGGAAATCGATGAACTATTGGCAATGGTTATGGATGCTGCCAAGGATATTGTAGGGGTAAAAAACGGCTCCTTACTATTAGTTCAGGATGAAAAGACTTTAAAGCTGCAATTTTACCAAGCCTCGGGCGAAAATATGGGCCAGTTGAAAAATATTGACCTGCCACCCGGGGTTGGAATTTCTGGTCATGTGGCAAAAACTGGAGAATCCATAATTTCCAACGATGTCGCGAAAGATCCAAGATGGTATCAAAAGGTAAGTGAAAAGGTAAAAACCTCTGTTCAGTCGATGGCGAGCTATCCGCTGATTCTTGAAAAAAAGGTCATAGGTGTTGTCCAATTTTTAGATAAGGTCGATGGTGGGATTTTTACGGAAGAGGATTCAGAAATATTAGCGCGGTTTGCAAAATTAATGGCTAAATTCTTCCAGGTCTCTAGAAATAGGAAATTACTGGGAGAAGAATTTGGTCAACTTAAAGATCAATATTTACAGCGTTACGCAATTGTTGGCGAAAGCCAGGCCATAAAAAAATGTATAAAAATGGCCGAAAGAGTTGCGGATTCTAAGGCGGCAGTATTGTTAACAGGTGAGAGTGGAACGGGGAAAGAGTTGTTTGCTCACCTGATTCATGATCGCGGTCAAAGACAGAACAAACCTTTTATATCTGTTAGCTGTGGAGCTATTCCCTCGTCTATACTTGAGCGGGAATTGTTTGGCCATGAAAAAGGGGCCTTTACAGGCGCGGATTCGCAAAAAATAGGTCTTTTTGAAGCAGCGGATAAGGGCACGCTATTTCTGGATGAAATCGGCGAATTGCCCATGGATATGCAAGTGAAACTGCTCCGTGTCCTCCAAGAGGAATCTTTCATTCGACTAGGCGGGACCAAAAATATAAATGTAGATGTGAGAATAGTTACAGCTACCAATCGCGATCTTGAAAAAGAGGTGCGCGATGGAAATTTTCGGCAAGACCTTTTTTACCGAATAAATGTTATTAAAATTATATTACCTTCGTTACGTGAAAAAATGGAAGATTTGCCAGACCTGGTTTCCTTCTTTATGAAAAAGCATACCCCAAAAAATCAACCAA
Organism: Nitrospinota bacterium; assembly: GCA_028345515.1. Taxonomy (GTDB): domain Bacteria; phylum Nitrospinota; class Nitrospinia; order Nitrospinales; family VA-1; genus UBA8687. The sequence goes on from JAOMDP010000001.1 coordinate 178,046, forward strand.
TGAAAAAATTGGCCAAAAATTTAATTCCTCATTTAATGGGTTATTCCTGGCCAGGCAATATAAGGGAGCTGGAAAACTCAGTAGAGCGTGCCATTGTTTTAAGCGATGAAGAAGAGCTAACCCCAGATGCTTTCCCATTTGAAACTTCGCAATTACCGATTGAGCTAAATGTAGGTTCTAGCTTGAAAGAGGCGGGGGATTCATTTCGCAAAACATTTATTACCAACACCCTAAAATCCACCTCAGGCAACCGCACTAAGGCAGCAAAAATTCTAGATGTTCAGCGTTCCTACCTTTCCCGCCTGATTAAAGAACTGAAAATCGGTTGATCGTTTCCTTTTCAAATTCTGTTAATATATCTCGCGTATTATTTAATTCATCACCATAATTTGAAAGGGAACAGATGGTTCTGATTGATGGTAAAAAAGTTTCAGCAGAAGTTCGAGCCCACCTTGCGAAAGAAGTAAAGGAATTGAAAGAAAAAACAGGAAGGGTTCCTGGTTTGGCGACGGTATTAGTTGGAGATGATCCCGCCTCTGCCGTCTATGTTCGAAATAAAAATAAAATATGTCGCGAATTAGGATTTAAATCTTTTGAACAGAAATTATCTCTTGATACATCCGAAGCTAAATTGTTGGAATTAATAAAAGAATTAAATTCCAATAACGATATACATGGCATATTGGTCCAGTTGCCTTTACCAAACCAAATTGATTCTGAAAAAATTCTTCAGGCAATTGATCCAAATAAAGATGTGGATGGTTTTCACCCTGTAAACGTGGGTAAGCTTGTTGTAGGAAACGCTTTGCTGACGCCTTGTACTCCAACAGGAATTATTAAATTGCTGGACTATTATGAAATTGACATTTCCGGCAAACATGCAGTTGTTTTAGGAAGAAGCAATATAGTCGGGAAACCAGTATCAATGTTATTACTACAACGGAATGCAACTATCACAATTTGTCATTCACGCACAAAAAAATTAGAAGAAATTACACGCAGCGCAGATATTCTGGTTGCAGCTATAGGCCGGGCAAACTTTGTCACAGAAAACATGGTGAGTAAAGGGACAATAGTAATTGATGTAGGGATAAATCGTGTTGATGGTAAATTAACCGGTGATATCAATTTTGAAACTGTTTCAAAGAAGGCTTCTTATATTACTCCAGTCCCCGGTGGCGTTGGGCCGATGACTATTGCCCTCCTTATGGAAAATACTTTAAAAGCCTTTAAAGAATCTACTGCTATAAATTAGAAAAGTAAGTCCCCAAAATATAATGATACAAAACCGACAAGCCCAAACAAAAAAACAGTCAAGTTCAGCTAAAAAATCCGACAGCTTTTTGGATAAAGCAAAACCTGTGAGCCAAGAAGGCGGACCACAGGTATATCAAGTCAGCGAATTGACTCGCGATATCAAGGCTATAATGGAGGCTGCTTTCGATTCCGTCTGGGTTGAAGGAGAAATTTCAAACTTTAATACCGCGGTATCAGGCCATAGTTATTTTGACCTTAAGGACAAAAATTCACTAATCCGTTGTGTATTATGGAAAGGCCAACGACCGGAGATAAAATTTCAACCAGAAGATGGAGACAAGGTTTTACTGTTTGGAAGAATCACTATTTATGGTGCGCGCGGGAATTACCAGATCGTTACAGAAAGTATGGAGCCAAGGGGACTGGGCGCCTTACAAAAAGCCTTTGAACAGCTAAAAATCAAGTTGGAAAAAGAAGGTTTATTTGATGAAGATAAAAAAAAGTCCCTTCCCGAATTTCCTTGGAAAATCGGTATAGTTACTTCTTCTACAGGAGCAGCAGTAAGAGATATCTTAAATATTATAAGAAGAAGAAACCCAAAAGTTTCCGTTCTACTTTGTCCCGCAAAAGTTCAAGGGGAGGGAGCGGCAGAGGAAATCGCAACCGGTATAAAAGAGTTGAATAAAAGAAAAGATATTGAAGTGATTATAGTTGGGCGAGGAGGTGGTTCCTTGGAAGATTTATGGGCTTTTAACGAAGAGTTAGTAGCAAGAGCTATTACAGCCTCATGTATTCCTGTTGTTTCTGCTGTCGGACACGAGATAGATTTTACCATTTCAGATTTTGTGGCAGACCTACGGGCACCGACCCCGTCTGCTGCTGCAGAATTAACAGTCCCTCTTCTTCACGACACAATTCAGGACATTAAAACACTGAATGAAACACTTATTAATACAATGCAGCAGAAGCTTCGCTATTATTATGACTTTTTAAAAATGTTGATGGATAGGAGATTTTTTCATCAACCCAAGGAAATTTTCTACCTTCAAATCCAACGAGTTGATGAACTTCATTCGCGCTTGCTTCGAGGACTCGAACAAGGCCTGATGATCCAGCAACAGAAATTAAAGGATAAAATACACCGTCTATTCCAGGCTTCCCCGGACAAAAATATTCCCTATTTGAAAGAAACCCTAGGAATGCTGGAAAAAAGAATGTTGCAAATTATTCAAACCCAGATACTTATTCATAAGGAGCGCCTTGAGGGTCTATTAAAAAACTTAAACGCGTTCAATCCGCTTTCCATTTTAGATAGAGGGTATAGCATTAGCTCTAAAGATAATTTATCTTTAAAAGATACGGAAAGGGTAAACCCCGGAGACTCTATTCAAATAAGACTTTCAAAGGGATCCCTTGATTGCACGGTAAAAAAAATAATAAGGGAATAGTAAAATAGTACAGTCCTTTAAAAAAGATTCTAAAAACTTAATTTTTGCAATATAAACTTGGTTTTAAAGAGGCCGATTATGGGTGAAATTAAATTTGAAAAAGCTATTCAAAGGCTCGAAAAAATTGTCGATGATCTTGAAAAAGGTGAAATGGATATTGATAAATCCCTGGAGATTTTTGAAGAAGGGATAAAAATGTCTCGTGTTTGTTCCAAAAAACTGAACGAGGCTGAGGCTAAAATTGAAAAACTGACAAAAGATCAAAAAGGTGAGCTGGTAACGGAACTTTTTCCAGTGGAAGAGGAAAATGACCAATAAGAAAAATAAATTACGTATCGATCAATTATTGGTAAAAAAAAACTCGTTTCCACAAGAGAAAAAGCTCAGGCTATTATTCTTGCAGGAAAGGTAAGAGTAAATAATGAAATTGCAGATAAGCCGGGTAAGCTTTTCGAAGAAAACGTACGGATTACTTTATTGGGAGAAGAGCATCCTTTTGCCAGTCGTGGCGGTATTAAACTTCAACACGCTTTAGAGCAATTTAAAATTAATGTGGGTAATAAAATTGCCCTCGATATTGGTGCCTCCACAGGAGGTTTCACTGATTGCCTTTTGCAAAAAGGTGTCAAAAAAATTTATGCAGTTGATGTTGGGTATGGGCAACTAGATTGGAAATTAAGAAATGATCCTCGTGTTATTTGTATGGATCGTATAAATGCCCGGAATTTAAAGCGTGAAGATTTGTGCGATGACCCGCAACTGGTAGTAGTTGATGTTTCATTTATTTCTTTAAAACTAATTCTTCCGTCTCTATTTAAAATTTTAAAGCAGCAAAATGAATTGGTTGCCTTAGTCAAACCTCAGTTCGAAGTTGGAAAAGACGAAGTCGAAAATAAGGGTATAATTAAAGATCCGCAAAAAAGGACTAATGTGCTGTTGCGATTAAACGATTTTATATCGGAACAATGCTGGGCTTTATGCCATTTAACCGAGTCCCCAATACAAGGCCAGAAAGGTAACCGCGAATATCTTATTCACTGCGTTCCCAATGGAAACTCTTTAAGTGAAGAAGACATTAGAAAAGTGATTGGCGACTAAATTTCGTCTTTGTAAACTACAAAACTATTTGTAGGATAAACCAGGTGAGTGTCCCCCCATTGTTGGTTGGATTGAGTATCCCATTGACCCTCATCTTCAAGTAGTTTCATACGGACACCTCCCGTCCCCCCAAAAATAAGTAAGGCAATTCCATCTCCCGATTCTTCAACTTTGCAGGCATAAGCAGAGCAAGGGGAGTTTGTTTCTGCATTCCAACCGGTTATTTGCACAGGTTGTTCCTCTCCGTTTATATTGTATTTGATGCAATACAACTCACGCGTAGGACTGATATCTCTATATACCATATCAAAACTTCGTTCAACGTTTGGATTAGATTCTATTTCGAGAAACAAAGCATTTCTCCATTTGTTTAGTTTTTGATATTTTACTATTTTTTTTGTATGGAGGTAAAGGAAAGCGATAAGAACCTATATTCTCAAAATGTTCTTTCTAATTCCTTAAACATGAGTAAAATGATTGAACTTTTAATCAAATTTTTAAGTTATCGTATAGGAGAGAGGATAAATTATGTATAGATTGGTTTTATTAAGGCATGGACAAAGTCAATGGAATTTGGAAAACCGGTTTACGGGTTGGACCGATGTTGACTTAACTGACCAAGGAAGAAATGAAGCCAATATTGCAGGGGATCTTTTTCTAAAAGAAGGTTTTACTTTTGATCTCGCATATACCTCTGTTTTAAAGCGTGCAATTAGAACTTTATGGATCGTTCTTGATAAAATGGACTTGATGTGGATTCCTGTCATTCGTACTTGGCAGCTCAATGAAAGGCATTACGGCGCTTTACAAGGTTTGGATAAAGCAGAGACCGCAGAAAAGCATAGTGCAGAACAGGTAAAAATCTGGCGTCGCAGTTATGCAACCCCACCTCCCTCCTTAGATGATGATGACGAACGACTTCCTGCAAAAGATCCGAAGTATTCCGAGGTTCCAATTAATCTTCTACCTAAAACCGAGGCCCTGAAACATACAGTAGATCGTTTCATACCCTACTGGTTGAAAGAAATCGTTCCTTCAATTAAGGCTGGTAAAAATGTTTTAATTTGCGCGCATGGGAACAGTTTGCGTGCTCTGGTGAAACATCTAGATCAGGTGAGTGATGAAGAAATTATAGAATTAAATATTCCTACAGGAATTCCCTTGGTGTATGAGCTTGATGAAAATTTAAAAGCCACTAAACACTATTATTTAGGTGATCCTGAAGCTGCAAAAAAAGCTGCTGCTGCGGTTGCAAACCAGGCAGTCCGTGATAAATAAAAAAGGATTGTTTTGAGTCGAGCAAAATTACTATTAGTTTGTCCATATTAGCCCGTATAATGGAAGCCTCTTTTATTTTTTAATTATTTGGATGAGGATTCTAAAACTCAACTGGGGAAAACTATTATGTCTATACCCGCTGATAAAGAAGTAAGTTTTCGAGAAAGTGTCAACCTCTGTTGTGATATTGCAATGGGTACACTTGATATCCCGGAGGGGATGGCTAAATACATTCGAAATGTAAATAACGTTTATCAAGTTCGTTTTCCCGTAAAAATTAAAGGACAGGTTGAGACATTTATTGGTTGGAGGGCAGTTCACAGTGACCACAGGTTGCCCGCAAAAGGTGGAATCCGTTTTGCTCCCAATGTAAACCAAGACGAAGTAGAAGCTCTGGCAGCCTTGATGTCTTATAAATGTGCTTTAGTCGATGTTCCCTTTGGAGGCTCTAAAGGCGGACTCCTAATCGACCCAAAAAAATATGCACGCGAAGATATGGAGCGCATCACCCGGCGTTTTGCTTACGAATTGATTCAGAAAGATTATATAAGTTCATCGACTAATGTCCCGGCACCAGATATGGGAACAGGACAACGGGAAATGGGTTGGATTGTAAGTACCTATGCCTCACACAGCCCAGGAGATATCAATCATTTGGGTTGTGTTACGGGGAAACCAATAGCCATGGGAGGTATTCAGGGTCGTGTTGAAGCAACCGGTCGTGGTGTTGTATTTGGTTTGCGTGAATTTTTTCGGCACCCGGAGGATGTTAAAAATGCCAATCTGGAAGGAAACTCTTTGGAAGGAAAATCAATTATTATCCAGGGATTAGGAAATGTGGGCTACTACACAGCTAGTATCTTGCATGATGAAGACAGGGCAAAAATCATTGCTATCTTGGAGTGGGATGGGGCTTTGTACGATCCCAATGGTATTGACGTAAAGGATGTATATCAATACAAAATAAATAATCGTGGCGGAGTAAAGGGTTATACAAAAGCACAATACTTTGAAGACAGTAAAGTTTTTCTCGAAAAGGAATGTGACATTCTCATTCCAGCAGCAATGGAGGGGGTTATAAACCGTAGCAACGCTGCAAATATTGAGGCAAAAGTTATTGCTGAAGCTGCAAATGGTCCAGTTACTTTTGCTGCCGAGGCGTTGCTAAAAGAAAAAGGTACTGTGATCATTCCTGATGTTTATTTAAATGCTGGCGGCGTTACGGTTTCTTACTTTGAATGGATCAAAAACTTATCGCATATCCGCTTTGGTCGCATGTCGAGGCGATACGAAGAAGCGCAAAGCCAACATATTATTCAAGCAATAGAACAGACCGGCAATAAGGTTCCCCAGGAGTTAGTAGAAAAATTGAGTAGTGGTGCCAACGAAATTGATCTCGTAAGATCTGGACTTGACGATACAATGTGCAAAGCATTTCAAGAAATCCGAACCAAATATTGGTCGGATGACAAAATTGCCAACTACCGAACAGCTGCAATGGCATTGGCAATAGAAAAAATCTATACGGCGTATCGAACTATGGGTATTTATCCTTAGCATATATGAATCATAAAAAATTAATTTTTTTTGGTATTGATAACAGCAGATAAAGATATAAATTTTTTAATATACCTTCCCTCTATTTCTCAACCCATACCCATGAAAAATAAAACTAGTTTTGTAGATCCTATCCATTGCCCTTGGGTAGGTATTGGCATTTTCATTTTGTTTCTGGCAATGATTCCAGTTTGGCCCTTTACTGGAAATTGGTTGGGAGTACCAGCGTGGGCTGCGTTTGCACTTTTAATCAGTATACTTACCAGTTTTTTTATTGCGTATGTAATCCTTCAAGTTTGGCAGGATCCTGATGATAACGGAGGGAACAATGCCTGATGCTTTGCCTTTTGGAGCAGATGCTTTAATCATAGTAGCCATTTATGTTTTAAGTCTCTTGTTTATTGGTTTTTATGCTTACCGACAAAGGCAAACAGATGATATGCATGATTTTTTCCTAGCTGGCCGTAATTTGGGTTTTACGATTCTTTTTCTCACCTTATATGCAACGCAATACAGTGGAAATACTCTATTAGGATTCAGTGGTGCTACCTATAGAAATGGTCTAAGTTTTCTAGTTTGCGTACATTTCATGACGGCAATTGTTGTTTGTTATTTATTGTTCGCTCCTCAACTTTTTCGGTTGAGTCGGGAAAACAAGTTTTTGACTCCAGGGGATTTTATTTACCATAGGTATCAAAGTCAGGCTTTAAGAATTATGGTTACAGTCATCATGGTTTATGCACTGGCAAACTTCACTCTTGCCCAAATGCGGACACTGGGAACAGCATTTGCGGGAATTTCTCAGGGGCGTATTCCAATGTGGGTCGGGGTAATAGCGCTTGCAATTGTTATGCTTGTCTATGAATCATTAGGAGGAATGCGAAGTGTTGCATGGACCGATGCCATTCAAGGTGGAATTTTGTTGGTTGGATTTCTAATTCTAACGGGACTGGCTTTTTCTCAATTTGGAAGTATTCCTAATGCGCTTGAGAAATTGGCGAGTAATCCGGAAACGTTCCATAAAATTAAACGTCCAGATGCGGAGGGCATCCGTAATTGGATGAGTTTTATTCTGCTAGTTGGATTCGGAGCAGCAATTTACCCACAAGCTATCCAAAGGGTTTATGCTGCTAGGAATGCAATTACATTGAAACGTTCCCTGGCTACAATGGCCTTCATGCCACTTTTTACGGCTTTAGTATCAGTAGTAATCGGGCTGTTAATGGCAGCCCACCTTCCTGAATTAGAAAAAGGATTTTCGGGTAGCGAAGTCATCCCCTCTGAGACGGTATTGACCCAAATGTGTGCGGAAATAATGAGGCAATCAATCTTTGGTTACTGGTTGGTGGTGGTTATTTTTGCCTCGTTACTGGCAGCAGTTATGTCCACAGCCGACTCAGCTCTGCTAAGTATCAGTTCGATGATTACCCATGATATTTACAGAGAAGTATTTCGTCCTGATTCAGATCAGAGTCACTTAACTTGGATTGGAAAAAAAGTAACATGGTTTTTGATGATTCCTATAGTTTGGGCAGCACTGGAATATGATGGAAATCTTATCCAGCTTTTGAAAATAAAATTTGAATTATTGATTCAATGTGTACCCGCTATCTATTTAGGTGTTCATAGCAAAACGTTAGATGCTCGCACCGTAATTATAGGATTGATAGTTGGACTTTCAATCACTTTAATTTTGGTTGCATTCAATTGGAATACCATTAATGGTATTCATTCCGGGATAATTGGTCTAATTGCAAATTTAGCAATATGCTTTGTTGGAATTTTGAAAAATGATAGTAGGCAGACTAATTGACAAATCTTTCTCAGGTTGACTTTCCGGCTAAAAGAATAAACCACTGGAAAGATCCCCTTAAAAATTTTGTAAAACAGGAATGTCAATTGCTTGTTGTCTCTTGCCAAGGTATGATAGCCGCCGAAAATAAGAATTATAGAAAATAGATTAAATTATGTCGGAATCAGACAAATCTCAATACGATCAGAGTGGCGTTTCAAGTGCAGGTGCAGAGACAGCACTTTCCGGATTATTAAAGCATGTTTTACCAACACGCAAGTTCAGTAATCGTTATCCGCTTGCTGCAGATATTGGTTATTTCGCAAATGTCATTGACTTGGGTAACGGCGAAGGTATAGCTTTTGGTACGGATGGTGTTGGAACAAAAATTATTGTTGCTGAGTTGCTCAACCGATATGACACCATTGGTATTGATTGCGTGGCAATGAATGTGAACGATGTCATTTGCGTAGGCGCATCTCCCGTTAGCATGGTAGATTATATTGCCTGTTCACATACGGACTCTGAAATTTTCGGTCAACTGGGAAAAGGATTGGCAGAAGGGGCAAGGCAATCCAATATCAGTATTTCCGGAGGAGAAATTTCACAGATCCGAGAAATTATTTCTGGTATCGATCTAATTGGTGCCTGCATCGGCCATGTTTCTCTAAATAAAGTCAATACAGGAAAAAATATTAAACCAGGAAACCTGATTTTAGGTCTGGCATCGAGTGGTGTACATTCAAATGGCCTGACTCTTGCGCGCCGTGTTTTGCTAGGTGAATCCATAGAAGAGCAGAAATCTAGAATAAATGATTACGAGGAATTCCTGGGGCAGACTTTGGGAGAAGCCTTACTAGAACCAACTCGCATTTATGTAAAGCCAGTAATGGAGATGCTCGATTCGAAAATTGATTTAAAGGCAATGGTTCATATTACAAGCGGGGGATTTTGCAATCTAAATCGTGTGGAATCCGATGATATTCGTTTCGTCATCGATAGTTTACAGCCAGTTCCAGAAATTTTTAACCTCATTCAGGATAGGGGTGGTGTTAGTGAAGCGGAAATGTTTGAGGTTTTCAATATGGGAACAGGATTTTGCCTTATTGTAGAAAGTACTAAAGAAGTAGAGGCTATAACTAAAATCTGTAAAAAGTATGATCTTCCTTGCAAGATTATTGGCCACGTGGAGGAATGTCAGGGCAAAGAAGTTTCTCTCCCACAAAAACAACTTACCGGAAGAGGAAGTCGCTTCAGATAGTAACCCTTATAAACAAACTTGCAGAATAGGTAGAAGAAAAAATTTAAAAATAGTTAGGATGTAGTAAATAAGATAAGTAATTAATTTGGAAAGCAAAAATTGTAAATACTGTTTCAATTACAAGTTAAAACATTGGAAATGGATAATTTACAAAATATTATTGATTTAAAACAGCATCCTATTAATGATCTTAATTCTTACACAATGCAGTGTAAGAAAGAGTTACAAGAAAATTCCATTCTTATATTAAAAAACTTTCTTAAGCCTGAAGCTTTGGTAAAACTGAAGTTTGAAGCTAAGGCTTTACAGGAAAAAGCATTTTATAGTTTTCAAGAACACAATGTTTTACTGGCTGAAAAGAATAAAGAATGGGATGATAACCATCCTTGTAATGTTGAGGTAGTTAGTAATAAAGGTTGTGTCCCGCACGATCTGATTCCCGATAACTCTTGTTTAAGATCTATTTATACTTCGAAGCTATTTCAAAAATTTCTAAAAATAGTACTATCTCTGGAAGATATTCATCCTTATGCAGATAATTTATCATCCATAAACTATAATTATTATGATTTCAAACAGCAATTAGGATGGCATTTTGACAATGCTTCCTTTGCTATTTCTCTTATGATTCAATCTTCGGAATCAGGAGGAAAATTTCAATATTTAAAGAATGCGCGTTGTATTGAAAACAATGAAATCAATTTTTTAAAAATTAAAGCCGTTTTAAAAAATAAAATTTTAGTAGATGAAATATTATTGGAGGAAGGTACATTAGCTCTTTTTTATGGTAATAATTATTTGCATCGGGTTACACCTGTTACTTCAAAAAAGTCACGTATACTGGCTACTCTAAATTACAATCTTAAAAAACATGTAAAACTATCTGAGAATGCCAGGATAATTTTCTTTGGAAGATTGAATTAAGTATTTTTTAATTTTCATGAGAATTAATTTTACGCGTATATAAAATGGGCTTATTGACAGCCAGACCCTCTTCCACTCCTTTTAAATTAGATCATCCTTTTTTTCTAGATATTCAGGATAATCCAGATTGGCAACGACAGTTTGGAAATAATCATCCGTTAAAACTGGAAATTGGTTTTGGAATGGGTGATTTTTTGGTTGCCATTGCCAGCCGGGAACCGAATTGTAATTTTGTTGGTATAGACTTTTCTCAGGCAGGAATCCAAAAATTATTAGAAAAAATTCAAGCTCTTCAATTACATAATATTCGAGTTATTTTCGGAGATATCCGGGAAAAACTGCCTACACTTTTTAAGAATGAAGAACTAGATTCGATTTATATCAATTTACCTGATCCCTGGCCTAAAAAAAGACATTCCAAACGAAGATTGGTAAAGCCTAAACTGGTTCAGCAAATTTCAAAAAAGCTAGCACCCTTAGGAAGGGTATATCTTGCAACAGATAGTCAAACCTATGCTGTGGAGATGCTGGAATTTTTTAAAACCGATTCTTTGTTTGAAAATATAAATGGAGAAATGGGTATTCTTAATCAAAGACCTTATTTACCTAAAACAAAATATGAAAAAGGTTTTCTCTATGCAGAAGATAAAATTCATTACCTAGAGTTTTTAAAAACGGCGGGTGATTTAAAATCTAAAATTGCGGAGAAGAATGAAAATATTGATCCATCTGGAATTAGTAGCGATGAATACCTGACTTTAAAATTTAAAAAGGCCGAAGCCAATGCACAAGATGCTTGTGATCTTAAATTATTGGCTGACCATTTGGCTGAGGCGGGAGACTTGGAGTGGGCTCGAAATATATATTTAAAAGCTGAAGACAAAGCGGAAGACAGCTTAGATTTAAATTGGCTTGCCTACAGTATTTTCATGGTTCTTAAAGATGATGATTGGGCTATGAAAATCTACAAAGAAGCTGAATTAAGGGCAGAAAATAGTTTGGATTTGAATTGGTTGGCTTACAGTATTTTTGAAAGCCTTGGCGATAAGAACTGGGCTAAAAATTTATTTCAGAAGGCAGAAATTCAAAACGAAAATATTCGTGAGATGTGCGACCTTGCTGAGAGCATTTCAGAGATATTAGATGATGAAAAATGGCAGATAAATATTTATAAAAAAGCCACAGCAAGTGCAAAAGAGTTTCCTGAATTTTATGAGCTTGCAGATAATATCTTCGCAAAACTAGGTAATAAGAAATGGGCTGACGAGTTATATCATAAAGCTGAAGAAAAGGCTAAGGATTGTTGCGATCTTATTAGCCTGGCAGAATGTTTTATAGAAAAGTTAGGGAATGGCGAAGCGGCTAATCGTATTTATAAAAAAGCCGAGACTCAAGCCGAAGATAATTTAGATTTTTGCTGCCTCGCTGAAAGTATTGGAGAAACCCTAGGCAATAGAAAATGGGTAGAGAAACTTATGAAAAAAGCACAATTATAACTTAAGTTAAAAATTAATAATTATATTCCTGGCAAGTATTGTAGGCTGAATTTTAGATAGGCTAATGCAGGAATCTCCATTACTTCGCATTAGTGCAAACGGCTTTAACTTTATTTTCATGATTCGGATTTAACAGTTAATTGAATTTGGGTTTTGGATGTCAAGGAAGAACTTTTGCAAGAAAAACAGTACCAACAGCGACAGGGGTTATGTAACGGATCAAGAATTCCCAGCACTGGACCCATGGAAAACCGAACACGTTTTCTTCTTTTTGAATTTCCTCAGTAGCATTCTTGGTTCCCCATATCCAGCCGACAAATATCGCTGTTAGCATTCCTCCTAATGGCAGCAGGTAATTGGAGGCAATATTATCCACATGGTCAAAAAAAGTCATGTTCATTAGCTTAAAATCGGACATCGCTCCAAAAGAAAGACCACTAGGAATACCGAACATAAAAATTCCAAAACCTACAATCATCACCGTTTTTTTTCGTTCCCATCCACGCTCATCAATAAAGTAGGCAACCACCACTTCGAGTAGGGAAATTCCAGATGTGATTGCAGCAATGGCTAACAGTGTAAAAAAGATGACAGATACCACCTGGCCCATAGGCATGCTTGTAAAAACGGTGGGTAACACACTGAATACAAGACTTGGCCCTTCAGTGGGTTCTAGGCCCATTGCGAATACCGCGGGGAATATAACCATTCCAACCAGTAAGGCAATCATAGTATCAAACATAACTACATAAACGGTAGAAGAAGCTAGACTTTCTTTGTCCGATAAATAACTGCCGTAAGTGATCATACACCCCATTCCTAAGCTAAGAGAAAAAAACGCTTGCCCAAGAGCAATGAGTATGGTGTTGGAGTTTATCTTGCTGAAGTCGGGGCTTAAATAAAAAGTAACGCCTTCCATAGCTCCTTCTAGGGTTAGCGAGCGAATCATCAATAGAAACAGGAAAAATACCAGAGTAGGCATTAAAATATCACAGGCTTTTTCGATACCACCATGGATCCCTCTTATAACGATCGCAATACAAACTCCCATAAACAAAGCATGGTAGAAAAGAGTTTCGCCTGTATTACCGATAAAATTCCCAAAAAAGGTACCTGCTTCTTTGGGTGTGGTGAAAGACAGTACGCTGCCCGTTATGGATTTCACCACATATGCAAATGTCCAGCCACCCACGACGCCATAAAAAGAAAGAATAAAGAATCCAGCCAGCACACCCATATAGCCGATTCCGGTAAAGGTAGTTTGTGGTGTGAGAGATTTGAAAGCGCCCACTGGATTGAGATTAGTTTTACGCCCTAGAGTGAACTCTGCCAGCATTATAGGTGTACCGATTATAAATATGCAGAGGAGATAAATGAGCACAAATGCGCCTCCGCCATTCTCCCCTACTATGTAAGGAAACTTCCAAACATTGCCAAGACCAATTGCGGAACCCGATGCAGCAAGGATAAATCCAAGCCGGCTGCCCCAAAAGCCACGTTGATTATTATTTTCGATCTTCATAAAAATGAGAGTATATTTTCAGGGTAACTATTTGCTTGTATATTGGAGATTTCCCTTTGGAAAAAAAAATCAAAGACTTGATTGAGAAAATTCCCAAACTACCTGGAATTTATATCATGAAGGATAGCCGGTCGGAAATTCTTTATATAGGAAAAGCAAAAGTTCTTAGAAATCGCGTTCGGTCTTATTTTCAAAATTCGCGGAGTCTTCACCCCAGAACTCGAATCTTTTTGAGCAAGGTGGATGATATCAAATTTTTGACCACAAAAACAGAAGCCGAAGCGCTGATCCTTGAAAGTAACTTTATAAAAAAACATCAACCAAAATATAATGTCTTGCTTAAGGATGATAAAAATTATCCTTATTTACGTTTAACTACGCAGGAAAAGTTTCCGAGGTTAGAAGTGGTACGCTCTGTGAAAAAAGATAAGGCTACATACTTTGGTCCTTATACGATGGTAAAAGAAGTCCGTGAAACCATTCGCCTGATATATAAAATATTTCCACTACGGCAGAGCAAAGACAAATTAGATGGTAGCCCTTTACGTCGCCCATGCCTCAATCACCAGATGGGACGCTGCCTAGCCCCTTGTGCAGGTTTAATATCCTCTCAGGATTATTCAGAAGTTGTGCAAGATGTTTCCTTATTTCTGAATGGAAAAAACACTACCCTGCTAAAAAACCTTAAAGCAAAGATGAATGTGGCATCCCATGAAACGCGATATGAAGAAGCTGCTATTCTCCGCGATAAAATTTCCGCGGTAAAAACGGTTCTAGATAAGCAGAAAATAATTTCTACCTCTTTGGAGGATCAGGATGTAATCGCATATTGCTCTGAAAAAGATCAAGCCATGGCCCAAGTGTTAATTATTCGATCTGGAAAAATGTTGGGAGAGAAGATTTTTCAATTAAAGTCTCTCAATGAAATGAAAGAAGAAGAAACCCTCTCTTCATTTCTAAAACAATACTATGAGAAAGAATCTATGTTACCAACAGAGATTTTATTACCCCATCGAATAGAAGATATAGATTTAATCGAAAACTGGTTGTCAGAGAAAAAAGGAAAACGTTTGCGTCTTGAAGTACCGGTAAAAGGTAAGAAACGAGACTTGATCAGGATGGCGGAAGAAAATGCTAGTTTCGCTATGAGAGTGGAACGTGACAAAGGTGCGGTAGGAACTCGCTCGCTGGAAGAACTACAAACCGCTTTAGGACTAAAACATTTTCCTGAAATAATTGAAGGCTTTGACTTATCAAATATTTCTGGATCTCATGCAGTGGGCTCCATGGTGGTTTTTGAAAACGCCTTTGCAGAAAAATCAAAATATCGTCGTTATAAAATTGGAACCGTAAAAGGGATAGATGATTATGCGATGTTGCGAGAAGTAATGACTCGGCGTTACAGTCGTCTTTTAGAAGAAAGCGCTTCCCTACCCAATTTAATTCTTATCGATGGTGGTAAGGGGCACTTGAATGTTGGGCACGATGTATTGGAAGCTCTTGATCTTATGGATCGCGTAGATTTGGCCTGCATTGCTAAAGGAAAGTTCCGTAACAATTTGGCAACGGATGAAGTTTATATGCCGAATCAGAAAACCCCAGTTCTTTTTAGTGAAAATTCACCTTCGCGTTTTTTAATGCAACGTATTCGTGATGAGGCCCACCGCTTTGCCATCACCTATCACCGAAAGTTGCGTGGTAAGGCTACTTTGGAATCGCCTTTGGAATCGATTCCTGGAATCGGTAAAAAGCGTCGCCTGATGCTTCTTAAACAATTCGGTAGTCTTGAAAATATTCAAAAAGCACCGCTAGCAGAATTAATTTCTTTGCCAGGAATAACGAAATCTCTAGCAGAAAAAATACAATCTCTAAGTAAGTGAGGCATATAAATTTAGTGGAAGAAGGAGTAATTTTAAGGGGCTAAACTAAAAATTACGTTTTGCCGATAAGTCAAGATATTGTATTTAAAATTTTGTAAATAATTAATTTGTTTTAGATTATTTGGTAGATTTATTTGTTCTGTAAACAGGAGACTGGTAATGACAAGGTATTTTAAAAAAATAGTTTATTTATTCTTTATGATGATGTTTTTATCCGACTTCTTCTTGGCAAATGCAAGTTGGGCGAAAATCAGGGATGAAGTTTTAAAGGAGGCAAAAAAACTTGAGAGAGTTGAAAAAGAATATTTTAACAAGCGAATGCAAAATGATTTGAAAGGGACTTATCAATTCCAGCATCCAGATTTTAAAAAAGCAATTTCTATTGAAGAATTTATGTATTTTGAGGGGGATTTGGTTTCTGGATACCGTAATGAATCAATATCAATCGGTCATATTTCAGGAGGAATGATCCCACCAGTAGATTGGATTAAAAAGAACTTTACCAAAAAAGATATGTTGGGATTTCCAAGAAAGAGTCGTTATAAATGGTTTTCTAATCCATTTAGAGAAGTCAAAGATTATAATCTTGAAAAAATTTCTATCAGTAAAGATAGAAAATTTGCCATTGTAAACATAATATTAACAGGTCGCGAAAGAATCAACCCAGCTCTCGTTCGTGATGATATTTCATTTGACTTCAAGCGCCCATATGTTGATTATTGGGAAAAAGTAGACGGAAAATGGGTAATTACGGTTCTTGCTCATTCTTCTTCTGTCAGTGGTGGAAAAACCTTACATTTTATACCCAATAATAATGATGCCTGGGAGAAAAAAGATTATATTCACATCGATACGGAAAGTTTATTGGCAATGCCAGATGCAGACCGTCATGCAGTTAAATAAATGAGTGAGATGAACGTGTGAAGATTGATTTACCTTTTCATAAGGCGTGGTTAAAAGAGGCAGAACACTTTGAAGTCGCAGAGACCTTGAATTCAGGGTGGTTGACCACAGGGCCAAAAACAAAAACCTTTGAGGAGGCTTTCAGTAGTTATATTGGCTGTAAACATGCTATAGCTTTAAATTCCTGTACGGCAGGCTTAAACCTTGCCATAGGGATGCATGGCTTTCCTGAAGGAGATGAAGTCATAACCACCACGATGACCTTTCCGGCAACGGCAAATGTTGTTATTTTGCAAAAAATGAACCCAGTTCTGGTAGATATTGAACCTGGTACTTTACTGATAGATCCCAAAAAAATTGAAGAAAAAATTAGTCCCCGGACAAGAGCCATAATCCCGGTTCATTTTGCTGGGCATCCCTGTGACATGGATGCTATTAATGATTTAGCTGAAAAGTATAAATTATTAGTAATTGAAGATGCCGCCCATGCCTTAGAAACAAAATATAAAGGAAAAAAGATCGGTAATATGAAAAATACTACTTCTTTCAGTTTTTATGCAAATAAAAACATCACCACCGGTGAAGGGGGAATGGTAGTTACTAATGATGATGAGTTGGCCAAGCAATTTCAGATGATGCGGTTGCAGGGAATTAGCCGAGACGCCTGGAAGCGTTATGGAAGATCAGGTTACACCCATTGGGAGCAACAAACGGTAGGACATAAATGCAATATGTCTGACATTAATGCTTCAATTGGCATCCATCAGTTAAAAAAAATTGATTCATTTTTAAAAATTCGGCATAAATACGTTGCCATATATGATAGTGCTTTCGTCGATGTTCCTGAAATAGAAACTCTGGCTTGCCATGATAAGATTGATCACGCTCATCACCTCTATATTATTGCCTTGCGACTTGAACAACTAACGGTAGATCGCGATAGATTCTTGGACGCGATGCAGGAATCTGGCATTGGTGTAGCCGTTCATTATATTGCTTTGCATTTGCAACCCTTTTACGTTAAAAATTTCAATACCAAACCTCAGGACTATCCCATCGCCTCTAGTTATTCCGAACGCATCCTGTCGATTCCGTTGTACCCCAAAATGTCAGAAGCTGATGTTGAAAGAGTTATCGAAACAGTACGGGGCTTAGTAACAAAATTTCGTAGATAAATCCTTATTACTGCGCTTGCGTAGCCAAAAATGAAGGTAGAAATATAATGTGAGGCAGGCATTAAGCTGTTTAACTTATTTGTTTTACTGCGTTTAATATCTTTCTAATTTTTTACTTTAACTTTTTATTATATTAATAAGCTTTTCAATAGAACCGGATTGTAGCGCTTGAAATATTTTTTCTACTTGTCGCGCAAGTTCTCTTTCATCCCGAAATTTTAATTCTAGTTGTATTTCATCGTTTTCAAAAGACTCCTGATATTTAAGTCGCGTTTTTTCGTCCAATTTCATTTCATCAAGCGCACACGCTATCCGCTTTTTTAAAACGGATAAAACTGGGTATCTTTTTTCTTTTAGAAATTTGTGAATCCGATCATATTTTTGTGAAGGTAAGAGATCTTTATTTTTCAAAATTTCTATTATTGAGGGTAAAGATAAAATATGCTTTGGAGATATATCATCGCGTCTGGCAATTTCTTCGAGTAATTCAAGAAAATCACGCAATTTATTTGTATTGGGGCGGGTTTTAGAAAAAAAATATTCAGCAACTTTCTGATCTTCGGCAGTCCACAAGTAAAAAACTTGAAAAACTGTGGCGGGAACCTTGAAACTATGTAAGAGTTTTTGTAATGCAGGTTCAATTTTTACTACTGAGACAAGGTTTTGAAATATTTTTTTGCTACGTTCTAGTTCTAGCAAAGGCATATAAAGATCAATGATGATATCTTCTTGAATTCCTTCTAAAACTAGTTTGCTCAGAATACATCCTTTCTCGATATCGCTATAATGTCGTAATGAAAAGTTTTCTTTCAGATTTAGCACCAGAGCATCTTTCATATCTGGAAGTAAAAAGGCTGGTATATGCGTAAGGCCTGCTTTAATAGCAGCCTGGACTCGTTTATGGCCGCTGATTATTTTATAAGGTTTGATTTCAGAGCAAATGCTTATAGGATGGCGTATGCCGATTTCTTTTACAGAATCCAATAATTTTTCTGGGCAAACATCCATGGAGAATTTTGTCCAGTGGTTTTCCAGATCAATGTCGGTCAAAAGAACTTCTTTCAGTGATTCTATTTTCATTTTTTTAAAAGTGCGAAATTTTATATTTTTAATTCTTTTGTTGTTTTTTCTTACTGGATGTTTTGAAAATGTGCCCGATGGAATGGTTTTTATTCCGTCCGGGGAGTTTACCATTGGTTCGAATCAAGAGGACCAGGAAAACCATGCGCTATCTTTGGGACTCGATAAGCCTTGGTATGCCGATGAATCTCCTCAAAGGCGAATAGATATTCCTGGCTTCTATATCGATCGCTATGAGGTTACCAACTTACAATACTATATTTTCTGTCAAGCCACCGATCATAAAACGCCACGGCATTGGGTTGGCCAGAAATATCCCGAAGGCAAAGACAATTTTCCTGTAACTCATGTCAGTTTTTTTGATGCTGCCGCTTATTCTGAGTGGGCAGGGAAAAGGTTGCCTTTTGAAACGGAATGGGAAAAAGCAGCACGTGGGAGAGCAGGATTTATTTATCCCTGGGGAGACGATTTTAAATTTGGAGTCGCTAATTTATCCACTTCACCCAGAAACAAAACCGGCCAGGGATTAAAGCCAGTTGGCAGTTTCCCGGAAGGGAAGAGCCCTTATGGGGTGCAGGATATGGTTGGCAATGTTTGGGAATGGGTTTGGGAATATTATCAGCCTTACCCCAATAATAATTTTAAATCTCCGGCTTACGATAAAAAGCATTATGTGGTGCGCGGGATGTCCTTTATGGGGGTTGGACACTTTAACAAAAAAGATTTTAAAAAGGTTTTAGCCTTAAAGGCCCGCGCCTCTTATCGCGAACATCTTAATCCATTTTCAAATAAGAAAGATATTGGTTTTCGTTGCGCTATGGATCGCCCTAATTTAATGGAAAGAATTTTTGGTATTAAAAAAAACCAGAAAAAAGAAGGGGGAAAGGCCAATATTTAATTCCATCTTGTTTTAAAAACAGTTCCCAGTAATTATTAACGGGATTAAAACCTTCTTAGATTGAAAATTTTGGCGTATGTCAGGCGCGATATAAATTGAAAATTTTGATTTGGAATTATACTTGTATAATGTCATTGAAAACTTATTAATTTCCTAGTAATTTGACGTTGATAAAGCTGTACCCCCTCATTGGTCCTTTTTAAATCACAAAATGAGTTGGATATGAAATTTGAAGATGTTTTAAGAAAGCAGATTCTAGTTCTGGATGGTGCCATGGGCACGATGGTGCAGAATCTGGAGCTGAGTGATGCGGCCTTCGGCGGGAAGGCTTTTAAGATGCTTACCGATTTATTGATTTTTTCTCGACCTGATGACTTGGAAGGGATTCACCTGAAATACTTGCGAGCGGGTGCTAATCTGATTGAAACCGATACTTTCGGAGCATCTCCTTTGCGTTTAAAAGAATTTGATTTTACTAAAATTGACCTGACCGATATAGATGCAGTCCCAAAAGGTCTAGATTTAAAAAAATCAGACTACTTAGCCATCACGCATCATTTGAATATTGAAGGCTGTCGGATAGCTAGGAAGGCCATTGAGCTATATAAAAATGAACCGGAATACGATGGTCGCCCATTATTTTTGGCAGGATCTATTGGTCCTTCCAACTATGTCCTTTCGAAAACAGAAGCCGATCTTAATAAAGCAAGTTGGGAACAGATTGTTGATAACAATTTCCAACAAGTGCTAGGAATTATTGAAGGTGGCGCAGATGTCCTTCTTTTTGAAACGCAACAAGACATCCTTGAACTGAAGGCTTCAATAATTGGAGCAAATAAAGCATTTGAAAAAGTGGGTAAAAAACTTCCCATCATTGCTCAGGTTACGGTGGACGGGTTTTCAAAAATGCAAATATTCAACACAGACATTCATGCGGCCCTTGTAGCGGTCGAGGGAATGGGTATTTCGGCTTTTGGAATCAATTGTAATACGGGTCCAGAATTGATGGAAAAGACGGTGGAGAAATTGAGCCGTATCAGCAATTTGCCGATTTCTATTGTACCTAACGCCGGTCAACCCGTTTCAGAAGACGGCAAGACCTGTTATAAGCTCGAACCGGAAAGTATGGCGGATTATTTAGAGCGTTTTGTGAGGGATTTTGGTGTTTCCATTGTAGGGGGTTGTTGCGGAACAACACCGGAACACATCCTTGCAATATCCAACCGCTTAAAAGGAATAACTCCCAACAAGAAAAAAGCAGATAAACGTGTATATGTATCCGGACCGCAGAAAGCCATCGTAATAGACAGTTCTGAGGGTTTGATTCGAATTGGTGAGAGATTAAATGTGCGCGGTAGCAAAAAGATCCGTGAAGCTGTGGAGCGTGACGATGCAATTCAAATGGAAGTTTTGGAAGAGGTCGTGGAGGAACAGGTCAAAGACCTGGGAATCGAGATCATTGATGTTTGTATGGATAGTAATATTGTTGAAACTGAAAACGTATTGCCACAGGCAATTTATGAATTGACCAGTGATTTTAAGGGAGTCATGTGTATTGATTCGTTTTCGGTTGAAGCATTAAAGGCAGCTATCGAAATTTACCCTGGTAGGCCGATAATAAATTCCATCAGTCTTGAGGAATATGAAAAGGGCGTCAGTAAGCTCGATGCCGTTTTGTCACTTACGCGTCAACACCACCCTATTTATATAGCTCTGGTGAATGGCCCTGAAGGGCCTGGACAGACAGCAGATGAAAAGTATGAGTTGGCTGCTGAAATTGTTAAGCAGGCCAAAGAAAACCACAATGTAACTCCTGATCAGATTCTTATGGATGTTAACGCTTACCCCATTGGTTCGGAGTCGATTGAAGGATTAAACTTTAGTGTTGAAACTTTAAAGTGTCTGCCGCGCATCAAGGCTATTCACTCCGATTTAAAAACAAGTATTGGGATTGGTAATCTGACAAACGGTTTGGCTTCAAAACCTTATATGCGAAAGGTTTTGACCAGTGTGTTCTTGGATGAAGCAAGAAAGGTGGGATTGGATTGCGCTATTTTGAATCCAAACCATTATGTTCCTCTTGAAAGTTTGACAGCAAGTGATGTCAAATTAGCTCGAAAAGTAATTCTTGAACGAGATATGCTGGCATTTGAAGAGCTAGAGCAAATTGCGCAAACAAAAAAGACAGGTGTTCAGATAAAAAAAATTGATTATGACGACCTTTCGTTAGAGGAAAGTATATGTCAGAAAATTAAAGACGGGTTCAAACAAAAGCAAGAGGGTGTAATAGAAAAAGAGGGTGGAAAATTTCCTTATAAAGACCAAATAGTAGTAGATGTCGCAAAAGCAGTTGAGAAACACGAACCGTTAAGTTTTGTTAGCGGGTACCTTATGAAATCCATGCGTGAATTGGGTGATGCGTTTGGCCGCGGCGAAGTGAGCTTGCCTCATTTGCTCAAAAGTGCTGATGTAATGCGTCATGTCATGCAGTTTCTTGAAAGTTTTATGCGTTTTGAAAGTGGTATTGAGCCAGGAGCAGGTATCGATTATAAGGGTGTTGTGGTTATTGGTACGGTTTATCAGGACGTGCATAGCATTGGCAAGGATTTAGCGAAAACCCTTCTGGAAAACTACGGATATCGAGTAATAGACCTAGGAGTACAGGTGCCTTTGGAAAAGTTTATTGAAACCGCCCGGACTGAAAAAGCAGATGCTATTGGCATGAGCGCCCTTTTGGTTCAAACCTCAAATCATATGATTACTGTGGCTCGCATGTTGACAGAGGAAAAATTTTCGATTCCCATTCTAATAGGTGGGGCCCCTGTTAATCTTAGGCATGCTGGATATGTTGCCATGAAGGGTGGTGACGATACCCAAACTATTCTTGATAATGTTTTTTATTGTGACAGCGGAATGGATGGTGTTAATACTATGGGGCTTTTAATGGATAAAGAAAAACGCTCTGTATTTTTAAAAGAAAATCAGCAGTCATTGCTCATTCAGTACCAAAAAGCAAAAGGTATACAAGAAGAAAAAGATAAACTGTTAGAGACCCTGCCAAGAAGAAAAATAAGTTTTCGCCATCATGAAGTGCCTGCGGAAGGTTATGGAGTACAAAGGGTAGAATTTAAATTACATAAATTATCTTTAGACAAGAAAAGTCTTTATTCTCTAAACTGGAAATTTGGGAAAAAATCGAGTTGGATACAAAAAGGAATAACTACTGAGCACTTACAAAGTTTGGAAAAAGAATGGATTCAAAAAGCCGAGCAGAACCATTGGATTATTCCTAAAGCTCGCTTTGGACTTTTCCCTGCTCAGTCTGATGGAGATGAGGTGATCTTTTATGCATCAGAAAAGAAAGATAAAGAGTTGGGTAGATTTAATTTTGATTTATGTATTGGAAAAGGAAGAAAAGATAAGTTTTCTATAGGCCAATATTTCCATTCCATTGATTCCGGTCAGGTGGATGCAATTGGCCTTCAAATCACAACTGCTGGCGAAGGTGTTGAGGCAGGCATTAAATCTTTTAAGAATCAGAACGATAGCGAATCTGCTTTATATTTACAGGGTTTGAGCGACAGAGTGGCCGAAGATATGGCGGAGTATATCCACCAATTACTGCGAAAAAGAGGTGGTTATAAAAAGGAAAATCAAGGACAACGATATAGTCCTGGATATTCCGCCTTGACAAGCCTTAAAGGGAATCACATTATCTGGAATGCTTTGGGAGCAGAAGATTTGGGAATAACATTGACGGAAGCCAATGAATTTTTTCCACCAAGTAGCACGGCTGCGGTCATTTGTTTTCATAAAGATGCAGGTTATAGCTAAAAACCAAACTTTTAAGTCCTTAAAGGCTTTTTTACATAGAATAAACTAACCTTCAGAAAAGATTAAAACTTGCCGATAAATAAGGTGTGAAATTAGGAATAAAATGCCGAATATAGGGGTTTCTTTTATGATGTTTGATTCGGTATAAGCCCTTTGATTTTGGTTGTTTATGTGTTGCATCTGGGTTTTAAATAAAACCTTTATATAATTGGGATCATTTGTTAAGATAGGATGGTTAAAAACTGGTATAAATTACGAATGGTACCCCGCATTGAACTATTCTGTGGGTATCAATCACATTATAAATCCGCTTTTTTTAAGGAATGTTGAATCATGTTTAAGCGATTCACTGAGAGAGCGCGTAGAGTGATTATCCTCGCTCGAGAGGAAGCTGAACTTTACCGCCATGAATACTTAGGTACTGAGCATATTTTACAAGGTGTTATAAAAGATGGTGGGGGTATTGCCGTAGCTATTGTGCAAAAAAGCGGAGTAGATTTGACCCAGTTAAAAAAAGAGCTGGAGAAAAGCTTACCTCGAAGTTCCAATTCTTTGATTATTGGAGATATTCCATTCACCTCTCGAGCCAAAAAAGTATTAGAGTTTGCGGTCGAGGAAGCACGATCACTCAATCATAACTATATTGGCACTGAGCATTTACTTTTAGGTCTCTTGAAAGAAAAAGAAGGGGTGGCCTGCCGAGTTCTTAATAGTTTTGGGATGTTTTTTGATGATGTCCGTGAAAAAATTGTTGAGATGTTCAAAGAACCCACAGAGGCAAATCGAGAAGTGGGTAAAACTCCGACGTTGGATGAATTCAGTCGAGACCTGACCAAGATGGCGCTTGATGCCAAGCTTGATCCTATTATTGGACGTGCCAAAGAAATTGAACGTGTTATACAAATATTAAGCCGCCGCACTAAGAACAATCCTGTTCTGATTGGCGAACCGGGAGTAGGTAAAACTGCTATTGTAGAAGGTTTAGCGCAATTGATTATTGAGAGGGAAGTGCCAGACACCCTTTTTGATAAACGAGTAGTGTCGCTTGATTTAGGTTCACTGATTGCCGGTACAAAGTACCGAGGCCAGTTTGAAGCGCGTTTAAAAGGCATCATGAAAGAAATCATGGGAAATGAAAATGTGATTCTTTTTGTGGATGAATTGCATACTCTAGTTGGCGCAGGTGCTGCAGAGGGTTCTGTGGACGCTTCCAATATGTTAAAGCCAGCTCTTTCCCGTGGTGAGATCCAATGTATTGGCGCAACCACCTTGGAAGAATATAGGAAGTACATTGAAAAAAATGGCGCACTTGAAAGACGCTTTCAGCCGATCATTGTAAATCCGCCTACGGTTGAGGAAACAATTGAGATTATTAAAGGGCTTAAGGTTCCCTACGAACTTCATCACAAAGCCAAAATCACGGATGACGCAATTATTACTGCTGTTCGTTTTTCCGAACGCTATATTGCGGATCGATTTTTGCCTGATAAAGCCATCGATGTTATTGACGAAGCAGGTTCTAGGGTTCGCCTTAGAGAGGTAACTCAATCTCCCGATATGAAGAAAATTCAGAAGGAAATTGATTTGGTGGTACGGGATAAAAAAGTATGTATAGAAAATCAGGAATTCGAAAAGGCAGTTGAATTAAGAGACAAGGAAGAAGCGCTAATAGAGAAACTGGAGGCGGTAAAAGAGGAATGGAATAAAGAGCGAGATACGAGCGAGCCTCAAATTACTGAAGACGATATTTCTGATGTGGTTTCAAGTATGACGGGCATTCCTCTTTCTCGAATAGAAGAGAAAGAAAGTATTCGCCTGATGAACATGGAAGAAGAATTGGCTGGAAAAGTTATTGGGCAAGGAGAAGCTATAAAAGTTCTTACCAAAGCAATTCGGCGATCTCGTTCAGGACTGAAAGACATGAAGCGGCCCATTGGTACATTCCTTTTTCTTGGCCCAACAGGTGTGGGGAAAACGGAGCTCGCTAATGTTCTTGCTGAATTCATGTTCGGAGACAGAGATGCATTGATTCGTCTTGATATGTCTGAATATATGGAGAAATTTAATGTGTCTCGTTTAACAGGTGCTCCTCCTGGTTATGTCGGTTATGAAGAAGGGGGACAGCTAACTGAAAAGGTTCGACGCAAACCTTACTCGGTAGTTCTTTTTGATGAAATTGAAAAGGCCAATCCGGATATTTATCATCTTCTTTTGCAGATTATGGACGATGGCCGTTTAACAGACAGTTATGGTCGTGTAGTGGATTTCAAAAATACGGTTATCATTCTCACCTCTAACATTAGTTCAAGGATGCTGGAAAAAGGTACCAGCCTAGGTTTCCATAAAGACGATGATGAGTTGAACTACGATAAGATGCAAAAAGAATTGAAGCAGGATTTGAAAAGGACATTCAATCCTGAGTTCCTAAACCGATTGAGTGAAACCGTAGTATTCCGGCCTTTGGAACTGGAGAATATTGTCAGCATTTTGGATGTTCAATTACAGGCTCTAAACGAGCAACTGATTCAACAGGGCCTTACTTTGGATGTAACCCCAGATGCGAAAAGATGGATTGCTGAAAAAGGTTTTGATGCCACATTTGGAGCTCGACCGTTGAAGCGTGCAATACAAAAGCATCTTGAAGATGTTTTATCGGATGAAATGCTAAAAGGCCGCTTTAAAAATGGAGGCCTCATTGATGTAAGTTTGCAAGACGGTAGCCTTGTGTTTGTAGAGAAAACAGATGCGGTGAAAGTAGGATAAAAATTTATTTCGCTTAAAAAAAGCGCCAATGAAGAAAAACAAATAAAGTATTAAGTTTCAAAGGTTTGCGCCTAGGAAGCTTGATACTTTTTTTTGGCTAAAACTTGGAAAAAAAAATATATCAATAACTCATAAATTTTCAGATACTTCCGGCAGAATGGCAAAAATTTCTAATCTAATTTTTACGGCTATCTTAGCTTTAGTTTCCTTGGTTTATGTTTTGCCTTTGTCTGCTCAAGAGGGCGAAGTTATTGAGTCATTGAAAATAGTGGGTAATAAAAGGATCGATGAATCGACCATCCTTTATTATATAAAGTCGAAGCCTGGCACCATCCTCTCAAAATCACAAATCCGGAAAGACATTGAGCAAATCTTCAGCTTAGGGCAGTTTAAGGACATCCAAGTGGATACCCGGAGTCAGTTGAAAGGGCTTGAAGTTAAGTTCATTGTTGTGGAAATTCCTTCCATTGGGAATGTGGAAATTCTTGGTAATTCCAAAATAGATACTAATGATATCCGCGAAAAAATTGGTTTGCGAAGAGGAGCTACCTTTAATGAGCATATTGTTCAAGAGAGTAAAAAAGAAATTTTGAAAGCTTATAAGGAAAAGGGCTACTTTTTTGCAGAAACGCGTATCAAAACTAAAAGAGGTTCGGAAAACCTTGTTGATGTAGTGATAAGAATTAATGAAGGAGAAAAAGTAAAGATAGAAAAGATTCGTTTTTCTGGCAACAAGGCTTTCAAGGACAAGAAACTAGCTGAACAAATGCAAACTGAGGCCAGAACCTGGTATGACTTTCTTGATGATTCGGGAGTATATCAAAAGGATATTCTGAAACTGGATATGTTCCGAATTGAAGGATTTTATCAGGACAACGGTTATCTAAGGGCCAAGGTTTTGGAGCCCAGGATTGATGTTAATAAAAAAGCCCGACAAATTCATATCATCATTCCGGTAGAAGAAGGTTCGCAATTCCGTATAAAATCTTTGGACGTTAAAGGTGACAATACTATATCTCATGATGATATTAAGAAAAGTCTACTCACCAAAAAAGGCGACATCTATAACGTATCGCAACTCCGACAAGATATTATGACAGTAACAGATTTGTTTTCTGCGAAGGGTTATGCGTATGCGGAAGCTAACCCTATAACGGAAATTGATGATAAAGCTCGGACAGTTTCCCTTTCCATAGATATTGATAAAGGTAAAAAGGTTTATGTAGGTAAAATTAATATGCTGGGAAATATTAAAACCAAAGACAACGTAATCCGGCGTGAGTTCAGATTAAAAGAGGGCCAGTTATTTGATGGTACAAAGCTAAAAAGAAGTAAACAAAGGATCAACAACCTGAATTTTTTTGAAGATGTAAAAATCGATACTAAAAGAGGAGAAAGCCCAGAACTCATAGATATTCTCGCTACTGTAACCGAAAAACCTACCGGGACCTTTACCGTTGGTGCCGGGTTCAGTAATGTTGAAAATCTTATTTTCACCACCTCAATTGCTCAGAATAATTTATTCGGAAATGGTCACCGGGTAAATCTTACGGCTTCTTTATCTTCAATTCGGACAAATTTTAATCTTGGTTTGACAGAGCCACGGCTATTCGATTCTGAAATATCATTAGGTCTCGATGCTTTTAATCAAGATCAGAATTTTTTAAGTTTTAATTCCTTAACAAGCGGCGCAGGATTTCGATTTGGGAAAAACATTTCAGAATACGAAAATTTAGGCATTGGATATAGATTTGAAAATGTTGAAGTCACAGGAGTTAGCGCAGTCAATACTAATACATTTTTAAGAAATCAGACTCGTACGACCAGCCGTATTTCACCAACCTATGTTTATGATAGCAGAGATAATTTTTTAAATCCTTCTCAAGGATGGAGGCATATGCTACGATTCGATTTTGCTGGGTTGGGGGGGGTTGAAATTCACTCGCTCGAGATATGATATTACCCATTACTACCCATTAGTAGGAAAACTGGTGGGCGCTGGACATGCGAGAGTTAGTTTTGCTGAAGGTTATGACGGAGACACCCTACCCGTCTTTGAAAGATATTTCATGGGAGGACCTACTACTTTAAGAGGTTTTACTATTCAGGATATAGGGCCTAAAGACCTCAGTGGAAATCCTGTAGGAGGAAGTAAAGCTCTGCTACTAAATTTGGAATTACAATATCCATTTACAAAATCAATCCGAGGCTTTGTTTTCTATGATAGAGGTAACGTTTATGGCAACGGACCTAATATGACGACTACAACCAAAAATTTTGATTTAGCTGAAATGAGGCATAGTATTGGAGCTGGATTTCGTTTTATCAGTCCCTTTGGTCCTATGGGTTTTGCCTATGGTGTTAAACTTGATCCGAGAACCGGCGAAGAAATAGGACAATTTCATTTTTCTGCTGGTAGCGCATTTTAATTTTAACCACAAGTTAAGGAATAGATTTATGCAGTCATTTTCATTTAAAGCGTACAAATTATACTCTTCATTTTTCTTGATTGGCCTACTGACTTTAGGTCCTTTACAAATCTCTTCCTTTGCAGCTGAGAGTCGGGTTGGTTTTGTGGACATTCAAAAAGCAGTAATTAATACGAAAGAATGGAAAAAAGAGTTTGAGGGTTTTAAAAAAAATTTTGCAAAAGAGAAAAAGAAGATAAAAGCCAGAGAAAGTAGAGTTAAGAAAATGCTGGCAGATTTAAATAAGCAAAGCTTTGTACTTGAACCAGAATTAAAGAAAAAAAAAGAAGATAAATTTCGTAAAGAAAAAGTAGCTTTTGAAAGATATGTGCAGGATCAAAATGAAGAATTTAGCAAAAGTGAAAAGGAAATAACCCAAAAAATTCTAGTTAAAATGATGAAAGTGATAAAAAAAATTGGGAAAGAAAAAAAGTACACAATGATTTTAGAGCAGAAAGTTGTTCTTTATCATGATAAAGGAAATGATTTAACAGCATTAGCCACTAAGACCTACGATCGAAACAATAGGTAAGCTCTAGCTAGTTTTGCGTTTATGTTCTTCGCCAGAAGCAATTTCAAGTAAATTTTTAAGGACAAGAAGTATTTTCAGAGGCCAAGTTGCCTATGATGGATATCAATGAAATAAAAAAAATCATTCCACATCGATACCCGTTTCTCCTTGTTGATAGAATAATTGAATGTGATTTTGAATCTCGCATTGTAGGCATTAAAAATGTCACAGTTGATGAACCTTTCTTTCAAGGCCATTTCCCGGAATTCCCAGTAATGCCAGGTGTCCTAATTATTGAAGCGCTTGCACAGACAGCATGTATACTTGGGTTGAAGATTTTAAAGCTGGAAGGGCAAGGCTCGGTTTTCTTCACAGGAATTGATGCGGCTAAATTCAGAAAGCCTGTAGTCCCAGGAGATCAAATGCGTATGGAACTAACAAAGATAAAGCAGCGAAAGTCCCTTTTTCGATTTGAAGGAAAAGCATTCGTTGACGATTTGTTGACAACTGAATGTACCATCCAAGCTATGATGGGTAAAGATTGACCTAAAAAAATTAAATGTTTTAAGATTTAACTAGCCATAGCAGGATCTAAACCTAATTTAAAATTCAATTCCATTTTTTAACCTTGACCATTCATCCAAGTGCAGTAATTGACCCAAGCGCCAAACTGGAAAAAGATGTTTCAGTAGGACCCTTTTCGATCATTGGCTGCGGGGTAAAAATAGGGGCCAAAACAGTAATTGGCTCACATGTGTTGATAGAGGCCAATACGATAATAGGAAATGCTTGTAAAATATTTCAAGGTGCCTCGATTGGCGGTGAACCGCAGATCATAAACTTTGAGGATGTTCCATCATCTGTAGAAATTGGAAATGGAACTGTAGTTCGTGAGTATGCGACTATTCACCGATCGATGTTTAAAAAAGGTATAACCCGAATTGGTAAAAACTGTCTGCTCATGGCATTTTCTCATTTAGGCCATGATTGTAAAATTGGTGACCAGGTTGTTATAGTTAATGGTACTGGTTTGTCAGGACATGTTACTGTCGAAGATCAGGCTTTTATATCTGGTTTAGTAGGTATTCATCAATTTGTTCGTATTGGAAGGAATTCAATGGTGGGAGGTATGGCAGGAGTAAATAAGGATGTTTTACCATTTTCGACGGTAGAAGGAACCCCCGCACGTTTATTGAGTCACAATGCAGTAGGATTAAAGAGAGCTAATTTTAAACCAAATATCAGAGCCGCAATAAAGAAGGCTTTAAAAATAATCTCTCTTCCTGAACTTAATACCAGTCAGTCTATGGAAAAAATAACTTCAGAAATTGAAATGCATGAAGAAATAATTTATCTTTTAGATTTTATTAAAAACTCCACAAGAGGAGTAACAAAGTAGTGAATAAGGTAAGAGCTGGGGTCATTGGTGTTGGAAGGATGGGGACATACCATGTTGGTATTCTTTCCGAGTTGGACAAAGTTGAACTTTCTGCTGTAGTAGATATTGATTCTAAGAGTAGGCAAATAATAGAAAAAAATTATGAAACACAAGGTTTCGATAATTATCGTGATATCTACGATAAGGTGGATGTTGCCATCGTGGCAGTTCCCACCGGAATGCACTACTCTATCGCTAAAGATCTGTTGAATGCGGGTATCCATGTTCTACTTGAAAAACCTTGTGCTAAAAAACTAGATCATGCCCGTGAGCTTTTTCAAATTGCTGAAGATAAGAATTTGACCTTGCATATAGGACATGTAGAACGCTTCAACGGAGCTGTTCAGGAATTACATAAGATTGTAGAATCTCCTATTTTTGTGGAATGCAAACGAATGGGGCCTTTTTCAAATCGAATTAAGGATGATGGGGTTGTTCTAGATATCATGATCCATGATATCGATATTATTTTAAATTTAATTAAATCTAAAGTAGTCAAAGTCCATGTCTTGGGATCGTCGGTTTTTTCTGATAAAGATGACCTTGTTAATGCACAGCTTAAATTTGAAAATGGGTGTATTGCTAATATTATTGCTAGCCGGGCTTCGCAGAACCAAGTTAGAACCCTTTCGGTTACTCAAAAAGATTCTTTTGTTGTTCTAGATTACACAGACCAGGAAATTTATGTTCATAGAAAATCTTCTTCGGAGCATAAATTGAGTAAAGATTCTTTAAGGTATAAACAAGAATCACTTGTTGAGAGAATATTCGTGCATAAAGACAATCCTCTTAAATTAGAACTCCAACATTTTTTGGATTGTGCGACGAATGGTAGCCCGCGAAAAGTAGCCATTGATAATGAATTATATTCTTTAAAGATTGCATTGGATATTCTCAGTCAGTTTGAAAATAGTTTCAGAAAATAGTTCCACAGTCTGATTCCTGCGATTGTTTACTTTTTCCATACTAGGTTTTAGATAAAATGTAACATGTGTAAATCCCTAATATCTTTCTTCCTATTTTAATAATAACTTATCTTCATTTTTTACATGTCATCCCATCCTACAAAAAAAATTGGATTGATTGCAGGGGCTGGAGAAATTCCAGTTTATTTCGCTAGAAAAGCCAGCCAAAACGGTACAAAGTTGATTAGTGTCGGTTTCACAGATGAAATTCAAAAGAGTCTTTCACCTTATTCCGAAAAATCCTATTCATTTGGCGTGGGTGAACCTGGAAAAATTCTTGATACGCTAAAAAAAAATGATGTGGAAGAGTTGTTAATATTAGGAAAGGTGGATAAGAGTACTATCTATAAACTCCAACTACCTGATTTAAAGTTTATAAAATTTTTAAAGAATATTATTACTCATGAAGACAAAGTATTGCTTCTGGGAGTAATTAATGAACTAGAAAAAGAAGGTGTTCGTGTTCTTAGTCAGAAAGATTTTTTAGCGGAAATCTATCCGAGTAAAGGTATCTTGACTCGCCGGAAGCCCTCCAAAAAAGAAATTGAGGATATTGAATTTGGTTTGCCTATTGCTCGAAAACTTGCTGATATGGAAATCGGCCAGACTCTGATTGTTAAAAATAAAACGGTGATTGCCGTTGAGGCATTCGAAGGAACGGATAAGGCAATCACAAGAGGGTGTGAACTTGCAAAAGATAATTGTGTAGTAATAAAGGTGAGTAGAACGAACCAAGATTATCGTTATGATAGTCCTGGGATTGGTCCAAAAACTATAAAAAATTTAATAGCTGGTGGAGCTTCTGTCCTAGCTTTAGAGGCAGAACGTGTGATGGCAGTTGAGCAGGAAAAACTAATTGAAATGGCCAATGAAGCTAAGCTTACTATAGCTTGCATTTAGTATCGTACTCCTCTTAAAAAGCAGTTGAGAACAATGAAAAAAGACGAACCACATTTTCTGATTATAGCCGGTGAAGCTTCTGGAGACTTGCATGGAGCAAAACTTGTACAGGCTTTATTCGATATATACCCGAGAGCCCGGTTTACTGGTATGGGAGGTATCCGTATGCAGGAGGCTGGAGTCAATACCTTGTTTGATATTGCACGTATGGGAGCTGTAGGATTAGTAGAAATTTTTGCGGACCTCGGTCATTATTTTCAGGTCTACCGTGCATTAAAGAAAGAAATTGCCTCACGGAAATATACCGCGGTAATTTTAATTGATTATCCTACCTTAAACCTTAGGCTGGCTAAGCACAGCCGACGATATGATTGCCCCGTTTATTATTTTATAAGTCCACAGGTCTGGGCTTGGAGAAAAGGCAGGATCAAAGATATACGGAAGTCAGTAAAAAAGATGTTTGTTATTTTGCCCTTTGAAGAACAAATGTATCGTCAAGAAGGAGTAGATGCAGAGTTTTTAGGCCATCCTTTTATTGATATGGTAAATCCAACTCGAACTCGCGAGGAAAGTTTGCAAAAATTTTCTTTAGATTCTGATTTAAAAACAGTGGGGCTTTTTCCTGGAAGCCGGATGAATGAGATAAATTTTCTCTTTGATGAAATACTCGGGGCAGCAGAAAAAATTAAAAAGGAATTGGGTGAATGCCAATTTCTTCTTCCTATAGCTGAATCGATTGATTTTGATATGATTCATCGGAAGTTGGCGCCCAATGCGCTGGATGTAAAAATTCTTAAAGGGGAAGCTTATGATGTTATGAACACGTGTGATGTTTTGATTTTAGCATCAGGTTCTGTGACACTTGAGGCAGGTATAATAGGGTGTCCGATGGTGATTATTTACAAGCTCAATCCTTTGACCTATTGGTTAGCTCTAATCCTCGTTAACACGCCATTTTATGGATTGGTAAATATTGTCGCAGGGAAAGGCGTTGCTCCAGAGTTGATTCAGAGTGAGGCAAACTCAGAGAATATTGCTGCTGAGACGTTAAAAATTTTAAAGAATCCGGAGCACTGTCAGGAAATTAGAAATAGATTATTGATAATACGTGAAAAATTAGGTAATCCAGGGGTAATGAAAGCCGTTGCAGCAAGCCTGGCCGATTCTTTATCAAAGTTAACTCCACATGAAAAAATTTCTCTTTAATTATGTAATTCCCTACCTTTTATATGTAGTGGTTTATCTTTGGTGTGCAACGCTTCGTAGGACAAACCTTAATATTGAAGCGGAAGATAAAATTAAGAATTTGACGGGGCCTTATATTCTCACTCTATGGCATGGGAAAATATTCTATTTATTTTATTATCTTAGAAATCGCCCCGACTATTTTTTATTAATCAGTCCGAGTTCAGATGGAGATCTATTGGCTAAACTTGCCCGTTTGATGGGTTATTCTGTGATTCGAGGTTCCTCATTTAAGAGGGCAGTACCTGCTGCTCGCTCCCTCATTCGAGTTTTACGAGAAGGACATCGAATAATCATCATTGCAGATGGTTCCCGCGGTCCACGGTGTGTGGCTCAATCTGGCTCCCTGCAGTTGGCAGGGATTACAAAATTACCCTTATTTCCAATGACTTTTAGTGCGAAACGAAAAATAGTCTTGAATACCTGGGACCGTTTCATCCTTCCCCTTCCATTCACCCGTTGCGATATTAATTTTGGGCCTCCCATTTATATTTCCTCACGTTCATCTGAAGGACTGGTGGAGGAAAAGCGTACTGAACTTGAAAACAACTTGAAACAACTTGACTTCG
The DNA here is from genome assembly GCA_028345515.1 of Nitrospinota bacterium. Taxonomy (GTDB): domain Bacteria; phylum Nitrospinota; class Nitrospinia; order Nitrospinales; family VA-1; genus UBA8687. The sequence goes on from JAOMDP010000001.1 coordinate 212,308, forward strand.
AAACTGACCAAGCTTAAAAACGCTTAAAAATTAAACATTTTCAGGGTAATTTTGTATAAAATTTAGGCGCTGGTTCAGGTTTGAATTTGGTAGGGTGGTATGGTATAGTTCCTCCGCTTCTTAAACTCCTTTTAAATTTATAGCCTTTTACCTTGATACCTGAAGAGGTGTCATATTTTCTAATTGGCATGAAAATTGAACTCTATTATCAATAGGGTTTTTTAAAAAAGCTTATTCAGCCAGTCAATCAGGTGGCGCCAAGTAAATCTTAGAGAGAAATTGTTAATAAATCCTGATCTAATTTGAACAAATTGGCAAGAGGTTACTATATGAAAAAAGTTGAGGCTATTATCAAGCCATTCAAGTTGGATGAAGTTAAAGACAAACTCAACGAAATCGGGATAAAAGGGATAACAGTTAGCGAGGTAAAAGGTTTTGGTCGACAGAGAGGCCACACTGAATTATACCGAGGCGCGGAATATGTGGTGGATTTTCTACCTAAGATAAAGATGGAGATCATTGTCAGTGATAATCAGGCGGAGGATGTGATCAATACAATTATGCGAGCTGCTCAAACTGGCAGAATTGGTGATGGAAAAATTTTTGTTATTGATCTTCAAGATATTGTCCGAATTCGTACTGGGGAAAGAGGGGAAGACGCTATTTAATCTAAGTAGAATTAGCTTTTATGGCTTGAATTAGTTTCAATTCAAACCAAAGCATATTGGTTTTTATACAATAGTCGTAATGTGTTGCTGGACTTTTTCTTTTATTATAGTGAGTTTTAATTAATTAATTTTTGCAGGAGATACATTAATGACCCCCAAAGAGGCAGTAGAGTTTGCAAAAAAAAATAACGCAAGAATCTTGGATCTGAAGTTTATGGATTTTGTAGGTTCATGGCAGCATTTTTCAGTACCCATCGGAGAATTAGAAGAAAGTCTTTTTGAAGATGGATTAGGATTTGATGGCTCCAGCATTCGAGGATGGCAGGCAATTAACAATAGCGATATGATTGTAATTCCTGACCCGGGCACCACTGTAATGGATCCGTTTATGAAAGATGCCACAGTCAGTATGATCTGTAATATATTTGATCCTATTACTAAGGAAAAATATAGTCGTGACCCAAGAAACATAGCGCAAAAGGCGGAAGCATATCTTAAATCCACAGGAATTGGAGATACAGCCTACTTTGGCCCTGAGGCCGAGTTTTTCATATTCGATAATGTTCAATACGATTCAACAGCAAACGAATCGTTTTATTCCATTGACTCAGAAGAAGGGACCTGGAATACAGGTAGTGATGAAGCTCCAAATTTGGGGCACAAACCGCGTCACAAAGAAGGTTATTTTCCAGTTGCACCAACTGACACACTTCAGGATATACGGTCGGAGATGATGCTAACCATGGAACAGGTAGGTATTACTATGGAATGCCACCATCATGAAGTTGCAACGGGCGGCCAGTGTGAAATTGATATGCGATTTAGCCCCCTTGTAAATTGTGCGGATAGCCTTATGTGGTACAAGTACATTGTTAAAAACGTCGCTCGAGCGCACGGCAAAACTGCGACATTTATGCCAAAACCGATGTATGGAGACAACGGAACCGGGATGCACGTGCACCAGAGTATCTGGAAAGGTGGTAAACCCCTAATGGCTGGCAATGGTTATGCAGGTTTTAGTGAGCTCGGAATGCATTATATTGGCGGAATATTAAAGCATGCAAAAACCATTTGCGCGTTTGCAGCCCCAACAACCAACTCATATAAACGATTGGTACCAGGATTTGAAGCACCGGTTAATCTTGCATATTCAAGTCGAAATCGAAGTGCTTCAATTAGAATTCCTATGTACTCACCAAGTCCTAAAGCAAAACGATTGGAAATTCGATTTCCTGACCCTTCCTGTAACGGATATCTAACCTTTGCAGTAATGCTTATGGCGGGGCTGGACGGCATTGAAAATAAAATCGATCCGGGTGAACCAATGGATAAAAATATTTATTCTCTTGGGCCAGAAGAGTTGGCAAATATTCCGACTTTACCACATTCTCTCGATGAAGCGCTGCAGGCTCTCGAAGAGGATCACGCATTCATGCTTAAAGGCGATGTATTTACCCAAGATGTCATAGATACATGGATAGACTACAAAAAAGAAAATGAAGTTGATCCACTGAGGTTACGTCCGCACCCACTTGAATTCCAAATGTATTACGATTGCTGATTAGGTGAATGCCGGAGAGAAACAATTTTATTCGAAAACCCCCTGGGTTCATCCAGGGGGTTTTTTTTTCTTCAATGCGTGATTATAAATTTTAAATGATTTACTCCAAAGAAAATTTAGTAGAGAAAATACATAACTGCACGCCCTGGGATTCGGATTTGGAAAAGAGTTTGGCTGTATTTGGTTTCCAGGAACCTTCGAAGAGTTGGAAAGATTTTATTTCTCTAGCCAAATGTACGGATTTCAAAAAATTGTATCCCAATTTTTTTTCAAGTTTATTAGATTTATCAGGGCGGTCTCACAATGCAGATTTGGCATTACATAATTTGGAACGTTTTGTTAAAAACTTTAAAGAAAAAGAACATCTTTTTACTCAATTCTCAGAATCAAACAACCTATTGGAATCACTGGTTTATTTATTTTCAGGGAGCCAAATTTTAACAGACTCTCTTCTAAGTGAACCTTCGCATGTAAATTGGTTAAGCCAACCTAAATTACTTAAAGAATCAAAATCTAAAGATATTTTAATGCGAGATTTTTATGAAATGGCAGGAGGAGGATTTAATAAAAATAAAACTGCTAAGTTACTAAGAAATTTCAAGAAAAGAGAGTACATACGAATAGGATTACGAGATTTACTTGGAACCGTAGAGCTAATGGAAACCGTAGGAGATATTTCAAACCTAGCAGATGTTTGTTTGCAAATTGCTTATGAACAAGCAGATGGAGAGTTGCAAAAAAAACACGGTATTCCTTCATATAAAGATCCTGATGGAAATTTGAAAATATCGGAGTTTGCTGTCATTGGAATGGGAAAGCTGGGAGGACAGGAACTAAACTATAGCTCAGATATCGATCTTATTTATATTTATACTTCAAGTCACGGAGAAACACGACCCGAACCTTCTAAGGGAAAGGAAAATGAGGTTGTCCAAATAACGAATCACGAATATTTTTCTAAGTTAGCCCGACAGATTACCAAATATATAAACGAAATTACTGATGAAGGAAATGTTTTTCGAGTCGACTTGGACCTTAGGCCTGATGGCCCTAGCGGAGAAATAGCAAGTTCTTTGGCTAGTTGTGAAACATATTACCAATCATGGGGAAAAACATGGGAAAGACAGGCCATGATCAAGGCCAGAGTTTCAGCTGGTAGCGATTCATTGGGTAGAGAATTTTTTGGAATGATGGAGCCATTTATTTACCGGCGCAGTTTGGATTTTGAAGCTATAGAAAAAATCAAATCCATGAAAAATCGTATTAACAAAAGTATGAAAGGCAAAATATTGCACCAAGAAAATATTAAGCTTGGATTTGGTGGAATAAGAGAAATTGAATTTATAATTCAGGCCTATCAACTCTTATTTGGTGGTAGAAATAAAGACTTGCGAATAAGAAGTTCTCTGAGCGCCCTAGAAGTTTTGAAAGAGAAAAATATAATTAATGAAAAAGATTTTTCCTGTTTATCTGAAGCTTATATTTTTTTAAGGCATCTTGAAAATAGAGTGCAAATAACTTTTGGTATGCAAACACACCAGATACCGCAAAGCATTATGGATAAAGCCGTTCTTGCTAGAAAGATGCGTATTAAAGGGGATACAGTTGAGGAACTTTCACATAACTTGATGAGTATTTATAAATCGCATACTGCATTTGTTGGAAAAATGTTTTCTGAGCAGTTTTCAGAAAAAGGAAAAAGGGAAGCAGCAGAAGCTATTTCGAATACATGGAAATGGTCTCGCGAAGGAGAAAAACTATTTTCAGAAGAAACCCTGGCGTCCATCCCATTAATTATTGACCCTAGCCAAGCGTTTCGTTTTTTAAAAGTTTTCAGAGACGGTTCGGCATTTTCATATCCCTCTGAAAAAAGTATTCAAGATTTCAGTTTAATCCTTCCTAAAATTATTCACCAATGCAAACAAATTCCAAGCCCAGGTAAAGCTATAGAAAACCTATGTAAATTTGTGGAAGCCACGGGTGCTAGAGAATCATTTTTAAAATTGTTTCAAGAGAATGAAAAGTTTCTTGAATTTCTACTAATTTTATTTGGTAGTAGTGGCCTACTTTCACAAATACTAATCAAGAGACCTGAATTTGTAGATTTGCTTTCAGATATGGATGAGATTTATCGATTTAAAACCCCAGAAAAAATTTCGGAAGATTTGGATAAAATTTTAATGACAGCCGATTCTTTAGATAAAAAATCGACAATTCTACGTCGATTTAAACTTTATGAAGAATTAAGGATTGGGGTGAGGTATTTAATTAAAGAGACAGATTTAGAAGGTACACTTTTCGATCTTTCAAACCTTGCTGATGTTTATTTGCAGGCTGTTTTTAAATTGGCCTTTGAGGAAGTAAGTAGGAAGAAGGATCATCCGATACCTAAAAATTTTTGTATTGTTGGTTTGGGCAAGTATGGTGGAGCAGAGTTAAACTTTGGTTCTGATCTTGATATTATTTTTATTTACGATGAGCCTGAAGAAAATAAATTAGAAGGCATCCAGTACAATACAATTTCACAGTTAATCTATAAACTGACTTCAGAAGTGACCCCCGCGGGCTTCGGTTATAAGATTGATACTGAACTTAGGCCGGAAGGAGAGGCAGGGGTGTTGGTTCTTTCTATTGAAGGGTATACTCAATATTTTAAGTCGCGAGCAAGAATTTGGGAACAACAGGCAATGATAAGGGGGCGTGTGGTTGCTGGAAATAAAGATGTTGGCAAAAAATTTATGAGCAAAGTGCACGATTTCGTTTTTCAGGATAAATTTGAATACAGTGCGCTTATAGAAATTTCCCGGTTGCGGGAACGAATGGAATTAGAATTAGCTAAAGAAAAAACCAAAGGAAAAAATGTAAAGCTTGGTTATGGTGGCATTGCTGATATTGAGTTTACAATTCAAATTCTACAATTAATACATGGAAAAAAAAATCCTCGCCTACGAAAAACCAATACTATTGAATCAATAAATATGTTTGTGGCTCATGGAATGATTGATCAAGTTAAAGCAGATCTGGTAAAAGAGAATTATATCTTTTTAAGAAAACTGGAATGTGCATTGAGGATTATTCGTCAGACTCCCACTAATACTCTACCAGAGGAAACAACTGAATTAGCGCAATTAGCTCGCCTATTATCTTATAGCGGTGATGATAAAAATATTCTTGCAAATGCGTTACTAAATGATTACGAAAAACATACTACACAAATGCGGGAATATTATCGTGAAACCGTTGGCCAATTGTTGCGGACGGGCCCACGCTCGTCTTTTAAATAGAAGCTAAGAGCTGGTATAATTTTTCAATATTTGGATTTATTATGAATAGCTATTAGTATTGGCGAGTTAGGGAACTTTTTTTGGAAATCGAAACACTCGAATTAAATCTATAGCCAATAAGGCAAGGTTCTAAGTATTTTTGTCGCTTTTTGAGAAAGAATTTAGTTTATAAGCGATGCTGTCGATCAAAGCTTGCCAACTTGCCTCAATAATGTTTTCTGAAACGCCAACCGTTCCCCACTTATGATGTTGATCGCCCGATTCAATCAAGACGCGGGTTTTGGCGCGAGTACCTTTTTTCTCTTCAAGGATGCGTACTTTATAATCGTACAGATTAATCCCATTGAGCTCCGGATAAAATTTGACCAATGCTTTTTTGATAGCTTTATCAAGGGCATTGACCGGTCCTGTACCTTCTGCTGCAGAGACTTCGTGTACACCATTGACTTTTAGTTTAACAGTAGCTTCAGAGACGAGCTTTTCAACTTCCTTACGTTTTTCAACAATAACTTTAAAGCCGATGAATTCAAAAAAATTTTCTTTTTCACCTAATGCATCTCGCATCAATAGCTCGAAGGAGGCTTCAGCTCCTTCATACTGGAACCCAAGGTTTTCAGATTTTTTGAGAGTTTCAAGAATATTTTGGATTTTTGGGTCTCCTGCATCAATATCAATTCCAAATTCTTTCGCTTTATGCATTACATTACTTTTTCCGGATAGATCAGATATCAGGATACGTTGGCTATTACCAATGATTTCGGGTTGCACATGTTCATAGGTTTTTGAATTTTTGCGCACTGCGCTTACATGTACACCACCTTTATGTGCAAATGCACTTTTTCCAACAAAAGGTTGTTGATTCCAATGAGCTTTGTTTGCCAATTCATCCACAAAGGCCGAAACATCTTTCAACGTCTTTAGTTGTTCATCAGAAATACAGTCGATTTCCATTTTAATTTTTAGGTTGGGGATGATAGAAATAAGATTTGCGTTTCCACATCTCTCCCCAATTCCATTTACAGTTCCTTGGACTTGTTCAGCTCCAGCACGAACAGCCTGGAGAGAATTAGCAACAGCCAACTCGGAATCATTGTGTGCGTGAATTCCTAGTTTAGTGGAAACAGAACTTTTAACTTCTTTAAATATTAAATCGATTTCATCTGGAAGTGATCCTCCATTAGTATCACAAAGAACAATCCAATTAGCTCCAGCCGATTCAGCTTCTTTGATTGCCTTGATTGCGTAGCCAGGGTTATCTTTGTAACCATCAAAAAAATGCTCGGCATCAAACAAAACCTCTTTTCGATGTTTTTTAAGATATTCAATACTTTCAAAGATCATTCGCAGGTTTTCATCTAGACTTGTGGACAAGGCATCTTTGACGTGTAGATCCCATGTCTTACCGAAAATTGTAACCACCTCGGTTTCTGTTTTCATTAAGGCTTGAATTACTAAATCTTTGTCTACTTTTTTATCTGGATAGCGAGTGCTTCCAAACGCTGTGATTTTAGTGTGCAAAAATTTTTCACGGCTTGCTTTAGAAAAAAAATCTATATCGCGTGGATTCGAGCCCGGCCAGCCTCCTTCAACATAATGGGCTCCCATTTGATCGAGTTTATGCGCAATTCGAATTTTATCTTCGACGGTAAAGGAAATACCTTCGGCTTGAGATCCATCTCGGAGTGTTGTGTCATAAATTTTTACTGTGTTCATTTTTTCTTAGGAGTTGATTTGTTTTGGTCTAGTTTTTTTTGTTTTTTGATACTTTTTAGTGCATTAGATTTTTTGTCCAGTTCGAAAGCATTGTGTAAGGCATTAACAGCAGCTTTAGTATATTTTTGTTCGATGATACAGGAAACTTTAATTTCGGATGTGCTGATCATTAGGATATTAATTTTCTCCTTTGAAAGCGATTTAAAAATTCGCGCAGCAACTCCTGAATGGCTCCTCATCCCCGCCCCAACTATTGATATTTTAGAAATTTTCGAATCGGCACTTACTTTGACCGCCCGAATTTTTTTTGCAACTTTTTCCATAATCATCATGGCCTCATTTAACTCTTCCCTGTCGAGAGTAAAAGATAAGTCAGTATGGCCTTTTGCGCTAATATTCTGAATGATCATGTCCACGGAAAGACCGGCCGCCGCAATGGGTTCAAAAATATTTGCCGCTATCCCAGGTTGGTCAGGGACTTCTTTCAAGGTAATTTTTGCCTGATTTTTATCATACATGACTCCGGAAACCAATGGCTGTTCCATATTTGAATCCTCCTCGCATATCAACGTTCCCTTGCTTCCTTCTATATAAGAGGATTTTACAACCAAGGGCATTTGGAATTTATGAGCAAATTCAACGCATCGTATTTGTAAAACTTTAGCACCCAGACTGGCCATTTCCAGCATCTCATCATAAGATACCACATCGAGTTTTTTTGCTTTTGGTACCATTCTTGGGTCTGCAGTATAAACACCGTCTACGTCCGTATAAATTTCACATTGAGAAGCCCCTAGCGCAACAGCTAGCGCAACGGCAGAGGTGTCAGAACCTCCACGTCCCAAAGTTGTAACATCGCCTTGTTCATTGATGCCTTGAAAACCTGCAACAACAATAACATTATTATTTTTGAGTGCTTTTTGAGCTCTTTTTGCATCAATTTGTTTGATTCTAGCGCGGGTATGAACGCTATCTGTTTGCAGACCAATTTGTCTTCCTGTCATAGATATAGCAGAAACCCCTAGCGCCTGAAGAGCCATGGTCAGCAGTGCACTTGAAATTCTTTCTCCAGAAGACAATAAAAGATCCATCTCCCTTCGTTCTGGGTTATCGCAAATTTTGCTGGCCATTTTGACAAGTTTGTCTGTTTCACCTGCCATTGCTGAAACAACAACAACAACTTGGGTTCCAGTTTTTCGAATCTGTTCGATTCTTTTGGCAACATGCCTAATGCGGTCCAGACTGCCGACAGAGGTACCTCCATATTTTTGTACTACCAATAACCTGTGCATAGTTTGTAAAAATTTTATTGATCAAATAGATAACTACTCATGGATCGTAATAGTTCGGTACGACCAAAAAGTGGGTTTAAATTTTGTTACTAAAAAATGCTTCAATTAATGTGTAAGCGGTATTGAAACTTTTTCCTGTTTCTAAGATTTGTTCATCATACTTATTTAAACCTGAAGTTGGGTTTCCCGTTTTAGAAGAATAGACAAGATAAGGTACCGGCGCTCGATCATATTTCATTAATGAAACTGAACTTACATGGTTTACTACAACAAGTAACTTTGTTTCTTCTTGGGTCTCCAAAGCCTGAGCAATAGGTTTAACCACTTCCGAATCAAAATCTTCAATTATATGAATTTTATCGTCAATACTACCTTTTAAAGAAACTTCTTCTCCTGCAGAAATATGTAGGAAAACGACATCCTTTTTTTCCAATTCAGCTATAGCAGTTTTTACTTTTCCAGAATAATTTGTGTTGTAAAAACCGGTTGCTCCTTCAATATCTACAACGTTTATACCGGTATGTTTGGCAAGTCCTTTGATCATAGATGATGCTGTGATGACCGTCGCTGATTTTCCAAATTTCTCATTAAATGAGGGTAAAGATGGTAGATCACCGTTGCCCCATAGCCAAATACTGTTTACGGTGTCTTTTTGTTCCTTAGCCCTTATTTTATTATAAGGGTGATTGTGTAGAATTATTTGCGCCTGATTCATTACAAATATTAGTTCACGAAACCCTTTTCCTTCAGGCATGAATTGTCGAATTCCTTCACCGATCAATTCATTTGGGGGAGACAATTTTTCCTTTAATGGAGGATGTTTTATTACTAGAAGATTATGGTAACCCTTTCCACTGTGGAACGTGGCCGAGACATCCACTACCTGTTCATTTAAAGCTTTCATTAAAAGCTCAGAATCTTCTTTAGCTAAATTTCCTCCGGTATAATCTTTCATGACCATATCGTCATGTGTAGGTTGCAGAGTTATCAGATCACAACATAAAGGGATTTCATCCGCCTCCATATTTATTCCGAGTCCGATAGCATCTAAAGCTGCATGACCGGGTTTAAATTTTTCAGGATCATAGCCGAAAAGACCCAAACCAGATACTTCGTTTCCCGGATTCATGGTTTCGGGTATAGTTTGCACGGGTCCACATTGGCCTTTTTGCACAAGAGCATCCAAGTTGGGAGTCTCTGCAAGTTGCAACGGGGTTTTATTATCTTTTTCAGCGATAGGCCTGTCTGTTAGGCCCGCCACAATAACTACTAAATATTTCATTTCATTAGGGAAAGGGAATTTATTGGTCCGTTAAGTCGGGGTTATGAATTATAACTTAAAATATCTGAATTCCCCAACCCAATTAAGAAACTGTTTTTTAAAAATAAAAGAAAGTCTGACCCATAATAGAGATTACTTGTTTGGTAAAAACATATACCCCTTCTTTTTTATATTAGATTGAATAAGAAATCTGTCCTGTAGTTGTTATTGACATGCCAAAAATTAATACCTTGAAAGTTCAATTTACCCCAAAAAATCAAACTGTTATGGACGCAACCCTTGGTTTTATGCTACGGTGTTAAATTAGTTTCGAATTTATTTCAATTAACCACTACTTTTGAGAACCCAATCTATAAATTTCGGGCAGAGGAGATAATGCATGTATGAGGTGAACGAGATTTGTAAGAATGGAGCACCTCTTCCCCTAACCACGGAAGGTCACCTTCGTGTTGTGTTTATTGGAACCGGGTCTGCTTTTGCAAAACGTCGTCGACAATCTAATATACTAATTATCCAAGGTGATCATCACGTTTTGATTGATTGTGGCACGCAGGGGCCCTTGGCTTTAAATGATGTTGGATTGAGTGTGTTAAAAGTGCGTTGCTACCTTCCTACCCATAGTCACGCAGATCATATCGGTGGTTTTGAAGAAGTTGCTTTGATGAATCGTTATACTCCCATGGCAGAAAAGCCGGATATGATTATTTTGAGGGATTATCAGGATTTGTTATGGACTAAAAGCTTAGCAGGAGGTTGCGAATTTTGCGAGACTGATCAGGGTCGCCCTCTGCAATTGAATGATTTTTTTAATATTTTGCGCCCACAAAATATTGAAATCAATGGAAGAAAATTTTGGACTTACAAGCATGGCCCGATTGAGCTTGTAATCATGAGAACTCGGCATTTCCCAGACACGGCTATCAGCGTGGATGAATCGCAATGGTGTTCGGGTGTATTTATAAATAGACGGGTGTGGATTTCAGGGGACACTATGTTTGATTCGGATTATCCAAATCGATTCAATAAGATGTCCGAAGTTATGTTTCACGATACACAATTGTTTTACGGTGGGGTGCATGCATCTTATCAAGAGTTGATGACTTTGCCCAAGGAAGTAAAAGCAAAAATGTATTTGTATCATTATGGTGATAACTGGGATCAACCAGCTACCTGGGCAAAAGGAGCATCCGATTTTACCGGAGATCCAGTTAAAGATGGCTTTCTAGGCTGGGCTGAACAGAATGTGGCCTACGATTTTAAATAACTTTGATTCGCCGAACTTTTTTCCCACCAAAAGTTTATTAAAATCAGAAAATTATGGGCGATTCAGGCCAGTGTAACGAAGATGAGTTATAACTTTAAATATATGTTCAGTAAAAAAATAAAAAACAAGCCAATCTAAAGTTAACTAAATTACTCCTAATCAATTTTGAAAAATGTCAATAAACATTTACCTATCTGTCTAGGTATCCATCCGCCAAAATAATAAAGATATCATTGCTATCGGGGAAATAAAAAATGATTGTTGTAACAGGTGGGGCAGGTTTTATAGGAAGCGCCTTGGTGAACGGGTTGAATAAAAAAGGTATCAATAATATTTGGATTGTTGATCAGGTCGATCATCCAGAAAAACAAAATAACCTTAATCCTCTTGTTTTCGATCAGTTGATTGGTCAGGACAATTTTCTTAAAAAAATTTTAGGAAAAAAACTTCCAAGTTGTGATGCCATACTTCATATGGGAGCTTGTTCCTTAACAACTGAAACAAATGAAACATATTTAAATGAAAATAATTTTGAATATACTCGATATTTAGCAAGTTACTGTCTTGAAAAAAATATTCGATTTATTTATGCCTCTAGTGCGGCAACCTATGGTGGAGGTGAAAACGGTTACTCCGATGATGAATCTAGATTGAAGTCATTAAAACCTCTCAATCTGTATGGGGATAGCAAACAAAATTTTGATTTATGGGCTCAAGCTAAGGGTGTATTGAAAAGTCTTGTGGGATTGAAGTATTTTAATGTATACGGTCCCAATGAATATCATAAAAAGGATATGCAAAGCATGGTGCGGAAAGGTTTTATTCAGGTAAGAAATAAGGGTACGCTATGCTTATTTAAATCTTATAAGCCAGAATATTCCGATGGAGGACAGAAAAGAGATTTTTTATACATAAAAGATGCTGTTGCTATGACATTATTTTTTCTGGAACAAAAGAATGCTGGGGGAATTTTTAATGTGGGTTCCGGACATGCAAGAACCTGGAACGATCTTGCGAAAGCAATTTTTTCTGCTATGGGAAAAAAAATACATATTGAGTATATTGATATGCCGGAAGAGATAAAAAAACATTATCAGTATCATACTTGTTCGGATACGAAGAAGATTCGCAATTTAGGTTACATTCGTCCTGTAATGACACTGGAAGAGGGAATAGAGGATTACGTTAAAAAATATCTTATACCTGCAAGACATTTGGGTGACTTTGAAGATCAATAATTCAATTCACTAAACTTATTTCCCATTACCATCTTCAGGTCGGTGACTGGCGAGAATTTTTTCAAGGGTCATAGTTGTCGAATGACCTTTTAGGATTGGAATAAGTTTTACATGCGCTCCATAGCCTTCAACGATTTCACGCCCGACTACTTCATCAATTTTGTAGTCATCGCCTTTTACAAGGATATCAGGCCTTATTTCACGAATTAATTTTTCTGGAGTTGCTTCATTAAAAAGTGTGATGTAATCAATGAATTTTAGAGCAGAAAGAATATTGGCACGTTCTTGTTCAGCTTTGATAGGCCGTCCTTCTCCCTTTAGATTTCGAACAGAATTATCGGTGTTAAGTCCAACCACCAAAATATCACCTAAGCTCTTGGCTTTTTGTAAAAATTCGATATGACCTCCATGTATGATATCGAAACAACCGTTAGTAAAAACAACCTTTTTATCAGTGCTTTTAGCAAGACCAACGATCTTTTTCAGCTCTTCAAGCTCTAAAACCGTATGAGATGTGCGTAACATTTCTTCATGAAGGAATTCATTAATTTCATTTAATGTGACCACAGCTGTTCCCACTTTTCCTACAACGATACTGGCAGCCATATTGGAAAGCAAAGCGGCTTCTTGGAAGTCGAAACCAACAAAAACAGCCATGCTAAATACACTTATTACGGTATCGCCTGCGCCAGTAACATCGAAAACTTCTTTTGCAACGGTTGGAATAGAGGTAGGTTTTTCTTTGCTTTGAAAAAGCGTCATGCCATCTTTTCCTTCAGTAATTAGAAGGGCTTTTGAGCGAGTCAGATTTAAAAGATATTCCGCAGCACGATTTAGACTTTCTTTATCGGTTATTTTGATGGGTACAGATCGATCAACTTCTTTTAAATTTGGTGTGATAACAGTTGCATCTTTATAAAGTGCAAAATCTGAACTTTTTGGATCAACAATCACGGACTTTTTAGCTTTTTTGGCCCTATGCATGATAGAGTGAATTACTTTTTCAGTTAGAATTCCTTTTTGATAGTCAGAACAAACCACTCCGTCCATACTTGGAAGAATTTGGCTTATATACTGGATAAGTTTTTTTTCCGTCTCTTCTGTAATGGGTCGATTGTCTTCTTTGTCTATTCGAAGAACCTGTTGGTTGTTTGCAATAATACGCATTTTTGATGTAGTGGGTCGATGAACAAACCGGAATATCCCTTCTGTCTGGATAGAACTGTTGTGAATATTTTGGAGGAGCTTGTCCCCTTTTTCATCTTGGCCAATAGCTCCACAAAGATGAACTTCGCATCCTAAAGCAACCATGTTGTTGGCAACATTTGCAGCGCCTCCAAGAGCCAGAGTTTCCGAGCGAGTTTCTAGAATAGGTACAGGCGCTTCAGGTGATATACGGTTGATTCCACCCCATACATATTCATCCAGAATTAGATCGCCAATAACCAAAATTTTTGGTCTATCTTTTTGGTCAAAGAAATATTTAAATCGTTCTTTCATTTATAAGTCTTCTTCTATAATTTCACAGATAATATGACCAATAGTTATATGAACTTCTTGAATTCGAGCTGTATCATTTGAGGGAATCACTATTGGAAGATTAACGATTTCTTTTAATTTTCCACCATTGTTTCCCAAGAGTCCAATCGTATATGCTCCCATGGAATTTGCTTTTTGAATTGCCCGCACCACATTTTCAGAGTTCCCACTTGTGCTGATACCAATAACAGCATCGTCTTTATTGGCAATAGCTTCTATTTGCCTTTCGAATATTGTTTCGAAGCCATAGTCATTTCCAAGTGCGGTCAAAGAAGAAGTGTCGACTGTTAATGCGAGAGCTGGTATAGCTTTTCTTTCCTTTTTAAATCGTCCTACCAATTCGGCTGCTATATGTTGTGCATCACCCGCACTACCACCATTTCCCATTAGTAGTAATTTCCCTCCAATTTTCAGTCTACTTTTGATTTGCTCGGCTGAATTCAATATTTCACCAGATAAAGTATCAGCCACTGTTTTTTTTAAAGCAGCACTAATATTAAGAAGATTTTTTACCCGTTCCATTTAAGAATTTACCATTTATGTTGAGGTTTAAAGCTTTTATAAAAAAATTTTATTCGCAAGGCTAAAATTTTGTTTCTACCTCGGAATATATTATCTAATATTTTTTACGGAGGTACTTCATCTAATGAATATTTGATCGAGTGTAATTTTTTTGCTCGTATTCGATTTCAAGAGGTGTTGAGCTTTTGTTTAAAATATTCCAGTGTGGACTTTAAGCCTTCGTCTAGACTAACTTTTGGTTCCCAATTGAGAATCTCTTTTGCAAGAGTAATGTTAGGTTGACGTGTTTTCGGATCATCTTCCGGTAAAGGAACATTAACAATTCTACTATTGCTTTGGGTCGCTTGCAAAATTTTATCTGCCATTTGTCGAATAGTCATTTCATTCGGATTACCAATGTTAACGGGTTTATGTTGTTCAGATATTAATAACCGAAAGATACCTTCAACCAGATCTGTGACAAAACAAAAGCTCCGTGTTTGCGAACCATTACCATATATGGTTAAGTCCTCGCCAGTTAGGGCTTGCTTAAGAAAGTTTGGTATAGCACGGCCATCCTTAATACGCATCCTTGGTCCGTATGTATTGAATATCCGAACGATCTTGGTGTTGATGTCATGTGTCCGGTGATAGGCCATGGTGATGGCTTCTGCAAATCTTTTTGCTTCATCATAAACTCCCCTTGGTCCAATTGGATTTACATTGCCCCAATATTCTTCGGGTTGCGGGTGAATCAAAGGGTCCCCATAAACTTCAGAGGTTGAAGCTAAAAGAAAAACAGCATTTTTTGCTTTAGCAAGTCCGAGTGCGTTATGAGTTCCCAGCGCTCCGACCTTTAAAGTTTGAATGGGTAGTTCTAGATAATCTATAGGGCTAGCAGGAGAGGCAAAATGCAAAATATAATCCAAGTTACCATCGATATTGATAAACTCGGAAACATTATGTTTGACGAAATGAAAGGCATCATTTTGGATATTGGAAATGTTTTGTTTTGATCCTGTGATCAAATTATCCATACAGATTACTTCATGACCTTTATTCAGCAAGTACTCACATAAATGCGATCCCAGGAATCCGGCACCGCCTGTAACCAAAGTTCTTGGCATATTTACCTCATAAAAAGGTGGTGAATTTAACCTAAGTTTAGTGAATCGCCCCGATTGATTATATAACCGGAAAGAAAACTTTTTACTGTCATAGCTTTTTTACCTTCTGGTTTTAGTTCTGTTATTTTCAATCGATTTTTTTTTGTACCGACTTCTATACCGGAGTCAGTGATTCGCTCCACATAACCCGGACGATCCGAGGATTCTCCAGGAACGACCTCGCCCTTTAAGATACCAAGTCTTTTACCACTATAAAAAGTATGTGTTCCTGGCCAAGGAGTGAGACCTCGTATTCTATTAAAAATATCGTAGGCATCTAATTGCCAATTGATGAGGCTTTCCTCTTTTTTGAGCTTTGGCGCATAAGTTGCCAACTTAGAATTTTGTGGTACTGGCAAAAGATCATTATTTTCTAAACGGGAAAGGGTCTGAATAACCAAATCACCACCACTTTCTGATAATTTATTGTGAAGGGAATTTGCATCCTCACTTTTCTCAATTGGAATCTCGTGAGTCAATAATATATCTCCCGTGTCCATTTCTTTGTCCATAATCATAGTGGTAACTCCGGAAATGGAATCTCCATTAAGAATGGCTCGATTGATTGGAGCTGCTCCCCGGTATTTAGGTAATAGAGAGGAGTGCAGATTGATGCAAAATTGCAAGGGTACCTTTAGGAGATCTTCATGAAGAATCTGACCAAATGCGGCCACAATGATGTAGTCAGGTCGATTTTTTAATAATAATTTAATAAAATCTTGCGTGTTAACGTTTTCAGGTTGTAGCAATGGGATATTGTTATTATTAGCAAAAATTTTTATAGGAGAAGCAAAGTTTTTCTGACCTCGGCCTTTAGGGCGGTCGGGTTGGGTCACAACAGATAAAATAGAATGTGAAGAGTTGTATATTTTCTCTAATGTTGGTAGGGCGAACTCCGGAGTTCCCATAAAGATTATGTTCATTCACCCTGCTCTTTAAGTTTCTTTTTAAATTTTCTTTTTAGAATATCTCGTTTTATTTTTCCAAGATTGTCCCAAAATAAAATACCGTTTAAATGATCCATTTCATGCTGGAGGGCTCGCGCAAGAAAACCAGTGGCCTCATGACGAACATCCTTGCCATTCAGATCAACTGCTTTTATTTCTACCTGGGCCGCACGATTTACTTTTGCTACAACATCAGGGATACTCAGACAGCCTTCTTCTCCGAGTTCGCTTCCTTCCATAGCAGTAATCTCTGGATTAATTAAGGTGACTAAGTTATCGCTTTCTGTTTCTAATCCCAAATTAACCACAAAAATTCGCCAGGGTATTCCTATCTGATTTGCTGCAAGACCAATACCTGGAGCGGCAAGTGTAGTTTCAATCATGTCTTCCGACAATCTGACCAACTCTCCGTCAATATTTTTGACGATTTCGCATTGTTTTCTTAAGACCGGATCGAAACAGTTCTTAATGTTTCTTAAAGCCATTTTTAAATAGTTTGATTGAGTTTAAATTAAACGGAAAATATGCCAGATAATAAATCCAAATTTTTCTGATAAAGATTTTAACAAGCTAAGTAGTATATTCCGCATTTATTTTTACATAGTCGTAAGATAGATCGCAGGTCAATACTTCTTCCCACTCTTTTCCACATTTTAAATCTATGGTGATGTCGATTTCGTGTTTCTTCATTGCTTTTTCAAGCTTCTTGGTTGATAGGTTTGTAGGGCTACCATTTTTTAAAAGAAGGTTTTTATTTAAAAAAATATCAACCTTATCAGGATTAAAGGGTGTCCCAGCATTACCAACCGCACAAAAAATGCGGCCCCAGTTTGGGTCCTCACCAAACAATGCTGTTTTTACCAATGAAGAAGTTGCTACCGAGTTGGCAATCCGGTAAGCCTGATTACGTGTTTTGCCTCCCTGAACCCTTACTGTTACAAACTTCGAGGCTCCTTCTCCATCGAGAACAATTTTAGACGCAAGATTTTTACATAACTTAGTTAAAGTTTTTAAAAATTCCCTATATGCAGGGGTACCGTTTCTAATAGTTGAGTTTTTTGCCTTCCCATTGGCAAGGATTATAACGCAATCATTCGTGCTGTTATCTCCATCCACTGTTATGCGATTAAAGGAGCGATCTGTTGCTTCTTTCAAAGCCATTTTCAGAGTTTTTGTGTCAATAACTGCATCCGTGAACAAAAATCCAAGCATGGTTGCCATTTTTGGATGAATCATTCCCGACCCTTTGGTTATTCCGCCAATTACAATGCGATGATTCTTGAAGGTGTAACTTATACGGTCAGATTTAGGCACCAGATCGGTTGTCAAAATTGCATCGGATGCATCCCCCCAGTTTTTAGCTGCAGAGCCTAATTGCTTAACCAGTTTTGGAGTGGCTTTTAAAATTTTTTCAGAAGGAAGTGGCACGCCAATAATTCCTGTGGAAGCTATAAAAACTTCTTTTTGTAGGATGTTTAATTCCTCTGCCACTTTTTTAGTGATTTCATCACAATCTTTCAGCCCTTTCGAGCCTGACACCGCATTGGCATTCCCACTATTAACAATAACTGCGCGGCAACTACCCGATTTTGCAAGTGAACGTCGGCTCCATATGACACTGGGCGATACGACTCGATTTTTAGTGAATACCGCAGCAGCATTTGCGGAAACTTCCGAGATAATGAGAGCTAAATCTTTAATGTAATTACCTTTTATACCGCAACTCAATCCCGCTGCTTTAAAACCCGGTACAGAAGGATTTTGGTTTTTTAATTGTTTCATTTTTTTCTATGGGAACATTGCAGGAGATTGGAGCCCTGTTGTTTCTCCAAATCCCAAAATGATGTTCATGTTTTGAATAGCCTGCCCAGAAGCACCCTTTATCAAGTTGTCTATTGCACTTGTGACAACAAGCCGATTAACCCGCCTATCTATTTTGATTCCGATGTCACAAAAGTTAGAGCCCGATATAGAATGGGTACTCGCAAACCTGCCTATGTCAAGGACTCGAATAAAATATTCATTGTTGTAGAAATTTTTATAATGTTCTATCAAGTCTTCGTCTTTAAGTTTATTTTTTAAATTAATATAGACCGTACTTAACATTCCGCGGCTCATGGGAATGAGATGTGGAGAAAAACTAATTTTAATTGGTTTGCCAGCTAGGCATGAAAGCTCTTGCTCTATTTCAGGAGTATGACGATGGCCAGCCAGGCTATATGGGGTCACTCCCTCATTCGCTTCCGAAAACTGGGTGGTAATGGAAGTTTTACGCCCAGCACCGGATACTCCTGATTTGCTGTCAGCAATAATGCTATCTAAGTCTATCCAATCTGTTTTCAGTAAGGGAGCAAGAGCAAGAATCACACTAGTGGGATAGCAGCCAGGGTTGGCTACCCCTTGCGCACTTTTTATTTTTTCGCGATGTAATTCGGGAAGACCGTATACTACCTGCGATAAAAACTCCGGATGTATGTGCGTCAGTGAATACCATTCGGAATAAGCAGCTGCATTTTTTAAGCGATAGTCCGCACTTAAGTCTATAACCTTGCAATTAGACTGCAATAATTCGGGAAGTATACCCATGCCGATGGTGTGGGGAAGCGCCAGAAAAACCACATCGCAGGATTTTAAAATTTCGCAATCGAGAGACTGTAAATTAATATCGATGATTCCATTTAAGGATGGAAATACATCAGCAATAGATTTTTCTTTATATGTTTCGGAAGTCAAAACGGACAACTCTACTTCAGGATGATTTGCCAAAAGGCGAATCAATTCAAGTCCAGTGTATCCGCTGGCTCCGGCTATACCAACTTTTATCATAATAAAAGGCTCCTATTTAAAGATAGGATTCTACTTTGAATAATTTTACAGGGTAATTTGAAAAACAGGTGTTTTTTCTGCAAAGGTCTGCCTGCTGGCAAGGCCCATTTATGTGCTGGAATACGAAGGGGAATTACAGTTTATCTTTTCGAGAACTGGAATTTTTTGCGTGCGCCAGGCTGTCCGTATTTCTTTCTTTCTACCGATCTTGAATCCCGAGTGAGGAATCCAGCTTTTTTGAGAGGTGCTCGTAGGCTAGAATTAGTTAAAATTAGAGCTCTGGAAATTCCCAGACGCAGGGCGCCTGATTGACCGGAAAGCCCCCCCCCCTTTAACGGTTGCTTTAATATTTACCGATCCTAGTGTCTCGGTTGCGATCAGGGGATGCTTGACAATACACTCCAGACTTTCGCGACAAAAATATTCTTTAAGGGATTTATTATTGACTATAATTTCTCCTTTGCCAGCTTGGACCCATACTTTCGCAATGGATTCTTTTCGTTTGCCTGTTGCATAAAATCGTTCTATCGTGCCTTCCATAAGCTTTTTGATCTCCGTCTTTTTCTTTATATTAAATTAAATATTTACGCTTTCGGGGTTCTGGCTCCCGTGTGGATGCTCAGCGGTGTCGTATATTCGATAATTATTGTTCAAAGTGCGACCCAATCTGTTTTTGGGTAACATACCGCGAATGGCTTTTTGCAATAGATCCGAAGGTTTTTTATCCAAAACTTGCTTAGCGGTAACAGATTTTATTCCTCCCATCCAACCAGTATGGTGATAATAGATTTTGTCGTCCCATTTTTGTCCAGTTAATTTAACCTTAGCAGCGTTAATAATAATTACATTATCGCCTGTATCTGTATGTGGAGTGAAAGTTGGTTTGGTTTTTCCGCGAATTATCGCTGCGGCTTTACTGGCAACTCGTCCTAATACTTGATCTGTGGCGTCAATAATTACCCACTTTTTCTTAACTTCGCCCGATTTTGCAAAATAAGTTGTCTTCATATATCAGTTTCTTTGTAACTCAAATTTAATATGTCGCAAACAGGTAATACTAAAAGAGATTGTCTGGGTTGTCAATGGATTTTGTTCTATTATTTTGTCCGTTACGGGTTTTGCTTTATACCGCAAAATGAGTTAATTTAACCCTTTTAATAGATTTTTGTGCAACCAGCTAAATATATAGAAAATATGGAACAAGCTTCCCCTAAAGAAGAATCTTCTAGTGCAAATAATGCTGTCCCCTTTAATGAGGTTGAGTTAAATCGTTCTATTGAAAGATCAAGGGATTATCTGCTATCTAAGCAGCATAAAAAGGGTTACTGGGTCGATGAATTGGAAGCCAATGTGACAATTTCTGCCGAGATGATTTTCTTCATGCATTTTACGGATAGATTAGATACCGATAGACAGCAAAAGATTGTTAATTACCTAATTTATATGCAGCGGGAAGATGGCAGTTGGCCGCTTTTTCATGGTGGGTTGTGTGATATCAATTCTACCGTTGAATCTTATATGGCCCTTAAAATTGCAGGCGTTCCTGCCGACCAAGAAGCAATGGTACGTGCAAGAAATGCTATCCATAAAAATGGTGGAATTAAAAAGACACGTGTTTTTACTAAAATTTTTCTCGCCATGTTCGGACAGATCTCATGGGAAGTTTGCCCAGCTATCCCAATGGAAATGATTCTATTGCCAAATAGCTTTTATTTTAATATTTACGAAATTTCCAGTTGGTCCCGAGGAACCGTGGTGCCACTTTCTTTAGTGCGTTCTTTGGAGCCTGTGCACTCTTTGCCTCCAGACCGAAATGTACAGGAACTTTTTACGGAAAATGATCGCGATTTAAATTTTAAGCCTAGCGGGTTTCCCTTCACCAGTTGGTGCAACACTTTTATCTATCTGGATAGAATTATCAAACTCATTGGTAAATTCCCCTGGAGGCCTTTTAGAAAAATAGCTATCCGTAAGATAGAAAAATGGATCTTAGATCATCAGGAAGAAGAGGGTGACTGGGCAGGAATTCAGCCTGCAATGCTCAACTCCCTTTTGGCTCTTCATTTTTTAGGATATGCCAAAAAAAACCCTGCTTGCGTTAAGGGAATGGAGGCAGTCGACCGATTTTTTTTAGAAAAAGAAGACCGTCTTTGGATGCAGGCCTGCGTTTCACCTTTATGGGATACGGCTATTTGTTTAAATGCTTTGATGGATTCAGGAGTACCAAAAGATCATTCAGCACTTGTAAAAGCAGGAGAGTGGATACTCTCAAAACAGGTGGTGAAGCGTGGTGACTGGGAAATTAAAAACTCCAATGCAGAACCCGGTGGCTGGGCTTTTGAATTTTATAACGAACAGTATCCCGACACAGATGACACCGCAGAAATTTTATTAGCCTTGAATCAGATAGATATTCCAGACATCAGATACAAGCTTGCCGAGTGTCAAAGAGCTTTAAGTTGGCTTCTTAGTATGCAAAGTAAAAACGGTGGGTGGGGAGCTTTTGATATCGACAATGATAAGGAAGTGTTAAATGAAGTTCCTTTTGCGGACCATAAGGCTTTGCTTGATCCTCCAACAATTGATGTCACGAGCCGTATTCTATGGATGCTATCAAAATGGGAATTCAAAAGCGATCATCCACAAGTAAAGCGTGCCATAAAATTTATAAAAGAAAATCAAGAGGTGGATGGTTGTTGGTTCGGCCGATGGGGCGTTAACTATATTTATGGAACATTTTTAGCTATGAACGGGTTGGCCGCTGTGGGAGAAGATATGAATCAACCGTTTAGTAGAAAGGCTTTACAATGGCTAGAAGCTCATCAAAATGAAGATGGAGGTTGGGGGGAAACCTGTCAGACCTATGAAGAACCAAGTCTACGTGGAAAGGGCAACAGTACTGCTTCACAAACGGCATGGGCGATCCTTGGTTTGGTCGCAGGCCGTGAAGCAAAGGGAGATGCGGCAAAACGCGGCATAGAGTATTTGTTACGTAATCAAAATACACAGGGGACCTGGTGGGAAGATGAATTTACTGGAACGGGATTCCCCGCCCATTTTTTCATCAAGTATCATATGTACCAGCACTTTTTTCCTTTGATGGCGTTATCACGTTACCGCCAGGCATTTAAAACTGATTAAAGTATTAATGATGTCGCAACATTTCTACAGCAAACTTAGTCCTTGTTAAAGGCTCTGATGCGGATGCAATGACTTCTCCGCTCATGACATCGGTTAAAGTAAGATGGACATCTAGATTGGTTCCTAGATCTGTAATTCTGCCCGTAATTACCGCCTGGGAATTAAGAGCTTTACCTAAATGTCTTAATTCATTTTTATCGTAATGAAATGAAGTTTTTAGCTTGAGTTGCTCCAAAACAGATTTAACTTCTCCCTTTTGAGCTACTCGGAATTCTTTATCACGAAAGAAATATTTTTTGGTGATGACTTCAACAATTCTGGTGGAAATGTATTCACCAAGGATGGGAGTTTTATTTTCTTCATCAACCAGGTCGAATACGGTTACTTTGTTTATTTCGTATTCAGCAACATCTTCCGTTAGGGTTTGCACAAGGTCTTCAGTTTTTCCCATATAATATTTAGAATCGGTTTGAGTTCGGAACAGTTTATCCCAGAATTGGGAAGGGCCCATTTTGATCTCGCACCCGGAAAACAAAAAGACGGCCACGATAAGCAAGCAAAACAATTTTTGAAATTTCATAGCGTATAAACCTTTGATATTCTATTATTTATAGATTTCTTAACGACAAAAAGCTGTTGTCACTCAAGAAATTTTGCAATTCATGTGCCTTTGGACTGCTTTATGTGCCTTTATCCTTAATATTTTATAAATACTTTATTTGTAATAACTTAAAGCTAGGCTGTTCCAGATTTAGGATTGAATACTCAGCCAAAAAATAAAAAAAATGTCGATTTTTTGTCTAATTTCGTTATTTTGACGGTAAGATTTATACATAATTTTTATTTCATTGTTGTACAGTTTTTAAAAAATTAGTATATAAGAATAAATCAATCTAAAAAATTTATAAGCGGAGAATTATAAAAGTGGAGCGTTTAAAGATTATTGTTTATGTGGTAATTGCAAGTATTTTCATAACCGGTTGTGAACAAGAGGCAGCTCAGGAAGCACCCATGCAAATGCCTTTTAAAGAGAATACTTGGGTGCGAAAAGAAGCAATAAAAAAATCTGAAGTTTTTTCTCCCATTCAACAAGAAACCCTTCCTATTGATGATTCACTCGTAAAACAACTAAAAACTGTTTCGACTCCAATTGAGTTGAATAACGAAAAGGAGTGTCTTGCTCAAGCTAGTGCATTAGACCAAAGGCGGACCAAAGTCCAAAAGCGGGGAGGTTTGTGGCACGCTTTTGAAAAAGTTGCAGAAGCAAAAAAATATTCTGATTATGGAATGCAGTTGGATAGCCAGTTAAATCGAATGGTATTTTCACTGCAATATATTTGCCGGGCGACCAAAGGTATACCATTGGATGGCTGGTCAAGGACAATAGTTTCTCAAATAGAGAAAGATGGAAAAGAGAAAGCTTACGAATATTATATTAATCTTGGTAGTGACCGTCATGATGTAGAAAAATGGATATCTTTTGGTGAGATGGTCATTGAAAGTAAAAAGCGTAATATTTCTTATGAAAGTGTTAGCCAGTCCATTTCGCGCTCAGCAAATATGGTTAGTTTATATGAAGAATTATCACTTAAAGTACTTGATGAAGAATCTTTTAAATCTTTTTTAACAAAAGCATCAACTTTATTAAGCGTCATTAAGGATAGTTTTGTCTCGGACTCTAACATTGCAATCTCCATCAAGGAAGAAAATTTTCTGTCAATTCACGATCTAGAAGCTGATAGTGCTTAAAGCACCTAGAAAATGATTGAAAAGAATTATGGCAGCAAAATTTTTTAGGAATCCCTTTATTATAATGTGATAACTAAAAATAAATTGCGTGCTAAACCTCATCGTGTAATTTGATAGGCTCGTGGATCCTTTCTTAAGGTTTGACCTTGCCGTAGTTTTAATTGCGAGGGCCTCTTGTAGTCGGTTTTCACCTGTAAAGTTTCAACATATGTACGACTCTTTTAATTTAGCTGATTGCTTCTCTCCTATTTAAATAGCAATAAATTAAATTCTTTAGTTTTCGCGGAATATCGTATTATTTGGGAATCTAATCTTGTAATAGCGAGTCTTCTTTAAAGGTGTTAAAAGTCTAGCTTTTAAGTTTCTAACCATCAATTTTTTATCATGAAATTAGCGATCATAAGTGGAACCACTTTACCTGGAGGTGGACCTAGGCATATTTATAGCTTGCTTGAAAAGATGGATAGTAAGGAATGGGATATCATAGTTTGTACTCATAAGGATGGCTCTTATTGGGATAAGCTGATTGCTTTGGGGATAACCCCTTATGATTTGGTTTTAAGGCAGCTTGCCTTTTCAACATTTTTTGAGCTATTCAAAATACTGAGAAAAGAAAAACCAGACTTAATTCATACTCATGGGAAAGGGCCTGGAGTTTATGGAAGATTGCTTGGCTGGATTTTAGGCATTCCTGTTGTCCATACTTTTCATGGTTTTCAATATAAGCTCCTGCCAGTTTTAAATAAGTTGTTCTATCTTCTTGTTGAAAATATTTTAACTCTATTGACTAAGCACCATATTTTTGTTGGCAAAGGAGAAAAAGGAAAAGCAAAAATATTAAGTTTTTTGAATGATTCAAATTCTAGTGTTATTAATAACGGTGTTGATCTGAACTCTTTTGAAAATCTTTCCCCGGCGGATGATGCATTTGCTGAACTGGGTTTGGGAGACTCTGAAAAAATTAAGGTTTTTGGAACTCTTTCAAGAGTATCTCCTGAAAAAGGAATAATTACTTTGTTGGAAGGATTTGCTGAAGCAAAAAAAATAGCACCGCATATTAGATTAATAATAGTTGGCGATTGCCCCGATGAGCATGAAGAATATATTAAAACTGTCAGGCAGTATATTCATGAAAACAGACTAGACGGGACGGTGAAAATTTTAGGATCAAGGGAAAATGCATTGGGATTTTTAAAGTGCATCGACTTCTATGTTTCACCCTCTTTGAGCGAAGGATTACCATATAATATTCTTGAGTCTTTAGCTGTGGGAAACCCTATCGTTGCAACAGACATCCCAGGTAACAACGATATCATAAGAAAGTCAGTGGAAGGGGTACTGATTCCGGCAAATTCAGGGAGATCTTTAGCTCACGGGCTATTAACTTTACTAGAGATGGGCACAGAAGAGTGCAAGGCTATGGTACAAAATGGTAAGGCGAGAATTCGTGACCAGTTTTCAGTAAGCCAAATGACTGAAAAAACTTTTTCTTTATACAAAAAAGTTTTAGAGGAGTCTAGTTGATGCAATAAAAGCCTGTAAAACTTAATTCTTGTTTAATAGTATTAGGTTCTGATTGAAATAGTCGAATATTTTTTCTATTCGCCTTAGAAATTCTTTTTCATCCATTGTATGTATTCTGAAAGAAACCGCACTCGTGTGACCACCTCCTCCCATATAAAGCTCACCAAATAGTTCTTTCAAAAGAAATTCGGCAGAGCGCAAGTCAATTCTGGAAAATTTAACAGCTCTTCGAAGTTTTATGTAAAAACAATCTTCTCCGTCAGTATTTTTTCCTGCAAAAACTACTATTCCAGCGTAACCTGTTTTTTCGGGAACCGAATTTAATATAAAATTTAGAATATCTGCAAACCAGTATGAATTGAAATTGCTAAAAGTATCTTTAACTTCTTCTTGAGTGGAGGGTAATAAATTAAGGAAGCCAATCTGCCCTTTTAATTCGACACGCTTGTTGAGCAAATTGAAACAGGCTTCTTGCTCGGTTGTCAATCGGTTCAGGTATTCTAAAATCTGTTTTAAATCACCAAATTTAGAACTTCTATTATCCGTCTTTCTTTCAGCATCAAACTCTCTCCACCTTGTTATATTCTTCAGATTCTTTTCTAGCATGTCCATCCAGTAATCATAATCTTCTTGGAAAGAGATCACCTTTCCTCCCACCGTATCGCCCAATAGTCCGGTCATCAGACCCAGAATAATATTACGTTGGTAGAAGGGATCGGGCCCTTTGGGATATTCTGTATGATAGGTTAAGAGAATATTTCCAATAATTTCTGTGTTGGCATTAGCTTTACGAAATAATTTTATTCCATAATCGGTCAGGTCTTCACTGTCTGCACCAAAGTGATGGTCAATCTCGATCACATTTGGTTTGCGAGCTAAGATATTTTTTTCAAGATAGGAGTAATGAGGTAGTAATTTTGCATTGGCAGTATCACAAAAAATAACTGTTTCGATTTCATCCTTAATAGTTTCAATCTGCTCTTTGTTGCGTAATATGGTTATTTCATTGTATTCAATAATTTTTTCAAAAAAGTCTAAGTTTTCACCTATTTTTTCAGGGAGGATCAAAAAGACTTTTTTTTCAATTAAATTTAGGTATAGGGAGAGCGACAACATAGAACCAACAGAATCTGGGTCGATATCTCCGCTGAATAAAAAACTTTTATTTGTATTAATTATATTGACTGCGTCGCGAAGATTATCTCTCCATACGTTGTCATCGAGAGGTTTTTTCCCGTTCATAGAATTTTAAATTTATATTTTTTGGGAATAATAAACTTTATACTATATTTTTAATTAGAAATTTGAAAAAACAAAGCAATAACTTAAAGGTGAGAAATGGGTATAAAGGAAATTTTCTTTATATAAATATTTATTTGGCGAACCCAGGGTCGTCATCAAATATATTATTATAATCGCCTTCTAATTGTTCATCCGGTGCCGGGCGGCACCAGTCAAAGTCATCGTCAATATCGCTAGAATCTTCCAACTCTGGAGATTGAAAATCACTCACAAACTTGTCAACTTCAATGGTACTGAAATTGCTGCTACCACATTGACACTCTGATTCGCCTACTACGAGGCCGGTGTCTTTCTTGAGCAAAAAAGCCATCCCGCATACATTGCAGCTATGCCCTATGTGGGAATTAACCAAATCTGGGTTTATTAGATCTTCACGGCATTGATTACAGATAGCCGTATTTCCAGATATCATATCTGCCAATAGATTTTCTATCCCACAAGCACGGCACTCTATTAATAAAGGTTTTTCAATTGGCATGTCTAGTTTAGGACTCAGAACTGCCTGGAAACATTTTTGACATATCACCCATTTTTTCCATTGCTTCTTCTTTAGACATTTTGGTGATATCAATACCCATTTCAGCTAAAGCACCGGAGAAGGGGCATTTGCTCGCACCACTTTTTGCTTCTTCACCTTCAGCTTCTGCAGCAGGCTTTTCTGTTTCAATTTTACCGGCCTCTGCCATGATGATCCAATGCATGGATTCAATCGTTTGCTGTTTCTCAGTGGTCAATTTTTGTAGAGTTTCTTTGGTTTCCTCATGTTTCACCAATGCAGTGGCTTCTTGATATTTTTCTAGTGCTTTTTTTTCAAACTCAACAGCTTCCTTAAGTGCTGCAGCAGAATTAGACATTATTACTTCTCCTGACTATATGGGTTCATTAATACTACCTGGGATAATAAAATATACCAAATTATCAACACATTAATCAACTACTACTATCTAGTAAACCACTAGAATTTGAGGTTAAATACTGTTTTGATTATAAATGGCGCTTGAAACTTTTATAAAGTTCATTAAAATCACTTGCCTCTTAGCAGATGGGCAGGGTTTTATAAAGGAAATTTTCATTCGCCTAGATGGTGGAATTTTTATTTTAAATTGTTGGTAAAAGGTGTAGACTTCGGCCTTCAATCGTTTCACAATTTGGAATCTTTTATAATAATCGTGGCAAATAAATGAGCGACGTTGATAAAGAAAAAAAAGCTTCTGACAACCCAGAGCACAAAGAAGAACCTGGGCTGATGGAATCGTATGGGTCTTTTCCGGTGTGGTCTCTTAAATTGATTGATACGTTAACCCCGGAATTTTTGATTTCTAAGGAACCGATTGAAAAAAGAAAACTTCCCAAGTAATAAATTCCTTTTCAAATTTAAAAACCCATGAAACCGATTCAAAGAGCCTTAATAAGTGTTTCTGACAAGACGGGTGTTCTTGAATTTGCCCGAGAACTGCACAATTTTGGAATAGAAATTCTTTCCACGGGAGGTACGGCGGAACTACTTCGTAAAGGTGGAGTTCCGGTGATTCAGGTGTCGGATTATACCGGTTTTCCTGAGATGATGGATGGAAGAATTAAAACTTTACACCCAAGGGTACATGGTGGAATTCTTGGTAGAAGGGATGTTCCCGAGCATATGAAGGCTATGGAAGAACACGGAATACGCCCTATTGATCTTGTGGTTATTAACCTTTATCCATTTGAGCAAACCGTAACTAAAGAAGGTTCCACCCTGGAAGAGGCGATCGAGAATATAGATATTGGTGGTCCTGCTATGGTTCGTTCCTCTGCCAAAAATTGTAATGACGTGACCATTGTTGTCGACCCCAAGAACTATGGATTAGTGTTGGAGGAAATGAAAGAAGGCTTTGTCTCCCTAGCAACGCGTCGGCGTTTGAGTCGTGATGCTTTTGCACACACAGCAAGGTATGATTCCTTGATCGCTACTTTTTTATCAGTTCAATGGGAGAATGCATCGGGTTTTCCGCCTTTTTTAAATCAGCCTTTTTCCAAAGCCCAAGATTTGCGATATGGAGAAAACCCTCATCAGTCTGCAGCTTTATATAAGGAAAGCAATCCGCTGAATACCGATATTGTTTCTGCAAAGCAGATTCAGGGTAAAGAATTGTCCTTTAATAATTATATCGATCTAAACGCAGCGTGGGAACTGGTCAGAGAACTTAGTTCGGGAGCTGTTACAATTATTAAGCATACCAACCCTTGCGGAGTTGCTGTCGGGAAAGATCAGTTAAATACCTTTGTTTTAGCGAGAGAAGTAGATCCTATTTCTGCTTTTGGAGGAGTCTTAGGATTCAATCAACCTGTCACTGCTCCAACAGCAAAAGAAATCCTAAAAAACTTTGTAGAAGCAATTGTGGCTCCCGGTTTTGAGTCCGAAGCGATAGAATTATTCTCCTCAAAGAAAAATATAAGGTTGATGCAAATACCTGCTTCGGGATTTAATTCAAAAGACAAACGATTCGACTTTAAACGAATTGGAGGTGGACTACTGGTACAAAGTTTGGATACTTTAAATTATGTTGAGGATCAATTGAAAATTGTTAGTGAAAGAGAACCTACCTCGTATGAAATGGAAGATATGAAATTTGCTTGGTTGGTGGCGAAACATGTTAAATCTAATGCTATTGTTTACGCAAAAGACAAAGAGATTTTAGGTATTGGTGCAGGACAAATGAGCCGAGTCGATTCTGCTAGGATTGCAGTTGAAAAAGCTCGCAAACCTTTGTCTGGTGCTGTTATGTCTTCGGATGCTTTCTTCCCCTTTAGAGACTCTATCGATGAGGCTGCAAAAAATGGAATCTCGGCTATTATTTCCCCCGGTGGTTCTATCCGAGATAAAGAGGTTCTTCAAGCTGCAAAAGAGCATAATATTGCCATGGTATTTACTGGGACAAGACACTTCAAGCATTAAAATCGAAAATTCTTCACCCCTATTTTATCCCTCCAAGATCCAAGTAATAATTTTTTCTAAGAGTAAGTCTATCAATGAATTCAATATTAGCTATGATTTACATGTAAATAGTTTTATCTAAAAGCCGTTAAGCTATAAAGGCCGTCTATCCTGTTTTTAATGTATTTACCACTTTTGTATAAAATTGTAACAAACAACTTCCTAATTAATATGGGATGTTTAAAAAATGAAAAAACTTAAAAAGCTTAGTATTAAATTTATAAAATTCAGTATTTTTGGGATCATTGTTTATGGTGGATGGTTGGCCTACCAAAAATGGGAATCGTTTAAACCAGTCTTGGCTAAGCTTGAAGAAAAACACCCAGAAAAATATGCGCAAATGTGGGAAGAAGCTACATCATTACATATTAGTGAGACGAAAAAATTGTATCGTGAACTCGATAAAATGACCCTGGCTGATGTTATTGACCTTCGCTATAACAAGTTTTTAGAAAAGAGAAATGCTGATAAAAAATTTATGGAAGAATCCTATGACCAAGAACTGCAAATCCGAATTAAGGAAAGAACATCTAAGCTAGAAGACAATCCATCTAAAATAGAAGAATTAAAAAATCTCAACCAAAACAAACCATTTAAAATTAGATTTGAAAAGTGGAAGGAATTTAAGCCATGGCAGAAAAAACTAATTTTGCGGGATAAATGTATTAAATTTATTAAAAAAGAATTAGCCGACCGAAAAATCCAAAAAGGTGGATTGAAAACTTCTAAAGCTTCTACCCTAACCTCCCGTGTTGGAAAAGAACCCTTGGAGATAGAAAATCTTTGTGCAAATTTAGTATCTAGTTCAACTAGTCAGGAAGGTGTTCAAGATTCAATTTTACGGTTAAAAGAATCTATGAGCTTTTTTTATTTCACACAATTATTAGACGAAACGGGTGTTCCTAGAGGTACTATTTTTCAATTTAAGGAGGAATTAAATAGGATGACTAGAGATTATAATGATTATTAAATATAGAAAGTTCAAGAAGAAGAATTTTTCTCTTCTTGATTTAGTTTTTCTGTAAGTACAGTTATAGCAGTTGCCAATTGTTTTATCTCGGTGTTGGATTTTATTTCGGGTAATTCTGTCTTTCCATTTTCCTCAGCAAATCTTACCAGTTTTTTCAGGGGTCGGATTACCATTTTGATGGTGTAAAGGCCACCGATTATGGAAATGAT
Source organism: Nitrospinota bacterium (assembly GCA_028345515.1). Lineage (GTDB taxonomy): Bacteria > Nitrospinota > Nitrospinia > Nitrospinales > VA-1 > UBA8687. The sequence goes on from JAOMDP010000001.1 coordinate 243,458, forward strand.
ACTTCCTAAAACTGCCATCCCAATCATTTCATTCTTAAGTTGGCCAGCACTACGCATGACTCGATCTTTTAATAGTTCTAATTGATCGGGTTGTAATATATCGGTGTTCATGGTTGCTACAATTCGTTCAACCTGCCCTAATTGAACATAAAGAAAAAAAGCCGCATAACCCAAACATGAAATTACAACGATATAGCCCGTCATTAAGAGATTAATTATGCTCTTTTTCTCGCCTGGAAGTTCGTCCCGAAAGATGGAATTTTTTGTCATTCTGGTTTAACCTTAGTTTCAGACTGTAGTTTAGTGGAAGGTTTTTTCACATAACTGGTTTTTGCAATAACTTTCGCGGAGAATGCAATTCCTTTGAGTAGCCTCAGCTTCCCTTAAAGGGACAAAAAGGTCAACACAAATTTCTCAAAAATAGACTTACCTATTAGGTTTTTTTGCTAAAAGCACGGTTAAGACGGCTCCAGTTAAATGCGGATCCTGGATCATATTTACACTCTAAGCCAGTTGAACCATCTTGAACATGACTGTGACCTAAAACTCCAGCAAATCGAGAGTAATTTTTTAATCGGTTAAGGGGGTGCTTCCCGGTTTCTTTGTTGATAGGAACCTTGAGTTTGATTTTTGGTAGCAATTTATTTAACCCAAAACTTAGCTTAATCAATACTTCATATTGTTCTTCGGTAAAGTCCCACATTCTAACCATTTTACCGTTTATTTCTTTACTAAAATAACCTCTATTTCCAAAAACTCTCGATGGCATAGGCTTAAAGGGATTTTTTAAAATTTTAGAGCTATATTCTTTTGGGAGAGTAAGTTGCCAACCTTTTCGTGTTCTTTTATATTTGTCTTTTTTTGAAGGAAAATATTCAGACTGTTTTGCCAGCGCTTCCCAAGAAAGGTTTGCAATCTCGACGTGAACAGCTCTTTCGTTTCCCTTCTTATCATCAGCAGGGGCTGTATTGGTTTTCCAATACAAATCACAGGTTTGGAAAAGAGTTCCATCTAAGTCCAGATAAAAATGGCTACCTTTAAAAGAGCTTTCCATCATCAATTGATGGCAATGGTAAGAGGTGTAGCAAACATCGTAATGGAGAACAAACTGGTATACGTTTTTGATTAAGTCTAGGTAGGCAATTCGGCTATTTATAATTTTATAGTTTTTATGAATTTGGCTGGGAGCATCGTTTAAAGATGGATCGTGTTGACTGCAGGCAAGGCGCCCGCGTTTATTGGGACATTCAAACCCCTTTTTTTCAGTCCATAAAACTACTCGAGTGCCTATATCCACTTTTTGATCGCAGGCAATGATATTTTCGTTCATGATCAATAGACTTGGTGGATGTTATAAATTATTTTCTGCCGTCCCACCCCAGTGCAACTTTTTTCTTAATAACTGGTAATAATTTTTCCCGGGAGCTTGAATAAGTTTTACGGGAATATCTGCTTTTTTTGCTTCAAGAATATCTCCTGACTTAATCGAATATCCTGTTTGCCCATCCAAGGTAATCCTTACATCTTCATCTGCATTTCTCGTTGTTAATTGGACTCTAATAACAGATGAGTCGGGTACCACTATAGGTCTATTTGTTAAGGCAAAAGGGCAAATAGGACTTAGCACCAAAGCGTGCATACTGGGGTGGATAATAGGCCCTCCCGCAGAAAGAGAATAGGCTGTGGATCCTGTTGGGGAAGCTATGATTAGTCCATCTGCTCTATAAGAAGTCATGTACTGGTCATCGACAAAAACTTTGAGGTTTAAGATTCTTGCCAGAGCACCTTTATTGATAACAATGTCGTTAAGTACATTGAAGTCTTCTATATTTTTTCCATTACGCAAAACACTTGCATTTAAAAGCATACGGTTTTCGATTTCACATTTTCTGTCCAAGACTTTTTCTAATGTGGGGTATAAGTTTTCCATAGTTGTTTCAGTTAAAAACCCCAGACTACCAAGATTGACACCAAGAATAGGTACTTCATGTGGGTGAGCAAAGCCTGCGACATTGAGAAGGGTTCCATCACCGCCTAAAACGATTAAAAGATCGGTTTGGGCGGCTACCTCTTCCTTCGAGAGGTGAGAGGTTTTTCCGATAAGATCGGCGGTATTAGGTTCTAAATAAACCGCACAACTTTTGGACTCTAACCAGAAGGTCAATTTGCTGACAATTTTTGCGTCAACATTTGGTTTTTGTTTGCAAAATATTCCGACTTTTTTCACGATAATGCCCCAGACAATTTATAAACACTTTACTAGAATTTTCTAAGTTCGACTTGGCAAAGTTACCAAAAAAAAGCAGATGCTGTTAGTTAAAAATATTTTTTAGGGAATGCAGGTAGATAGGTGTGTTGAAATTAAGATTTAAAGTTTGCCAAAATCTTCTGGTTTTATCTTATTTAACCAGTCTTGCCATTGTTTTTCGTCATCTGTATTTGTTTTTTCTGGATCAGGGAGATCTAAGCTTTTGGCAGCTTCAATAACTTTTTCTTCTACAAATATAGGTGATTTAGTCCTCAATGCAAGGGCGATGGCATCGGAAGGACGTGAATCAATGGAGACCGTAATATCTCCGCAGACAACAGAAATGACAGCATAAAAGGTATTATCTTTTAATTCATTTACCAGTATATGGTTTACTGTGGCTTTCATATTCTGTATTAGGTTTTTAAGAAGATCATGAGTCATGGGACGGGGCGTGGAAATATTTTCAATTTCCAGAGCGATCGCGTTGGCCTCGAAATAACCTACCCAAATAGGTAATGCTTTCGCACCTGTGGAATCTTTCAAAATAATTATAGGCATATTAGTGAGCGGGTCTAGAGTAAGCCCCTCAACTTTCATTTCAATCATGTCCCTTAGCTCTAGGAAAGTGTGCGATTAATACCAGATACTTGTATTCTAACAGATATGAATACAAATGGGATTAAAGAAATCCAGAATTATAGCTGAACCTTTTTAATTTGTCCATTGACGGGTTTAATAGATGGTTTTATTTAAATTGATAATTAAACTTTAATTACTAAAAGCTATTTCTCTTCTTTTTGTTCTTTAAGAACTTTAAGCAGGGAGTCCCGAACCCCTTCCGGAATTTCAATCTGGTTTAGTGTGTTTCGGCATATCTTAGTTGACGATTTATAGGTGTTCAAAAATGAAATGCAGGGAGGGCAATCTTCAAAATGTTCCTCTAGAGATTTTGTGGTTTCTAAATTCAGTTCCCCTTCAAGATAATCATAGAGCAAGTCAAGGCATTCTTTACAGCAAATCATTTTTCCACCTTCCGCGATGAAAACTCTTCAAAATAGTTTGAAAGTTTTTTTCTTAAAAACAATCTTGCACGATGTAGTCTTGACTTCACAGCAGGAACTGTTAAATCAAGAATTTCACCAGCTTTTTCGCTGGATAGTCCTTCTACATCTCGCAAAAGAAAAACTACTTTTTCTTTTTCAGGAAGAAGGTCTACAGCTTTATTAATTACATCGCGAGTTTCTTTGGTAAATAGTAATGATTCTGTATTTTCTGACCAATCCTGAATTTTTTCTTGCTGAAAGCCAGCGCTATTGAACGAGGGCATCAATTCATCTATGGATACATTCGGTTCTTTCTTTTTACTAC
>JAOMDP010000010.1:0-71574 GCA_028345515.1 Nitrospinota bacterium
AATTTTGAAATGAATTTTTATGTTACGTTTAACGATTAGATCGCAAATTTCTAGAACATTTTTTTTGTCGATGGTAATAGTGTCGTCTACAAAAAATAAATCGTCGACTCCCATCTCCACGAGTTCCTCAATTTCAGCTACTACGCTTTCCGGACTTCGGACGCGGAACTTGGTTTTACGAATATCACAAAACGAGCAAGCCGCTGGGCAACCGCGTGTCGCTTGAATCGTGAAAAACTGTCTACCCTCGCCAATAATATGTTTGTAACTGCTAATATCTACTAGATGTCGTGCCGGGAAAGGGAGTTCGTTTAGGTTGAGTAATTCTGTTTCAGCAGAGTTGATATGCTCTTCACCTTTCTCTTTCCAACCAAGCCCTTTGATGGATTTTAGAGAATCACCACTTTCTAATGCTTGAATAAGGTGGAAAAAAATTTTTTCACCTTCACCAAAAACCACATAATCTATCTCAGGTTGATGCAATGTTTCTTTTGGATATAAGTTCACATGAGGTCCGCCCAAACAAACTTTTAAGTTAGGGTGATCCCGCTTTAGAATGCGAGCGGTGTGCAGGGCATCCAATAGGTTGAAAGTCATTATACTCATAGCAACCATATCTGGTTGAACCTCTTTAACGCGCCGAGATAATTCTTCTTGCGAGACATTTTCTGGAGGGCAATCTATAAAGACTGGCTGATTACCCGTTTCGCGTTCATAATATGCTGCAACATAGAGCAGTCCTAGTTTCGGATAATAGCCTTTGCCACCTTCCAGTGCTTTTGGCACGGAAGACTCAAGGGAAATAGTTTCGGGTGGGACGAGGAATAAAATTTTCATGGGTTTTAACGACTTTTTCCTTTAAAATCAGACTCTTATTTTACCACAGAATATTTCGAAAGGACGGTTTAGGGTGAAGCCTGTCGTCACGGTTACTAATTTATTTCCTGAAAAAGCGTTAGAAAAGCTAAGTCCCTATTGTGATTTGAGAACCAATCAAACTGAAAACTCTCCCTCCGCTTCGGTATTGGCAAAAATCGCCTCCGAAAGCTTTGTCATGATCACCTATTTATCGGACAAAATTGATTCGACCATTATAGATAAGGCATCAAATTTAAAGCTTATTGCTAATTATGGGGCCGGATTCAACAATATCGATGTGGGTTATGCCGCAAGAAAGAGAATCTGGGTTACTAACACTCCAAATGTGTTGCATGAGACAACTGCAGACCTGACTTGGTCCATGATCTTAGGCGTGGCGCGAAATATTGTTCCGGCAGACCGGTTTACCCGCGAAAACCAGTTTAAAGGGTGGTCAGCTGGTATGTATCTAGGGGGAGATGTACATGGAAAAACTCTCGGGGTAATAGGTTGCGGTGAGATAGGTTCCGCGGTAGCACGAAGGGCAACTGGATTCAATATGAAAGTTCTCTATTTCAACCGTAACCGAATATCAGCGGAAAAAGAAAAGGAACTTAATGCAGAATTTGTAGGGCTGAAAAAATTACTAGAGCAATCCGATTTTGTCACAGTTCATGTGCCGCTGACAGATCAAACAAATTTTATGATTGGACGTGACCAAATATCAATAATGAAACCTACTGCATATTTTATTCACACAGCGCGTGGGAAGGTGGTCGATGATCAGGCTTTAGTTGAAGCCTTGAAAGAAAAAAGAATTGCAGGAGCTGCTTTAGATGTTTACGAAAACGAACCAGTATTAACAGAGGGCATGACGGAATTACAAAACCTGATGCTGTTACCCCATATTGGCAGTGCTAGCTATGCGACCAGAAATAAAATGGCTGATTTAGTTGCAGATAATGTTTTGGATGTTTTAAAGGGTAATCCTCCACGCTGTATCGTTCCATCATGGGTTAAGTAAGAACTAGACATTAAATCTAAAGTGCATGATGTCTCCGTCCTGGACAATATATTCTTTGCCTTCGATTCTAAGTTTTCCGGCCTCTTTTATACCTGCTTCGGTTTTATATTTTTTTAGGTCTTCCAGACAATACACTTCTGCTCGGATAAAACCTTTTTCAAAGTCCGAATGAATTGCTCCTGCGGCCTGGGGAGCTTTTGAGTTTTTTGGAATCGTCCAGGCGCGAGTTTCTTTTTCCCCTGCTGTAAAATAGGTCGATAATTCGAGTAATCCATAGCCGGTGGCTATCATGCGATCGAGTCCTGTTTTAGTGAGCCCCATTTCCTGCATGAACATTTGCTGCTCTTCCGGGTCATCCATTTCCATTATTTCGCTTTCAATTTTTCCAGCAAGGGCTACGACTGCTGAACCATCTTGCTTGGCGATGTCTTTTACTTTTAGTACTAGGTCACTTTCTGCGTCGCCCGGATCTATCATGTTGCAAATATAAAGAACAGGTTTTGCGCTTAAAAGAGTCAGACTCTGCACAAATTTTTGTGCTTCATCGGAAAGACCGGTCACGCCTCTGACAGGGCGACCCTCGTTAATTATTTGAATTAGTTTTTTAACCACTTCCATTTGCGAGCGGGCCTCTTTGTCCCCAGATTTAGCAAGTTTTTCTATTTTCGTTTTTCTCCGTTCTAAGCTTTCCATATCAGCAATCATCAGTTCAGTATTGATGGTATCAATATCCGATGCAGGATCGAGGTTATTACTAACATGCGGGACATTACCATCTTCAAAACAGCGAACTACATGTGCAATGGCATCCACTTCACGGATGTGGCCAAGAAATTTATTTCCCAAACCTTCGCCCTTAGAAGCGCCTTTAATTAATCCAGCGATATCGACGAACTCCATAGTAGTGGGTACGATTTTTTGAGTTTTTATATACGAAGTAATGATTTCAAGCCTTTTGTCGGGAACGCTTACGATGCCGGCGTTCGGTTCAATAGTGGTAAAAGCATAATTACCTGCTTGAGCTTTGGTCCGTGTCAATGCACCAAATAGCGTTGATTTGCCCGCATTGGGGAGGCCAACAAGGCCACAGGTGAATCCCATAAAATTTTTCCTTCTACTATATTAAGTTGATGTTCCCTGGAAGGGTTTAAGAAAAAACAGCGCCAAGAATACCAGAAAAGCATAAGCTGAGATAATTTTAAAAAAATCCTGAGGTGATACGAAACTATACAGAGTAAGAAAACAAACTGCTCCAATACTTCCATATGCTCCTGCCAAGCCTGCCATTTTACCGGTTAAATCTTTATGGATTAAAGGAACTGCTGCGAAACAGGCACCATTACCTGCCTTAAAAAAGATTGAGCCTATTAGAGAAAGGGCAATTGCACTGGAAAGTTGCCAATTTGAATTTATCTCTCCGATAAACCAGTGGCTCACCAAACCTCCAAATACTAGCAGGGAAAGAGTTCTTCTACGGCCAAAACGATCCGAAACCCAACCTCCACCGGGACGGGCTACCAGGTTCATAAAAGCATAACTAGCACCTAGGACTCCTGCTAGTTCTATAGAAATTGAGAAAGTCGTTTCAAGAAACTGTGGGAAAATGGAAACAACAGCCAACTCGGAACCAAAGGTAAGAGAATAAACAAGGCTTAAAATAGCAATCTGACTAAACGGGTATATTTTTTTTTCAGTTTCTGAGTTTTCTATTCGGGATAAATTAAACTTCAAACATTGAATCAGGTTGCTAATAAAAACTCCAGATAATCCTGCTATCAATATCCATGATATTGATAAGGAAATTAAATTTAAAGGATGTCCTGTAAGTTTCCATACGAAAAGTATCAAAGCCCCATATATAGGAAATAATAGGATAGATTGTAAAACTAAATCTTTTTTCGAATGAACTTCTATCGTTCCGTGAATATCTATTTTGTAATCTTGGTTTCTTTTTGGAATGTAAGGACAAAATCTAAAATAAACAAAAGCCCAAATAATGCAAAGGATACCTGAAAGTGCGGTAGCTATTCTCCAACCCGTGTCTATGGAGAATGGTATTGCAATAAGTGGGAGTGAGAATGCAGCAGCAGCAGAACCAAAATTTCCCCAACCAGCATAGATGCCCTGAGCTATTCCCATTTTGTTATCTGGAAACCACTCTGCGATCATTTTTATGCCTACCACAAATCCTCCACCAACAATTCCCATTAATAGGCGATTGATCAGCAGGCTCTCGAAACTTTTAGACATGGAAAAAGTTAAGCAAACTAGACCCGCAAAAAATAGTAGGCAGCTAAAAACTTTTTGTGGACCATATTGATCTGTTAATGACCCAATGACAATGCGTGCCGGGATAGTTAAGGCAACGTTACAAATCATTAAAATATTAATCTCGGCTTCTTTCAGCCCTAACTGGTACATTATTGTGGTATTAAAGGGCGCCATGTTGAACCATGCAATAAATGTTAGAAAAAATGCAATCCAAGTTAAATGTAGGGCGCGAGATTGTGTTTCAGTGAAGCCTAGCATCAGATAGGGGGTGATTACTCCGGGGAGTTTGTCATCAATTGGTGGGATTTCACAACGCCGTTTTTATCAAAAACAATAATCATATCCTTGATAATATCGGTACCGAAGGAGTTAACATAGTTATATTCGTAAGTCCAAACAGGATATCCATTTTGGATTCCCTTTTTAAAAGGATAACCAAACATCGCCTTGATATCATTTTTGGTGGTCGTTCCTTTTGCGATTCTTATATAAAGTGATTCGTTGAAGTTTTTTCCTACGCTTCCACAACCCGAAAAAAATATTACTACTAATATTCCGGCAAGCAAGATAAGAAGGGGGTTAATACATTTTTGGTGCCCAATTAGTTTCATGAGGATTCGATATAGTATTTTTCACGATGTAGTTTTGGATACACATTAAAAGTGATCTCAAGGCTATTTTGTTTTTCCATTTCCTCAAGAAGTCCACTATCTTCTTCAAACAGCATATCGTAAATGATAGGATGCACTTTTATTTCTAGTTTTTTGCTGGTGATATTGTCAGTGCCTCTGCGTTGTATTTCGCGAATTATTTCATAGCAGACAGTTGAAGGGCTTTTAATATATCCTTTTCCCTCGCAGTAATCGCAGGGATCGCATAAAGTTTGGACTAGGCTTTCGCGGACTCGCTTGCGCGTCATTTCTACCAAGCCTAGTTCAGAAATTTTCAGGATGCGGGTGCGTGAACGGTCACTTTTTAAAGCTTGTTTCAAGGCATTTGAAACAATTTCTTTACTTTCTTCATTAGCCATATCAATGAAATCTACAATAATGATACCGCCAATATTTCTTAAACGTAGTTGGTAGACCACTTCTTTTAAAGCTTCGAGATTTGTTTGAAGAATAGTATCTTCTGGATCACTGTGCCCAACAAATTTACCAGTATTAACATCTATTGCAACCAAAGCTTCTGTTTCGTCAATTATGATGTAGCCTCCAGATTTTAGCCAAATGGTACGGTCTAATGCCCGATTGATATCTGGTTCAACACCGTAATGTTCGAAAATTGGCATGGGATCTTTGTATAATTCAACTTTATCAGATAAATGCGGCATATAACTGGAACAAAACTCCAGGCATTTGTTGAAGTCAGATTTTGAGTCTATGACCAATCGCTGAGTATCATTGCTAAAAAGATCACGGATGGACCTAAATATTAGGTTGAGATCTTCGTATATAAGATAGGGCCCACTTATGCCTTCGGATTTTTTTTTCAGGTTTTCCCAAAGTCGGTGGAGAAAGCTAACATCTGATTGAAAATCTGATTTTTGCGCATCCTGACCTGCAGTGCGCACAATATATCCTTCTCCGTTATTACCAACCTCGCTGACGAGTTTTTTTAAACGTTCTTTCTCGTTTTCATCTTCGATTCTTCTGGAAACACTAATATGATTGACCGTTGGCATGTAGACAAGATGCCGGCCCGGGAGGGTGATGTAATTAGTAATGCGTGCTCCTTTTGTCCCTAATGGGTTTTTTGCAACCTGTACAAGGATTTCCTGACCTTCCTTGAGGATGTTCTGGATTTTTATATCGTGGTTGGGGCGGCCCGGCTTTCCTTCAAGCGGATGATCCTTGTCTTCTTCTGCAATTGGAGGTACTTCCAAGGAATCTCCCAGGTCAAGCATATCAACTACATCAATGTCCCCTACATATAGAAATCCTGCTTTATCAAGGCCAATATCTACAAATGCGACTTGCATTCCAGGAAGAATTTTGGTGACTATGCCTTTGTAAATATTCCCCACAATTCCCTTGTGAGATTTGTGCTCAATAAACAATTCAACCAAAAGGTTACTTTCCATAAGTGCAACCCGAATTTCTCGTTGATTTGAATTGATAAAAATTTCGGAAGACATATACTTTTCCCATCAAGGTATTGGTGCAAATTATAACACGTATCGCTTGCTAAAACTTGTCGTGACGTAGCTGGTAATTATTTAATGGAGTGTACGCCGCATTTCTACATTTAGCAGTAATCCAGCAGCAAAATAATTTGTTATCAATGATGAACCACCATAACTCACAAAAGGTAAAGGGATACCGGTTATGGGGAAGATTCCTACAGTCATTCCGATATTAAAAATAATATAAAAAGCTATAGAAATAATGAGACCTAATGATAGGAAAAATCCAAACCGGTCCGCAGCACGAAAGGCGATGTTCAATCCTTTTAAAATGATAAAGATAAATAAAGAAATTAGAAGGATCACCCCAAAAAATCCAGTTTCCTCTGCAAAAACAGAAAAAATAAAATCCGTATGCTTTTCAGGAAGAAAGTTGAGCCGGCTCTGGGTACCAGCGAATAATCCTTTACCCCAAAACCCTCCGGATCCAATAGCTATCTTAGATTGTATGGAGTGATAGCCTGCCCCCAAAGGATCCAAATCAGGATTAAACAGAGTTCTTACTCTTGCTTTTTGGTAGTCCTTAAGAAAAAACCATAGCGCGGGAGCAAATGCAAGTCCGCTCATAAACAACTTAATCAAAGTCATTCGGTTGATTTCAATAGCCACAATGAATGCAAGGAAGATAAAAAGAATCATCATGGTAGTGCCAAGATCTGGTTGCACGACGATCAATCCTCCTAATGTTGCTGTTAAAATGGCAGGAACGACCAAATCACGTAAAGTGTATTGTCCAGAAATTTTTTCGGACTCAAAATATTTTGCAAGAACAATGATAATAGCTATTTTGGCAAACTCTGAAACTTGAATACTAATTGGACCAATATAGATCCAACGTTTGGAGCCTGATGCAACGACCCCATTAACTAAAACATAAACCAATCCAAAAAAGGTTAATGTATAAATGAGGAAGGCATAGCGACTGAACCAGCGATAATCCAATACCAAAGCGAATAGCATGGCAATAAGACCATATAGGATCCAATAAATTTGTTTGATGTAGAGCACACGAAAAAACTCTTCCGGGCGCGCGTGGTTGGCACTGTATATCGTAACTACACCTATTACAGAAACTGTCAGAATAGCTAGGAAGAAAAACCAATTGAAGTTGGATACGGCGCGACGATCAATCATAAGAATAATTTACCATAACATGTTAATAAATATTGAGTTGTTTTGTCTTAACTTCCCATTTGGGTAAACATTGAGATTGTTGGGGATTTAAGTTATCTTGAGGATTAGGAGAAAAATTTATGGAAAATAAGGATACAAAAAAAATATTGGATGAAGTTTTTGAAGAAAGCGAAAAAGAACAAAAAGAAGAACAAAAAGAAGAACAAAAAAAACAAAATACTCGTTTAGCAAAACGTAAAGGTCAGCGTCCTGCTTTCCCTTTTAAAAGAAAAAGCCTTTAAGAGTTTTTTAGTAAAAGATAGAAGGTAGATGCTTTTAATTAATAAAATCATTTCCTGAAATGCAGGTGTTCGACATTCACTTATTTGCCTATCAAGTATAACTGAGGCTAATAGGGGTTCTTATAATCTTTCCGCAAACGACATTCATTACTATATGCTAGCGAGAGTTGGGTTTGATGTTTTCCAACTACCTGTGGAATATTTTATGTTGTTTTTTGCAGCCGAAATTCGGCTGCGAATCCATAGAGTAACAAGCCTATATTTTTTATTTCAGACTTTACATAGGGCAGGGCCTTCAAGTAGTCAATGAAGGGATTTAAATCATTTTTCAGGGATAAACTAAATGAAAGATTGCCCATGTGGTTCTAATTTTCCATATACTGATTGTTGTGGGCCTTTGATTCGAGGGACTGGCTTTGCAGATACTGCAGAAGATTTGATGCGGTCTCGGTACACCGCGTTCACAGAGAATAATTGGGAATATTTGGTTTTAACAAGCCATCCTGAAGAAAAAAAAGAAATGGCCCGACTGGAGTCTGCTTTATTGGACCCTAGCGCCCATTGGAAAAAGTTAGAAATACTGGGTATCAGTAAAGGAAGAGAGCAAGATAGTGAAGGGCAAATTGACTTTATTGCACATTATGAAAAAGATGGAGACTTGCAGACACTGCGCGAGTCTTCACGGTTTTATAAAGTTAATGGACGATGGGTCTATAGTAGAAAAGATTCCACTCTTCCTCCTGTCCCTACATCGACTGCTAAAAGGCCCAAGACGTTCATTCGCGGTGAAGCCAAAATTGGTCGTAATGATCCTTGCCCTTGTGGGAGCGGTAAAAAATACAAAAAATGTTGCGCTTAATCTAAAACCAATTTAGGCATATAAAGGAGATTGTATAAGGGACTAGATTTTATAGCTGATCTCAACCCTCTTTGTTCCTAGCCTAGTAAAATTTCCTACTTATTTTTGTTAGAAAAAATAATTGAAACTCTTATCAATAAGGAATTTTAAATCTTTATTTATCAATGCTTTTTTATATTGCATACTTTCTAATCAGTAAACCTCAAAGTCCTTATCAATCCCCTTTGAGGGCCTTTTTCCCAACTTTTTCCACAGCTTATTAACAACCTTTGTGGAAAAAAAATAATTTCAAATATCAGCCCTCTGATTTCCCTTCCTAGTATGGCAATGCAAAGGTTTATAGGCATAAAGCTTTAATATAGGCTTATTATAAGGCTTATATCATTACCTAAAATTATGTAGTCGATGAACTCCTTAAAATCCTGAAGCATCCGCTATAAATAAGCCCAAGATCATATTTGACTAATAATCTAGAGGGTAAAACATGCGTCAAAATTTTGGTAAACGTTATAACCCTTTAATATAAAGCTATTAGGGAAGACTCAATCGATAGAAAATAAATTGTCTTTTTTAACCCTTCAATTCCGGCTGTTGGATTGCCAAGAAATTGTTACCTTATTTTCTCCTTTTATACCTAGCCTAAAGGAGGTGTTATCTTTCAAAAAGTGTGGAAAACCCTGTATTGCGAGTGAGATTGCCAGTAGAAAATTTTATCTTTAATTTAAAATTTAAAAACCATTGAAAAATAGTCAGTTATAAATTTTTTCGGACAGATATTAATTTTTCGTTTTGACATTTTTTTTTAAGGTATTAAATCATTATGAGTTTTTTCACATTTAATTCACAATTTTGAACTTTATTAAATGTTGAATATACAATCCTTAATTAGAGCTTGTGGAGAGGAGGCTTTAAAGTTTCATCAGATTATTACGTTTGAGATTTAAGGATGTTTGCCATATCAATTGGGAGAGGTGCAGACAGAGACAGTAATTTATCCATTATGGGATGCTTCAACTCAAGGTGGCGGGCGTGAAGGGCATGTCTATCCATTTTCAGAGTTTCGAAATTAGTATTTTTACCTCCATATAGTTTGTCACCAATAACTGGGTAGTTCATGGATGCTAAATGTACGCGAATCTGATGGGTTCTCCCTGTTTCTGGCCGTACTTTAAGATAAGTGAAATTTTTAAAGCGTTGTAAAACTTCATAATGCGTGCAAGCCGAGCGTCCGTCCTTTACTCCGGCAACCATCTTTTTGCGATTCGTTTTATGTCTACCTATTAACGACTCGATCGAACCTTTATCTTTCTTTACATTTCCCTTTACAAACGTCAAATATTCTTTTTGGATTTCTCGTTTTTTAAATTGAACTGCTAGGGCTTTGTGCGCGGCTTCCGTTTTTGCAACCAATACTAGCCCAGATGTTTCCTTATCCAACCGATGAACGATCCCAGGTCGCTCCACACCACCTATTCCAGATAAGTCATTACAATGATGTAGCAGAGCGTTGACAAGGGTTCCTTTAGAATGACCGGGTGCTGGATGCACTACCATTCCAGCGGGTTTGTTTATTGTCAGTATATATTCATCTTCAAAAATGATGTTTAAAGGAATGTTTTCAGAAGCGGTTTTGATAGGCTCAACAGGGGGAATTTCAACCTCAATCTTTTCTTTGGATCGAATTTTATATCCTGCAGGGCGAGATTTTGAATTAACCTTTACCCTGTCATCCTCTATCAACTTCTTTAATCGAGAGCGGCTTATATCTGGTAGGCAATTAGAAAGAAATACATCGAGGCGTTTTTTATTTGAAGTTTCATCCACCTCAAATTTATGAAGTTGCATAGTAATCCATGATTAAGCATTGAAGAAAAACCATATCTTCTTAACCCTTGTTTCCAGCGAGGCTAAAACCTTATTTAAATAAAGAAGGTTTAATTATTTAAACCAGAAGCTTTTTGATATAAGGTTCGCTCTTTCAGGCTTTGATCAATTACCATTGACATCTCACTATTACTCGAGGAGACGGGGCATGAGTTCTACGAGATTGCAGGGCTTATGCGTGCTATCAAGTTGATGAATAAGGATCTGGTCCCATCCATCCTTGCAAGCCCCAGTAGAACCCGGTAATGCAAAAAGGAAAGTGCCATTGGTAACGCCTCCAGTGCATCGCGATTGCAGAGTAGAGGTTTTTATATTCTGATAACTGAGCATACGAAACAACTCTCCAAAGCCGGGAATAGCTTTATCATAAAGTTCTTCAAAAGCTTCGGGCGTTATATCGCGACCGGTTACACCGGTTCCACCTGTGGCTATAACAACATCTACTTCTTGACTATCGATCCATTTTTTCAATTGTTTTTGAATCAATTTTTTTTCATCTTTTATAATTTTTTTTTCTGCCAGGTTATGACCTGCATCTTTAATCCGGTCTACTAGTACCTGGCCTGACTTGTCATCTTCTTCTGTTCTTGTATCAGATACAGTTAGCACGGCAATATTCACACATTTTTTTTCGCTCATTATCTTTTCTCAATCTCTAAAATATGAATTATTCCTATTCGGGAACCACTCTGAATTTAGGTAGATTTAATATTATTTTTGCAGTTAAATGATTATTAATGGTAAGTATAACATAATCATAAAAATATATGCCGACAGCAATCGTAACTGGTGCAGCCATCCGAATTGGTAAGGCTATAGCCCTCCATCTTGCAGCAAAAGGTTTCAATATTGCCTTGCATTATCACCGTTCTGAACCCTCTACTGTGATTGAAGAAATAAAATCGAAAGGTGTTTATTGCCAAAGTTATTCGAGTGATCTTTCTAATCTTGATGAGGCAGAACAATTAATTACCAAAATCATTACTGACTTTGATGATGTGGAATTGCTAATTAATTCGGCTGCTAATTTTATTCAGGAAAACCTGGAAGAAACTCGAATGGAAACTTTGGTCGATACCCTGCATTTAAACCTGATGTCTCCGCTGTTATTAATGCGCGATTTTAAACGAAGTATCAATAAAGGCATGATTGTCAATATTCTTGACGAACGAGTACGTAAACATATTTCAACTTTCGGTTCCTATTCGGTGAGTAAGGTTGGACTAAAACATCTCACGGAACTTGCCGCTGTAGAATGGGGGGAAACGGTTCGTGTCAATGGCATTGCACCAGGCCTCATCTTGCCTCCACAGGGAGGAGCACCAGATTATCTGGAAAAAGCTGCGAAAAAAGTTCCCACCCGAACTCATGGGGAAATGGAAAATCTACTACAGGCATTAGACTATTTAATGGAAAATCAATTTGTTAATGGAGACACCCTGTTCGTTGACGGCGCAGAATCCTTGTAGCAAATTTTCAATTTCTATCCGATGTCGTTGTCTGTAATCGAAACTGAGGGCATAGACGTCAAACCCTTCTTTTTTTGCAACTGCCAGAGCGGTAGTAGAATCTAATCCACCGCTTAGGAGTACTACTGCTTTCTTTTTCATAGGTTAACGCAACCCAAATGACTAAAGGATATTAAATATTGCTCTTGTTGAGGGGTTATTATATACTAAATCGCTTGCAATCAAATCAAAGATTCCCCTGAAGTTTTAAGGGTTTATACAGTTTTTTCATGTTTGAAAATTTATCTGATCGCCTTGAGGGCATATATAAAAAATTAAAGGGCAGAGGGGTTTTAAAAGAGGCCGATGTCGATGAAGCATTGCGAGAAATTCGCGTTGCACTGATCGAAGCCGATGTCAGCCTTGCAGTGATCAAAGACTTCCTTACCCCAGTTCGAGAAAAAGCAGTGGGTCAAGAAGTTTTAAAAAGTCTGACCCCAGGCCATCAGATGGTAAAAATTGTCAATGATGAATTGACTTTTCTAATCGGTGATGAGTTTAAAGATATTCAGTTTGCTGTTAAACCTCCAACCGTAGTCCTAATAGCGGGACTGCAGGGCTCTGGCAAAACGACGACGGTCGGCAAACTTGCAAAACGCTTTAAAGAAAAAGGGAAAAACTGCCTTTTGGTTCCTGCGGACGTATATCGTCCAGCTGCGATTGAGCAATTACATGTTTTGGGTCGCGACCTTGGTGTTGCAGTATTTGAAGGCGCTGAAGAAAAAGATCCAATTGCAATTTGTAAAAAAGCTTTGGATGATGCAACGGAAAAGATGAGTCAGGTGGTTATCATTGATACTGCGGGTCGTCAGCAGATTGATGAAGAATTAATGGACGAACTAAAGTGTATTAAGGAAACGGTCCAGCCACAAGAAGTATTGTTTGTTGCCGATGCTATGATGGGGCAGCAGTCCGCAGAAATTGCAAAAACGTTTAACGATACAGTTGGTATCGATGGTGTGATTTTGACTAAGATGGATGGGGATGCCCGAGGCGGTGCAGCGCTTTCCATTAAGGCGATTACCGGTAAACCAATCCGTTTTATCGGTATGGGAGAAAAACTCGATGCCCTCGAACCGTTTCATCCGGATCGAATTGTTTCCCGCATTCTTGGTATGGGTGATGTTATGTCACTGGTTGAGAAAGCGGAAGAAAATTTTGAGAAAGAAGAACAGGAAGCATTACAAAAAAAGTTCAAGGCGAACGCTTTTACTCTTGAAGATTTTTGTGATCAGTTAAAACAGATTCAAAAGATGGGCTCTATGGAGCAAATTCTAGGAATGATTCCGGGTGCTGGAAAATTAAAAGGACTGAAAGTAGACAATAAAGCCTTTGTGCAGATCGAAGCGATTATTAATTCGATGACCCCGAAAGAAAGGGTCAAACACAATATTATTAATGCAAGTCGAAAACGCAGAATTGCTCAAGGAAGCGGAACGAGAGTAAATGATATAAATAAATTGCTGAAACAGTTTAATCAGATGCAAAAAATGATGAAAAAAGTCTCTAGGGGGGGTGGGCTTAACCTCGGCAGTTTGATGGGTGGCGGTGGATTTTTGGGCCGCTGACAAGAATTTAGTTTTATAGTTTTATTTTATTTTTTTAAGGGTCTTTAACTATTTCAGGAAGACCGATTTTCCAGAAGGAGAAAACATTGGTAGTAATAAGATTAACTCGAAGAGGAGCAAAAAAGAAACCTTTCTATCGAATCGTGGCGGCAGATTCTAGGATGCCAAGAGACGGTCGTTTCCTAGAGATTTTAGGGACTTACGACCCCATGCTTGAAGAAAATGGTTGTAAAATTGATGCGGAAAAGGCCGTTGCATGGATTAAAAAAGGCGCGCAGCCTAGTAAAACCGTAGGCTCCCTCCTCAAAAAGGCCGGAGTCGGTGGGTAATAGTTTTGATGACTTTGTCAGTAAACAAATAAAAGCTAATTTATAGCTTCGAACTCATACTGGTAACTCTATCTAGCTCATCTACCTACGTCCAAATTCTCGGACGAGTAAAGGTAGCGAAAGCTCATTAGTCTAATTGCAGAATATTGCAATTTACATAAATGAAAAATTAGTTTTGGCTTAAATCACCTAATATTAACAGGATCCTGTTGGCCAGCTAAGGAGAGTGTCATGAGAGATCTGATATTGATTATTGCCAAGTCTCTAGTAGATCAACCTGATGAAGTGGAAGTAGCAGAAGTGAAGGGTGATAAAACTACTGTCCTGGAGTTGCGGGTCGCGAAAGATGATCTTGGCAAAGTCATAGGAAAGCAGGGTAAAACCGCTCATGCAATACGAACTATTTTGAATGCGACTGCGACTAAATTGAAACAACGGGCCGTTCTGGAAATAATGGAATAATATGAACTGGATTCGGGTTGGAAAAGTAACACGAACTCACGGTTTAAAAGGGGAGTTCAAGTTTTATCCTACCGAGCAGAATAGTGCTACGGTGCAAAGTGGTCAGCGGATTTGTTTGGGAGAAATACAGTTAAAGATTGAGTCTGTTCGTGGTGTTAAGTCTCCCTTTATTCTTAAGTTGGATGGTATCAACAGCATTGAAGCAGCTAAAAGTTTGGCGGGACATGAGGTGAAGGTTGCCAGAGAAGATTTTGAACCGTTGCCCGAGGGAGAATTTTATCGCTTTGAGATTGAAGGATTAAATGTATTTAATGACACGGGAAAATATTATGGTGTCATAGAAGAGATAGTTGAAACAGGTAGTAACGATGTTTATGTGGTGCGAGGCGAGGGTAAAGAATGGTTGATTCCTATGATAGATTCTGTGGTGCAAACCATCGACCTCGAGCAGGGTAAACTTATTTTTCATTGTGTTGAGGGATTGTTTGAGGACACTCCGGTTTGACATTGTTAGTATTTTCCCGGGGATGTTTGAGTCTCCTTTTGGCGACAGCATTATAGAACGTGCCTGCGAAAAAGGTTTGTTGGATATACGGGTGCATGACCTGAGGGATTATACGTTAAATAAGCACCGCAAGGTAGATGATACGCCTTTCGGCGGTGGCGTAGGTATGATAATGAATGTAGAGCCAATTGACCTGGCTCTTAAAGCCATAAAGAAGGAAGTGCCGAAAGCTAGGACGATCTTGCTTTCACCAAGTGGTAGTACTCTCAGTCAGAAAAAAGCCAATGAGCTTTCTAATCATGAAAGTTTGATCCTGATTTGTGGTCGCTACGAAGGCATTGATGAGCGAGTTCGATTACACTTTGCGGATGAAGAAATTTCTATTGGCGATTATATTTTGACTGGAGGAGAAATTCCGGCAATGGTTCTGGTTGAAGCCGTGTCCAGGTTGATACCGGGTGTTTTGGGAGATTCTGAGTCTATTTTGGAAGAGTCTTTCTCAGAGGGAATGCTGGAGTATCCGCAGTATACGAGACCAAGAGAATATAAAGGATTTAAGGTTCCCGATGTCCTGGTTTCTGGCGATCCAAAAAAAATCCGCGAATGGCAAAAAGCTGAAGCATTGAAAAAAACGGCAAGCGTTCGCCCTGATCTACTTGAAAAAATGAAACGGTCGCGTTAGGAAAATAGGATTTTTGAGTAAGGATAAGGTGGAATAATTTAAGATTTTTTTTCCGAGCCAGTTAAATAGGTTTGGGGTTATGTAAAGTTCATAAAAACAGGTCGGTTTTGGCGGAAGTATCAAATTCGAATATTCATCTGGCTTTGGTCCATTTTCCTGTTTATAACAAAACTGGAGAAGTGATTGTTTCATCTGTAACCACATTGGATATTCATGATATTTCGCGTGCTTGCAGGACTTTTGGCGTGGGAACATTTTATGTTATCACCCCACTTAAAACCCAGCAGGAGCTTGTGCATCGTTTAATTGGCCATTGGTTGGAAGGCTTTGGCGCCGAGTATAACCCGACCCGAAAAGAAGCCTTACTAAAGACGGTTGTAAAAAATAATCTTGAAGAAGCAGTTAAAGAAGTATCCGAGCAAAGCGGAAAGAAACCCCGTATTATTGTCACGGGAGCAAAAAGAGCGCCTCGAAGCATTGGTTATGAGGCTTTAAAAAAGGAATTTAAACAGGGAGAACCTAACCTTCTGGTTTTTGGAACGGGATGGGGATTAGAAAAAAATCTGATTAAAAATGCAGATCATGCCCTATTGCCCATTGAAGGCAGTGACGGATTCAACCATCTTCCGGTCCGGGGTGCCATATCGATCATTCTTGATCGTTTATTGGGGAATCGTGAGTTGCCGGTAGATTAATAGAAAGTTTTGAAAGATAATCATAAAGATTTACGTACAATCCTAGGAGAGAGGTAAATGAATTTAGTTGATCAAGTTGAAGCTAAGGAAATGAAAAAAGAAGTCGCCGATGTTCATATTGGTGACACTGTAAAAGTCCATATGCGCATTGTCGAAGGTGAAAAAGAGCGCATTCAGATCATTGAAGGTGTCGTGATAAAAATGCGTGGTGGAGGAGCGCGAAAAACACTGACTGTAAGAAAGATCTCTTTTGGTATCGGAGTGGAACGAATTTTCCCTTTTCATTCCCCAAGAGTAGAAAAAATTGAAATTGTAAGACGCGCTAAAATTAGACAGGCTAAATTGTACTACCTAAGAGAATTGCGTGGTAAGGCTGCAAGGTTAAAAGAACTAAAATCTGTTAGGCCTACTACAAAAGCTAAGAAAACTCCAAAACGAGGAAAAAAAGCCAAGGCGGCAAAAGTTTCGGCTACCAAAGGATCTTCCTGATAGGCTATCTGCTGAAAGATAAGTTTTCCAGTGGCCCGATTTAGGAACAAAAACAAAATTATTTTCAGAAATTTTTATTTATTTACCCAAGCGGAGCTAAGGGGTTAAAGTTTCTACAGAAACTCCAGGTATAGCCTTTGGCTTATCTGGAGTTTTTTTATTTTTGGGCAAACGGAATGTCTCGCCAACCCCATATTTTATTTTTACATTTTGGTAGTCATATTTTGCGCGTGAAAGATAACCTCTGAGACCACGCATCCTTGTTTTATCGGCTGGATGGGTAGAGGCCCATTCTGGAGGGCCTTTTTTGTCTTTTACTTTACTGAAGCGCTGCCAGAATTTAACTGCTTCATTCGGATTATAGCCGGCCTTTGCCATGTAGATTAAGCCTATTTGATCCGCTTCACTTTCGTGAGAACGACTAAAAGGCAGGGTGAAGCCATAAAGAACCCCCACACCCAAAGCTGTAAGAACAAGATTTCTTTGTGTTCTATTTTTCATGCTAAGCCCAGCACCAATCATGGCTCCCTGCAACAGCATTTGCTGTGTCATCCTTTGTGCTCCATGTCGGGCAATGACATGGGCAATTTCATGGCTCATTACGGTTGCTAAACCAGCCTCGTTTTTTGCAACAGTAAGTATACCGGTGTAAATTGCAATTTTTCCTCCGGGTAATGCAAAGGCATTCTTTTGCGCTGATTCGATTAGTTTGATCTCCCAATCCAATTTTGGCATATGGCTAACAGCTATAATTCTTTGTCCCACTCTACGCACAACTTCATTCAATTGAGCATCTTCCGATTCTTTTTCCTTTTTTAAAATTTGGTTGTAAGATTGTTTTCCTAATGAAATTTCTTGCGCTTTAGGAATAAGAATCAGAGTAGATCGATTAGAAACAGGTGTGGTGGAACAAGCGTAAAGTATTAAGGTAATTAAAAAAATAAAAAGAAATTTTTTTTGCATAATTTATTATAAAAGCCTATCTCATCTATTTCAACTTGCCTAAGTCGCTAGGACGAACATAAAATCCTTTATGGCTTATTAATTCAATTAGGTTTCTCAAAAAATTTTGGGTTTGCCGAGAGATTTTTAAAAGAAACTTTATAGGATCATAATGATAGCAGGGCCAATATTTTTAATTAGTTTTCGTCTAAGGTGCAATTATAAGAAATAATTAAAGGCCTTCATTAAAATTAAAAAATTGTGTTTACAGTCGATGCTTGCGGGATAGTTATTGTTGCATTATGCTTCAAAAATGGACTTGTTTGAATTTGAGAGTAAAGCCATTCATCAGGGTTTCAAAAATATTGCTGGAATCGATGAAGCAGGTCGTGGACCTTTGGCTGGTCCTGTGGTTGCTGCCGCAGTCATTTTTCCATCTAAGGTAAATATTCCAGGTCTTAATGACTCAAAAAAACTGTCTGTTAACAAACGCGAGGAGTTATTCCCAAAAATTCAGGAGATCTCGGTCGCTTTTGGTTTGGCAGTTGTAGATCAAAAAGTAATTGATAAGATCAATATTTTACAAGCGGCAAGACTAGCTATGAAACAAGCTGTAGAAACACTGAAAATTACTCCTGGTTTGTTACTTATTGATGGTAATCAGAAAATTGATTCGACTCTCAATCAATGGGTAATTGTGAAAGGTGATTCAAGAAGCTTATCTATTGCTGCGGCTTCAGTACTTGCAAAAGTAACACGTGACCGGATTATGGATGGCTATCATAAACTATATCCGCAATATGAGTTTAATCGTCATAAAGGATATGGAACAAAACTCCATAGAAACCTGATTCAAGAGCATGGCCCTTGCCCGATCCATCGGAGTACGTTCAAGGGTGTTTCAGAATATATAAAAAGATAATTAATTATGTTGTCGTTACTCAAAAAAAAATGGTGCCTAGCAGATATTTCTTCGGAAAGATCCTCAGCCTTGGCTAAAGAACTTAACATACCGTTTGCTGTTGCAGTATTGTTGATCAATAGAGGTGTTGATAATGCAGAGAAGGCGAACCTTTATTTAAAATCAGACTTTTCTTTATTGCACGACCCTTTTCTTATGACAGGAATGGATAAAGCGGTTGAGAGAGTAATCCGTGCTATTGAGAGTAAAGAGTCTATTACCGTTTTTTGTGATTATGATGTCGACGGAGTCACCTCTGCTGCTTTTTTGACACATTTTTTTCGTGACCTTAATTGCCATGTGAGCGCATATCTTCCTGAGCGGGAAGAGGAAGGATATGGCCTTAATTTAGATGCAGTCCAAAAAATTAGAAACCAAGGTACCAATCTTATGATTACTGCTGATTGCGGTATCACAGGAGTTAAAGAAGTGGCTTTCGCAAATGAATTGGGACTGGACGTGATTGTCACAGATCATCATCAGGTCGGTGATGAAGGGTTGCCACAAGCAGTAGCGGTTTTGAATCCGCATCAAGCTGAATGTGATTACCCTTTTCGTTTTTTAAGTGGAGTCGGACTTGCCTTTAAGCTGGCCATTGGAATCCGTAATGGATTGTATTCTGCTGGGATCAAAAAGGAAGATTTGCCTAATCTAAAACGCCATTTAGATTTATTTGCTTTAGGAACCATTGCCGATGTTGCTCCATTGACAGGAGAAAACCATATATTAACTCGGCATGGACTAGATGTTTTATCCACATCCTCTAAACCCGGCCTAGTAGCGTTAAAGGAAGTGGCAGGTATTGTGGGTAATGTCGATGCGCGTTCAGTGGGGTTTGGTCTGGGTCCCCGTCTCAATGCTGCGGGCAGATTAGGCAAGGCCGATAATGGACTGCATTTGCTGACTGCTACTGATTTGACAGTGGCAAAAGTACTGGCACAGGATTTGGAGCAAACTAATCGAGAACGAAAAGAAATTCAGGAAGAAACTTTTTTGGAAGCGGAAGCTTTAATACGAAATGAGTTGGATATTGAAAGCGAAAGAGTGATCGTGCTGGCATCGGAAATTTTTCACCAGGGAGTCATTGGTATTGCTGCATCAAAAATAGTAGATAAATATCATAGGCCTACGGT
Organism: Nitrospinota bacterium; assembly: GCA_028345515.1. Taxonomy (GTDB): domain Bacteria; phylum Nitrospinota; class Nitrospinia; order Nitrospinales; family VA-1; genus UBA8687. The sequence continues at coordinate 19,771 of JAOMDP010000010.1, forward strand.
GTTGATTGCTTTGAAAGACGGTTTAGGAAAGGGTTCGGGTCGAAGCATACCGAAGTTTAATTTGTTTAAATCTTTTACGGAGTGTTCTTCTCACCTCATCCAGTTCGGGGGCCATGCCTATGCAGCGGGACTTAGTATTGATGAAGAAAAAATAGATGCATTCCGCGATGCTATGCAGGTGGTTGGACATCAGTTTTTGAAAGAAGATGATTTGATTCCTGAAGTTAGGATTGATTCAATTTTAGATATTTCTCAAATCGATTTCAAATTATATAAAAGCATTTCATTGCTGGAGCCGTTTGGTGCAGAAAACCCTGTTCCTTCTTTTAAATCCAACAATATCAAAATAAAAGATTTGAAGTTGATCGGAAAAGAAAAAATACATGCTAGATTTCGTGCTGTCCAAGGACGAGGAAAAATAGAAGTGGTTGCATTTAATTTTGCTAAAGTTTTGGAAGCGGTTGATATCTCTACAGAGATTTTCGACATCGCTTATGAACTTCACCTGAACTCCTGGAACGGACGAGAAAAGTTGGAATTAAAGCTGATAGATATTAGCCAGGCTAACGCAAATTTGGGCGTGTAGTTAATATTTAGGATTTCTGGTTTTGATTTTTAGTTATTCCACTCTTACAGCTTCTTTAGGGTTTAATTCCTGCGCAAGACGGGCTGGATATAGTCCAGAGAGAACAGAAACCCCCCATGAAAAGGCAACTAATAGCAGAATAAAAATGTATGGGAAGTGGACTTGAATAGTCCAGCCAAAGGATTGTTTGTTAATAACAAAAATTAAAATATAAGAAACTACCACACCCGCTACCAAACCCATTACCGAGCCAATCAACCCTAATATACCTGCCTCTATTAATATCATGCGTTTAATCTGGCGAGTGAAGGCACCGATGAATCTTAAAATTCCTATTTCTCTTTTTCTTTCGAGAATGAGAGAAACAAGGGTATTAAACAGCCCAAGTATGGCTACCAGAATAGCAATGATCTCGAGCGAATAAGTAATGGCAAAAGTTTTGTCAAAAACTTCCAAAACCTGTTTTTTCAGTTCGGTATTAGATCGAATGACCAATCGATGCTCATTAAGTGTGTTCAAAACTTCCTTTCGTACTTGGTTCAATTTGGATTTGTCATTAAGGTAAATTACAAAACTATTGATTTGATTTTCCTTGTAATATTTAAGGAAGGTAGTTCGATCGAGAATGATATAGCCACGTTCTCGGGAATAGTCAAAGTACACGGCTGAGACTTCAAATTTTATGGGACCATTAGGGGTTTTTAAGTTTAGGACATTACCGACGCTAATCCCGTGCTTAAGAGAAAAGGCTTCTGAGACAATTACCCGATCATTGCCAACCATATTCTGGCTCAATTCGGTTGTCGGGAGACCTGATTTAATTAGGAGGTTCCCAAATTTTGATAGCACTGAGAAATCGCCAGTAGCAAGCACGACAGGAAGATTATTATAGGAAATATCGATGGCACGAAATTGATCAATCGCTTCGATACCTGGAATCGATTTGAGTTTTTGAACCGGATCAGAGGGCAGAGTATGCTGATAGTCAATGTCCCGTCCACCTGCGACACGCACAAATAAATCTGCTTTTAAAGTTTGATCGATCCATACAATCACAGTTTGGCGAAAACTATGAACCATGATAGACATACTGATAACCATCATGAAGGCAATCGCAAGCGATGAGACAGCTAGAGCATTCCTTCCTACGTTTTGTGAGAGATTCATGCAAGCTAATAGTCCTTCACCTCCCATCCTGTTTTTGAAAAAATTATGGGACTTGTTTCGAGTCCAAAGCAGGGCTGCCGGGGATAACATGGATAAACCGAGGATGATTAGAAAAACGGACAAGAATCCAAAATACGGGAATTGGTCGATAGACGGTAGTTGGGTGCAGAATCCAGCAAGTAAGATGACGAATCCTGCTGAAAAATTTAATTGTCGGCTACCGCGAAAAAGTTTCAGGTCATAGCTGCCCCGTCGCATTACCGATGTGGGGGGGGTTTTCGCTGCATCCCAGGCGGGAATCAAGGCGGAGATGAAAGATAATATAACACCCAGGAAAAAATAAGGACCCATTTCCTGCCATTGAAAATTTATTTTTGTTACGTAGCTAGGTGCATAAAGGTTATTGACCGTCAGGGAGATAGCATCAAGAGAAAATTGAGCAAAATAATATCCTAGACCAATTCCAAAAATAGAGCCAATTGCCCCGATTATTCCTGCTTCCAGAAAAAATATTATGGCAATTAAAGTCGGTGTTGCCCCTAGTGCTCTTAAAGTTCCGATTTCAATGCGCCGCCTTACAACCGAAAGTGCGATCATATTATAGATGAGATATAAAGCTACAAGTAGAGCCACAAAACTTAAAGCAGTAAGGTTATATTGAAATGCCTGCAACATTTTTTCCACTTGTTGACTCTTTCTTTGTGGTCTTTCAACTTGGAGGTATTCCGGTAATAAAGCAGAGATCTTTTTTTGCATCGCATCAAATTTTGCAGGTTGCAAAAATTGGATATCGATTCGATCTAAACGCCCAAATTTTTCAAATACGTTTTGTGCTGCAGCAATATCCATCAATGCAAAATTTCCATTTAGTGCTTTGCCTATACCCTTGTTTTCCAGTACCGCGTTTACTTTGAGTTTTTTCTCTTTTCCTTTGATAAGAAAATTCAGGGAACTACCGGCTTCAAACTGGACATTTGGAACAAATTTTTCTGGAAGAATTACTCCGGTGGGATCCATGATTAGAGGTAGAAGGCCTTTTAAATCTTTTTCTATTGTTTTTAGGGAAAAGTCACGGATACCACTGTCTTGTAATAGATCAGTCCCAATAATTTCGACGACTTCACCACTGGTGGATTCAATACCATAACCTTCGATGACGGGATAAGCTTTAATTTCTTTTCGTAGTGCGTGCAATTTTTCAAAATGAGTTTCATCGAATTCCATACCTTCCGCACGAATAACAGCATCAGCCCGTCCCAATACCAAATCGACGCTTTCCGTAAACGACATCATGGTTTGCTGGTTGGCAAGTCGAATACTGAGAAAAACAGCGACACCAACGGCAACACCTAAAATCGTAATAAGGGTGCGGAAAGGATCTCGAATCAAGGGGCGAAGTATGAGTGCTGTAAAGAGATCTTTAAAGTAATAAAGAAAGCTCACTATTATATGTCCGTTAATTTGCCGTCACGGATTTCAAAATGCCTATTACCACAAGCGGCTACTTGAGGGTTATGAGTGACGAGGATGACTGTGGTTTTAAAGTCTGTTGCAGCACTTTCCATCAGTTCAATAATTTTTCGACCGTTTTCTGAATCGAGGTTGCCGGTAGGCTCATCTGCTAGAAGGATAACTGGTTGATGGACCAAAGCCCGGGCTATCGCAACACGTTGCATTTCACCTCCTGATAATTCTGCTGGAAAGGATTGAAAACGATCCCAGAGGCCTACATATTCCAGAAGTGTTTGCACTCGACTACCCTGTATTTCAGATGAATGGGCAAGAAGGAGGGGCAGTTCGACATTTTCCTGGATAGTAAGGGTAGGCATAAGATTAAAAAATTGAAAAACAAATCCAATTTCTTTTCTGCGCAATAATGTTAGATCGTGATCAGAAAGTTCAGAGACTTTTCGTCCCTGCAAAAATATTTGGCCTTGATCGGGCAGGTCCAGTCCCGCAAGTAAGTTTAGCAACGTGGTTTTTCCACCACCACTTGGTCCCATTATCGTGACAAAATCTCCAGCATTAAAACTCAGGTTTACACCTTGTAATGCGGCTACTGAGGTGGTTCCGTTTTGGTAAGATTTATGAACATCAATAAACTGTATAATCGCCATAATGTGCTTATCTTTAATAATAAATTATCGTGTCGTTGAACCTTACAGTATATTGTGATAAGGATGGGAAGTTTATTTAAAAATTTATTGCTAATTTATTTTAACGAATATTTCGGAATGACTATTTCAAAAAAAGTAAGCGGATTTATGGAAAAGTCGTCCTGGATCAGGAAGATGTTTGAAGAGGGAATACGCCTGAAACAGGAGTATGGAGAAGAGAATGTTTTTGACCTTTCTTTGGGGAACCCGGTGATTGAGCCACCAGAGAAAGTTCAAAATGCTCTTGTTGAGGCGGCAAAAGATACTTCACCGGGGTTGCACCGCTATATGCCCAACGCGGGACTTCAAGATGTAAGAGAAGCGATTGCTGAGACGCTTTCGGTGGAATGCAAGATGGTACTTTCTGCCAATAATTTGGTTATGGTTTGTGGTGCTGCTGGTGGATTGAATATTACCCTTAAAACTTTGCTTGATAATGAGGATGAGGTCATCATTTTTGCCCCCTATTTTGTTGAATATCTTTTTTATATTGATAACCACGGTGGGAAAGCGGTACCCATTAAAACCAACAAGGATTTTTCTCTCGATTTTGATAGCTTAAAAAATGCACTTAACGAAAAAACCAAGGCTGTGATTATTAACTCCCCTAATAATCCGACAGGAGTTGTTTATTCACGTGAAGAACTGAAACAATTGGCTGAAATTTTGAATTGGCATTCAAATGAATCTGGTAAGCCAGTTTATTTGATTTCTGATGACCCCTACAAAAACATTATTTTTGATCAGGTGAAAACAGCAAATATTCTTGAGTTTTATGATAATAGTATTTATATCACTTCTCATTCGAAAGACATCGCATTGCCTGGAGAACGTATTGGGTTTGTGGCGGTACATCCTCAATGCAATGATATTGGTAGATTGATCGCAGGTTTGATTTTTTCTAATCGTGTGTTGGGGTTTGTGAATGCTCCGGCTTTGATACAGCGTGTGATTAAGAAGGTTCAAGGGGTAACAGTCGAGGTTGAGCAGTATCAAAAAAAACGCGATTTTTTGTACGGTGAGTTGACTCGCATTGGTTACGATATCGTAAAACCACAAGGTGCATTTTATTTCTTCCCGAAATCTCCCATTATTGATGAAGTGGAGTTTGTGAAAAAGTTGGCAAAGGAAAAGGTGTTGGTGGTGCCTGGTCGAGGGTTTGGCTGTCCGGGCTATTTCCGTATTTCCTATTGTTTGCCCGATTCCGTATTGGAAGGTTCTATTGATGGCTTTGAGTCTGCATTTAAAGCCTGTCGTTAAAAGGTGATAGGAATACTTTCATCTTATGGTGCTGGCGAATCTTTTTTGATAATATAAGGTCTTACTTTATAAAGATAAAAAATTAATCGTTTTTTGACAGGAAACTTAGTTATGGCTTTGACTACAGATCAGATTAATCGCTACAGTCGACATTTGTTATTGCCGGAAGTGGGGGTTGAAGGACAGGAAAAAATTTGTAATGCAAAAGTTCTGTTGATTGGCACAGGTGGCCTGGGTTCTCCCCTGGCACTTTATTTAGCCGCAGCAGGGGTTGGGACATTAGGATTGATTGATTTTGATGTGGTGGATTTTAGCAACCTGCAAAGACAAGTGGCGCATGGCGAATCTACCGTAGGCAAACTAAAAGTAGATTCAGCAAAGGAACGAATCGCCGACCTGAACTCTAGTATTGATGTGAAAACTTATAATGTAAGATTATCGTCTGAAAATGTAATGGATATCTTCAAAGACTACGACATTATCATTGATGGTACTGATAATTTTCCAACCCGTTATTTGGCGAGTGATGCTTGTGTGCTATTGAAAAAACCTTATATATACGGATGTATTTTAAGATTTGAAGGCCAGGCCTCCGTTTTTGATTCGTGTATTGGCCCCTGCTATCGATGTTTGTATCCTGAGCCGCCTCCACCTGGTCTAGTGCCAAGTTGTGCAGAGGGTGGTGTTTTAGGGATTCTCCCTGGAATTGTAGGTCTCATCCAGGCTAATGAAGCAGTGAAGATAATTCTTGGGCAGGGAGAAACATTGGTAGGCCGATTGTTGTTATTCGATGCCTTAGGAATGAAGTTTAGGGAAATGAAACTAAAAAAGGATAAGGACTGTCCTATTTGTGGTGAAAACCCGACAATTAAGGAATTGATTGACTATGAAGAGTTCTGCGGCATCCTTCCGGTTGAGGAATCTCCGGAAGACGATGAAATGGAAATAGGAGTCGAGCAGGTTAAGCAAATGCTGGACAATAAGCATAGGTTTAGATTAGTTGATGTCCGCGAACCGTCTGAATATGATATTTGTAAAATTGGAGGGGCGATTCTAATACCACTTGGAGATATAGAAGCAAAAGATCCCGCAAAACTCAATGGTTTGAAACCGGATGAAGAAATAGTTTTACATTGTAAAGCTGGGGTACGTTCCATGAAGGCTGCCAAGGCACTCCAGGAGATGGGATTCAAAAACCTGAAAAGTATGCGAGGTGGTATCAATGAATGGTCGGAAAAGATCGATTCTTCAGTCCCATTATATTAAAGGCCTAACATCTTAAATTGTCTTCTTTGAAAAACCGAAAAGTAATCGTAACTGGTGCAGCCCATGGCATTGGTCGAGCTTTGGCTCTTGCATTTGCTAAAGAGGGTGCACAGGTTGCCGTTTGTTCGCGTGGCAGGGATAGTCTGGAATGCCTGTTGAAAGAGATGGAGGGTTCCGGTCATATTTTTTTTGCAGCAGATCTTTCTAAACCAGAAGGCATTCACGATTTTTTTGATAAAGCCAAAGAAGCCTTGAACGGCATAGATGTTCTTGTAAACAATGTCGGTGCAGTTTTAAAACTTGGAAACTTTTTTGAAGTTTCAGATGAGGACTGGGAAAACTCATTTCAAGTCAATCTGATGTCAGCGGTTCGCCTCTGTAGAATGAGTATTCCTGAGTTAAGAAAATCTACTTGTCCGCGGATAATAAATATTTCATCAGTCGCTGCCTCCCACCCCCAAGATATTTTTCCACATTACAATGCGATGAAGGCGGCTTTGTCAAACCTCACTGTTTCTCTTGCACAAACTCTTGCTGAAAATGGAATCTGCGTTAACTCGATCTCCCCAGGCCCAGTCTGGAGCCGTTCCTGGGAACAGGAAGCCGAAGCGCAGAGAGGAAAGTCTTCTGTTGAAGATGCTAAAAAAAATATTATGGATCAGACTGGAAAAAATATTCCACTGAAAAGAATGGGGATGCCAGAAGATTTAACAGGACTGGCTCTATTCCTTGCTTCCGAGCAATCTTCATGGATCACCGCGACAAACTTTGTGGTTGACGGCGGACTAACCCGAAACCCCTTTTAATCTAATTAGTTGTTGTAAACTATTTTTATCTAAAGCAACCATGACATCTTCTATAAATCCACAAATTTTTCGGGAATATGATGTTCGCGGTGTTGTCGGAAAAGACCTCACCCCCGATAGCGTAACCAGTATTGGTAAAGCTATTGGAACTTATATTAAGCGTGGTGGTGGGAAAAAGATGGTTATAGGAAGAGATGTGCGTACTAGCTCCGTGGAGTTTCGTGAGATACTTTCTAGCGCCTTAAATTCGACGGGCTGTGATGTTATTGATATCGGAATGGTCCCCACACCGATGACATATTTTGCACTTCATCATTTTAAGGCGGATGGTGGTGTAATGATTACTGGTAGTCATAATCCTCCAGAATTTAACGGGTTTAAAATCAGCCAGGGTGTTCACAGTTTATATGGCGAAAAGGTTCAACAACTAAAACAACTTATTCAAGCTAATGATTTTGAAACTGGAAACGGTAATACGCAACAGCAAGATATAATTGGAGATTATATTGATAAAATTTGTTCGCTCTTGAAAATTTCGCGAAATGTAAAAGTTGTGGTCGATGGTGGTAATGGTTGTTTTGGAATTGTGGGGCCAGAATTGTTGAGAAAAATGGCTCAGACTCCGATTGAACTGTTTAGTGAACCCGATGGCACCTTTCCCAATCACCATCCTGATCCAACGGTTACCAAGAATCTAACTCATTTGATTGAGAAGGTCCGCTCGGAAAAAGCGGAACTAGGTATTGGATTCGATGGTGATGCGGACCGCATTGGTGTTGTTGATGAAAAAGGAAATATATTGTGGGGAGACCAGTTGCTCATCCTTTTTGCTCGCGATATTCTTTTAAAAAATCCGGGTGCGACCATTGTGGGAGAAGTTAAGTGTTCACAAAATTTATATCAGGATATTGAAAAACACGGGGGAATCCCGGTTATGGCTGCCGCAGGACATTCCCTTATAAAAAATAAAATGCGTGAGACCGGCGCTCTATTGGCTGGAGAAATGAGCGGGCACATCTGTTTTGCAGATAATTACTACGGTTTTGATGATGCTATTTTTGCGGCATGTCGAATTTTGCAAATTGTTTCTCAATCCAAACAAAAGGTTTCTGAAATGCTCGCAGACCTTCCTAAAACAGCTTATACTCCAGAAATTCGTATAGATTGCCCTGATGATAAGAAATTTGAAATTGTCCTTGAATTAACAGAATTTTTTCGAGATCAATATGAAGTTATAGATATTGATGGTGTACGTATCAACTTTGATGATGGATGGGCTTTAATCCGAGCTTCAAACACGCAACCGGTACTTGTTTTAAGATTCGAAGCTGTTACTAATATTAGGTTAAAAGAATTGGTGAAAATTATTAAAACCCAAATCGACAAATATAAACCTCTTATTCATTTTGACTATGAAGCATGATTAAAAAATATTTACATACCCGATTTAGGGTGTCAGACATGGAAAAATCGGTTATTTTTTATCGGGATATACTAGGAATGAAATTAACCGAGCAAAAAACCTCGCCACGTGGTTCCGAACTAGTCTTTCTTAATTTTCCAGATATGAATTGTGAACTGGAATTATGCTCCTTCCCAGATTCGGGCACTGTTGAAATTCCAGAAGATTTAGTTCACCTTGCATTTGAAGTGGATGATCTGGAAGTATGTATGCAAAAACTCGAAGCGGCTGGAGTTCCGATCACCGAAGGTCCTACGAAATCTTCAAATGGGAATCGATTTATATTTACAGAAGATCCGGATAAGTATGAAATCGAGTTAATTCAATTTAAGGTTTGAGGTCAAGTAACTATCACTCCAGCATATCCCACCACGTGATTTTTATCTCCGTTCTTTTCACCAGAAGTCATGTATTTTATGAGTTCCGCTTTTTGTGCCCCTAACTTTTCAGTGCAAAGTAGCATTACGGTTACTGGGTTCACACCGCACATGGAAATTTTTTCCTGTTGCACTGTTTCATGAAGACCGAGGGGATCTCGACTTTCAATTTTGGCAAGCGCTTTCTTATCCTTCATAGTAGCGACATCGTGTGATTCAAAGTGAGTCATGTCTGAACTTGCAACGATTAGAACAGGTTTTTTAATTCGTTCCACAGAATTAACAATAGCATTACTTAAGTTTTTGCAGTGGGAGTAGTTTATTTTTTTTAGACATATAGGAACAATCTTCAAGTTTTTTTTAAAATACTGCAAAAACGGTAGTTGGGTTTCTAAAGAATGTTCCCCTTTATGAGCAAGTGAATTAGATATGGCTATTGGAGTTTCTTCACAAATTAATTGAGCCAGTTCCTCATCTAAGCAAACATCTCCCATGGGCATGACCCAACTTCCTTCCGTCATAATTGAGATATTTTCTCCGCGCCCAGTATGATTGGGTCCCATTATAATTACGGTATCCGGTATTTCGACTTGGGAATACACGGCCCCCGCAACATCCCCTGAATACATAAATCCAGCATGCGGTGATACTACCCCAATAGCTTTTTGCTTTTTCTTTAATGGAGAGATTAAATGATTTTTTATATCTCTCTCAAGTTCATTACGATTTGCTGGATAAAATTTCCCCGCAACGGCCGGGATACGTTTATTATTTTTTAAGGTACTCATTTTAGAACCTCACCTATGCCTACGTGGTAAGCATCTTAATGCTGTAAAAAATTTATTCCCCAAAAGTCTTATATTTATTTTTCGATACAGAGGTTTAATAATTCTAATCTTACAGGATTTATAAAAGATTGTGGATTGTTTGTACTTAACAGGAACAAAAGGGGAAGGGAACGCTTGGTATGGAATCAGGCTCATTAATTTAACTAAGAATTAACTGATTCTTTGTCATCCTTTTTTTGCAGATTCAAAATCGAAAGGGGACGGATTCCTAAAGGAAAATAACTAGGGTAGAAATGAAGTTAGAAAATTTAAAAAATAAGCCCGTTTTTCTTAAGCCATTTCTCGGTATTGAAATTTTTATTAGAAAACTCTTGGAACTCGATTTCCTTTTTACTGAGCCGCTGTCCATCAATAAATTGTGCTTTTTTGGGGGAGTTTTTACTGGCTCGTTTTTTTGTTACAGGAGGTTCTTCCGTAAGTCCTTCTTCAACCTCTAGCTCCAGAGAGTCGGTTAATACTTCCATCTTGAGGACCAGAACCATGAAGCTTTTTGGACAGATTTCTTCATCCTTTTGAATTTCCGCAACGATTTTCTTTACCTTAGGTGAAGTCATTACCGCTTCGGTAATGGCCTTAGACAATTTTTCGAAATTGTATTCAGCTCCATCTGACTCGCTCACAAAATCCTCCTTTCGGTTTCAGAAAAATCTAATTTTCCATATTTCTAATACATACATCACCTTAAACCTACGGAAATCTCTTGTCAAGGAGACCTTTCAAAAGGCATAAGCATTAAGAATAAGTTATAATCTCGGCCTATGCAAATTAGTAATAAACTTTGTACCAAGAAAGGTATGGAAAATGGGGTTCTTCCCGAAAATTTTAGCTTCTCCTTCTCTGGTATGGGTATTGCCGGCCATAGGGTTTTACTTAATTAATATATTTATGGGATTATTTATTGCTTTCCAGAAAAAAACAGCACAGAACCTTAGAATACATAAGCTTATGTATTATTCAATCGCGTTTAGTTTGATTTGCTTCCTGATTATGAACCAGACTCACCATGAAAACACATTGATAGATTATATAGTCGTTTTCTATGTTGCCGCAATCGTACCATTAAGTAAACGTTGGGATGTTTTAGTTCATGCCTTAATAGCTGCAGTTGGTTTAACGCTCTTACCTTTGCTGATTATCATCCAAATCTAGCTGTTTATCTGGTGTGTCTTCCCTTCGGGCAAGGTAGCTTTTGAACAACATTAGCAAACCAAATGCTAGGCGAGTTTCTAGTAAAGCTAAGCAGTATATTAGTTGGAATTAGTATTTTCCGGTACTAGGTACAATTTAGGAATACAAACTTTAGTCGACGGTTAAGTTGAAATAGGAGTGAAAAAAAATGGAGGATGGCCTTCTGGGAAGGTTAGTCTGCGATTGCAGCTTTGACAGTGATGTCACCGTAAACCTTTACGCGACAACCTAATTTCTGGTGGTCTTCAAGCTTATGAATTTTTTCAAAAAAGGTGCGCGGATTGACATTTTCCATGGGCTCAACTTCTACTACGCATTTGGCACATAAACCGCTACCCCGGCAATTAAGAAATTTGTTGAGACCTTTGTAGACTTCCGCATCATTATAAAGAGCTGCCTGCCTTAGATTCGCGCCATAACCTGCCTTGAACTCAAAAGTTTCATCGGTTTCGGTATTAACGACTTTTATTTTTGGCATGATATCTTTTGGTGGTTTTTATTTTTAAAAGCGCTATTAATGCCCGAATAATTGCGCAATGTCAATGTTAAACTCTAATGGATAGTTAGTCCTTTAGCTTCAATTATATAGAATAATTGTGTCCTGTAAGAATTTTCTTTTCTTTCAGGAAATTTTGAATTTTAGTCGATGCTTCCTTTAAATTCTGGGCTTCATCCAGCGAGAGTAAAATATCCGGATCGCCTATTGTTTTGGAACTAATTTGAATTTCTATCACCTGATAAGGGTTCGCCAAAAGTTTTAGATCTTCCTGATCTTCTCGATGAAATGCGTTCGAGGTGGAAATTACAACATGACCGGCATCAAGAAATAGTTTGGCCACTTCCCCCAGTCGTCTTGCCGATTCTTCTTCGATAGTCGCTTCGGGTTGTTTCAAATCAGCCGAGACGCCTAAATTCACATTTCTTCTATCTAGAAGATAACTCTGAAAGTTATTTTCGAAAAGATTCTGCTCCAGCGTTCTTGCCAAAGGGCCTTTGCCGGATCCTGGATCGCCGGTGATAAGTATCAATACTGCTCGGTGCCCGTTACGATAAGCCCGTTCTTCAGGTTTAATATCACTCTTGATCCAATTAAAATCCCGGGTTCGAACTTCATCTCTTAATTTGTCTTCTTTAGTCGTAGGCGTATAGGTCGTTATGATTCCGCCACCGCAAACATCGTATTGATCGACGAGCACAAAACGTCCTGTAGTAGCGATAGAACCAAATAAGTCGAAGGCCACTGGTGAACGTGTTTTTAGTGTCAGTTCTGCCACATCATTTTTTGCAATATAATCCTGATTACTAAGTGTCTCAAGAGTTGAAGCATCGATGGCTTTTTTAAATTCCTGTACTTCGCATTCCACTTCTTGGGTATTCAGTTTTATAATAAATTTTCGTCCTTTTTCCAGTTTATGTTGTCCCATCCAAAAAACATTGGCGTCGAATGTTGTTGAGACAATCGGTAACTCCTCTCTCAACGTACAAACATTACCGCGCTCGACAAAAATCTGCTCATCCAACGTGAATCCGATGGATTCTGAAGAGGTTGCTGAGACTGGTTGTTCATTTACGCTCCAAGCTTCTATCGTTTTTACAACAGCTTGTTTGTTTGAGGGAGAGAAAATAATACGGTCGCCTACTTTGAGTTTTCCTGACTCCACACGTCCGGCAATGATTCTTCGTTCATCAAACTTATAAACATCCTGCACCGGAAAACGGAAGGGAAGATGATCAGGTCGGGGTTTTTTCTCAAACTGATCCAGCATATTTAGAACCGTAGGACCTTTGTACCATGGCATTTCATCTTTAAGTTCCGCAATATTGATTCCCAATTTGGCAGAAACTGGAATAAACTCTTTAGCCTCTACTCCGAGAGATTTTAAGAAATTAGAGTATTCCTTTTTAATTTTGGAATAGACTTTTTCATCATAACCGACAAGGTCCATTTTATTGATGACCACAGCAACCTGTGTGAGGCCCAATAGCTTTAGGATATAGCCATGTCTGCGAGATTGTTCCTGAACGCCTTCTTTAGCGTCAATGAGAAGAAGCGCTGCTTCTGCATCAGCGGCGCCGGTAACCATGTTTTTTAAAAATTCTTTATGACCGGGCGCATCAATGATGACGTATTTTCTTTTTGGGGTATGAAAGAAAATTTGTGAGGTGTCAATGGTGATACCCTGTTCCTGCTCTTCTTGTAATGCGTCTAACAGAAAAGCGAACTCGAAAGTTTTCCCTTGTTGATCGCAAATATCTTGTACGAATTCGAGTTTTCCTTCGGGAAGGCTTCCTGTATCAGAGAGCAAACGGCCTACCAAAGTAGATTTGCCATGATCAACGTGACCTACAATAACCAACCGCATCAAGCGGCTAGCAAGATCTGGTGCGCTACCGTTATTGCCCATTTACATATATCCTCGGGCGCGTAGTTTCTGCATTGCGTAGGTGTTTTCCTGATCTTGAGCCCTACCGGAACGCTCTGATGTTGTAGCATTTTTCAATTCTTCAACAATTTCTTCCACATTTTTGGCTTTGGAATCTATTGTTCCTGTGCAAGGCGCACAGCCTAAAGAACGATACCTCTTACCCTCAGAATTTGCAAAGTACAGATCTATGATGGGAATTTTTTCTCGTTGTATATATTCCCAAACGTTCAGCTCTGTCCAATGAAGGATAGGATGGATTCGAATATGGGTGTCCTCTGAGAAAGTGGTTTTATATTGGTCCCAAAGTTCCGGTGGTTGATCTTTAAAATTCCATTCGAAGTTTTTATCTCTTGGAGAAAAATAGCGTTCTTTCGCACGAGTCCCTTCCTCGTCGCGGCGGATACCGAGAATGAGCCCAGTATAGCCTTGTTCCTCCATGATGCATTGCAGACCCTGTGTTTTAAGAGCTTCACAGCATACGATGCGTCCCTTTTCGTGGTTCATTCCCTCATCTAGGGCTTTCTGGTTTTTTCCCACTACTAGATTCAATCCCCACTCCTTTGCATAAAAATCGCGGTATTCGATCATTGCCGGGATTTTATAGGTGGTGTCTATATGAACTAGGGGAATGGGGCAATGCCCAAAAAAGGCCTTGCGTGCAAGCCAGAGCATTATCGTAGAATCCTTACCAATCGACCACAGCATGGCTAAGTTTTTAAAATTTTTATAAGCCTCGCGGAGTATAAAAATGCTTTGATTTTCAAGTTCGTCTAGATGGTCCATGTATTACAGTAATCGTTTTAATTAAAGGGTAATATTGCACTTTATCCTGAATGATTAATAGAATCAAGGCGAAGGAGAAAGATTTTACGGGAAATTAAGGTTTTACGCAATGGGGATACTACATTTTATTGTAATTTGAGGAGAAAAACCCGGGTATACAATTGGAGACAAGCCCATCTCAACAAGTAATTGTGCTTTTGAATGTCAAAGCCCTGATAAATCAGTATTTGAAAAGATTAACAAGGGATCATTTAATTTTCCATTCAGTTCCATTTGAGGTGTCTTCGATGACTACACCCATAGACGTAAGCTCATCGCGACAGCGATCGGCTTCATGCCAGTTTTTGTTGCTACGGGCGGTATTACGGGCAGCAATCAACTGTTCAATTTTTTCAACATCCAGATTCAAGTTTTGATTTTTGATACTGAACAACTCCTCACCGAATTGTTTCGGAGTAAGAGAGAGCAGTCCCAATATTTTCGCAGCGTTGACCCATGCTTGAGCGGTGATGACAAAATCATTATCTTTTGTTGATGAGTTTAGGTGGCGCAGACCTTCATTCAAATGAGCCATAACAACAGAGGTGTTAAAATCGTCGTTCATTGCTGCTTCAAACTTTTTAGTTAAGTCGTGATCTTTAATCTTTTTTTCAAGTCTAGAAATAGAAGCTAAGTCGAAGCCTTTTAATTTTTCGTTCATTCCGTCTAGACCTTCATAAAAACGCGTAAGTACCTTGGTAGAATCTTCCAGATTTTTTTCGGAGAAGTCGATGGGGCTTCGGTATTGACTACTGATTAAAAACAGACGGAGAACTTCTGGGTGATATTTTTTATACACATCACGCAAGGTAAAAAAGTTGCCCAACGATTTTGACATCTTTTCCTTGTCAATATTTACGAAGCCGTTGTGAACCCAATAACGAACTGGCTGCTTGCCAGTGCAGCCAAAGGATTGGGCGATTTCATTTTCGTGATGGGGGAATACCAGGTCTTTACCACCTCCGTGAATATCGAACGTTTCCCCGAGATATTTTTTACTCATCGCCGAACACTCTATATGCCAGCCCGGCCGGCCAGCACCCCAGGGGCTATCCCAAGAAGGTTCTTCAGGCTTACTCTTTTTCCATAACGCAAAATCCAGGGGGTTATTTTTGACTTCATTTATCTCGACCCGCGCTCCCGATTGTAGGTCATCGATATTTTTACCGGAGAGGCAACCGTATTCCTTGAAAGAATTTATAGAATAAAAAATATCTCCTTTTGACTCATAAGCCTTCCCTTGATCGACTAGAGATTGAATCATATTTAGCATTTCAGGAATGTGGTCGGTAGCTTTTGGTTCTTCAGTAGGGGTGGCGATATTGAGTCTGCCCATATCTTGATGAAAGGCTTTTATATATTTTTGGTTAATGTCATGCCATTCCACGCCTTCTTCCTTGGCTCGGTTAATGATCTTATCGTCTATGTCTGTAAAATTGCGGATGAAAATAACATCGTTACCTAGGTATTGCAGATAGCGGTAAATCGTGTCGAAGACAATCGCGGCACGAGCGTGTCCTACATGGCAGTAATCATAAACGGTGACGCCGCAGACATACATTCCTACTTGGTTTTCAATTTTGGGAACGAAGTTTTCCTTCTTTCCGCTCATGGTATTAAAGATTTTTAAGCTCATCAGATCAATATAACATTATGATTCTAAAAAATCAGAGAATGTAATAAAGGATTGCTAATAGGTTTTTCCCCCATTATAGATTATCGAAATTTACCCTAAGGTATTTGGGTAGAGAAGAATTTTTTTGATGGAAAAGTAACATCAGTTGGACTAATGGCTGACGATTAACCAAGCGCTCAGGTTATTCCTTTCCCACTCTTGTCGGTTGGATACGAGCTTCAAGTTCTTTGACATTGTTGCGTAGTGCGGCAACTGCGAACTCAGCTTGGCTTTTTAAAGATGCTTCAGTGACAGGACTCTCGGATTTACCGTAGCCTGAGATTTCTTTGCGGATTTTATCCAGTTTGCGTTCTAAAATAATACTTCGTTTTGAACTGAAGCTTTTTGCGATAGCACTTTTTAATCCTTCACCGTCAAAATGTTTGGTAATAGCCATCAACATACGTTTTCGCGAGATGAATTTTTTACCGTTTTTCCAGTCCTCAATAGCTTGAAACATTTCTTTTTCAATATTATCGACAATGGCATTGTAATCCGTTGGGTCGGTCATGTCATGAATCTCACCTATGACAGAAGCCGATTTGATATCAAAGTCAAAAGTCTGGTCCACTCCCGTAAGATCTGCCGAGCGAATATTTGCTGAAACCTCATCTGGGCTCAGCATAGGCGCCCAAACCTGCATGATATAGCCTTCACTTTTAACATTCTTAAACTCATATTTACCCTTTTTATTTGGTCGAGTGTAATACCCGTTTGGAACCACGAACAGAGTTCCAATCATGTCTTTATGCATATTGCATCGCAATACGATTGGGCCGGCAGTGTTAAATTCGATGGACTTGAAAGAACCTGAGGCCATGGCACCAAGATTGAACTGGTTGCCCACTGATTTGGAATAAATATTATGAACTTCCTTGTCATGGTTAGAAAAATTTACAGTTGTTCCGACCTGAATAATTGAGTGAGTAGGTTGAAAATTTAATCCACTTTGGTGAATGGTCATGACTTCGCCTTGTTTTTGCCCCTTTGCGCGCATTTTTGTTTTTGTTTCTAGAAATACTAATGTGTTTGGGCTAGGCATTTCCCCATTAATGAGTATTTTCCCTGTAACATTTGTAGTTTCGTTGACGTTTTTGGAGCCCTCCATTTTGTGGTCGGCACCGGAACCTTCTTCTTTTTTTTCTTCAACTTTAGGATCAACTTTTGTAGCTTCGGCTATTTCCAAATCTGGTTTTGTTTGTTTTGCCGACTTGGGTTGATTGATGGGCTTTCCTGCAGTGGGATCATATTTGCCGATTGCTGTTAGCATCTGGATGACGAAAGGTTTCTCATATTGCTTGTCAAGCTCAATGGCTTTTAAAAAATGCGGTGCAGCGGATTCAAATTTTTTCTGTATACCAAGAACAATACCGAGGTTAAAATGTGCCAGTGCAAATTTAGGCTCGATTTGAATCGCTTTTTTATAAATAGCGACTTCCTGATCGTACATCTTTTTACGGCCATAAGATTTGCCTAGCAGGTTGTAAGCCATCAGATTTTTTGGATCTATATTGATGGTTTTTTTGAACAGACGAATAGCGTCTTCAGGTACATCACCCTCTAATTGCGACATCGCCCAGTTCAGAGTTATTTCGCTGTCGTTGGGTGATAATTCATGTGCACGCGCAAATCTTTTATTTGCACCTTTAAACTTTTTGGCCATCCTCAATGCAGCTCCCCAGATAGAATAAAGATCTGCAGAATCTGGACTTAATAAAGCAGCTTTTTCGAATTCCATATTGCCGGCGTTGTATTTTCCTTTTTCAGTAAACTCCATGCCTTTTTTAATATGTTCCAGTGTTTTCCTAGGCAATGTGGATTTGGCAGAAGACGCCGATGTTGCTGCTTTTATGAGATTGCCTAGATTAGGTTCAGGAGGTGAAGAGATTTCCTGTGATTCTGACCTTTGAGTCTTATCGGTTTTGGGGTTACCCACCTTTGGTTCAAATATTTTTTGCGATTCTTTATAATTTGCATAGGGTTCAAGATTATTAGGAGGGGCAGAATAGAACATCAGAGCCCAAAGTCCGGCACCGGCTAATACCAGCAATGCAATTGTGATAATAGAATTTTTTAAAAAATTTGTTGATTTTGCCTTTTGGTTTCTTAAATCCATAATTTTTACTATGACCCTATAATCATTATTAATAACTCGTTTGCTAAAGACCGCTGTTGTTCCTGATTTATTTGAATCATACCCTCTAACTGAAATTAAATATCTGCAAAATAAGTGAAAATTTAGACAATAAAGGAATAATCAGGTTGAATTTTATTGAGTAATAAGATTAAATCATAGCCGCAAACAGCCTGTCAACTGGCCAGCATTGTTTGAAGAGCGGTTATTTGTAACCAGCAGGATGTTTCCTCTCTCATCTAAGTAAAAACCGCTTCAGTATAAAAATTGTTTTGGCGCATTAGAAATTCAATAGAACCGATTAATAAATGAATTCCACCACAGAAACACAAAACTCAGACCTTTCATCTTTCTTAAAGGGTAAATCTGGGTATCTTCCCTGCCAGTTAATTGAAATGGCTTTGAAGGAGGGGATGATTACCTCGAAGATTCCTATAGATCCATCGCAAATTCAACCAGTGAGTTTAGATTTAAGACTGGGGCAAAGGGCTTATAGAATCCAGTGTAGTTTTTTGCCTGAAAATGAACCGGTTGATACACGATTAAAAGACTTAACGCTTTATGAATTTGATATCTCAAACGGTGGAATTTTAGAAAAAAACGCGATTTATCTAATTCCACTGATGGAAGAATTAAATTTATCGTCAGCGTTTTATGGTTTGGCCAATCCAAAAAGCTCAACCGGTCGCTTGGATATGTTTACACGCGTGATTGTGGATGGAGGACATCGATTCGATGAGGTTCCGCGAGGGTATCGGGGTGGCCTTTATCTGGAGGTAATTCCAAGGTCTTTTCCAGTAAGGGTAAAAACAGGTTTGTCATTGAACCAAGTAAGATTAGCTCATGTTACTTCACATACCCTGGGTAAACAGGGGCTAGAAATTAAGTATAAGAGCAATCCCATTTTATTTGACCGTAATGGTTTTTCCATTCCTTTCGATCAGGTAAAAGTGGAAGGGGGGGTTTATGTCGGGGTAGATGTTACCGGGGATCAACCAGACTCTATCGTAGCTTATAAGGCCAAGAACAATTCCAATGTGATTGATCTTTCTAAAATACGTCATTATAAAGCGGACGAGTTTTGGGAACCCATTTATAGACAGCCCAGGAATCGATTAATCCTTGAACCGGAAAGCTTCTATATTATGATGTCCAAAGAGAAAATTTGTATTTGGCCAGACTGGCTGGCAGAAATGATTGCTTACGAGCCTAATAGTGGGGAATTACGCACCCATTATGCAGGGTTTTTTGACTCAGGTTTTGGCTGGAATGGCAGCGATGATTTAGTTGGTCAGGGGACTCGCGCCGTTATGGAAGTGCGCCCTCATGATGTTCCATTCATGGTTGAACATGGACAAACTTTTTGCCGATTGAAATTTGAACGGGTGGTGGAAAGACCGAATAAGGTTTATGGAATTGAGTTACAATCAAATTATCACTCTCAGGGATTAGCCCTGAGTAAATACTTTGAATTAGAGTAAATACTAGCTAGTTTTAAAAACCTTGGGGATTGTATGCAACGGGATGAATTAAAATCGATTATTGAAAATATTTTGTTAGCTGCAGACCAACCGGTTCATGTTGGAGAACTAGAAAAAATTTTTCTCAACACGGCAGAAAAAAAGGATTTACAGCTGATTCTTGAAGAGCTGAAGGAAGAGTACCAGTCTCGAAATCTTCAAATCCTTGAAGTTGCAGATGGTTATCAGTTATGTACTCGACATGAATTTAATGACTGGATTCGTAAGTTTCTAAAATTGGATAGATCCTCACGATTGTCCCAACCCGGTTTAGATACACTATCTATTATTGCTTATAAGCAACCTCTAACGCGTCAAGAAGTAGATGATATTCGAGGAGTGGATTCGAGTGGAGTTATCAAAACTTTGTTGGAAAAAAAAGTAATAGGGCCGGCAGGGAGAAAAAAAGTTCCAGGTCGACCCATTATGTATCGCACAACTCAAAAATTTCTTGAATATTTTGGCCTGAAAGATTTGAATGATTTGCCAACCTTAGAGGATTTAAAGGAAGATTTGGAAGATGGTGACAATCCTTTGCAGTCCCAGATAGAGTTCGCAAAATCAGAAACAGAGTCCTCCTCTGAAATATTTGAAAATAAGGAAGACGCTACATCTACTTAGATCCCTAAGAAGTTTTACCATCCTTTTATTCTGCATAAAATGGAAATTCGTTTACAAAAAATAATAGCTGATGCTGGCTTGGCCTCTAGGCGGGAAGCAGAAAGATGGATTGAAGAGGGAAAGGTCAAAGTCAATGACAAATTAGTGACTAAGCTGGGTTCGCTAGCTGATCCAAGTGTGGACCGTATAAAAGTTCTAGGTAAAGCGATCCCAGAAAAGCAAAATGATGTTTATATTCTTTTAAATAAGCCGACGGGTTGCCTCACTACGATGGCAGAAGATAAACGTGGTAGAACGACGGTCATGGAATATGTGCAAGTGACAAAAGTCCGGGTATTCCCGGTAGGGCGTCTAGATTACAATACTCAAGGGGTGTTGCTTTTTACTAACGATGGGGTGCTGGCAAAGAAACTTTTACTTCCTAAATATAAAGTGGAACGCACCTATAAGGTAAAGGTTGCTGGGATACCAAACGAAAAAACACTTAAACGTTTGCAGCGAGGTGTCCATATTGCCGATGAGAAGTTTAAACCTATTGATGTCAAAATTCAAAAGACTAGTGGGAAAAACTGCTTTCTTGTTATGACATTAACTGAAGGAAAAAACAGACATATTAAAAAAGTTTGTGAGCATATTGGACACCCTGTTATTAAATTACAGCGTACCCATTTTGGAGGATTGAATTTAACAGGACTTCCCTTGGGAGCGTGTAGGTTTTTAAACCTAAAAGAAATAAAATCTCTTAAAAAAATTGTGACTGTGGAGCCGGTCCTCACCAGGCCACTCAGAAAAAAAAATGAGAAACTCTTTTCCAAAAAAAAACTTCTGGCTCATTAGTTTTATGGTTGTAGCCTTTTTGCAAATCGACAATCAGTTTTCTTTTGCAAAACCCATATTAAAGGATTCTTATGAAGGTGTTGCCAGTATTCCTGTAAAAAATGAAAATTATGTTTCCGCCCGAAAGAAGGCAGTAGCTTTTGCCATGAAAAACGCAATGGAGTCAGCCTTTAAAGATTTAATAGGTGAAGAGGAGTTTGCTACAAGCCAGCGAGATCTAAAAAAGATTATTCGGCGAGCCAGTCGATATGTAAAAAGTTACAGGTATTTGCAAGCCTTAGATGACTTAGAAAACAAAGTCAGCGAAGTGATTTTAGAAGTTAGATTTTTTTCTGGGGCTGTAAACCAGGTCCTTGCAGGAATGGGTGTTGTTGCTCACCCTCTTAGCGAAAATAAAGTGGTGGTTTTAATGAAGGAAAACAGTTTTACTTCTGCGCCTCTCGCTTCTTTTTGGGATGTTGTTCCCATTTCAGAAACGCAGTTGGCTAACAATTTTTTAGAATCGGGCATTGAAGTGGTGGATAGAAATAGTATTCGCGATGTGGTTCCAGAAAGTATTGTGCGGAGTGCTATCAAAGGCAATTTAGATGATGCCAGAAATATCGGCTTGAAAGCCGGGGCAGATATCGTTATCTTGGGTACAGCTGTTTCAAAATTAAAAAAAAACAAAGACATAAAAATGAAGATGGTACAGGTTAATATAAGTATTAAAGCTGTTTCAATCTTAGATTCTTATTTAATAGCCGCAAAAAGTGATTTTGCCACGGTAAAAAACGAATATGAATTGTCAGCGGAATTAGAGGCATTCGATGTGACCAGTCAAAAACTTGCTGATTTCTTACTTCCTTCTCTTTATAGCTATTGGGAAAAGGGTATGCAAACACCAATAAAAAAGGCTCCTGATGCTCTGCCAATGCCTATGGCGGATATGTAGACCATGGATAGGGATAAAAATAAAAATTTATTTCTTATATCTGTAATCGTCTTTCTCGTTATTTGTATTCTGCTTTATTTTTCTCGCCGAGTTGCTGCCCCTTTTTTTATTGCTTTTGCTCTCGCCTATCTAATGGATCCATTAGTGGATAAGATGGTCCGTAAGGGTGTGTCCAGAACAGGGTCGGTACTATTTTTGATGGGGACTTTTTTTTTACTACTCGTAGTTGCCTGCATTTTGTTTGTCCCTATATTGAGCACGCAGACAGAAAATTTAATGCAGAATATTCCCATATATATTGGGATTTTTCAGGATTGGATTCGTCCTTTATTAGATATGGTAAAAGGCCTTGATCCAGAAAAAGTGGAAGAGATTCTAAACGAAGTTTTATCCAGATTTGGAGAGCTTCCCATGAAGGCCTTACAGTTTTCCGGAAAACTTCTTTGGGGCTCCATTTCAAACTTATTCAATATTATCTTGATGATTGCAAATTTGGTGATCATTCCAGTAGTCATGTTTTATCTGCTGAGAGATTTTGATTCCATAAATAAGAGACTCCTGGCTTTGATTCCACCCCGACTTCAGGAAAAAACACGAGAATTGGTTCTTGAAATAGACAAGGTCTTGTCGAGTTTTGTTCGCGGGCAATTGGTGGTAGTGGCATTAATGGGATTGATGTATGCCTTCGGATTATTTTTATGTGATACACCCATGAGTCTTTCATTAGGTCTTATGGCGGGCTTAGTTAATTTAGTTCCTTATCTTGGATTGGTATTAGGTTTTGTTCCCGCTGCAATATTGACTTTTATGCACACTCAGGAGTGGCTAGCGGTTCTTGGGGTCGCAGGTGTTTTTGCATTTGTACAGGGGATTGAGGGTATGATTATTACTCCTCGTATAGTGGGCGAAAACATTGGTTTGCACCCTGTCGCCGTCATATTTGCTGTTCTTCTTGGGGGTGAGTTGTTCGGCCTGGTAGGCATGCTTTTAGGTGTTCCTATCGTTGCAATATTGAACGTTCTTTTCTCTCGTAGCATTTTTCAATACAAAAACTCCCCCTTTTACTCAGATTCTTAAAGTATTTTTTCAGTATTCCCTAAATTTAAACTAAAACGGCTCCTTCGATTTATATAGAGTAAGAGATTTTATCGATGGGTGACAAAAACTACTCTGGGTCTTGGATGTGCCATAGTAATCGAATTTCTTGTTAAATAGGTGCAAGCTCGGCATAATTTTATTCGTTAACACATCTGTATAAACAAGCTGAAAAGGTTTCTGTTAAAATGATTTTTCACAATATAATGAAAAAAGTTAGAGCTATAAAAATATTTTGAGGTTGGATTTGGCAAAAAAGAAAATAAAAAATACGCAAAACCCAGAGACGGACGGTGGAGTTGCTCTGTCCACACTAGGCGAAAAAATTAAAAGCAGTAACCCGGAATTAGCAGAGCATTTTGAGGCCATTAAAAGTATGGAGCTTTCTGTTCCCCGCTTGGTTCAGGTTATTGAAGACCTCTTACCCTATCCCTGGGAAGACTCGGCATTGTTTGAGGGAGGGATAAAGCTCACTGCACAAGGATTTTATAACGAAGCAATTGCCGTATTTCATGATGTTTTACGGATTAGTCCCAATGCTTATCCAGCGTTTCATTTATTGGGCCATGTTTATATGGCTTTGGGAAATCGGAAGGAAGAAATTGAAAATTATCGTAAAGCAGCGCGCCTTAAACCTAACTATCCGCAAATTTATATTGACCTGGGAACTGCTTACTGGATGCAAGGCAAGGAAAAAAAATCTTATGCAGCTTTTAAAAAAATTATTCCTATGGCTCCCGAATTTGCAATTGCAGACTATTGGTTGACTTTTATTTTTGACCGACTTGGAAGGAATCGTGATGTCTATGAGATAAACAAAAAAAGCGCGGAAGCTCCTTCAAAGGTTTTTGCAAGTATATGCGCTTTGATAGGGCAAGCTTATTTGGAGTTTGGCTATCATGCGGTAGCTCGACAGGCATTTAAAAGAGCTGTGCGGGTTTGGCCAGAATATGCCGAGGGAAATTATTTGTTGGGTTGCCTTCACATCAAAAGGTTGCGAAACCCAAAACGCGCGATGAAATTTCTGGAAACTGCGGAACAGTTGTATATCCGTCAAAATGATTTCCAACGAGCTTCGCTAATCCATCAACTTTATCGTCCAAAAGAGGAGGTCCAAGAAAAAAATAAAGCTGCTGAAGAATGGTTGAAAGAGGGCTTGCGCTTGCAGAATCTGACTTGGTACCAAGCTGCAGTCGATGCATATCAAATGGCACGTGGATTCAAGCCAGACTTTTTGGATGCCTATTACAATATGGGGGTTGCCTATGGTTGCATGGAAGAAAATGGTATCGATGCCTTGCATAAAGCGGTATGGGTTTTTAAAAAATCTATAGATCTTAATCCTCAGTTTATTCATGCCTACACGGCTTTAGGTGCGTCTTATATCAAGCAGGGTGAAACGGAAGAAGCAATTGCGGTTTTAAATCGCGCAGAGGGGGTTTGCCCAAAAGATTCGAATGTATATTTTTATTTAGGAATTGCCAGCCGTATCAAGGCCCAGTATAAAGAAGCAGTGGAATATTTAAAAAAGGCCGTGGTTTTGAAACCAGATTCGGTTCAGGTACAGTTTTATCTGGGGCTTTCGCTGATGGATGCTGAGTTATACGACGATGCTTGTTTGGCCTTTCGTGAAGTCATAAGAATTAAACCCAACTTTGCGGATGGCCATATGATGCTGGGAAATTTATACCGCGAGAATATTCCAGAGCCAGAAAAGGCAGTATATCATCTCAAAAAAGCAGAAAAGTTATTTGTTAAAATGGAAGATTTCCAACGAGTCGGTTACATCCGTCAGTTATTACTACGTTTTGGTTCAAGCTAATGAGCGCGAAAAATATTATGGAAAGAAAATATTTAGTTTTTACCATGAAGAATAAATAACCTGAATTGGAAAAACTAGAGGTTCTAAGATTTTTTTAATTCCAAGGATGCTGAATTGATGCAATAGCGTAGACGCGTAGGTTCAGGCCCATCTTCGAAAACATGGCCAAGGTGCGAATCGCATTTCCTGCAAAGCACCTCAACTCTACGCATAAAAAACGATGAATCTTCTGCGGTAACGACAGAACTTGGATCAATCGATTCGTAAAAACTTGGCCAGCCGGTACCAGAATCAAATTTTGTCAAAGAAGCAAATAGAGGTTCATCGCAACAAGTGCAATGGTAGGTACCTTTATCATGGCAGTCCCAATACTTTCCAGAAAAAGCTGGTTCGGTTCCTTTTTTACGACAAACCTTGAATTGTTCTTCCGTCAGTTTCTCTCTCCATTCACTTTCTGATTTTTGAAAATTTTTTGTCAAAACAGAAACCCCCTTGCGTATGTGATAGTTTCAGAACTTTCTAGTTAATAATATTCTGCTTTTCTTTAATTCCTATTTCATAAATTTGTTTTAAAAACGATTTCATAACTCTGTAAGGATTGAATGAAATATCCCTTGGGCTAGCTGATTCAAAATCTGAGACGGTCAGTTCCGAAAGATCAGCGACACCAGAAATTTCTATTTTCTCTAGGTCATAATTTCCAAATCTTTTTATACGCGCAGCCTCCAGCGCATATACTTTTGGAAACATTAAAATCTCTGCAGCGATTCGGTCAAGTGCAGTCATATCAGTAGAGGCGGCAAGCACCCCTAGAGGATATGGACTGCCATGAATCGGCCCTTGTCCTTGCATGGCTTCGATACCATCTGCAATTGTCAGACAGGGGTTCACATGACGAGCTATATCGATCAACATTTTTCCAAATTTAATTTTGTCGTTTTTAACAAGGCAATGTAGAACAGGTTTTCGTTTGCCTATAACAAGCCCAAATAAATTTTTGATTGCCAGAGTCATTACCATTTGACAATGCGATTTAACTTTTGGCATGTTGATGATATGGTCGAACTCTTTCAAACAACCGGCAATTTTCAAATGGGGAACACCTTCTTCATTTTCAAAGGGCAGGGGATTAGTCAAAGGTATAATTTTAACACCATATTTACTCTTTAATTGATCGTATCCCGCTTTACTTGCTACTGCTTCTAGACTACCTAAAGCTGGACTATCACTTATGGTGATTTGCCCAATAGTATAATCCTTTAGTACTCTGCATATAGCCTCAATAACTGCTGGATGAGTGGTTACGCAGTGCTCGGGAGTGAATCCTCTAAGGAGATTAGGCTTTAGTAACACCTTTTCTCCTATAGAAAAAAGGGTTTCCTTTCTATCAATTACAGCTAATGCCTCGCGGATAAAGGATTCGATTTTGTCTATTGAGTAACTCTCAACCTTTTGAATATAGACTTTAGATTTCATTCTATACATTATATCTATTTAGAAAGCAGATTTTAAACATAAATGAAGATGTTTTAGGAACGGGTATATAGAGTCTTATAAATGCCACGGTTCCTTAAAACATGTTTCACATAGCGTCTTGTTTCGGGATAGGGAATAGACTCGATAAATACATCTAGATCAGTTAAATGACCAAACCGTTTTAACCACTTTTTAAGAATATGGGGTCCAGCATTATAGGAAATCAAGATATGGGTTCCATTTCTCCCAAAACGCTTCTCCAATTGACTTACATATTTCACACCAAGTTGGATATTTAAGTCGGGTTCAAATAGAACATCAGCATCAAATGGTTTTTGAAGTTTAGTTTTTGGATAAAGTTTTTTGCCTGTGGTGGGCATTATTTGCATGAGACCACGGGCCCCTGCAGGAGACAGTGCTTTGCTATCAAACAAGCTTTCCTGACGAATTATTCCATTTACAAAATAGGGGTCTACATTTCGATGCTTGGAGTATAAGGCCACTGCATCTCGGTAAGCTAGAGGAAAAAAATATTTCCAGAAGCTTGGAGATAAGGACCGCTCCCCCGATTTTGTGGCAAAATCTTTATATAACTGCAAAAGTTTATGCGATTCGGAATAACCATCGGCATTATGATAAAGTTTGGAAAGCCACAATACGCCAGTTAAATTTTTTTGAATGGATTTTCCAAGTTGCTGTATTTCATTTCTAGCTTCTTTATTCAATCCAATCCTAGATAATTCTTTTGCGCGGATATGATGAAATTTTTCCCTATGATCTAGTGGTCGGGCCAGCTTAAGAGAGGTTTTAAAAGCTGAGTTCCCCGGACTGGGTTCAGAGAAAACTATTCCTTGTTTGACCATTTGTTCCTTTGCACGAATTCCGTGAAATGTGTAAGGATATAATTTCGCAATATTTATAAAGATTTCTTTGGCCTTTTTTTTATCCCCTATTTTTTCAGCTGATTTAGCTCCCCAGTAAAGGTTGTATTCAATGAAAGGTCCATTCGGAAATCGCATTGCCACTTCCTGAAAACGTTCATATGCTTTACCAAATTTACCATCAATATAATTTATCCAACCTAGCCGCCACCCAGCCCATTGACCGTAAAAGCTCTCAGGGTATTTCTTTAAAGCCTTTTCATAAAGTTTTAGTGATTCAGAATAGTTTTTGCGCTCTTCATAAATTTTACCAAGAAAAAATAAAGCTTTAATAGCCCTCTCCGATAATGGGTTGTTTTCGGACACCTCCTTAAAATATTTAGCTCCAGCTAGAGGTTTTCCAAGGTTCCAAAGGTTTCTTCCAATATTAAACTTAGCTTTGTCAATTTGTAAATGCTGTGGGTATAATTTGGAGAATTCTTTTAAAGCTATGTTCGCTTTTTCCCGATCCCGTAATCCACGATAGGCCTTAGATAGAAAGAAATAAAATCGTCCTGGTATCGGGTTGTTGTCCTTTTTGATCTTACTGATCTCAGTTATGATTTCTTTATACCGAACACCTTTAAATAGATGCTCAATTCTCTCTGTGTGTTCTTCTAAATTTAGAGGAACTTCTTTTATGCCATGAGATACGAGAAGCTTTTTTATTGCGGTTATGGAATCAGTTGTGCGCTCATGATTCGGATATTTAATATAAAGCTGCCGATAATTAAAATAGGCTTTCGATTTCTTTCCTAGCTTCTCTTGATTTAATGCTAATTTAAAAAGAAGCTCGGGTATATATGATCGAAAAATCTTATGATAGGAAGAGCTTTCTAAAGTTGTAATAGTTTCCTGAAAAATTTCAGCAGCCTTATTCTTGGAGTCATTTTGACTGTAGGTTTCCGAAAGAATAATTTTGGCCTCAGGGTAGAGCTGTGTTTCCGGGAATTTTTTTAGGAGTGTGCCCACATGTCTTTGTGCCTGCTCAAAATTTTTGTTTTGTAACTCTGCTTTAGCAAGATTTAGCAAGATATAATCTTGGATTTCTGGATAATTTTTAATCAGAGGAGTTAATATTTCTATAGCCTGTTTGTTTTTTCTGGATTGTATGTATAAAAGGGCCAGTAAAAAACTAGAACGTTTACCTACCTTTGAATTTGGATCTTTGTTTTTAATAGCAAGTAATTGGTTTTTAGCTTTAGCCCATTCTTTTTTAAAAAAATTATTTTTTGCTTGTTCAAAATCCTGGGTTGTATTTTTAGCCTCCGAGTTACTGCCAAAACCTAGTGCTATAAAAACTACGAAAAAAAAGGCTGCTACATTGGGAAGGTTGGAAAGTAATTTTTCGCTGAGAGTTGCAGGTGTGTCATTTTTATTTGTAGTTATGATTTGAGCTTCAGGCATTTTTCGAAACCACGTGAGCTGTCGTTTGGCATAGTGGCGAGTTTCCCGTTTTATTTCGTAAATAGCCCTCTCTAAAGTCAAATCTTCCTGATGATATCTCGTCATCTGAGCATAACCAATGCTTTTTAGTGGCTTTAGGTCTGAGGAGTAACCACTATCTAGTATGTCCTTGACCTCGCCTTCTAGACCATCTTCAATCATGGAATCAACACGGCAATCGATTTTCTTATAAAGTGCGGATCGATCCAATTCGAGAATGAAAGTATGAATAGGGAATTGTGTATTGGAGGAGGTATCTTCTTTATGGAACCCTGAAAATGGTTTGCCCGTTTCCATATAAACTCCTAAGGCTCTTTCAATTCTCAGCGAATCTGTTTCTGAAATTTTTTCGGCGAAGTAGGGATCGATAGCTTGCAATTTTTTATAGACGGTTTTTACTCCTTGTTTCAAAATATCATGTTGTATTTTTTTTCTAAATTTTTCTGAAATTTTAACAGCGCAGTCATAGTCCTGAATTAAGACTTTAAGGTAAAGCGCGGTACCTCCAACTAGGATGGGGATTTTATTGCGATTCATAAGATCGTTGATGGAATTTAGGGCGCGGGTTTTAAAATCAAAAGCATTAAATTCTTCATCGGGTTCTAGAATATCAATTAAGTGATGGGGGATGCGCTGGCGTTCTTCTTCAGAAGGTTTGGCGGTACCAATATCAAAATATTTATAGACTTGCATTGAATCGGCACTGATAATTTCTGTATTTAGTTTTTTTGCCAAGGCAAGAGCAGTTTTACTTTTGCCTGATGTGGTCGGACCCGTCAACACAATTAAAGGAATCATAAACCTCTTGCATCTCCTTAGTATAAGTTTCGCCTTTATTATAAACATAGAGTGGTAATTCGACTATTAAATCACTCTTTTTCCCTTTAATAGCATCTATGAGAAATATTTTGGCTTCTGCATTTTTTTTTCCGTGGATAAAGCGAATACGACTTGGGAATAGCTTTTGATTTTCAAGTTCGCTTAATGTTTCCTGTAATCGGATGGGTGGGTAAGCCAGGGTTATATGGCCACCTTTTTTCAAAAAAGGTTTTGCTTTTTCGAGCATGTCTTGCAAATTGAGTTTCAACTCATGTCTTGCGATTGCTTTTCCTTCATCCAGATTCATACGACCTGAGTTTATTTTGTGATAAGGCGGATTAGATATGATTAAGTCAAACTGTTCCCTGGGAAAGGTTAATCTTTTATCGAGAAAATCCTCATTCAAAATTTTTATTTTATTTTTATTTTTGGAAACATTTTGCTTAGCAACGGCGACAGCAGAACCTTGAATCTCTACTCCAGTGATTTTCATTTCAGATTCGCGATTAATCATAAGTAGAGGAATAATACCGCAACCGGTACCAATATCTAGAACCTCCTGTCCGGGACTAAATTTAGCAAAATCCACTAACAAAAAAGACTCAATAGAATAACGGTAACCGGAGTTGTTCTGATTAATGATCTGATTTTTAATAGATTTAGAAGGGGGCATGGGAAAAGGTAACTGGGCTATATTGTTCGCAAGTAATTTTATAGCATCGCAACTATAGCATCAACCTTTTGTAATTTAGAACTATTTGTTAATAAATAGTTAATTGCAATGGACAGAGTTTTTCTTTTAAGTAAGGGCCCTTTTTGGAGTTGTATTTGATTAGTACCATTGCTTCAAAACTATCCATTAACAATTCTATATAAATGAAATAGGAGTTTTTATTCTAAAGCCTGATTGCAAATGAGGAATATTATTACTTTACGATAGATTTGAAAGCATAGCTTATCTTTTCCCAATTATCTTTGGCGGATAAAATTGTAGCAATCGGTTCTTTTTCATAGACAATTGGGTATTGCCTGAGGGTTATCAGAAATCCGTCTTCGGGTGATGTGATTATTTCAAGCCTTTTCCCGCTGTATAGATCGCGAACTTCCCCAATTTTTTGTCCTTTTTCTAACTGGTTACCGACCTCAATTTCTTTGAGAAATATTCCTGCTGTATAAGTTTGTACCGATATTTCTTCATCAGATTTATAGATGCGGGTTTTGGTTTTATTTACGGTTTTGTTATCACGATTATCTTTTAGGATCCCTTCTGCTTTCATAAAGTTTAAAATCCCCTGAAATAGGATTTCGCATTGTTTTTGGTTGATGGTTCTAGGTGACCCTGCTGAAATTAAAACCGAAGAGATCTCCTGCTCTTGCCAGTGATGAGATAAGCTTACCTTTTGTGTTGACGAAAATTTTTGTTTTCGACCGATTTCCATTTGTAGATCCTGGCATATTTTTTTTGTGCTGCTATTTGGTTTATGAATTTGGATGTGAGGTGCGTCTTCGTAATGCGGTGGAGCGGAAGATAAAATTAGACCCCAGAATGAATCTTTTGTATGTTCCAAAATCGTAGATGCAATAGCTTCTGAGGTTTCGCCTTCTGGATTTCCAGGAAAAGCGAGGTCCATATCCATCCCATCTAACGGCCATAATCGAGAGCCAGATAGGACAGCATTTGCATTAACCACTGGAAAAGTTTGCACTTGACCTGTGAGGTTATAATGAGGATCAATGCCTTCTGCAACGCTATCGAGAAATTGCGTGATATGAGAGTTTAAAAATAACCCATTGAGATGATCGCCTTGTAATCCACTGACAATAGATAAAGGTTCTCCAGATTTTCCCCAAGTATTTTTATAAATTTCTAGATTGCCTCCAAAGGGACTAGGTAATGTAAGTATTTTTTCTTTCATTTTTTTAAATGACCTTGGCAATGCGTGCCAACGAAGAACCTTTATGTGCTAGCGGATGTTCGCGAATAGTAAACAGTAAACCAGAACAGGGTGAAAAAATTTCCTCTAAAATGTGTCCGCACACTGGATCGATTAGTCTGCCAAGTTTTTCGCCCTCTGTTAGGACTTTTCCTATTTCAACCTGTTTGATAAATAGGCCAGAATACTGGGCTTGTATCATAACAACCTCCTCAGGTTGAACCAGTTTAGGTTTTTTTCCTGTCGGTTGAGTGATTTTGAGGGTTCCGGTGTCATGAAGCAGGTTTAGCATTCCATTAAAAATCTGATCGTTATTGCTGGGGTGAATGCGAAGGCATATTCCTGTTTCGATGACCAAGGTAGGAGTTTTAGCCTTGTTTAGGTTGAATCCCAAAGTCGATGCGAAAATTTCTGCATTGGGATGAACCCATATGAGATCAACATTACATTTTTTTGCCAGTGGTAGTAGCTTTTTTTCAAAACCTTTAATAATTCGTATTTGAGGTAATTCCATTAACTGTAAATTACTGGAATGAAAATCGATCACAATATCTGAAGAGGATTTCAAATCTTGAAAAAGAGTTTGTGATATTTCCTCTGCAATTGAATTGGTTTGATTTAAGCCAAACGTACGGTTGATATCTAGGCTGAAGAAAGGCCAAAGTCGAGTTGCATTTTCTAAGGCCTGTGGATTCACTGCTGGGTAAATATTTATTTCTCCTTGAATTGCTTCTGGATTTGAAATCTCCAGTTCCATTAAGTAACGCAGTAACTTATGGCAAATATAAAGTCCTTCCAATTCATCACCGTGAAGTCCTGCGACGAAAGAAACTCGAGGCTTATTATCAGATTTCGGAGAAAAAATATGTTTAAGAATCTCAACCGAAGGACCCAGTGGACTTTTAATAGAAAGGATACGTTGAGTTTGCACGGATTTATTGGATGCGGCCTTTTTTTATTTCTATGTTCATGGCATCTATTTTTCTTTTTAAGGTATTGCGGTTGATGCCTAGAGCCTTTGCAGCAGCTACTTGTTTTCCAGAATATTTTCCGAGAACGATTTCAAAAAGATGCTTTTCTAATTTTTGGATGAGGGTTTCATATAATATTCCTTCCTTTTCAAGGTTTTGGTTTTGCAAAAAGTCTTGAATGAGTTGATTTAGCCTTTTATCCCATTGGCTGGGAGAATATCCTTTTTCCTGAAGGTGAGAAGGAAGGTGTTCTGGAAGGACTGGGCCGGAAAGAGCTAGCATCACTGCTCGTTTAATAACGTTTTCCAATTCTCGAATATTACCTTGCCAGTGGTAGTTACTTAAAATGATTTCTGCATCGGTAGAAAGGTATACTGGGCCGCGAGCTAATGATTTTGTATATCGGCTAATAAAATAATTAGCCAGCAGGGGCACGTCTTCGATCCTTTCTCTTAATGGCGGCATATTTATATGAATAACATTAAGCCGGTGGTATAAATCTTCACGAAAACTTTTCAGCTTGATCATATTTAAAAGGTTCTGGTTAGTGGCAGTTATGATCCGTACGTTGGTGCGCAGAGGTTCTTTACCTCCGACTCTATAGTATTCATTGTTTTGTAAAACACGAAGTATTTTTGCTTGCAAAGGCAATTCCATGTCACCAATTTCATCTAGAAACAAAGTGCCTCCATCAGCTTGTTGAAACTTTCCAGTTTTTGTCTCTACCGCCCCCGTAAAAGCTCCCCGTTCATGCCCAAACAACTCGGATTCAAGTAGTTCCCTAGCAATGGCAGCACAATTAATACAGATAAAGGGTTTGTCCTTTCTTTGTGAGTATCGGTGTAGAGTACTGGCGATCATTTCTTTGCCTGTTCCACTTTCACCTGTTATGAGAATGGACAAATCGGAGTCTGCAGATTTGCCGATAGTTTTGAAAATTTCTTGCATGCTTTTGCTTTTTCCAATAATGTGATCTTCATCTTTTCCACCTTCAATAGTGCGCCTATGCGCTTCATCTACCTCCTGAGGGAGAGAAAAAGATTGTGCGGTTTCGGCCTTTTCTACTAAATTATATACATCGTCAAAGTCGAAAGGTTTTGAGAGGTAGTCATAAGCTCCTAAACGCATAGCCTCTATAGTATTGTTCATGGAGTCCTGAGCGGTCATTATCACGATTTTAAGGTTTGGGGAAATTTGTCGAGATTTTTCCATCAATTCAAGCCCGCTAATACCTTCCATGAAAATATCTGAAAACATCAAAAGATATTCGTTTTTTTTGAGCTGGTCGAGCGCTTTTTCGCCGCTAGTTGCAGTGTCCACAATGAAGTTATTTTTTTCCAGACCTTTTTTCAAGACCCAGAGAATGTTTTCTTCATCATCGACAATGAGAATTTTATTTTTCTTAGAATTCATTCCGCTATTTTATCATCTCTGGCGAATAGGTAGAAACACTTGCACGGTGGTTCCCAGCCCTTTTTCGGAAGTAATTTTAATTTTCCCTTGATGGTTTTCCACAATTTTTAAAGAGATCGGTAACCCCAATCCACTTCCCTTATTTTTAGTTGTATGAAACGGTGTGAACAATTTTTTTTGAGTTGCTTCATCCATGCCTTCTCCAGAATCTATGATTTCCACTGCTATATTTTTCCTAGGCACAGTTCCTATAGGAGTTTTTATAGCAAAACCCGAACTTAGTCGGGTAACAATTTGTAGGGTGCCGCCATCTCTAGAAGCTTCGATGGCATTTTTGATTAAATTCAGAAACACCTGCTTTAGTTGATTTTCATCGGCTTCAATGAGTGGTAAACTAGGATCGTATACTTGTTGAAACCGACCATTTTTTCGGATAAGTGTTTCCTTTTCTAGCATCAAAATTTCTTCAAGAACTTTATGTATATTTGTGTCTTTTAGTTTTAGCTCGACGGGTTTTGACAGTTCCATCATCCTTTTAACCAATAAATTGATTCGATCCACTTCATTAACGACTATGTCAAGATATTCACAATGCATCTTTTTTTTTATGTCTTGACGTAATAATTGAGCAGAGCCACGGATACCACCTAGAGGGTTTCTAATTTCATGAGCTAGTCCCATTGCTAAAGCGCTAAGATTGGTCAAATGATCTGTGGGACGTTGTTGCTCTTCCAATTCACGAATTAGGCTCATATTTTTTATAAGTATAACGACACCTTGAATAGAATCATTAGATTCAAGGTAAGGCGATAAAGTGAGGCTGACGGGAAATTGCATTGATGCAGTTTTTCGCACACCCTTTGCTTCCAAATCATGGTAGCAAGCTCCAGTAACAAGAACTTGGCGAACTTTGTCGATGAGTTTTGGTTGTCTTGGGAAAAGTTCTTCCAAATGTCTGTTGGCAATTGCATCTCTGGATTTATGAAACAAATCTTCAATGGCTAGATTACTATGTAAAATATCAAGCGACGGGGATACTAGAATTAATCCATCTATAAGGGAAAGAAAAATATTTTGATGTATTCGGTCAGGTTCTTTCATATGGCTGGGCTATTTGGAACCCTTGGCCTTTTTGGATTTTCCGCTTGAATAAGGATTTTTTGGACTTGGTTTTTTAGTTGGGGCCTTTGTGGAAACGGCTTTCTCTGTTTTTTCTGTTGCCGGAGCTTTGGTATCTGGTGCTGGTACCTTCGAGGCGTCGGCTACCTGACTTGATTGTTTACTTTCTTGTTCCCAGCCTTTTTTGCGTGCTTCTGAAGGATAATCGGAAGTATACCATCCGGAACCTTTGAGAATAAACCCTGACGCAGAGACTACTCGTTGCACCTTACCGTTATCTTTATCGTCACAGCCTAATCCGCTGCAAGTTTTTAGAGGTTTGGCTGAGATATTTTGCATTGCCTCAAAAGTAACACCGCATTTTTTACATTCATATTCATAAATTGGCATAAATAATACACTCCATGACTTAAATTGGTCTCCTAGATTTATGAGTAGCAAATAAAACTTACAACCCGGTATAGCAAATTAATGGATCTTTATTTGCAGAACAAAAACCTGTTTTAAACAGGGGTGAGCCATTTTCTGAATTTCGAATTGTTGCCACGGGCAATTTCAAAAAAGGTTTGCTGGATTTTATCAGTTATAGGCCCTTTCTTGCCTGCTCCGATGGTTCGGCTATCCACTTCTCGGACAGGAGTAATTTCTGCAGCGGTTCCAGTCAGAAAAATTTCTTCGGCAATATAAAGCTCGTCACGGGTAATATTCCTTTCTGTTACCCCTATATCTAGTTCTTTACAGATTTTAATGACTGAATCACGCGTGATCCCATCCAGGTTAGAGCAGGATAGGTCGGGGGTATGCAGTTTGCCATTTGAATAAATAAAAATATTTTCACCTGAGCCTTCAGACACGTATCCATTAGGATCGAGCAAAATTCCTTCATCGTATCCATCCCGATGAGCTTCGGCCTTGGCCAATATGGAGTTTATGTAGTAACCACAAGCTTTGGCTTTCGTCATGGTGATGTTTATATGGTGACGGGTGAAGGATGAAATGCGAACGCGGATCCCTTTGTTAAGTCCATCCTCACCCAAATAGGTTCCCCATGGCCATGCCGCAATGGCACAGCGAACATCAACGCCTTGTGGGTTGAGCCCCATTTTATTGTCCCCCAGAAATATGATTGGACGGATATAGCATTCCTCCAACTTATTTTCACGAACAACTTGAATGATAGCATTGGTGATTTCTTTATTGGAAAAAGGTACTTCAATTCCTAGAATAATAGCAGATTGGAAGAGCCTATCGACATGTTCTTGGAGCCGAAAAATTACGGACTTTTTGTCTTTGGAATTGTAGCAACGAATTCCTTCAAAAACCCCCAACCCATAATGAAGGGTGTGAGTTAGAACATGGACATTGGCTTCGTGCCAAGGAAGTAAGTTCCCGTCCATCCAGATTTTTTCTGATTTTTCCAAAGTAGGCTTTTAATTAAAGGGATATAAGTGTATTTAGCTTAAAATAGTATAAGTTTAGATATTATTTTGCCTTAGTCTGAAAATCAAGGCAAATAATTGCGTTGACATGCTATTATAGGTTTGATACTTTTCACGTTTTGTCTTTGCTGTTATAAGAAGGGGCCGCTAGCTCAGTTGGTAGAGCACTTGACTTTTAATCAAGTGGTCGAAGGTTCGATCCCTTCGCGGCTCACTTCTTAACTTTCTATTTTCAATAAATTGCCTGTCCCCATCGTCTAGCCTGGCCCAGGACACCGGCCTTTCACGCCGGCGACGCGGGTTCGAATCCCGCTGGGGACGCCAATTTACAATTGCTTGCAATTACAGCCCAGGTATTGTTTTAGGAAAGTGCTATCTATTTACCCCCTCTCCGTTCAAAAGCTCTTTTCCAAAAGTGTTACTGGCAACACCTATCAATAAATATTCAAGAAAAGTTAACCGTGTTGGGCCAAACTCTTCCCAGATCCCAATATCATTTCTGTCCCATGCTTTTGCCCAAAAGAAAATATCCTTTCTTAACTTTGGTTGATTGACAGGTGAGTGTTCAAATATTACATTTGACCAATCTTTGTACTTTTTTTGAATTTTATCTTCAGCATGACCACAAGTCGCTGCACTAAGATCACCAATATGATATTGGTAATTATCTCCCCAACGAGCAAATTTATCTTTCCTAGAAGCAAGGTTCTTTAAATTTTCCGAAAGATTACCGTTTTTCCCCACGGTCTCTGCCTTGCCGATATAAAGGGGAATGATTCTTTTTGAAGAATCTTTTTTAAGCATTATATAAATAAGACCGTCAAAGCATTGATTTCTTGCATTATAATCTCTAACAAGTGTTTAGTTTCGCGTATCACAAACTCTTCCATCTCATCACTACGTTTTAAAATTTTACGATCGTTTTGACCATATAGTTTGGTTTCAACAATTAAGTTTTTAGACCGTTTAAAAAGTGGAACCATAGATTTATAGATTTCAAACCTATTAGCAAATTGATTCGAAAACTTCTTAGAAGGAAAGACTGTTTTCATATGAATTTAACCAAGTATCAGGCTAATGGCATGACTTTTAGTAACCTGAAACTGACAGGAAGCTCTGTCAATATAGATAGGTTGAATAAATTTGTTTCAAATTCTTGGTCAATGGTAATAATCTGGTTTTTTAAAGTCCGGTTAAACTTCGGGTTAAAAGATTGATCATTAATTTTTAGAGTTATGTTTTCTGGTAAGTTATCAAATTCCAGCTCGATTTTAATAGAGTTTACCTTGTCTCCATACCAGGGAAATTTTATATGTGTTTCGCCTTGGCAAAATTGCGAATTATGAATATTTGGCTTTATCTTATTAAAAAGGAGAAAGGATTTTAGATTGTATGCAAGTTTAAAAGGTAAAGAAAAGGGTTGAGGTACATCCTCGAGCGCCCAGGAAAAAAATAACCCTAGGGTCGACCTTGGAAACCATGAGCCTGTATGTTTTCTGGCAACCCGCCAATGTTCAAACAAGCGTGATAGCCCGCCACTTGATGTTTTGGTTTTCGGGTGAACTCTTGCGGCTGAGTATAAATCATCCACCTTCAACCATATTGCTTTTTCCCTAATGAACCTGAACCATAAGTCCCAATCCATAACATAATGTAAGGTTGGGTCAATCCCTCCCAGTTTTTCCAAAAGATTACGACGAAAAAAAACAGTAGGCTGTAATATGTCAAGTTGTAAATGGTTCGACATTGGTTTATCAAAATCAAGGTTTTCTGGAAAAGGAATTTTAAATCCTCCGTCCTGATAAAGATGAACCCCCCTACCACTGACAACTTGGGTGGAAGGGTTTTCCGAAAATCTTTGACGTACTTGATCTAGTGCGTGTGGGAAGAAAATGTCATCTGAGTTCAACCAACAAATAATATCTCCTTTGGCTTTTATAAAACCTTTGTTTATAGCATCACTTTGTCCACGATCTTTTTCCCTTATGATTGTGCAACGATTTGCCCACTGATTGAGAATATCTAAAGTCCCATCTGTGGACATGGCATCAAAAACCAGTACTTCCAACCCTTCAGAGTTATTGTGATCTAAAATGCTAGTTAATGTTTGTTTAAGCGTATTAGCTTGGTTAAAACTGGGAATTACTACTGTTATCGAGGGAATATTAATTAAGGAAATAGGATCATCCATGAGGAGGTATTAAATATAAGGGATTTGCTTGAGCTGATAAAAATTAAAAAAATTTTCTCTAATTTAATTTTTTCTGTGCTTTAAAAAATCCTGGTAAGTCTTTTCGATTCCATCTTCCAGTTTTGTTGTTGCTTGCCAACCAAGGTGTTTCAGCCGTTCAACTGAAACTAATTTGCGTGGGGTGCCATCTGGTTTGTCCACATCAAAAACTATTTCACCTTTGAAACCTACTATATTCATTATCATTTCCGCTAGTCTCCGGATTGAAATTTCTGCACCAGTACCTATATTGAATATTCCATTATTTATATTATTTTCCATCATAAAAATTAAAGCATCTGCAGCGTCATCAACATATAGAAACTCACGTATAGGCTTGCCACTTCCCCACACAATCAATTGCTTGTCGCTACGTATCTTTGCCTCATGGGCTTTTCTAATCAAGGCTGGTAATACATGACTGTTATTTAGGTCATAATTATCATTGATACCAAAAAGATTTGTAGGCATAGAAGATACGTATTGAGTCGCATATTGCCGATTGTAGTTTTCGCACATTTTGATACCGGCAATTTTAGAAATTGCATAGGGTTCATTGGTGGGTTCGAGCGATCCTGTCAAAAGGTATTCTTCTTTCATAGGCTGTGGACAGTTTCTAGGATAAATGCAGGTTGACCCTAAAAAACTTAGGCGCTGGACACCGGCCATATAGGCTCCGTGAATTATGTTGGTCTCAAGAGCCAAATTTTCATAAATAAACTGGGCTCTAAATGTGTCGTTTGCATGGATACCACCAACTTTGGCCGCTGCTAAAAAAATGTAGCTGGGTTTTTCGTCTTTTAAAAATGAAAAAACTGCTTTCTGATTAAGAAGATCGAGTTCTTCTCTAGTTCGGGTTAGCAAATTATTGTAACCTTTTTTTAAGAGATCTCTAACAATTGCAGATCCGACCATGCCAAGATGACCGGCGATAAAAATTTTATCTTTTTTGTTTATTTTTTGGGATGCCATAGATTACTCGTGACGGTTATAGGCCTCAAAACCGTGTTTTTTTGCTAACTCGTCACGCTCAGCTGACTTTAGATCTTCGCGCATCATTTCTGATACCAATTCCTTAAAGGTTATTTTTGGAGCCCAACCTAACTTTTCTTTGGCTTTAGCAGCATCGCCTAGCAGGTTGTCAACTTCAGTGGGACGGAAATAACGCTCATCAATGGCAACGATGCATTTTCCTTCCTCATCGTAGCCTTTTTCATCAGAGCCTTTTCCTTTCCATTTGATACTCATGCCAATTTCTTCGCCAGCGGCTTCTACAAATTCTCTTACGCTGTATTGAATCCCGGTTGCAACAACGAAGTCCTCGGGATGGTCTTGTTGTAGAATCAACCATTTTACTTCTACATAATCTTTGGCATGGCCCCAATCTCTTTTTGCATCTAAGTTTCCAAGGTATAAGCAGTCTTGCATGCCCAGTTTGATCCTTGCTAAACCGCGGGTGATTTTACGCGTAACAAATGTCTCACCCCGCACAGGGCTTTCGTGATTAAACAAGATGCCATTGCAGGCAAACATATTATAGGCTTCGCGATAATTGACCGTAATCCAGTAAGCGTAGAGTTTAGCGACAGCATATGGACTGCGAGGATAAAACGGAGTGTTCTCTTTTTGCGGTATCTCTTGGGCCAGCCCATAAAGTTCAGATGTAGAGGCTTGATAGAAACGCGTTTTTTTTTGCAATTCTAATATACGCATTGCCTCCAATATTCTTAGGGTGCCCAAGGCATCCGAATTGGCAGTGTACTCGGGTTCCTCAAAAGATACTGCGACATGGCTTTGTGCTGCGAGATTGTAAATTTCATCTGGTTTAACTTTTTGGATAATGTGGAGTAGGCTACTAGAATCTGTCATATCTCCGTAGTGCAACATAAAGTTACGGTTGTTAACATGTGGATCCTGATAAAGATGGTCAATTCGGTCTGTGTTAAAAAGTGAAGTCCGGCGTTTTATGCCGTGAACAACATAATTTTTTTTTAAAAGAAACTCAGCCAGGTAAGAACCATCTTGGCCGGTGATCCCCGTGATAAGAGCAATTTTTTGTTTCATATTTTAGAATTATCCAATTTTTTAATCCATTCCTTCTTGTAATGCCATAAAACAAGATATCCTTTAATGGTCCGAAGAAATTTCATTTTACTTTTGCCTTTTCTTAGAGAAGAGTCTAATTCCATTGCCACTTCGGATAGAGATAGCTTTAACATGGCAATTTTCATTACCATCTCAACCATACTTTCAAATCCGCTACGATCCAAGATTCCAGATCCAAAAACCCTTTGCATTTTAATTAGTGCTTTTGCTCGATACAAACGGAAAAAAGAGCTTACAGTGAGAATTCCTTGAATTCCCAGTAAGTCTTTGACAACCAGATTAGCGCCACTGCTAAGTATTTTGCGGAAAAAAGTGGTTTGTTTAATACCACCCCCATACATATATGGACTTGCGAGCACTATATCAAAACCTTCCTGACTTCGAGTTAGCATTTGTTTTATTAACTCACATCGAGAAGTATTGTCACCTTCCATGGTGATTACCCAATCTTGTTCTTCCATATGTTGGGCCAAATAGGCAAAGCCAGTAGCAAACGCTGCGCCTGGTCCAATATTTTTTTCATGCTGTAGGATGATAAGATCAAGATCTCCAACTTCTTGTTTAGCGAAGATTACGGTTTGGTCTTCGCTGCCATCATCAACCAAAATATACTGAAGAGAAAAACGATCTTCTAGTTCTGCACGCAATTTCAAAAAAGCTTCGAACAGTGTAGCAATATTTAAGGCTTCATTGAAAACCGGTACCAATATAAATAAACGTTCCAAAATCTATTTACCTCAGGCAAACAGGAATATGGGGGGTTTCAATTTCCAATTCTTTGCGTCGAGCAATCTGCCAATTAATAGTGCGACACAGTCCATCTTCCAAATCTACTTCGGGTTCGAAGCCGAGAAGAGAACGGGCACGGGTGATATCTGGAATTCGTCGCATGACATCTTCATATTTTCCGAATGTGGCATAAGGAATGAGTTTAATTTTCGCAGGCGCGTCACCACGTATCAATTTCCAGATGAGTTTTGCCAAATCTAAAATACTAATTTCAAATGTATTTCCTATATTAAAAACTTTATTATTAGCAGCTTGATTTTCAATGGTACGTATAATTCCATTTATATGATCGGAAATATAAGTAAACGATCTGGTCTGTAAACCATCACCATGCACTTCGATTTCTTCATTATCAAGTGCCTTATTAATAAAAACTGACTGAGGTCCTCCCCACCAAGTCAGATTTTGGTTGGGCCCATACCCTCCAAAAAACCTTATAGGAACTACATCAATTCCGAAACGTTGGTTGTAAGCAAAAAGCATTTGTTCTTCAAACATTTTTGAAATCGCGTAAGCCCATCTTTTGATTTGAGGATTACCCATGACAAGATTTGCCTCTTCATTAAAGGGGACATCAGGGTTCTTTCCATATACGTCAGATGTCGAAGCAGCAACTACTTTCGCGTCTTGGTCCAAAGCGGCCTTGAGAACATTTTCTGAACCAATAGAATTTATTGTCAATGTATCCAAGGCATCTGTATAGCGAGGAATCTTATATGCAGCCAAATGGACCATTACTCTACATCCTTCTGCTGCAACCTTTAAGGCAGTTTCATCTCGAATATCAATATAATGTATTTCAAAAGAAGGGTGCTTTATCAATCTACTAAGGTTCAGTTTCTCACCTTGGGACATGTTGTCTATACCGACTACATGATAACCTTTTTCTATTAGGCTGTGAGCAAGATTGGAACCTATAAACCCTGCTGCTCCAGTGATTAAAATTCGCTCCATCTTGTTTACTTTCCTTTGCTTTTTTTAATGAGCTAGGCTAATTTTCATGAGGTCATTTTTACCATTTTTGAAAATATATTTTTACCTGCTTGGAGAATCAGTTGAAATTCGAGAGGCTTCTTTTTGAGCGTTCTGCTAAGTTTAATCGTCGAATTTTTCAATAAACTTTAGAAAATGTAAATTTTCTCACGCAGTAAAAAAACGCGTTCTTGCTTTTTTATTTTGCTGGAGAAGGCCAAGCCAAAAAGGAGCATGACCTATTTAAGGAGACAAGGATTGATTAATAAAAACCAAAAAAGACTTCTTTAAAAAAACTTATAAATAAGACATAAATGGATAAATCAAGATTGTAAACTCAAAAATACTTAGGTATTTAGAGTTTTTAACCGAAAAGTAGAAGTATCGTAAATTATCTAAAAGAAAATCTTGAGTTCAAAAATAGCCGATAAAACGGTTTTTTAAAGTGAGTTTTAATTAGACTTTTTCTTATCGGACAGAAACCCCTTTTTGCAGCCAACCTTGCGGAGTATAATAACAGCTAGGTTCTTATTTCTCAACCAGATACTTGGTTGGCGTCTCAACTAGTATTTTACCAGGCAGATAAGGTAAGATCTAAAAGTTTAAATAATTAATGAAAATAAAAAGGACTAAAAATAGATATATTTTCCTAAGAATAAAAATCGCATTGTCAATGCTTTTGAAAGGGAAAGTTTCGTGTAAAAAGTTAATAAATGCTGTCCACTGCTGGTTTGCTCAAAAATTTCGTTTTACCAAAGCCTCGGCGTTCCCATTCATGATCAATTTTGAATTGTGGAATGAATGCAATGCCCAATGCACATTTTGCAGGACAGAAGATGGGGACATATATGACCTTAATCCAGCAAATTTAGGGAAGGCTCCTATTCCAAAAGGAAAAATGTCTCTAGATATGTATAAAGATATAATTGAGCAATCTATGGACCATATTCTTATTGCAGTCCTTTATGTGAACGGCGAGCCCTTGATGTACACAGATTTATATAAAGCCATTGAATTTGCATCGGACCGCAAAGTTGCGACCTTAATTTCTACCAATGGCGAGCTTTTGACAGAACAAAACATTCAGAAACTTCTCGATTCTGGTTTGGATTTTATAAAAATTGCAATAAGCGGTTTTTCTCAAGGAATTTTTAAAGTCCAACATCGAGGCTGCGATATTGAAAAGATAAAGCAGAATTTAAGAAATTTGGCTCGGTTAAGAGATGAAGGCGGGAATAAAATTTTGGTGATGCTTGATTATATTTATTATGAATACAATGCGCATGAATATCAGTCAACTCTTGAGTTAGGCCAGGAGTTGGATTTTATAGTAAGTCGGAGGCCAGGTAATTTACACAAACTATCTGAAGACCATCCCGACTTAGCCATTCACGAGAAACCTCAAGAAGAAACACCTCAACTTCCTATAAAAGATCTTTGCGATTGGCCATGGAAAGTTATGACCGTAAACTGGGATGGAGGAATTTATCCCTGCTGTGACTACGTTGTGTGGGGCGATCAGCCACCCAATGACATATTTGAAGTTGGAAAGAGCAATATTAAAGAGATTTGGAATGGACCAACAGTCCTTGATAACAGAACAACTCATATGACCAAAGGGCGAGGAGGTTATGATATTTGTTCCAAATGCACCAGGACTGGCACAGCTTTTAAATTTTAAATAAGTCATTTGCTTATAGAGTTTTTTTAAATAGCATAATTAAAAAATACTTTAATTCTTAATAAATATAAAAATGCCAACTAATACTCAGTTTGAAAAAAAAGCTGTTCAACCTATTACACTCTCCATGATTTTTTCCTTTCGGAATGAAGAAGATGTCTTGGATAAGCTAGTCACTCGAGTTAGAAATGTTTTGAATTCAGAGAAGAAAAAAAATGTGCTTAAAAACTACGAGTTGATTTTTATTAATGATCAGTCAACTGATCGGTCCGAAGACATATTAAAAATCTTGGATAAAAATCATGGCGATATTAAAATCATCAGTATGTCTAGAAATTTTGGTGTATCACCCTGCGTGATGGCTGGTTTAAAGTATGCAAAAGGGGATGCGGCTATTTATATGGATGCTGATTTACAAGACCCTCCTGAAATAATACCACGTATGCTTGAAGCTTGGCAGCAAGGGGATAATATAGATATTGTCCATACTATTAGAACCTCCCGATCTGGGGAACCTTATTTAAAACTTCAGGTAACTAAACTTGGATATTGGATACTTCGTAAGGTATCTGAAATAGATTTATTGACCGAAGCAGGCGATTTTAAGCTTTTGTCGC
The DNA here is from genome assembly GCA_028345515.1 of Nitrospinota bacterium. GTDB lineage: Bacteria > Nitrospinota > Nitrospinia > Nitrospinales > VA-1 > UBA8687. The sequence continues at coordinate 64,705 of JAOMDP010000010.1, forward strand.
GTCAGGTAATTAATCATATAAATCAATTAAATGAATATAATCCCTTTATGCGTGGAATGGTTACCTGGGTTGGTTTCAACCAGGCTAAAATCGGATATAAAAGAGACAATCGTTTTGCTGGTACGACAAAATTCCCAATTTTTAGCCGAAAAGTAATTAATAATTTTTTTAGCTCAGCCTTAATTTCCTTTTCCAGTCTTCCTTTACAGTGGGCATCCATAGCAGGGCTAGGAGGAGTTTTAATGTCAATTGGAATGCTTGCCTTACAAATTTTTCAGGGCTTCTTAGGGGTTTCTCTTCCAGAATGGCTGCCTGTGGTCACTGTGATTTTATTTATTGGAAGTACACAACTTATAGGAATGGGAATTTTGGGGTTATATATTCAATCCATTTTTATTCAGGTAAAGGAGAGGCCTAATTACATTATTAAAAGTTTTTATGGTTTTGGCGAAAAGGAATTGGAAAAGCTTAAGGCATTGTCGAAAGATGATGCCTATGACTACAGAGTCACGAGCTCTGTCTGATTTAAAAACCCAAAGCTAAGGAATTAGTTTTTTAATGTACGCTGTTCAAAGCCTTGCACAAACGCAGTATATTCTCTTTTTCCAATCCCGGATAATTTCCAATATAAAACCCATAGAAATGAATATGCTCGACAACGGGGTAATTTTTATACTCGTTTTTGTCGACGATGCCTTTTAAATAAGGCTGGCGTAACTGATTACCTCCACCTGCGCTTCCTCGTCGAAATTCAACTCCCGTTTCTCTTAACCGCGTCATCACTCTCTCGCAGAATTCAATATCGGAATTTTTTATTACAAGATTGAAAGCATAATTACAGCTTCCTTCTAGCTCGAAATCCGTTTGGTATTTTTCAGGATCTAGGTTGTCCAGAAAGTACTTAAAGTTTTTACGTCGATTTATATTGTTTTCGTCCAACCTTTTTAACTGGTTTCGGCCTAATACTGCACCAATTTCAGTGTTTCGCATATTGTATGCTGGATAAGCAAAGATAAACTCAGGATTGAGTTCTGGGTAATCGTGGATATACGATTGGCTTAATTCTTCATTTGTTGTCTCTCTGACTAAACCATGTGAACGCAGCATGCGACAGACCTGATAAAGTTTCTCGTCGTTGGTACAAACCATTCCTCCTTCAATAGTGCTCATATGATGTGCGAAATAAAATGAAAAGTTTGAAACGAGCCCAAAAGAACCCAGTTTTTTACCTTTAAATTCAGCTCCGTGGGATTCGCAAACATCTTCCAACAAGGGAATTTTTTTTTCCTCTAGAACCTGAAGCAACTTCTCAGACAACCCATTAAAACCTTGGGCATGTGTTAGAAATACAGCTTTAGTGTTTTCGTTTAACTTGGCAATCACCTGATCATCATTCATGCAAAGAGTCCTTGGATTTATATCCACAAATACGGGTCGAAAACCAGCAAATATAACGGACGAGATATCTGATACCCATGTTAAGGGAGGAAGAATTATTTCACCGATGCCGTATAAATATTTCATAGCCGACATGGTAAGAATATTTGCTGAGGACCCAGAGTTAAGAAATACGCTGTATTTTACCCCTAGCCACGCAGACCATTCCTTTTCAAATTCTTTGACATTTTTTGATTGTGTGAGTATAGGATCTGTTTTCAGGAACTCAATAACGCGATCTAAATCTTCCCGAGGTATATTATTTTCCATTAAAGGCCAATTTAGTTTCATCTGCTGTCCTTAGGTTGAAAATGTTCTTTCAATTTGTTCAATCTTTCAGGGGTTCCTATGTCAAACAACTGAGCATTATCTATATATCCATGTAACGTTTTTTTAGTGAATTCTGGAAATATGTCATATTCCAATGAAAGTTTTTTATTAGAAGGAAAAGACTTAATTAAATCACGGTCAATTAAATAAATACCAGTATTTATTAAGTTTCCATCTGGTTTAAAGGTGCTTTTTTCATTAAATTGGTTAATTTCATGATTTTCATTCATTGTTATGCAGCCATAATCGCCAGGGTCATCAGCCGAGGTCAGGGCAACCGAGGCTTTTGCTTTTTTACTTAAGTGAAAATTGTAGAAATTTTTTAAATTTACTTGGCAAATAGAATCCCCATTTAAACCAAGAAATACTTTTGATCTTATTAATTTTGTGGCGTTAACTAATGCTCCTCCGGTCCCTAGCGGAAACTCTTCTTTGGAAAATACATATTCAATACCATCTCTTTTTTCACTGTAATATTTAGAAATAACTTCAGCTTTGTAACCAGAACACAAGATGAACCGTTTTAAGCCAAATGAAGAAGCGTAATTAATTAATATATCCAGGAAAGGTTGGCCGTGAATGTCGACCATAGGTTTGGGTAAATCTTTGGCTAAATCTTTGAGTCGGGTTCCAAGTCCACCGCAAAGGATAACAGTATCGATTTCTTCTATTTTAATTTCCGACATGCATTAAGCAGAATTAGTCATATCTGGTTGGAACATTACGATCTGGCTACCTTGGTTTTCGAATTCAAATGGTACTCTAAGAAGGTCTTTCAATTTGTTTTCAATGGCAGAATGTTTTTCGGGTGGTGCAAAAATTAGCATAAAGCCTCCGCCTCCTGCTCCTAGGAGTTTGCCTCCCAGCGCCCCTTCCTTTTTGGCCACATCATAAATTTCATCGACGTAACGATTTGTGATTCCTTCACTTAGTTCTCGTTTAAGCATCCATGATTCGTGTAACAAATCACCAAATTTAGACAGGGGTCCTTCTGCATTTAAAATGGAAATAGCTTCTTCCACCATTTGATACATAATTTTTAATTGCTGTGTTTTATTCGGAATATTTTCAATCTTTCTCTTGGCGACATCCGAGGCATATCTGGAAATGCCCGTAAAAAACAACATCAAATGATTTTGCAAATCCTGTTTCCGATTATTTCCGATCATTATGGGAGTTTCTCTAAATTCATTTTTACTTCCTGAATCAAAATCTATTCTATTAAAACCCCCTATTGATGTAGTGATTTGATCTTGCGAACCTACATTTTCCTTCAGAATATTTCTTTCCAGATTGATAGCTTCCAAGGCCAACTGTTTTTTTGTGGGCATAATTCCATTTAATGCGTAAAGAGCGTGCAGCATTCCAACTGTAAACGAAGAACTCGATCCTAGGCCTGTACGAGCCGGAAGATCTCCATCGTGATGGATTTCGAGGCCCTTGTCTATTTTCATTAATCCAATAGCTGCTCGAACCACTGGATGTTGAATTTGCATTTTATCTTTTACCGTTTCAATTTTGGAATAAACAACTCGGTATTTATGCTCAAAAAAAGGAGGAAGGTACCTGCAGCTTATATAACAATATTTATTAATACTGGTAGCAAGGACAGCTCCAGGATGATTATTGTACCAAGCTGGATAATCCGTTGACCCTCCAAAAAATGAGACCCTAAATGGAGTTCGGCTGATAATCATAATTTATACCCAAGTAGTTTTGAATAGTTGTCAGATATTTGCATATTCAGTTTTCTTAATGATTTGAAATCCCTTTATCAATTCTTCTATTCCAAAAGACAAGGAATTCTCAGTTTTAAAACCAGTAGCTTCGATTTTTTCATTGCTTACCAAATAATCTCTTTTATCGACATCTTCTCCGATTTCGGCTTCACTGAAATAAAAATTAGGAAGATATTTTTTTATTTCTTCGCAAAGCTGGAGTTTACTTAAGTTTGTTTCGCTAAGGCCTACGTTATAAGCTTCTCCTCTCATACTTTCGAAATTTTTAAGTCCATGGATAAAGACTCTTGCTGCATCCCTTACATGAAGGTAGTTTCGTTTAAAATGTGCTTCAAATAAAACCAAAAACCGATCGTAGAATGCACGATAGGTAAAATCATTGACCAGCAAATCCAATCTCATTCGTGGACTGGTTCCAAAAACCGTGGCAAAACGAAACGTAATACAATTTTTAGAATCAAGCAGATGCTTTTCGATTTCTACTTTATATTTTCCATACAAAGAAACAGGACGTAGAGGTGTTTCTTCCGTGCAGAAAATTCCTTTTTCTCCGATCCCGTAACCACTGTTTGTTGTAGGAAAAATTATGACTTGGTTTTTACTTCGTGTTTCCTCGATATATTTGATTGCATCAAAATTTATTGAACGAGCTCCTAAGGGATCTTTTGTGCATAAAGGGGCTCCGGTTAAGCAAGCTAAAGGGAAAATGGCGTCGGGGGTTTCCAAAAGTTTTTTCATCAAAGCTTTATCTCGAACATCTGCGTTTATTATCTTGAGTCTCTTGTTGTAGCAATAATCGAGAAGAGGAGTTTGCTTGTATATGAAGTTATCTAATACAGTAACCTCATGTCCTTCATCTAACAACATAGGAACAAGAATTGAACCTATATAACCTGCGCCACCTGTAACCAAAATTTTCATCACCCTAATGTTCCTTAATTAATTTTCTGTGACCATTTCCTGTATTATCTGATAAAAATTATCTTTGTTGGGGTAGTAAAACTGTTCCAATGTGAAACCTGCTGGTGAAGGAACATCCGGTAATCCCATTCGCCTTACCGGTGATTTAAGATATGAGAAACCTTTTTCTGCCACTAGACATCCGATTTCAGCACACACACCACCCATTTCCCAGCCTGTATCGACAACCAAGATTTTTCCTGTTTTTTGAATCGACTCAAGAATGATTTTTTCATCAAGTGGCTTGATGGTTCTGAGATCGATTACATCTGCAGTAATTTTATTATCGGCTAAATCGTCAATGGACTGAATTGCCAACTCAATTGAGTGCGAAGTTCCTACAATTGTGAGGTCCTTTCCTTTTCGACGATAAACGCCCTCTCCAATAGGGACCTTATAAATACCTTCTGGAACAACCCCTTTGTTTCTCATGCACCAACGATGTTCAAAAATAAGAACTGGGTTGTTATCTGCGATGGCAGCTAACATTAGGCCTTTAGCATCATAAGGAGTACTTGGCATGATAATTTTTAGCCCTGGGACTCCCATTAAAAGCCCTTGAATTGCCTGTGAGTGTTGGGCACCAGAACCCCAGCCACGTCCGATTGCCGCCCAGGCAACGAGAGGGACACAAGTTTTTCCGTTATCTATGTAATGAATTTTGCTAGCATGGGAAACTATTTGGTTAAAAGCCAGAAGCAAAAAGTCAGGACGGTTGTGTAGATATACAGGTCTAATGCCATTCATTGCAGCACCCGTACAGACCCCAAACATTCCCTCCTCAGATAAAGGCGTATCAAAAACACGTTCGGTACCATATTTTTTATGAAGGTCGGTGGTGACCCCAAACATTCCTTTTGGATCGTTCACTCCTTGGCCTAATACAATTACGTTCGGATCTAATCCCAAAGCTAGGGCCAGCGCTTCATTCAAAGCATCAACATAAGAAAGGACACGCCCTTCTTTTGGATCCGGATTTTCGCTAGATTTCGATGCTATTAATGCTTGTGCCCAAGGCATAATTTATCCCGTAATTAAAAATTATTGACTATAAACATGGGTATAAAGGTCCATCTCTTGAGGGTTGGAGCTGGAAATAGCATGCTCGAATGCTTTTTCGATTTCTTCTTTTATTTTTTTCTCAGCAAAATCTTTATCTTTTTTGCTATAAAGATTCATCGTGATCAAGTAGTCATACAAACCATTTATAGGACAAAATTGTTCCCAATGTTTGACTTCTTCAGGATCTCTGTACCCAGAAGCACTATCATCACCCGCGCCGCCATGTCCACGCCACCGGTATGTCAAGGCCTCAACAAATGTAGGTCCTTTGCCTTTTCGGGCTCTCGCAACAGCTTCTTGAGTGCACTCAAAGACATCCAAAACATTTGTTCCATCTATTTGTACGGTAGGAAGACCGAACCCTTCTGCCTTTCTGTAAATTTGAACATTAGGAGGTTGGCGCATCTCTAAAGGGGAGCACACGGAATAGAAATTATTTTCGCAAAAGAAAATAATAGGAAGTTTTTTTAATGCAGCAAAGTTAATTGCTTCCCAGCAAGCACCTTCCTCAACTGCTGCATCCCCCAAATAAACCAAGACAACCCGATCTTCACTTTTTAGTTGGAATGACAATGCGGCGCCTGTCGCAATTGGGATAGCGCCTGCAACAATAGCCGAAGAACCTCCCATACCCACACTTTTATCCAGAAGATGCATGGAACCTCCTCGAGAACCAGAACAACCATTTGCTCGGCAATACAATTCCGATAGCATTCCCTCTAGGCTTCCTCCCTTTGCGAGATAATGTCCGTGTGTCCGGTGACCACAGTAAATAAGGTCATCTTTGTTCAAGGAAGAGCAACTGCCGACTGAAATTGCTTCATGACCCATTACAAGATGAATTGGTGATTTCATTTCGTCTTCGTGGTAACGACTTTCGATCGCTTCTTCGATTCTTCGAATTCGAAGCATGTCGTAGTAGAACCCTAACAATATTTCTTTGCTGATTTTTGGGCTCTGGTTTTTTTTTGGATTGGTAACCTTTACCATTATATTTATATTTAATTGTCAATTTTTCACATCCTCAAAAAGCTTTTAGTTTTAAGCCAAATTTCGATTTTATAACTCAGGTTTAAAGAACTTTTACTGCATCCCGATGCTTTCTTTTTAGCTTTACACGCATCATATTTTTGATGTGATCAACTACTAACTGCCCAAAATTTTTCTTTGTCATACTTAGAAAAGAAGGGTCGCTGAAGTATTTTTCAAAGGCTGCGTCACGAAAATCTAAAACTTCTTGGCTGCTTAATGTATCTGTTTGTAAAGGGAGTGAATCGTAACCATGCTGGGAATAACCTATCCATCCTGGCCCATCTGGGTTGTCAGGCAATGGCATATCCAA
>JAOMDP010000011.1:0-70433 GCA_028345515.1 Nitrospinota bacterium
TAATGAAAAGATCGCCGTTTGAACCCGCCGAGGTGGCAAAATCAATCGCAGCACTGTCTACAAAAGTGATGTTGCCAAAAGCTTCCGATCCATCATCAGCTTGCATAGTTACTTGTGCAGCAAAAGCATTGCCGGAACTATCCAGCACGATATTCGATCCGGAAGCTTTGATCGTAAATACCGCCGCACCCGTAATCGAGAGGTTACCGGTATCCGTGATATCTCCTGTTGTTGCACCTGCTGTAAGGGTTCCACCAACCGTGGTAGCACCAAAGTTTAAAGTACTGGCCTCAGTAACGGTAACGTTACCTGAGCCCGTCCCAGTGATGACAAGAGTTGCCACATCAATATCCAGTCCCTGCCCGCCGCCTGAAGCACCAATGGCCGCACCCGAAGTTAATGTTAGGGTTCCTGTAGTTGCGATAGCTGTACCGGTATCATCATCATCATTAATGGTACTACTTGAAACTAATGTTACGTTCTTGGCACCCAGCGTTAACTCATCAAGCGTAATTGCTCCAGATATTATCGGGGATGCACTAGCTCCTGCCCCATCAGAGCCTTTTGTTGTTGCCTGCCCAATGGTAAGTGTTCCTGTGGTCGAAATATTATCAAATTCAGTATCTGACAAAAGAGATCCAGATGCTGTTCCCAATGCTAAAGTACCTGCGGCCGATTGCCCAATAGTTATATTATTGCTGCCTGCTGAAATGCTTCCCGAAATACCAAAATCAGCACCAATTAGCGTGACCGCCCCACCTGCTGTAATCGTCTTTCCTGAGGCAATATTAATGGCACCAGTTCCATCAGCAGCACCTGAACTACTGTGAGGAGAATCCGCTTCCAGATGAAGGGTACCTGTTCCATCCAAGGTGAGGTTTCCATTGACATTAATGGCGCCCCCGGTCTGCATGACAAGATTGACATTAGAGCTACCTGTGGCTGTCGCCAAAATAAAATTATTAATTACTGATATAGAATCCGTAGCTTGTAAAATAATGGTTGAGCCTGCAGAAATCCCTGAGAAGCTTCCACTCGCATCTGGATTAAGAACTGTGTTAGAGGCAGAGTCTTCTGCAAAAAGTTCCGCAATATCACTACCGGCGGTAAAACCGGTAGAGCTCATATCAGATCCTGATAATAGAGTAATACTTGAAGGATCTAGAAGTACGCTTCCCGCTTTGCCATTGATTGCAGCAACATCTACACTGCCCGCAAAATCGAGATATTTTTTTCCTGAAGTTTCAACAAAACCGCCATCACCTCCTTGCAATCCACCCACAGTGGAAATACCACCATAAAAATAAGTTGCATCGTCTGCCCAAAGAATAACCCTACCGCCATCACCGGAGCTTAGTGCATCCGCTGTTACAAATGCCGTGGAGTGAAAATAAGTTTTTTCTGCGTTGGGTACTATTCCTTTGCCCTGGTAGTCGCCACCTAGGAGGGCAGTACCACCACCCAGATCACCCGAAACATCAATGAAGGCTTTTTCCTTTAGGCCTATCCATTCTCCAAGAACCTGCACCTCCCCTCCGGTTTGACCTGCCGCCTTACCGGAAGCATCGAGAGTACCATTGACATTAACGAGACCTTCGTTACCGCCGTATAAAATAATTTCTCCATTCTCCTGCACGGCTGTTTTGGCTTCAATCAGTCCATCCATATTGATAACCTGGTCGACAATATCTCTTGCAGCGTTGACTCCGAGAAAAACCTTACCGCCATTAGCATGAATAGAGCCGCCATTTTTAATCAATGCCGAAACAGGCTGGCCATCGGGTCCTACAACCTGGTCTAGCACCTTGCTGTCTACTCCCAAGCTAATTAGCTTGTCGCCATACAAATCGAGAGTAAATGTTCTACCCGATGCGAGAGAGACTTTTCCCAGCTGGCCGTTTATGATTCCGGAGTTTTCAACACCCGGAGCCACAAATGCAAGCAGCCCGCCCTGGGCGACATTGATCGATCCTCTGTTAATAACAGTGCGATTGAGACTGGATGGAATATCAAATTTGTAATTGCCCACCATGAAATCGCTGTTACTGATATTACTGGTGGTCGCAACTAGTCCTCCTACATCAATTTTTGAATTGGCCCCAAACAAAATTCCATTAGGGTTGAGCAGCATTAAGTTTCCATTGGAGCTTAAAGTTCCAAATATTTCTGAACCAATTCCGCCTGTCACCCGACTGAGATTGAAGGAGTCGGAGGAAGGCATCTGAAAATGGGTGGCTTCATTGGCCTGAATATTAAATGTCTTCCAATCAATAATGGCTTTGTTAGTGGACTGAATGACCTTGAGGGCAGTCGGGGAAACCTGATCAAAAGTAACGGAACCTGCTTGCACCGTTGGGTCTTTAGGCAGAGCAAAAGCAAAAGAAGGGAACAAAGCAATCCACGCAGCAAGGATGCAGATGGTATGTTTCTGCAAACTCTTACGTGAATTAATTCGATTCAATTTTGATAAATACCTAAAGTCCACCTGATTCTCCAGTTTATCCCTGGTTAATTGCAACTTTCAAAAACGCTACAGAAACCAGTGCATTGAAAGGCTTAAAATGGTTTCTTGGCATTTCCTTATACCTTCTTTTGGACCCTACCCTGTTTTTCCATTAGCAATTTATTAATAATGTGCATTTAGACTAAAGAAAAATCTTGGGTCGCTATTCCCTTCCGCACTCACATCTCCCGATAAAGGTTGACCAACTTCGATATAACCAGACAACCATTTATTGATATTGGCTCTCATACCCAAACCCAAGGCAGTCCGTGAACTTGAATCCTCTTGAACAGCAGTCGTATTTCGAAGTGCAACTGTTCCATGATCAAAATATAGATAGGATTGAAGACTTTTTAAATAATTCCAATTTGTTTTAACACCTTTTTGTACCTCTAATTTAAAAGCAATACCCTGATCACCCGTAACTTCGGATGGATCATAGGCTCTTACATATTGCGGACCGCCCAGCCCAAATTCTTCAGAAGACAAAAGCGAATCAAATGCGTATTGCCAACCGACCCCTGTTAAAAGGGACCAGCCTGATCCCAATTCCTGGAGACGCAAAATATCCCCTGATAGTTTTGTGAAATCGCTTCGACCATCAACGCGCGAAAGCTTTGGGCTTCCCGGGCCGGTGGCGTCCATAAAGTTCATTCCCTTGGATAAGTCGACGTTAAACAGGTTGACTCCTCGAAAGCGATCTACAAAATCGTAAGCCATTCCCAAGTTTAAAATTCGTAAACGGTCATCGGTTATATTTGCTTTCAGCAAATCAGTTTTAGAATTTCTACTTGTGAAACCAATATATCCCTTTAGGTTTTTTCCTCTTGAACGAATGAAAGGATGTGACACTCGAAACGTAAACGTACTCGAATCACCTTCCACCTGAAATTGTTTTAGTGACGAACCGGGTTGCGATTTACTGAAAGAACCCGAGATAAATATTTTTGTCCCTTCCGATGAAATAGGTATCTCTCCGAACCCATTGAAGAAAAATAATTCATCCGGATTGCTTGTAAGGACTCCCTGAATCCCAAACCGATCATAGAAACCCAACACCGAATTTGTGTTCGTACCAGCCCGCATTTGAATAGGACCGTTAAATTTTGTACCGCGGTTATCAATTCCTGCGTTCGAATCCATATCCTTGTGCTTCAAGGTAAGGATAAGTTCAGATGCACCGGGCTCATTTTTCGATGGGACCAAAACAGACTCAACTGAGACCCCCGGTAAATCATCAATCAACAATAAATAACGTTCCAGGTCTTTCGCTTTTAATGGGCTTGAACGAAGCAGAGCTTTGCCATAACTTTTCAGAAACATCTTTGATCCTTTAACGGGACCACGAATTTTCAGGTTTCCAATATATCCTTCCACAATTTGTATGGTCACCACACCATTTTTGATATTCTGTGGAACTACAATAGCTCTGGATAGTAAATAACCATCGTTGCGGTATTTGGCAGTAATTTTTTCAGCAAACCGGTAAATGAGTGCCAATGAAACCTTTTTGTCAATGAACCTTTTTTGCCACCTTCGAAAGGCATTGTGAGAATAAACAGTAGAACCTATAACAACGATTTCTTTCAATATGAAACGGATTTTCTTCAAATCTTTAGAAGGCTTATAGGATTTTGTTTCAGGTACCTCGGGTTCCATTACCGAACCTGGGACCTTGGGCTGCTCAAACCTTTTATCGAGCCTTTGCGGTTCTGCAACTGAAGGCACTGTTTGAGCCCAGGATAAACCGGGCACCAATACTACTCCCCCAGCTAAAAACGACAACGCCACAAAAACGGCTACCCTGCCCCACCGGACATCAAATTTTAATCCTTTAAAATTCAATATTTTACCGATCATTTGTGCTACTCAGACCAGAACCAAGGCGGATCTTTAGCATCCCACCTCTCCTGTCTGAAAGTAGTCATAATTACAATTAAAACGCACTAGTTGACACAATTTAGTGCTTTCCCTAACGGCAAAAGATAGCTAAATCTTTAATTTATAATGGTTTAATGGCTGTTTTTGGTGTGACTAATTTGCAGGCAAAATTAAAGGGGGGGAGCGAGTTTATTTAACCTTTGTAGAAAAGCTTGTGCAGATTCTGGGATCTTTACACCTTTATCACCGGATAAAATGATCCGGTTGTTGACCCTTTGCTGGTAATACTCGCGATTGGCTTTATTATCCGAATTAATAACAGTGCCTTCTAAGGAAAGTCCAGCAAACAATCCCTTAATATTAGAATAGGCATAAATATCTTTTTTGAGGAGTATTTTCTGCAAATTCAAATCGACTTTTTTTCCCAGAGGACCAATTGCCAATTCTGGGCCTGCTCCTAGATCAAATTGGGTTTTAAACAAGTCTCTTAATCCTTTTTTAGTAACGACAACCAAAACAATTTCCGCATTTTGAATTCCTGCCTGAAATCCATAGCTGATCTGGCGGGATTTTATGAAAGCAGGTGGATTCCATTTTCCGGTTTTCGGAGAGCGAACAACAACGATTCCTTTTCCCACGCGGGCCCCAGCTATTATTGCGGCTTTATACAAATTTGGGAATACAACAAAAGCCTTTGCATGACCCAAAAGTTCTTCGGGAATTCTGTGCCCATCGGCATTGATCAACGACTCTATAGACTGTTCCGCATCCAGCAACAAATCCGTATAACGAAATGGGTTTGGGTCTTTAAAGGCATCTATTATTGGGTTTGATGCACAGGCATATAAAAATAAAACTAATAATGGAGAAACTATTTTCATGGTGAGGACATGCAATGAAAATTATAAATAAAGTAGACTAAATATTTAAAAGGAAAGTTTGGGGAATAAAATTTTATTTGTCCTAATATAAATTGCATCAACTTTTAAATAAGAAGTCTAGAAGGTTTATTTTTCAGGAGGCAGCTATTCCCTGAACCTAGAACGATCTCTATACTTTGGAAATGGAAGATTGATTTTGGCAACAATCCGATTTTGTATGGATTTTTTAAAACCTCCAGTTTTCAAAATTTGATAGGACAACCCCGGTATCCGAACCAATCTCCATGTCGGTTTTTTAATTCTTAAAGGATCGTTGGAGTAAGCAACCCCATTGATCCTAAACAAACGCCAGTGGATCTTATTGGACGCAGCAAAAACCTGGCCCTCTATGACACCTCTCGAACCTTGGTATTCAAAATGAAGGTACTTTCCAGGCTTGACCTTTTTCATAACAGTTTTAAAAAGAGGTGCTATTTCAGCAACTGCAGAGCGTGAAAATACAGGCTTAGGTCTTCTGGGGGAAACAATCTTCTGGTAGTAAAGAGAAAGCAGATGATTGTTTATATTTTTTTTTGAGATAACGATAGGGTACTGAAATTTTAGGTTCTGGATATCATCCAAGTGGTTAATACTCCGAAACTTAATCGTCAGCCCATTCTTTGAAAAGTTTCTTTCCGGCTTGAATGCTGCACAAGCCCCCAAGAAAAAAATTAAGGAAAAGCAGAAGAGTTTCAAAATTAAAATATATCGAGCCATCATGAAGACCTTGTGAGGTATTAATTTTAGAATAGAAACTGAATGTATTTCACCGTGGCTCCAAGCTTTTAGAGCGACTGTTTATGCTTGCATTTTACTATGGGGGATTCAAGGGGCAAGATAAACTTGAAGAATAGATGGCGGTCTTCTATATGAAAGGAAAGGTACAGCTAACGGGGGCCAGATCTTGAATAAAATTCAAGACCCGGCTAAAACTCTGGAGGAGACCCCGCGCATGATTCAATCTCTGGGGTTAGAGACTAAATTCTAAACCCGCCATCGCTGTGAAAGGTAGTCCTGGGCGTGGGCCATGGGGCTGCCTTGAAACGATGTATTCTTCATTGGTGATATTCTTCAGGTTCGTAAATAATCGAACCTTATCGCTCCATTGGTAACCGACACTGGCGTCCATAACCAATCGTGCGTCGATTTTACCAAACCGTTCATTTGCATCACCATCTGTAGCGGCACTTGTACTTGTATTCCCGCCATCCGCAAACGCCTCTGAGACATAATTGGCATCGATACTGGCGGACATCTTTTTATAAATAGCACCAACACCGAAGCTGATCTGAAACTCTGGGATGTAGGGCACCTGGTTTCCCTTTTTGGCTGCGGCCCAAATAGTTTCTTGATCAGTAGAGGTGACATCGGTTCTGAATTCTGCATCCGTTGCGGTGGCAGCAAAGTACATGGGGGTTTTCACAGCCCAGCCTTTATGCAGGCCTGGGTCATAATTTGCGGCCAATTCTATACCCATGGTACGCACTTTTCCGGCGTTTTCACCTACAGAAGCTCCAGATCCCCCTATTGAATCAGGGGTTACCAGGTTATCTATTGTCGTCATAAATAAAGTAGCTTCCGTAGAGAAGGCTTTAGGGGCATCACTAAATCGCGTGCCTATCTCCATTCCAATGCTTGTTTCATGTGTTACACCAGATTTAATGTTACTGCGTGGGCCCGCGGGTGAGAAACCTCGGTGGACCCCACCGAAAAAATCCAAGTCCTGACCGCCTGCATCCATCGCATCGTATTTCACGCTTCCGCCACCGACAATAACAGTATAAGTACGTTTACCTTCAATTGTACCGTTCCCGCAATTGGTATTGTCATCGCAGTATCCAGCTCTAATGGTTTCGGTGCGAACACCTGGGATGAAGGTGAGTTTCCCAAATTTCATTGTATCCGAAAGGTTTACGGCAGTCGCCTCGGTTGTCTGTAAACGGTTATCAGAAGCTCCTCTCGCATTCTGTTGAACGGCAGTGATAGCACCGGCAGCATTCTGGGTGTATTCTTCTGACCATTGCTTTCGTCGGATTTGGTCGTAATGGTGCCTGACATTCAAGTTTAACTCGTGTTTCACGTCTCCCGTTGTGAGTCTATGCTTGAGGTCAGCCTGAACTCCATACATGTAGTAGGTTCTGTTGTTATTTTTCACCACGAATTGACACGCAGCAGTTCCCGTTAGACAACCGTAGCCAGCGCCGCCGGGGCCCTGGGCCATGGCCTCACTTAGGTTGGTACCACTATCGGCACCATAATCGCCGGTAGTTGCTACTTCGTTCAATTTCTGCCAGTTACGATTGAAGGTATTCCCGTAAAGGGTGGTAACCAGACTTGTGTCATTATTTATCTCTGCGAAGTGGCGAATATAACTACGATACTGGGTAGACTCGATTTCATCAAACCGTGATGCTGCGTATAGACGATAAGGATCTTGATTGAAATCTGCGGTCCTTAGTCCTGTATAAGTTTGGTTGGCATCCAAATTAGAGAAACCAAACTTCGCCTCAATTCTTTGGTACATGGCAGTTTTTGGTTCCCAAAAAAGCTTCAGCATCGGTTCCTGCCTGCTGAATCCGGTGTTGGCTTCACCTCGCATGTCCGGTGGATTAATATCCAGATCTTTAAAACCGGTGGTGTTACGGGTGTAATATTCGATCACATAGCCAACTCTTCCTCCGCCAGTTAACTGCTCTGTATTACCAAAATAAGAGTGATTGCGAAGTTCATTGAACATTCCAAAAGTGGATTTTGAATAAACCTTCGATGTTGTTGGAATAGGCGTGGAAAGGAAATTGATAGCACCCCCTGTTGTGTGAGGACCATATTTTACCTGGCTTGAGCCCTTGAGTACTTCGATTCCCGACATCCTACCGGTATTTGGCATATAATATGCGGAAGGCGCAGAGTAAGGCGCCGGCGCCATCAAGATACCGTCCTCCATTATGGTTACCTTTGAGCTTCTTGCAGGATCAACACCACGCAAGGAAATATTGGGAAACAAACCGTATCCGTCTTCCTCCCGTATATTTACTCCAGGAACACGTCTTAAAATACGATTAACATCTTCCACACCCTGCTCACGAATATCCTGAACATCCAGATAGGCTGCTGAGCCGGCGATATCTTTAACGTTAGACTTGGAGCCAATGATGGATACCTCTCTCATCATGATCTCGTTTGATGTCGTTTCCCCGGCTTTTTTATCCGCAGCAAACGCTGAGGATGAGAGCAACACTAAAAGCATGGCCCCCAAACCTATCTTACATAGTCTTAAATTCATTACTTTCTCCTCTGTGGTGTAAAAATTATCCTTAAACGATATCGTTTTTATTTTTATATATTTTTTAAAATATTCTTTTAAAGTATTGTATTTATTAATGTTATATTAAATTTTCACTTTGTTTTTGAAAGTCATTCTCAATTCTAAATGAAAACACAACTTTTTGTCAACTTCTTTTTTCCGTTTTTTTGCTTATTTTTCAAGGGGTATATTGATTCTTACGAAATTTGTAAGAAAAATACTTACGGGAAAAACCAAAGAAAAAACCTTAAGGAAAGAACCAAGTGTCCACTATTTATTTATTATTTTAGACCTACTTTTTCTGGGTCATGTCCACCTTACCATCAAAGTTTCGATCCATTTCTATTTTTTTAAGCTTTCCAGAGGAATTGAAATGCTCCCAGCGATCCGCTTTTCCATCGCCGTTGGTATCGTAGTCGGCTTTTTTCAAAGTTTGATCGTCATAATAAAACTGCCACTGGTCGGGTTTACCATTGCCATTGGTGTCGAAGGCCGTGCGTTCTAGCACCGCCTGATCCTTAAAATAACTCCATCGATCAATTTTACCATTTTTGTTTGAATCGACCTCCAGACGTATCAATTCATCCGAAGAATTATAATACTGGGTGGTGTCCGCTTTCCCATCCCTATCCTCATCAATTTCGATGCGGGTCAATTTTGCATTAGAATTGAAAAATTCTTTCCAGTCAAAGCTGCCGTCAAACTTGCTTGATTTTTCTACTCGGACAAGTTTTCCGCCGTTTCCGTAATACTGCAGGTGATCCATTTTTCCATCTTTGTTTCGGTCAAACTCAACATGCTCCAGAATTTTTTCTCCTTTGAAATGTTCTATCTGGTCCACCTTACCGTCGAAGTCTCCATCGTATTCGATTTTCTCAATTTTCCCCTGGGCATTGACATATTGCCACTGGTCTATTTTTTCGTCAAAATTTGAATCAACTTCATTTACTTCAGCCATGCTGGTTGAGACGCTTACAAAAACTATAAACACAGGCCCTGCTAACACACTCTTTATTTTCATGGAAAACATACCTTCATACCCTCATCAATTAAAATTTTGCGCCTTACGTCCAATAGCGATAACAAACTGCATGTTTTTTTCAGACGAAAGAGGTTTCAATTTAACTCAAACCTGAAAGGCAAAACAACCCTCAATGATTGTTGCATTATACTATCAGGAATGCCCGAAAAAGGGGCTGCCCTTTTAACCGCCGCCATGGCTTCCCGATTAAGGTTTGGGTAGGGAGTTTCAGTGAGCAGCCTGACATTACCCACTTCCCCATTTTTCAATATAGTAAATTGGACTTGCAAGATACCTTGCCGCCCTGCCCTCCGAGAGGCTTCCGGGTATCGCTTGGCACCCAGGACACTTTGCCGCACCCGGCCAATATAACTTTTTAAAGCACCCTCATCGACAATATTTGGAACACCCCGGGCAGACGGCAAAGAAGTTAAAGATGCCAGCTTTATTCCAGTTTGTACCGGCATCACACGACCCTTTTTGGCCCCGGTAGATGATGAATTACCTGACCTGACAACCTTCTGCGGAATTTTTCCTAATTTAAATTTTGGCGTCCCCTGAACCATCGCCACTCGAGTAGATCCTTTCGATGACGAAACTGAGCTGCTTGACCTGACAACCTTCTGCGGAATTTTTCCCAATTTAAATTTTGGCGTCCCTTGAACTATTGAAACCTGGGTAGATTTTGATGAAAAAGTTTTGCTGGAAGAAATAAAGGATCGAGCCACGGGGATTCTTTTTGTTGTCGCAGGTTTGGAACTACGCATCACCAACGATTTCGTGGTAACGGACCTTTTCACCTGCTTTGGAGTTGCAATCGATGTCTTAATTACGGCCCTCGCTTTTCTGATTTGTCGACTCGTTTGTCGAACAGATACCTTAGGTTGCAAAACCGGTATGGCTTTAGGTGTAAGGCTTGCGACCTTAATTTCCTTTAAAACTGGTTCTTTTCGGATCGTTTCTTTTTTAACCGGTGGGGGCACTTTCCTTTTAACGAATTCCATTTGATAGGTTTTTTGAGGTTGAAGATTGTTATTAATGTTCATCAAAAAACTTCCTGCACCCAGGGTAAACAACACATGGATACCCATGGATCCGACTATCGAATAGGTTGTAGAATTATTTTTGGTCATCATTTTTTTCGTTATCAAGAATCCTTGCCAGACCTGTCATTCTCGGTCGCAAGCATAAAATCTTCAGCACCGGCTTGCTTAGCAAGCTCGATTACTTTACCAAAAAGCTCAAACTCGATGGCCTTGTCCGCATGGATAGAGATCACCGTGTTTTTTTTCTCATTTACTTTCTTTTCAAGGTGAGCCGGTAAGGCCTCAATGGTCATAGATTTTCCACCTAACTCCAAAGAACCATTTTTATCTATTGTTATAATGAGAAACTGCTTACTATTTTTTTCAGCGGTCTTCGCTGTAGGTAGCTCAACTTTTTTACTTTGCAATGTGGTAGTGGAGGTCAACATGAAAAAAATAAGCAGTAGGAACACAACATTGATCATCGGGATCAAATCGAGTTTAAACGGTGCCTTTTCTTTGTATGGAAACCGAATCATTATTTTATTATTGAAAAGTTTTCCGCCCCGGCTTCACGCGAAACATCGAGGACACGTGCAAACAGCTCATATTTAACCTTGGACGCAGAATCAATTACCACCAGCTTGTCTGAGCGTTTTTCTAGGTCTTGACCCAGGGCAACCCCAAGAGAATCAATATGGGTCAGTCTTTCATTTAAGTAGATCTTATTATTTCGATCTATCTTAACAATGATATCCTTGTCAACCTTTTCGGTCTCCTCCCCCTCAGGAAGATTGATTGCTAACCCTTGGCCTTGAATAGCAAAGGTCAACATGAAAAAAATCAGCAACAAAAACACCACGTCAATCAGCGGTGCCATATCAATTTGGAAACGTTTTCTTCTAGAGGGAAATAAATCCAGCATGACCGGTCCTTGTTATAAGGTCTGACCCGTCAGTTCAGTTTGCGGTTCTGACTTGGTAAGAGATTCATGACCATTACTCGAACTGTCGTTTTCTTCGTAAAAGTGGTGGATCAGATACTGTCCGTATTTACCTAGGAGAAAAGAAATGGCATCCACTTTCCTCTCAAAATAATTGAGCATGATGACAACGGGAATGGCAAGAGCCAGGCCTGCTGCAGTCGTCAGCAGAGCCTCCCAAATACCACCCGCCAACAAGCTGGGATCGACTTGGCCCTTATACTGGGCGACCTTGTTGAAGGCTTTCACCATTCCAACAACAGTTCCCAATAATCCCATAAGGGGTGAAATAGTGGCGATCACCTCAAGACCTCTAAGGTTTTTTCTTAGCTCACGAATTTCTTCCTGGCCGTGGACCGTTAGTTTTTCTTCCAGTTTCCAACGAGGTTCTTTTCGCGCTTTGACCCCTACTTCTAATATCCTTGATACTGGACCCTCGGTACTCTGGGTGCTCTTATGAATATCCGTCGCATCAATTTGCTTCCCATTGCCCACCAAATCCTTGATTGCTGCAAAAATATCATCTGGGTTTTCTTTACACTTTTTAAAAAAAACAAGCCTTTCAATAATTATGGCAAAGGCAATAACGGAGGCTAGGAAGATGGGATACATCATGACCCCACCTTTTCCCATTAATTCAATGCCCGACATTAATGTATCAATCATTTTGTATTTGATTTAAAAGTTAAGTTTTTGTTTTTTAATTAATATTTACAAAATCCAAGCACACCACCTCTACGACCATAATTTTTTTTCAAAAATTTGGTTATGATAGGCTTAAATGATAACGATTTTCAATAATAATAGGTAAATTAAAGACTTATGTCAATATTTATTATAATGCCTTGCATTTCGAGAAGGTGAAGGGAGGTAATAAAATGAACTATTGATATATATAGTTTAATTTCTTTTTCTTCTGAGGGTCAGACAAGTGAATCTGCTAGCGCATTTTGCAATTGAAATGCAAAATCTATTCGGGCTAATCTTTAAAGCCCTTTAAAATTTACGTTCAAACGCCAGCTTTTTAGCTGGCACTAGAGGTTTAAAAGACGAGCCCGCAACCAGGGCGCAACTCCTGGCCTTGGGCTCTTTCATCCGACCTTACGGGGAGCAGGCCGAAAAATTAAATTTTCCTACTTGGGTACAGGGTGTTGTTTATTAGCAATCTCAACAAAATAGTCGCAGACCACAACGGCAAGCTTTAGAGGGTCCACCGGTTTAGTGACCCATTCATAAAAATTTAAATTTTGCAGTTCCCTGGAAGCCGCCAAAAAAGAATGCGAAGCGAGATAAATTACTTTTTCACAAAGTCCGCTGGAAATCTGATTTATAAAATTTAAACCCGAGTTACTACCCAACTGATCATCAATGATTACTAGGTCATTGGACATCAACATTTGATTCGTACAACCCTTACCGGAGGAAAAACGTACCTCATGTCCAAAACGAGATAGCATAATTGCCAGCTTTCCTCTTTCTTGCGGGTTATTGTGAATTAGAAGAATTTTTTTTGGTGCAATGGTCATATTTTATAACCCCTTAACTAAGTTCATTGAGGCAACGTTTTAAAGCTGAAATACTGCTAGAATGGCAACGATCGACCGGGATATTATTCTCTTTAGCAACACGAACAGCCTCGGTAACCATAGGGTGCGCCACCGTGCCAGTAAAAATAAGGATCCGTTTTACCCCATCCATGCGTCGAGCCATATTGGGAATGCGCTGACTAAACACTCGCGCATGAAAACCTCTATCCCTACACTCTCTTTCATAAGACCTTCTCAATCTGTCCAACCCGCCAATAATTGCAACACTCATAATTCTATCTCCTAAAAACTATAAATGAAATTGATTCTTATTTTCAAAATTTGAATAAGTAAAATTTTTTTAAGTATTTAACAGGCTTCAGTTAAAGAAGCAGTTTCTCCTTTTATCAAACTAACTACCTCATCATTGTCCCGCAATTTAAATATTTTACCGCGGTCTTTTAAGCGTATCGAGGTACCGCCGCCACATTTATTCATACATTTCACTACTGTGACCGGTATTCCTTCTATTTTTAAAAGCTGTTTTGCCATTATTTCCGCGTCCCAAGCCTTGCATCCTGGCCCCGTGCAAATTTTAATTCTTTTAACCATGGCCCCAGCCCTTATTGATATTGAGTATCAATATACTGTTTGTAGCCACTGATGTCAAGTAGGTTTTTAAATTTTTTAAACTTATCTAAAGTTATTTAAAATAACCCTTTAAACACCATAGGTTTTTAGAGCTTGTTTTTTTTATTTAAAAAAAGGTATATTAAATTTTGATCTGATTTTGAAAATTGTTCTCACTTAACTTTTATGCTTGACGAATTCGATATTTTTAAAGACTTCCTAAAACAAAAAGAACTTCGCTGGACACCCCAACGAAAATCAATCTTAAAAGTTTTTCTTGAGCAGGAGGGCCACGTCCCAATCGACGACCTCCATAAAAAGATTCACTCTGAGGATCACACCATAGGCATTGCAACTGTGTATCGAACCATGAAGCTGCTAATGGACGCGGGTCTTGCTGAAATGCATACCTTTAATGAAAAAACGACTTATGAACGTCTCTACCAAGTTAGGCATCATGATCATTTAATTTGCAAAGCCTGTAGTAAGACTGTTGAGTTTGAGCATCCGCTTATTGAAAAATATCAGGAGGAGGTTTGCGAACGCCACGGCTTCACATTAAAAAACCATCGGATGGAATTATTTGGTATTTGCAATGAATGCCAAAAATAAAACCCCTTTTCACTTTAACTAAAAAGCAAAAAGGGGTTGTTTGTTTTCTTAATTCTTCAATTGTTATCTTTACTCATATTTTCCATCATATAATTTTTAATACCAATATCCTTGATACGGTTGAATTGCGTTTCAAGCCAGTCAACACTGTCTTCTGTCTCTTCCAGGATTTTGTCGAGAATCTCCTTACTGCCATGATCACCTTTATCGAAACAGGCACGTATATGTTTTCTCAATCGAGTCACGTGAGCTAATTCAATTTTATATTGGTTTTTCAATTGAGCTTCCACTGTGTCGCCGACTAAAACAGTATCGTATTTTTGCATATCAGGAGTTCCATCAAGAAATAATATCCTTTCAATCATCTGATCTGCATGTTTCATTTCACCCATTGATTCTTCGCGAGAATGACTGGCTATTTTTTCATATCCCCAATCTTCCTGCATTTTGTAATGGATGTAATATATATTGATTGCCGTTAACTCAGCCATCAACACATCATTTAAAGCTTTAATGACTGTTTTATCGCCTTTCATATTGACCTCCTAATTAATTACTCTTTTTTTTAATAGACCTTTTTAACTTTCTGAATATAAGGTATCAAATATTAAATACCTGTCAACACCTTTATTTGCAATAGGTTACGGGTGATAATAAAAATGAGAACCGAAATCAACTGATACCCAGTCCTATGAATTAAAACAATATCATTGGAGTCTTTGAGCCTTTAAATAAAGGAGTAAACGGAGTTACGTCTAATAATTAGGAAGGGTTTTTATGATAAAAGTTATCATTTAGTAATGAAAGGGACAGAAAAATAATTTTAAAATTTTGTCTTTCCATCCAAGCGGGTCATAACCTCCACACCGGTTTCTGTTACACAAAGGGTGTGTTCAAATTGAGCTGATATTTGACCATCTTGTGTTACTGCAGTCCATTTATCGGAGAGAATTTTCAAGTCGGGCTTGCCTAAATTAACCATGGGCTCAATGGTGAACACCATGCCTTTTTTTATCTCCAACCCTTCACCAAAGTTTCCATAATGAAGAATTTGCGGTTCCTCATGAAATTCGCTACCAATCCCATGACCACAAAATTCTTTGACAATGGAATAACCATGACGTTCAGCAAAAGTTTGAATTGTAGCACCAATATCACCGAGTTTTGCACCCGGCTTTACAACTCCTATCCCACGCTGCAAAGCTTCTTTACAAACCTCCACCAGTTTTTCGGCTTTTTTTCTAGGGGAACCTACGAAAAACGTGCGGCTGGTGTCACCATGAAAACCTTTTAAATAAGTTGTGATATCCAGGTTAACGATGTCCCCATTTCGAAGTTTTCTGTCAGATGGAATACCATGACAAATTTCCTCATTAACAGAAGTGCAAATACTCTTAGGAAAACCCCTATAATTCAAAGGCGATGGAATGGCCCCTTTGGAGACAATATAGTCATGACAAATCTGATTGAGTCTTTCTGTGGTCACCCCTGGCTTTACATAAGGCTCGATCATTACAAGAACCTCTGCCGCAAGCTGGCATGATTCCTTCATTACTCCAATTTCTTCTTCAGTTTTATAATTAATCATCTGTATAAACAATTTCTTTTATAATTTGTTTCTGGTCTCGCCAGTTCGATTTTACTTTTACAAATAATTTTAGATACACTTGAACCCCTAAACGTTTCTCGATTTCTTTTCGAGCAATGCTTCCTATCGATTTAAGCATGCTGCCCCCCTGCCCTATCATTATTTTTTTCTGAGAAACTTTTTCCGTATACAGGGTAGCATCAATTCTTACCAAACCATTAACCTGATCTTGCATATTCTCTACAATAACTGCTACGGAGTGAGGAACTTCAAATCGGGTCAGATGCAAAACCTTTTCACGAATTATTTCCTCCAATAAAAAGGTTTCCGTGCAGTCTGTAATCATATCTTTTGGGAAATATTCTGGCCCCTCAGGAAGATAGCCCACAATTAAATCCTTCAAAAGCTCCATACCATCATCCTTCAATGCGGAAACCGGTATGATTTCCTTAAATATTGACTTATCATTAGCCTTGGCAAACAAAGTTAGAAGCTTCGGTTTTTCTATCAGGTCAATTTTATTGATCACTAGAATCTTGGGAACCGAAATATGCTCCATGGACTTTAAAACAAACTCATCTTCCGGCAAAAACCCTTCTACGGCATCTATCAAAACCAGGATCAAGTCAACATCCTTATAAGTGCTTAATGAGGCTTGAACCATCATTTCGTTCAAAGCTCTTTTGGTTTCATGAATACCGGGAGTATCAACAAGAATGATCTGGGCACCATTAAGATGTACCACTCCGGTAATTTTATTACGGGTAGTCTGCGGTCGGTTGGATGTGGCGGCCACTTTTTGCGCTACCAATTGGTTTAAAAGGGTAGACTTCCCCACATTAGGTCGTCCAATTATGCTGGCATAGCCCGATCTAAAAGTAGTAGGTTGATTCACAAGCAAAAGTTATTTATTAAATTTTTCACAAATACAGGTTTCCTGTGTAAGATTGGATTCCATAATTAACTAATCATATTTTCTACTAAAATATTACCATGAACTTAGGATTATACCTCCACATTCCATATTGCTTGCATAAATGTGGTTATTGCGATTTTAATTCACATCCAGAAAATCGTGAAGAGTCGGTTCACTATGTAGATGCTCTACTAAAAGAACTTAGATCTTATGCACAAAAAAAATACACCGCCACATCAATATTTATTGGGGGCGGTACACCTACGATCCTTCTGCCATCGCAACTAAAACAAATACTCGATACGGTTCAGCAAAGTTTCAATTTAATACCCGATTGTGAAATCACAATCGAAGCAAATCCCGCAACAATTAAATTTGAAAATCTGCAGAAAATACGTGATGCAGGCTACAACCGAATCAGCATCGGCGTGCAATCCTTTGATCAAAAGGAATTGCAATTACTAGAAAGGGTCCATAGCGAGGAAGAAATCCATTCAACGGTGCACCAGGCACGGTCAGCAAATTTCAAAAACCTATCAATGGACCTCATTTTTGCATTGCCTGGTCAAACTATAAAAAAATGGCAATCAAATTTAAAACAAGCCATCGATAAAAAACCCGATCACCTCTCAACATACAACCTTACTATTGAACCAGCCACTGCATTTTTCAAATTACATAAAAGAGGCAAGCTTATTCTGCCCCACGAAGAAATTCAATTGGAAATGTATGAGACCACCATTCGAACTCTTAAAGATAAAGGCTATCAGCACTACGAAATTTCAAACTTTGCAAAACCGGGAATGGAATCGCAGCATAATATCAATTACTGGAATAACGGAGAGCATATTGGTGTCGGGGCTGGAGCGTCTTCATACTTGAATGGAGAAAGATTCAAAAATACGAATTTACCTTCAAATTACATCCGAGAAATCAAAGCTAAAAATAATGCAATTGAACAAAGAGAACGCCTAGATCCCATTAACGCAATGGGAGAGACACTGATGCTCGGCCTTAGACTACTAAAAGGAGTTTCAGTCGATACTTTTGAAAGACGTTTCCAAGTTTCCTTTCAAAAAACTTATGGAAAGGTTCTTGATTCCCTACTGAACCAAGAACTCATAACCTTCAATCAGAATCACATTGCCCTGTCAAGGAAAGGGTTGTTCCTTGCTGATTCTGTCATCCTAAAATTCATGGCATAAAAATATGGCTAACGAATTTAAAAAATTAACTGAAATCGTCGACATATTGATGGGGGAAAATGGCTGTCCCTGGGATAAAGTTCAAACAAGAGAATCCCTAAAACCTTATTTAGTGGAAGAGACCTATGAAACTCTCGAGGCATTGGATGGCAATAATCCGGAAGAAATTAAAGAGGAACTAGGAGACTTGCTGTACCAAATTTTATTTCATGCAAAAATCTCTGAAAATAAAAATGAATTTAATATAGACGATGTTATTGAATCGATCAGCAATAAAATGGTGCACCGCCACCCCCATGTCTTTAAAGAAAAAAATCTCGAAACACCTGATCAAGTTGTAACCCAATGGGAAGAAATTAAAACTAAAGAAAAAAGCAAGCTTGGAAGAAAATCAGTATTGGACGGAGTCCCCTCACATCTCCCGAGTTTGCAACGCTCACAAAAACTACAGAAGAAGGCGGCAAAACAAGGGTTTGACTGGGATAAAATTAGCTCCGTGTTAGACAAATTGGATGAAGAGGTTGCAGAATTTAAAAATGCTGTTCAATCAGGAAAAAAAAAGGACATGAAAGAAGAACTCGGCGATATCTTTTTTGTATTGGTCAATATAGCGAAATTTAATAAAATTGATGCCGAAGAGGCACTAAGGGCTACCAATAATAAATTTATTAAGCGTTTTCAACATATTGAAGCTGAAGTATCTAAGCGTGGCAAGACTCTAAAAGAAACCCCTCTCGAGGAACTCGAACAATACTGGCAAGATGCAAAAAGTTACAAACCCAACAACTAATAGTCTTTTTTTCAAAACAAACCTACTTTACCGAATAAACCCTGCCACGCCACTTAGTTTTTTTTCGTACTAGAGTATGAAACATTGAATTAGCCATGATCGCAGCCATTACTAAGGCTCCCATTGGGAAAAGAACCGCATTATTCCTGTGCAATTCCATCTCGTCGCAGGTTTTGTAGGCAGCAGCGGAAACTAAAACAACACCTACCACGGCCATACCAATCCATAACCAACCAATTTGTTCAAATATATTTATCGCCAAGATAATATATGGCGTAAAGACAAATCCAAGAACCACGGCAACATTGTAAGTAGCTTTTAATACTGACTTCTTCATAGCCAAAAACATGTTTTTTTCCCAACCGAACCATATCTCTTTTAGGCCAAAATACATCCGAATGGAAAATAACTGTTTTGCATCGGCAACAAATAATTTGAGTCCTGCTCTCTTAGCACGTTTTGCTATCAAAACATCTTCCAGAACATCCGACTTTCCGGCCTCATGCCCACCAATTTTTTCATAAGCTGAACGTCGAAACATAAGGAAAGCACCAAATCCCATCGCACTTCTATGATCCGGGTCATTTACATTTTTAAATTGTGTCAATGAGGCTATGAACCCGAAAATAACCGGTTGCACAGCCCTTTCCCAAAACGAGCCAAATTCCGCCTTTGGCATTAATGTCAACACATCCAGGTCTCTTTCACGCATGACATGTACTGCTGTATTTAAGGCTGTTGGTTTAAAAACTGGATCGGCATCAGTAAACAACAAATATTCCCCTCGGGTAACTTTAAAAGCCTGATGCAGAGCAAAGGGTTTCCCCAGCCAGCCTTCTGGTAAGTCTGCCGCTTTCAATACCTTTAAGCGGGAATTTTCTTGTGCCAAGTTTCGCATAATGTCGCCTGTCCTGTCTGTAGAATGGTCATCAATGGCAATCACTTCGAAATTTGGGTAGTTTTGATTTAACAAAGAATTCAAACATGCCTCGACACCCCTTTCTTCATTTCTGGCGGGAACACAAACTGATAATGGAGGTGGATTAGAAATCGGTTTGACCAAAGGCTGCAATCGCACGAGATATACTATGTTGAGAGTTAAAGAAATAATGACTGCAACTATCAAAATTAGCTGAAGAATTGTTAAAATTTGTATCAAAGCCTAATCCAATTTGATTTTAAAATTCCGGCACCAAACTTAATTTGCATTTAAAACAGGAAAAAAGAAGATGAGTAAATAAAAATTTGATATGCTTATGTAAGTTAACTTATTAAATATTTTTTTCTACTAGTTTTCAAATCCTTATATACCCCTACATAAATAAAGCATGTTACAAATTAAATCAGCTTTTTTATTAGTCCAAATTATTTTGGCACTAGCATTTTGTAGTTCCACTCCACAAAACACTGAAGCCTTATGCATTCAAAATGAACGAGCTAATTTAAGAAAAGGGCCGGGAACCAAACACGAAAAATTATGGGAAGTTTTCAAATACATGCCATTCAAGCAACTCGGCAATAAAGATGCATGGAAGCGAATACAAGATATAGATGGGGATATTTACTGGGTATATGGTCCTCTCACCACACAAAAATATAAATGTGCTGTCATTAAAAACAATAAAACCAACCTGCGAACAGGGCCGGGAACTAAATTTCCTAAAGTTCCCTGGTCTCCCGTAGATAAATTTTTTTCAATGAAAGTCCTGAAAATTAAGCAGAATTGGGTACATATAGAAGATAGTGCTGGAGACAAAGCCTGGATATATAGGCCTCTGGTTTGGATTCAATAAAAACCTCGAATAAACTTAGAATCAATAGAAACCCTTAATAAAAATATTTATTTATCTCTTTCAAATCTTCCTTCAATTTCTCTCTTACCCTGTTCTCCATAAGAAAAAATTTCTTTCATTTCAATGTAATCTTCGATAATAATAAAGCACCTAAAAATTATTATAGGGTTCACCTTAAAGCTATTTCTAATTTAATAAGTTTTATTAGGAGACCTCAATGGATACAGTAACCATTCCCGAACCGATATCACCAGTCAAAGAGTTCCTTTCAAAACCACAAAAATTGTTAATAGATGGTAAACGTATCGATGCCATCAGTGGTGAAATATTTGAAGTTGCTGATCCTTCTACAAATACAATTTTGACTCGTGTTCCAAAAGGTGGAAAGGAAGATATTAATCTGGCCGTTAAAGCCGCACGCAACGCTTTCGAAAACGGTCCATGGAGAAAGATTACTGTATCAGAACGAGGCAAACTTATCTGGAAATTAGCTGACCTGATTGAAGCGCGAACTGAAGAGTTTGCTCAACTTGAAACATTAGATAACGGCAAGCCACTGGCAATTGCCCGCGCTGCAGATGTCCCTCTCGTCATTGACCATTTTCGCTATTACGCCGGAATGGCAAGCAAAATTCACGGGGAATCCATTGATATTAGCGTTCCTTATGCCCCGGGCGCAGAGTTTCTTGATTTCACGCTGCGCGAGCCAATGGGGGTTGTTGGACAAATCATCCCGTGGAATTTCCCCTTATTAATGGCTGCCTGGAAATTAGGAGTGGCGTTGGCCGCCGGCAATTGCGTTGTATTAAAACCAGCAGAACAAACGCCACTTTCAGCACTTCACCTTGCTGATCTTTTTGCAGAGGCTGGTTTTCCCGATGGAGTGGTTAATATCGTAAGTGGATTTGGGGATGCCGGGGCCGCCCTAGCGGAACATGAGGATGTAGATAAAGTTGCTTTCACAGGAAGCACAGAAGTCGGGCATGAAATCGTTAAAGCTTCAGCTGGGAACTTAAAGCGTGTGTCACTGGAACTGGGTGGAAAATCTCCCAGTATTGTTTTTCCTGATGCTGATCTTGACATCGCCGCACAGGGAGTTGCAGGTGCCATTTTCTTTAATCAGGGTCAATGCTGTTGCGCCGGCTCACGCCTCCTGTTACACAAGGATATTTATTCTGATGTCATAGAACGTGTCGCTGATCAGGCTAAAAATATAAAGGTAGGTCCGGGAATGTGCGCTGATACCAATATGGGTCCTCTGGTTTCACGTGAACAACAGGAAAAGGTTTTGAACTATATCCGTGCTGGTGAAATCGCTGGTGCCATTACATTAACCGGTGGCAAAGCTATTGGAGGAAATCTGGAAAAAGGCTGCTACGTGGAACCAACTGTCTTTGAAAATGTGGATCAGGAAATGAAAATTGTAAAAGAAGAAATTTTCGGTCCGGTAGTCGTTGCTGCCCCTTTTGAAGACATTGATAGCGTAATCGCAAAAGGCAATGATACCGAGTATGGCCTTGCTGCCAGTGTATGGACAAAAGATATCAATAAGGCTCACAAAGTGGCAAAAGGACTGAAAGCCGGAACGGTATGGGTAAATTGTCACAACATCTTTGATGCAGCAGCACCCTTCGGCGGCTATAAAAGGAGTGGTTTTGGGAGAGAAATGGGAATCCATGCGCTGGAAAACTATACTCAAGTAAAAAACGTTATAATCCAGCTAAATAATTAAACAAGATAATTCAACTTGTCTAAATCAAAGGTGCTCTCCATTCGGTGTTAAGGGAAGTCGTATTTTAAATCGGGTTCCAACTCCCAACTTGCTTTCTACTTCAATATTCCCTTTATGCGCTCCAGCGATTTGCCTACAGATACTTAACCCCAATCCACTACCACCTTCATCCCGAGAGCGCGCTTTATCAACTCTGTAAAACCTATTAAAGATAAAGGCTAAATCTTCCTCAGGGATTCCTATTCCCGTATCTTGAATGGTTATTAAAGCAAATTCTCTGTCATTTTGAAGTGATACTTTTAACTCCCCACCAGTTTGCGTATATTTGATTCCATTTTGTAGAATATTCCAAACCATTTGCCGTAATCTCACCTCATCACCTTTGATTCCTACAGCTTCTAGGTAGGTAATAATAATTTTTATATTTTTTTCTTCCGCCAGAACTTCCGCATGTTTGCAAACTTCTTCGAGAAATGGTTTTAAATTAAATTGTTTGCAATCGAGATTGACTTGATTCTCATCTGATTTGGAAAGTACGAAAAGGTCCTCAAGGACTTTGGACATATAATTTATCTCTTCTAGGTTACTGGCAATGACCTCCTGATATTCTTCCAGTTTTCTTGGTTTGCCTAATATCAATTCATTCTGACCTTTCAAAACAGTGAGGGGTGTACGGAGTTCATGGGAAGCATCACCACTAAACTGGCGTATCTGCTTAAATGAATTTTCAAGACGATTCATCATCTCGTTGAACGTTAGAGCCAATTGCCCAAGTTCATCCTTTATTTTCAAAACTGGTATCCGCTTGCTGAGTTCTTGCCCCTGACCGATGTCTCTGGCCGTAGCAATAATTCTAGAAATAGGTTTCAAAGCCCTCCTTGCCATAAACCTGGCAAATAAAGCTGCGAAAATAAGAACAGAAGGAACGGCTGTAAATAAAAATATTTGTAAATTCCTCAGCGTTTCCTGCACAGCCTCTAATGAGGTTCCTACTTGAACCAGGTTTATCAAATTGTCATCTTGGATAACAGGCATGGTAATAATACGAATTGGATATTTACCCTCTAACTTGAAAGTTTCATAACTATTTTTGCCATTTAGCGCATCATTATAGGCTATTTGCGACAAGGGAAATTGCGATGCAGTTATATTACCGGAACGTCTACCAACGTTACCCGACCCATCATAAATTTGATAAAATTTATTCAGGTTGCCTCCTCTCATAAACTGGTCGAAAAACTGGTTCAAACCAGGCAAGGGTGAAGTATTCATAGTGGCGGAGGTCGCAACAACCGTTGCAGATACCGTCAAAGAATTATCTACACTTTCATAAAGACGCTTGGCGAGAAAATAATTGAGGAGAACACTGAATAAAATAAGAATTATTGCGAGTAGAGCTACATACCATGCAGTTAACCGCGAGCGAATCGATTTAAAGGACATACTGGAGCTAATAGATTTGAAAGTCATAATTAAACTTTCATCACATATCCAACCCCCCGCAGGGTATGCAATAGTTTAGTGGAGAAATTCTTATCAATTTTCTTACGTAGATGATTAACATAAACATCAATTACATTTGTAAAGGTATCAAAATTATAATCCCAAACATGTTCAGCAATCATAGTTCGTGTCAATACCTTTTCCTGATTTCGCATAAAATATTCCAGTAGACTGTACTCCTTTCCCGTCAACTCAATTTCTTCATTGCCCCGATTTACCTTATGGCTAACCAAATTAAGCGTAAGATCGGCAATTTCTAATGTAGTTTTAGTTTCCGCTTTCCCTCTACGTAAAAGAACACGAATTCTCGCTAAAAGTTCGGAGAATGCAAAAGGCTTGGTGAGATAATCATCAGCACCCTGATTCAATCCCTCAACTTTATCATCAACAGAGTCCTTTGCAGTAAGGAGGAGAATTGGAGTTTCAATTTTTTTCGACCGAAGAATGGATAGTATCTCCAATCCATTAATTTTCGGAAGCATTAAGTCTAGTATGATGAGGTCGTACTGATTTTGTTCTCCAAGATGCAGACCCTCTTCTCCATCCATTGCGATATCAACAGCATAGGTTTCTTCTTCCAAACCTTTTTTAATAAATGCTGCTACTTTTTTTTCATCTTCAACAATTAAAATACGCATCTACCCTTCCCATTTTTTTTGAACTTTGTGCAACTCTATTTCTTCTTTAAGCATTTTAATATGCTTTTCGCAATCTTTTTGGATTGCCGAATACATAGCGCGACAACTTTCATCATTAGCATCAATCATGGCCTGCTTGCATACCTTCACGGCTTCTTCAGCAGCTTCCATGGCTATCAAAATATTATTATTAAATTTTTTATTCATTCTTTTTACCAAATAAACAATCAATGAATATTTTATCACTAACCCACTTCAGCAAGGGGTCCTATTTCAAAGCTTTAAATTTCAGTTGTCATTTGACTTTTTCTTCAATCTCGCGACCAAAAAGATATTTCACCAATATTATCCCCAACACAGCCCCCAATAAGGGTAAGGCGTTGATCAACTCAAGAATATATTCTCCAAAAAATCCTAAGGTTTTGATAAGATATCCCGCAAATTTTATCCCTGATTGATCCAACATATAAAAAATAAGGTTAATGGCGGTACCACAAATAAAACCAATAAAACCTCCAAAACCATAATAAATGTATTTCATAGTTAAAAAATACTCCGGAAGCAAAACCATAATCAAAAGCTTAACCTGCAAAGGTCAGGATAAAACATATGAAACGTACTAATCTATATAGGTTATTATACATTTTGTCCCATCAATTTTAAAACTGGAAGAATGAGATTAAAAGATAAAATAGCAATAATAACTGGTGGCGGATCAGGAATTGGATTGTCCACGGCACATGCTTTTTGCAAGGAAGGAGCTAAGGTAGTCCTATTTGGTCGCCGAAAGGATAAACTCGAAAAAGCGGCCGAGGAAATAGGTAGCTTTGCTCTTCCTATTCAGGGAGACATGAAAAAAAATAACGACCTGGATCGCCTCATCAATGAAACCCTGGATAACTTTAAAGCAATTGATATTCTTGTAAACAATGCCGGAGTCTTTAACGGGGCCCCATTACATGAAATTTCTGATTCTGAATGGGACGCATTAATGGATATTAATATCCGTTCCGTTTTCCAGCTTACAAAACGTGTTTTACCCGTAATGACGGCTCAAAAAAAGGGAAGTATTATAAACATCAGCTCAATCCTGGGTCTCATCGCTGTGCCACAAGTTGCAGCCTACAATGTTTCAAAAGGAGCCCTGAACCAGTTTAGTCGTTCCGTCGCGGTCGAATATGGGCCATATGGCATCCGATGCAATTCTATTTGTCCAGGGCTGATTGAAACCGATATGACTGCCGATTTAATGCAGGATGATTCTTTGATGCAGGAATGGAGCAAGGAATACCCTATAGGCCGATTTGGTAAACCTGATGATATTGCAAGCGCATGTCTTTACTTAGCTAGTGATGAATCCTCTTTTGTAACAGGAGCCGTACTTCCTGTTGATGGAGGATTTACAGCACATTAAGTTGAAAACTTGATGCATACTCTTGTGAGTAATTAAAATTAAAAACTAATCAAAAAAAGATTTCCAAAATATTAAAACCTTTTTATGAAATATGAAATTGTTATTGGACTAGAAGTTCATGTCCAAATAAAAACGAAAACAAAAATTTTCTGCTCTTGCTCTACAGAATTCGGCAAACCAGCCAATGCCAATACTTGTCCCATTTGTCTTGGTATGCCAGGTACGCTTCCTGTTTTGAATAGACAATTTTTAGAAGCAGCCATGAAAACTTGTCTGGCTACCCATTGCACTATTGAATCTATGAACCGTTTTTCCCGAAAAAATTATTTTTATCCCGATCTACCAAAAGGTTATCAAATTTCACAATTTGAGGAGCCCTTGGGTGTTAACGGACATATTAATATTTATATTAATGGAAACAAAAAACGAATAGGGCTGACTCGCATCCATATGGAAGAAGATGCAGGAAAGTTAATCCATGGAGAGAATCTGGGAAGTCCGGGAAAAAGTTATGTGGATTTTAACCGTACAGGTGTTCCTCTTTGCGAAATAGTCAGCGAACCAGACCTAAGATCTCCCGAAGAAGCCCGAGCCTACTTAATTGAACTAAAATCAATTTTGGAATATACAGAGGTAAGTGACTGCAATATGGAAGAAGGAAGCCTTCGTTGCGATGCAAATATTTCATTACGGCCAGAAGGACAAAAAGAATTTGGAACCCGAACCGAACTAAAAAATCTAAACTCCTTCAAATTTGTTCAAAAAGCTATAGAGTATGAAGTAGATCGACAAGCACGCGTCTTGGAACAAGGCGATAAGGTGACTCAGGAAACTCGATTATATGACTCCGCCAGGGATGAAACTTTTCCAATGCGAAGCAAAGAAGAAGCCCATGACTACCGCTATTTTCCAGACCCTGACCTTGTACCAGTCGTAATTGAAAAAACCTGGGTTTCAGAAATCCAAAAAACTATTCCCGAATTGCCCGAACAAAAACGTGAGCGCTTTGTAACCGAATATGCACTTCCGGAATACGATGCAGGAGTACTAACTTCCTCCCGATCTCTTGCAGATTATTTTGAAAAATGCGCATCTCAATTTCCCAAGCCTAAAATTATTAGCAACTGGATCATGGGAGATTTATTGCGGGAATTAAATAAGAGCAATCAAAAAATAAGCGAATGCCCCATCTCCCCAGATATGCTGATAAAGTTAATCAAATTAATAGATGATGGTGTTATCAGCGGTAGCAGTGCAAAAACGGTTTTTGAAGAAATGTTTCATACCAAAAAAGACCCTGCGGAAATTATTGAAGAAAAAGGACTCAAACAAATTACCGATGACAAAGCTATCGATCAAATGGTCGAAGCAGTTTTACAAGCCAACCCCAGTCAAGTTGTAGAGTATAAAGGCGGAAAGGAAAAGGTGCTGGGCTACCTAGTTGGCCAAGTAATGAAAGAAAGCAAAGGTAAAGCAAACCCAGGAGCCGTAAATAAAATCCTAAAAGAAAAAATTGCAAACATGTAATCTCGGGAAAGTTTAACAATGAAACTCAGGTTAATTTTAATTAATTTAGCTGTATTTTTTCTGATTTTGTCTGTGAATGACTTCCAAATTTACGCAGAATCGAAATCTTCGTCAAACAAGCGTTTTATTGACAACAAAGATGGAACAATTTCCGATTCAAAAACCGGGTTGATGTGGATAAAGAATGATTCCTTTTTACATTCGGGCCATTGGATAAACTGGTCTGAAGCCAAAGCCTATATAAATGATTTAAATAAAACTGGTTATGCAAATTATTTTGATTGGAAGCTGCCCACAACTCGTGAATTAAAAACTCTTTATGACGCAGATAAAATAAACAGTTCCCAGGTTGGACGAGAAATGAAAATTCATATCGATCCCCTATTCGGAAAAAACGGTAGCGGATCGTTGTGGTCCATGAATGGAAATGGCCGCCACAATGCTTTTGGAGTTGTTTTCAACACAGGGGACGTTTTTAGCGCAAACAAATATTCGCGTTCTAGAAAAGCAACGCGAGGAGTTAGAATATTTTCACACAATAAATAATTTGATAAGGTCGACAAATGTTATCTTTTGTTCTTTTTTTCGTTTTTCTTACATTCAATATTTTTCTAACTCATCACGTAGAGGCTACCTATCCAACTTCCGACATAGCACATTGGGAACTGTCCGTATCTGGAGAAAAAAACGATCCAGATTACAAAAAAGTACAAAGCCTTGTCGAACAGAAAAAATATAACGAAGCTCTTATACTATTGGACAAGAAAACCAAAGCCTCTCCTAAAGAGGCTACCCCTATAATCCTTAAGGCAATGGTCCTTTATGAACAAGGTATGGCAAAAAAATCCCTAGAAATTTTACTAATGGGTTTTAACATGGAACGCCAGCATCCGGCCTTACATTTTGCCTTTTGTCAAATCCACAGAAAACTTGGGAATGCAAAAATTTCTGACCGTGCCTGTATTATCGCCGCACAACAACACAATAAAAATGCATTAGCACATTATGAATATGCCAAAACTGCAAAAGCCATGGGTGACTTCAAGGTCGCCTTGAAGGAACTGGAAAAAGCAGAAAGCCTTGATCAAAAAAACTCAACCTACCCCTATCAAAAGGGGATGATTTTTATTTATTTGAACAACAATGCTGACGCAGAAAATGAATTCAAAAAAGCCCTTTCCCTAGATGAAAAAAATATTGACGCCGCCTATCAGCTGGCATATTTATACGCCACACAAAGCAAAAAAGAACTTTCTAACTTCTATACAAGAAAAATTTTAGAAATGCGGTTAAATCACCCTAAAGTTGAATCCGCTAAATTACTGAGGGGTTTGGTAAATAAAAATTCAACAAAAAAACTTCCCGCAAAAATAGAACCATCACAATATCATTTTGGTCTTTCAAAATCGTATTATCAAAAGAAGGAATATGGGTTGTCTATCATAGAAATAGAGACAGCGGCAAAATTAAAACCTAACGATGAAAAGATTCAGGAGGTTCTTTTGGGTATGTATAGTTTGTTTTTGAGGCTCGATAAGGCGGAAATATCCGTGTCCCAATTGATCTCATCGGCAAAAGATAATGATCATATAAAAAGTAGGGGATATCAAGAGTGGGGTGATATTTCTATTCTTCAAGGAAAGTTAGAAATAGCAAAACAAAAATATGAAAAAGCGCGGCAATTGGGTGACCCAAAAGGTATCGCAAAAACTACTTTAGCCGAGTTTCCTGATACCGACACCGCTATAAAAAAAATACCCTTAAACCCAAATGAACTATTTATTGATCCTATCAATGCATTGAATCGAAAGGGCGAAATATTTGCCCATTTCGGAATATACCAACGTGCATTAGGGATATATTCGCTTATTCTAAGGATGGATTCTTCAAATCTTACAGCACTTTTAAATATGGCAACGGTTAATTATAAAATTGAAAAATACAATCGGACTATATCCATTCTAGAAAGACTACTCGTAATCTATCCCAATCATAAAAATATTATCTCTCACCGCATACTTCTTGCCCGGTCATATGTAATGAAAGGCGACTTAGGCGAAGGGATGAAAAATTTAGATATAGTAATCAAACTAAACCCAAATACTAAAAGAATTATCGCTATAGACCCGGTATTTAAAAAATTACAAGGTCTAGAGGAGTTCCAATTGCTAATTAATGGATAAGCAGTCATTTTTAATCCTCTCTAGGGATTCCTCACGGGATACTACAATGAAAAATTTTACCTTTAAAACTCGATTTGACTTTAGAAATTATGTCCTGTTTAATAAATTTAATTCTAATTTTAAAACCCTTCAAGGGGAAATAAAATATGTTTAGTTTTAATTTAAAAAGCTGCAAAAGCTTACTTTTGGTGGCACTTTTTTTAATGACTTTGATTAATGGAAGCAAATGTTTTGCAGCAGATATTTGCATAGACGGCTTGCAGGAATTACATAGCAGCCAAGGAGTAATTCAGGATAAAGGGGGAATATGGGGTTATTTAGAAAAATCGCAATCTTTGCGGTCAGAATCCCTTACTGGTTTACAAATAGACGGAAAACTACAAAGGCTTATCTCGATATTTGAAGACTTGTGTAGTGAAGGGAAAATCCCTACTGCAAGTCTGCATAATCAAATCCTCAGTTTATTGGGGGATACTAGGATGATCTTCAACAGAGATGGAGACCGAAGAAAAAAAGAACCGTTTATGAAAAACTTGAAGAAGCTCAATAAAAAAATTGACCAGCTTCTAGCAAAATTACCCCGCTAACTTAATATGCCGACTAAAGAAATTAAAGAAGGAAACAAAGCGCCAGATTTTACAGCTCGAGATCAAAACGGAAAAAAAGTAAAATTAAGTTCATTTAAAGGTAAAAAAAATATTGTCCTTTATTTTTATCCAAAAGATATGACACCTGGTTGCACTACACAGGCATGCGATTTCAGAGACCAGCAAAAGAAATTTAAAAATACCGTTATTCTTGGTGTTAGTATCGATTCACAGGAAAGACACCAAAAGTTTATTGAGAAGTATGATCTTCCTTTCTCTCTGCTAGCAGATACGGATAAAAAGGTTGTACAGAAGTATGGAGTTTGGCAGGAAAAAAAACTCTATGGAAAAACTTTTATGGGAATTGTCCGAACCACATTTTTAATCGATAAGAGTGGTACAGTAAAAAAAATATTCCCTAAGGTAAAGGTCAAAACTCACATAGAAGAAGTCCTAAAAGAGCTCAAAGAGTTCTAACTAGCTGCCATTAATCTTTCAATAGCGCCTACACTTTTTGGAATAATATTAGATAGATTAATGCAACCATTCTCAGTCATAACCAGATTGTCCTCAATCCGAATTCCTATCGTCTCATCATATGTTTTTCCATTTAAACGGATTTTAAACTCTCCATATAGTCCAGGTTCATTGCTTATCATCCAACCAGGTTGCATTCGCTTGGATGCATAGTTTCGGAAGGGATCGCCATCGTGCTCCTGCTCACCCATTAAATGACTCACACCATGAGGCCTTTCTTCGTATCTAAGCTTACATTTTCCTCCTTCTGCTAAAAACTTTTTTTCAAGCCCATCATTGACCGAGTTCCAACAAACCTCATTGAGTTCTTCAATCGTTACCCCTGATCGAGCCTTTTTTTCGACTTCCCGTTGTCCCTTCAGAACAATTTCATAAAGGAGTTTTTGCATCGGATTAAATGTTCCGGACACAGGAAAAGATCTCGTAATATCTGCATGCATAGTCATCCAGCGGACCCCAAAGTCAATCAACATCATTTCATTTTTAAAAATTGGATCATCATTTTTCATGTAATGAAGAATGGTTGCATTGGCACCCGAAGCTACGATAGAGGGATAGCTTAGACCGTAAGGGGAATTCATAAGCATTTTGCCCTCTAGATATCCTTGTACCTGACATTCGTTTTTAAAAGTAGCGAAATTTTTCAACATCGCTTTAAAACCTTTCCCGGTAATTTCCTGAGCTTTTCTAGCATTTTGAATGTCATATTTATCTAATGGAAGTCTAAGATCAAAGTGATTCGACATAACATTTTTCAAGGCGCCTCTTGGTGCATCCCATTCACGTAGCCAGCCAACCAATTTTTTTTTGAAGTCATAATTATGATCGGTCGTGATACTCACCTTTTTCCCTTTTCTAACTCCTTCATACCAAAAAGTACCTAACGATTTTTTTTTGTTTTGTAAAAATCTTTCTTTAAGAACCTCTTTGAGCTCACTGATATCACGAACATCTTTAATACCGGTGATAGATTGAACCTCCTTTAGGCTAGTCTTATCTCCTACACCAAAACGTACTCCTTCCCAAAATTCCATGATTCGATCTTTACGACTTACAAAAAGAATCTCCTTCGATAATTTTGATTTAGGGTCCAACAACAAAATAACATTATTCTGATTGACTCCAGTCAAATACATCATGGCTGGTTCTTGGTAGGTCGGACTGTAAGCATAAGCCCAAACTGTTTTACCGCCTGGCCCATAAGGTACACCGGTGATAACCATCAGCGAGTTTTCTTTTTGCATTAGTTTCTTTCTTCGGTCGCAATATCGGCGTTTGGCAGAAGAACCCGCCCCTCCATCACGGAATATTCCAGAATGAGTTTTCTTTATCGTTTTCATATATTTATAATTAGCGTTAATATTTTATTATTTTTAAATTCGATAATAGATTTAGATTTAATATATTATATTAAAAATTTTAGCATCAAGTCGTTTATCTTAAAACCATGGAAACTTAGAACATGTGTGGAAGATATACTCTAACCAAACCCATCAAAACGATCGAGTCTCATTTTAAGCCAGCTCGCATAAGTCTCAAGTATTTTCCCAGCTTTAATATTGCCCCGAGTCAAATTTCGGCCGTTGTTACCCAAAAATTTGAAGTGATGGGAATGAAATGGGGGTTAGTCCCTTCCTGGGCCCAAAACAACGAAATCGGAACCAAGCTTATCAATGCCCGATCAGAAACCCTAAATGAAAAACCTAGTTTCCGGGATTCCTTGGAAAACCAACGTTGCCTGGTTCCAGCCGATGGATTCATCGAATGGAAAGGAAAAAAACCATACTATATTAGGTTCAAGGACCACAGACTCTTTGCATTTGCAGGGCTCTGGTCAACATGGGATTCCGGAGAAAAACCACTCCATTCCTATACCATTATTACCACAGAAGCCGACAAAACTCTTTATTCTCTGCACTCTCGAATGCCTGTTATTTTGCATCCAAAAAATTATAAAAAATGGTTTTTCAATGAAAGTAATTCTTTGACTTCACTTTTTACTGCGCCAAAAAAACAAGAACTAGAATATTTCGAAATTTCTACCGCCATCAACTCCCCAAAAAATAACGAGTTTAATCTTTTGCAACCTTCCAGGCAAAAATCATTTACTTTTTAACAAGAATTGCCAGCAATTCTTTATCTTTTCTTTGAGTTACAGAGTTTTTAGCTTGAACCAAGTCGCGAATTTCAAACCATTCTGAAAAGTGCTTAATAATATCGTCCCTAGTGGTATTAAAAGGAGGGCCACCTTCCTGCCCTGTATTATAAAAGAGACCTGCAAGCATTCCCCCGCTTTTTAAAATTCTAGCAACTGTCGCCACATATAAATTTCTTTGGTTCGGTGAAATAGCACAAAAGAATGCTTGCTCAATCAATAAGTCATAAACACCATCATGGGTGGAATTTAAATCAAAAAAATTACTATGTAAAATTTCGCTATCAAGTTTTTGCTTCTGGATAACTTGCCTTAAATAATTTACAGCACCTATTGAGTAATCCACTGCAGTTACATCAAAGCCATTTTCAGCAAGGTAAACTACCTCATGACCGCGCCCACAGCCCGGCACCACTGTTTTACCCGGAATAATAATATTAGACTCCAATAAATTCATAAAAGGTGGAGCTACTTGACCTAAGTCCCAACCAAGGTCATTCTCATCGTAATGCCGCTGCCAGTCTTCACGAGAATAGCCCTTATCTTCCATAGTTATTTATTAAAAAATTTTGCAAGGTTATCAATTGCCGCCGTCCCCATAGCTTCTATTGCTTCTAAACTATTTCCTCCTATATGAGGTGTTACCATAAGGTTTGGTAATCGTAAAAATTTAAGATCATCAGGAGGTTCGACATCAAATACGTCTAAAGCTGCACCAGATATTTTTCCTGACAACAAAGCCTCATGAAGAGCGGAATGTTTTAACACAGGTCCACGACTTGTATTAATCAGAAGAGCAGTGGGCTTCATAGCGTGTAATATCTTTTCGTCAATCATTTCAAGGGTTAAATTTGTAAGAGGTACATGCAAACTTACTATATCGGATTCATTGATTAATATTTCAAAAGATGTTTCTATTGCACTCTGTTCACGACAAAACTCATTTTTATCTTCAATATCGTTAACTAGAATATTACAGCCAAAAGGTTTCAATAGCATGATCACCTCTTTACCCACATTGCCACATCCAATAATCCCGATAGTCTTTCCAGAAAGATTCTGCCCTCCTTCACGTATCCATTGACCTTTTTTCATTCTTTCAGCAGATAAAAAAATATTATGACAAAGACCGATCATAAAACTTACGGTCAATTCGGCCACTGAACGTTTATTGGTTCCCTCAGTCACCGCTATTGCAACTCCCTTTTGCTGCATTGCATCGATATCCAGATTATCTAGTCCAACACCATATTTGGAAATCATTTTTAGCTTTGGTAATGCATCTAAGGTAACACGAGTAATCGGGTCTCTTCCTATTATTGCGCAATCGGCATCTTTAAGAAAATTGATCAACTCAGCGCCTGATAAATAATCTTCTTTTTCAGTAAAAACGGTATTAGGAAAAAGACTGGTAAGTCTGGATTTGAGAGATTCTGATTTGCAAAAAGAAGGAGAGGTCACAACCACTTTCATAGGTTTATCCTAATAATTGGGTTACGATAGAAGCTCCCGCCGCGTAGGTACCAATCATAGAACCAAAGCTGGAAAAAAAGAATATCAATAAAAGTCTAGCTACCCTATTTTTCCACCACATCGAATATTGGGTAATATCTTCGCGAAGGGTTTCAAAATCACCGACCTTTGGTTTACGCATATAAGACTCTACCAAACCCACGACCATTCCCGCTCCAATAGTCGGGTTCAAGGAAGTAAGCGGTGCTGCAAAAAATGAGGCCACTATAGAAACAGGGTGGCCCAAGGCTAAAGCTGTACCCAAAGCACATAATCCCCCATTGAGTAAGACCCAGGTGACGATTAATTGGCTTCCCAATTCAGGAGATTGGTTAAACCCAACCCCAAACATACTCAGAATAAAAATACAAATACCCCAGCCAATATAAAGTCCTACTTTACTAGGAGGAGGTTTCCTATCTAGTTCTGCCAGGTGTGCAGCATTCGGCGGAGACTCAAGGTTTGGCATCATACCTAGCAGATGACCGGCACCCACCAAAGCCAGGATTCTTTTTGGAGAATCGGGAGATGAAGAGATCTGCTCCAACCGACCAACCATGTATTCATCCCGCTCATCTATCAACACCCGTTTAATTTCAGGCAACTCTTCGCCAAATTCACTAACTACAGAGTGCAACATATCACCCTTTTTCAAGTCTTCAATTTGTTCCTCGCTGATTTCTTCTCCTAAAAAAACACCAGCAATCATACCCCCAACTATTTTTAATTTTTGCCAGAAAGAGACTTCTGTAACTAATCTGTGCAGAGTGGTGGAAATATTTCTATCGATAACCTCCAAGCGAAGACTTTTATCATTGGCAAGTTCCACCGCACGAATCATTTCCTTACCTGCCTCTACCCCTATCCGCTCGGCCAATCGTTTCTGATAAGCTGTAAGGGCAAGATTGATCAGCAACAGTCCAGCCTTCTTTTTTTTGAAAACTTGATAGATATCAAGATTCTTCCACCACGCTTGGTTAGTGATATTTTCCAAACGCGGCGGACAAAGTTCGACAGCAACGCAATCATAAATTCCGCTAGCTATATGTTCTTCAACCATTTCAACACTCAATTGCGAAACATGGGCAGTTCCAATTAAAGTAATTTCGCTATTATTTAGTTGAATAGTTTTGACAATATCTTGCTGGTTTTCCAATAATTCATCTCCAACTAGCACTCGCTCGGACAGCTTGTGTATAAACAAGTATCTATTAGAATTTAAAATAGGGATACGAAAATACGACGGGATCGGCCCTTGGAATTTCGAGACTTATAATTTAACATAAATAAGGACAAATCCAGAACATGATAAAATTTATTGTTAATAATTCTCCCAGCCTTTTAAATTAGTTTTCAATGAATCCTTTTAAATTAAAGTCTGCTTACAATCCAGCTGGAGATCAGCCACAGGCCATAGAGCAATTAGTTAAAGGTCTCAAAACTAGCCCGAGCGAGCAAACATTATTGGGTGTTACAGGCTCTGGAAAAACTTACACCATTGCCAATGTTATTCAGCAGGTACAAAAACCCACTCTGGTACTAGCGCACAACAAGACACTCGCAGCGCAACTATATAACGAGTTCAAAGGTTTTTTTCCTGAAAACGCAGTAGGATATTTTGTAAGCTATTACGATTACTACCAACCAGAGGCTTATCTAGCACAAACAGACACGTACATAGAAAAAGACGCTTCTATCAATGATGAAATTGACAAAATGCGGCATTCGGCTACCCACGCTCTATTTGAACGCCGCGATGTAATCATCGTCGCCAGTGTTTCCTGCATTTATGGACTGGGATCTCCCGAAGCATACCAAGGTATGTTGCTATTTCTAGAATGTGGAAATCCCATGGAACGTGACCATGCAATCTCCAAGTTGGTTGAAATCCAATATAAAAGAAACGATATAGATTTCCAACGGGGTACTTTTCGCGTCCGTGGTGATGTGTTAGAAATACTCCCCGTATATGAAAGAAATGAAGCGATCCGTGTTGAGTTTTTTGGTGACGAAATTGAAAATATATCGTCCTTTGATCCTATCACACGACAAACTATTGCTAAGCTCGACCGCATAGCAATATATCCAGCCAGCCATTACGTGACGCCTCAAGAGCCCCTTCAAAAAGCAATGGTGAATATTCGCAAGGAACTGCTTGAACGTATTACGTATTTTGAAAGTGAAAATTTATTGATCGAAGCGCAGCGAATTGACCAGAGAACTTTATTCGATCTGGAAATGATTAAGGAAGTGGGTTATTGCCAGGGAATTGAGAATTACTCACGTCATTTAATGGCGCGTGAACCAGGGGTGCCCGGACCAACCCTACTGGATTATTTTCCCGAAGACTCCCTTTATGTTATAGACGAAAGCCACGTGACACTACCACAGTTAAGGGGAATGTATAAAGGGGATCGTTCAAGAAAAGAAAGTCTGGTACGCTATGGTTTTCGCCTGCCCTCTGCGTTTGACAACCGACCACTTAAATTTGAAGAGTTTGAGGAACATATCCAAGATATTATTTATGTTTCCGCCACACCGGGGTCTTATGAACTGGAAAAATGCGGAAAAAATGTTACTGAATTGATTGCACGACCTACAGGATTGGTCGATCCCGAGATTGAAATCAAACCAGTCGCTACTCAAGTCGATGATCTTTATAACCAAATTCGAATCCGTGCAGAAAAAAATCAGCGAACCTTGGTTACCACTCTGACCAAACGGTTTTCAGAAGACCTCACCGAACACCTATCGGAAATGGGAATAAGAGTAAAGTATTTGCACTCGGACATAGTAACGTTAGAAAGAACACAGATTATACGAGAACTTCGCCTGGGAGAGTTTGATGCCTTAATAGGGATTAATCTTCTTAGAGAAGGACTGGACATTCCTGAAGTTTCCCTCGTCGCTATTTTAGATGCAGACAAAGAGGGGTTTTTAAGGTCGACTACTTCTTTAATTCAAACATCCGGGCGGGCTGCAAGAAATTTGGATGGAAAGGTAATTTTCTATGCCGATACCATAACAAAATCCATGAAGGCGGCCATCGATGAAATGAGCCGTCGAAGACAAATTCAGTTGGAATACAACAAAACTAACAAAATTACTCCAGAGTCAATCAAAAAATCAATTGAACAAATTATGGAATACGAAGAAGCTAATCATTCATGTACTACGTTATCCGAGGAAGAGGAAATTTATGAAACAGGGGTTTCTGTTATACAGTTGATCGTGAAATTGGAAAAACAAATGCTTGGAGCTGCAAAAAATCTGGAGTTCGAAAAAGCGGCGGGACTAAGGGATAGAATAAAAAAATTAAGAGCTCAAGACTTAAATATTATCGCGGGATAATTTAACGCCCCCCACTTCTTTTGTCAGATGATCGCATTTGAACAAAAGTTTTAATCATTGATTCTGCTTCAGA
Organism: Nitrospinota bacterium; assembly: GCA_028345515.1. Taxonomy (GTDB): domain Bacteria; phylum Nitrospinota; class Nitrospinia; order Nitrospinales; family VA-1; genus UBA8687. The sequence goes on from JAOMDP010000011.1 coordinate 37,909, forward strand.
TGGCAAATTACGCCATTTTATACCCGTCACAAAGGGTGAAGTCACACTTTTGGGATTTTTACGAATATTTCTAACCTCCGCCAACTGTTGTTGAATTTTTCCACCTTTTGGGACCTCAAAACTTAATCTCAATAGGTTTTCTTTCCCTATTTGACGCGCATGAGTGAATAAAATACCACCCGAACTAATATCTCGAATTATCCCTAAGTCTTCTTTTTTTTGCCCCTCATCTTCAGAAAAATAACTAATTGGAAGATTGGCCTTAAACCTTTCAAATTTACGTAGGTTATGTGTATCGACAGTACGTGGATATTCAATAATCAAAAGTGAAATTGCTTGAGCAAAGGAGAGTATGGATGCTGATTTAAAATTTACAAATAAACCATCTTTTGTGTAATGAATCTGTAATCCCGTCTGTGGTACGATTCTGAAATAGTCCGAACCTATTTTAGGTAGATCTAATATTATATATTGGCCTCTGCAGAATCCACGGATCTGAACATTAAAGACTTCGTTGCGAACCTTTAAGGTTACTTTTTGGCCTAAATTAAGGGGGATTTCTTCTTTCTTAAATGCCATGAACTAAAGTTCCAAAATTTGAGCTTTTATATATTATCGGGCACAAATTCAAAATAATAAGGAAAAAACCCAAAGAAATGTTTTCAACCCTTAGCTATAAATTTTATAAAATAACTAGCTAAAATAAAAAGTACTGAATTTTGTTTCTTTTTTCAAGTAAAAATCAGCAGAATAGTTGCAATATCTGTCCTGAAAAAGGCTTGGGTTAGGCCGCAGGATTTTGTGGGTATAACTGGAAATATTTTTTAATAATCTTTTTAGCAATCGGTGCTGCAGTTGCACCGCCATGACCTCCATGCTCAACTAGAACTGCTACAGCAATTTCTGGCTTTTCATAAGGAGCAAATCCAACAAACCACGCATGGTCTCTATGATTATAAGGAACCTCTTCTTTTTCAAATCCCTTTTTAGTTTTCATTCTGACTACCTGGACGGTTCCAGTTTTTCCAGAAACAATAATATTCTGTAACTTAGACTTTTTTCCTGTTCCTTTTGGTCCGTTGACTACATCACGTAAAGCTTTTCGAATGATTTCCAAGTTTTCAGGATTACCGCCAATTTTTCCTTTGATTTCAGGAAAATACTCTTCGAGGACATTACCCCCTGGATCTTCAATTCTTTTTACTAGATAAGGCTTTAAAAGCACCCCTCCATTGGCAACAGCTACCATCATATTTGCCTGTTGCAGAGGAGTAACCAGATTGAAACCTTGGCCTATAGAAGCAGAAATCGTTTCACCCAAAAACCAAGGTTCCTTCCTATTTTTTAATTTCCATTGAGTAGTGGGCACCAATCCGCTTTTCTCAGATTTTAATCCTAATCCTGTAGGAACTCCTAATCCGAATTTTTTTGCATAATACGCCAAATTATCAATTCCTAAACGATGACCTATGGTATAAAAATAAACATCACAAGACTCTACCAAGGCATCGTGTAAATTTAGAGTTCCATGTCCATTTTTTTTCCAACATCGATACCTGCCACGACCAAGTTTAAAGGAGCCAGGACAATTAATTTTCGACTCAGCATCTATTATGCCCTTCTCTAAAGCTGCATAAGCTACCGCAATTTTATAGACAGAACCAGGAGGGTATTGACTATGAATGGAACGATTTTGCAGGGGATGCATTTCATCATTGATCACTTTTTGCCAATTTTTAGGGCTTATTCCTGCTGCAAACTTATTCGGATCGAACGAGGGCTTACTGGCTATAGCTAGAATCTCTCCTGTCTGGACTTTAATCACGACTACCGATCCATTCATAATTTTTTCAGGCTTTGTAACCATGGCTTTTTCAAGCTCCTCTTGAATTTTTACATCAAGAGTTAAGACTAGGTTATTGCCGCTTTCTGAAGGAAGTTTGCGTAACACTTTAAGTTCCCTTCCAGAAACATCTGCCTCTACTTCCTTATGTCCTTTTTTACCTCGTAGTGTAGAGTCAAAAACATATTCCAATCCACTCTTCCCTACAAAATCCCCTGGGCTGTAAAAAGAGTTATTCGTACTTCTAAGCTTTGACTTTGAAATTTCGCCCAAATATCCAAGAACATGTGACATTAAGCTTTTGTAAACATAGTTCCTGAGTGGTTCTGCCTTAATTTTGATTCCAGGAAGCCGCATATTATTTTCCTCAACAAATGCCACCTCCTCACGTGTAATATCTGCCTTGATTAGAATATCCTTAAAGGATTTTTCACGACTTATCTTTGCCTTTAATAGGCTTCGCTCAAAATGTATTTTATTACCAAGAAAATCTAATGAGGTTTCCGAATCTCTTGCATCCTCAGGAGTTATATAAAGATTAAAAGAAGGCCGAATACTGGCCAGTGTTTCTCCATTTCGGTCTTTAATCGCCCCCCGATATGCAGGTAGACTAACCATACGCACACGATTGTTTTCAGATAGATCAGACAAGTATTGCCATTTTAAAATTTGCAAATACCAAATTCGCATAGACAAACAGACAAACGAAAAAATAATCAGAATAGCAAATAGACGAATCTTTTTTTTAATCGAGTCGCTAGTTTCTGTACCGTGACGAAACATATTTAATCAGCTCTTTTCATATATGGGTCTTGTATTTTTGAATTTAACCAGTTGTTTGTCCGGTTTAAAACTAAAAATATAACTGGTCCCACCACTGCATTATAGAAGCTATAAATGGGTAATGATTGATATAAAAAACTAGTCGTTATCTCCCCTTCCAAAACAGTATTCATAGACAAATAAAATATCAAACCATCAAACAAAGAAGAAATAGCTAGAAAAAAGGCAATGGGGAGGACCCCTTCCACGAAAAATTTATCCTTAAGAGCTGAAAAAAAGAAACCAATAAAACTTTTTGACAAAGTATTCACGCCTAATAAACCGCCAGACAAACTGTCTTGTAATATTCCTATCACGATGCCCGACCCAATCCCAACGGTTCGAGAATAATGAACAGCACAAAAGACCACCCAAATTAAGGCTAAATCTGGGATCACGCCTCCAATGGAAAACATTCCAAGCCACGTGGTTTGAATAGAAAACAAGAGGATAACTATTAAAATTTGTGCAATGTAATACATGTTATGTATTAAGAAAGGAAAATAAGAACTTCTTCCAAATTTGAAAAATCTGAACTAGGAGTGAGCGTAATTTCCTGAAACAAACCCTGTTTTTTTCTGACAACTTGAGAAACGGTTCCAATCACAAGCCCTTTTGGGAATACTCCTCCTAACCCCGAGGACAAAACTCGATCTCCCACTTGGACTTTGGCTGTGTTAGGGACAAATTTTACTTGGCATTGCTGGTCGCCAGTTCCAACAACTACACCCGAAACACGACTTTGTTGAAAGACAGCATCGATAGCACTACGCGAATCTATTGTAAGCAAGACTTTGGAGGTGGTAAATCCGGAATGAATGATTTGGCCAATAACACCAAGCTTTGTCACCACAGCAAGTTGGTTTTTAATACCATCGCGAGTCCCTTTATTAATAAATACAACTTTAGACCATTGCGTAGCATCTCTTCCAATCACGGAAGCCACTAAAGAATCTTTCTTCCGGTCTTTCTGATAGACCATCAATGCAGCAATACGTTTTTGCCCAGAAATTCGCTCAATCAATTCGTTTTTTTCGTTGATCAGTCTTTCCACTTCAGACTTTAGCCTGTCGTTCTCCTTAGAAATATTTACAAGATCTAAATAATGATTGACCCCATCTGAAACGGATTTAATAGATTGTGTGAATAGATTTTGAAACGGATGAAGAATAAGACTTGCAAATGAATCGAGGAGGGAAATTCCTTTTTCCTGCTTGGTGCTTAAACTCATTAAAGCCAAGGAAAATAGCAAAATAGAAAAAATCAGGATAATATTTTTTCTTCCTTTAGGTCCCTTGTTGGGCACTGCTAAATGTTAACCTTTCTCAGTAACTTGGGTTCTCCTAAAACCTTTCCTGCGCCCAAAGCTACTGCTGAAAGTGGATCCATTGCAAGAGTAATGGGTAGACCGGTGGCTTCTTTTAGCAAAGCATCTAAACCTTTTATAAGTGATCCTCCACCAGCTACGACTAACCCTTTATCAACAATATCTGCAGCCAACTCAGGAGGTGTGCGCTCAAGGGCAATTTTCACCGCTTCTACTATCGTTCCAAAAGTTTCAGTGAGCGCTTCTCGAACTTCCTCGTCTGAAATTATCAGCGTCTTAGGAATACCAGCAACCAAATCTCTACCTTTAACTTCCATAGTCATGCGTTTCTTTAGTGGATAAGCAGAACCTATACGAATTTTCACTTCCTCAGCCGTTCTTTCACCAATCAGAAGATTATATTTTTTCTTTATATAATTTACAATGGCTTCATCCATTTCATCCCCAGCAATGCGCACCGATCTACTGTAAACAATACCTGACATAGAAATTATAGCTACTTCTGTGGTTCCACCACCAATATCTATAATCATATTTCCGGTAGGTTCCTGTACGGGAAGATCAACTCCAATTGCAGCAGCCATAGGCTCTTCTATTAAAAATACTTCTCGAGCACCAGCAGATTCTGCAGAGTCTCTCACTGCTCTTTTTTCTACCTGCGTAATTCCAGATGGTACTGCAATAACAACTCTAGGGCGAACAAGGGTTTTTCTATTATTGTGAACCTTACGAATGAAATTACTGATCATTTTTTCTGTAACTTCAAAATGTGCAATGACGCCATCTTTCATTGGGCGGATAGCAGTAATGCTTCCAGGTGCTCTTCCAAGCATTTGCTTTGCTTCTTCCCCAACTGCCTGCACTTCATTTGTGTTGCTATTTATTGCAACAACGGAAGGTTCTCGTAAAACAATTCCCTGACCTTTAACATTCACCAGGGTATTAGCAGTACCCAAATCAATTGCCAAATCATTAGAAAATAAATTCCAAAAAAAATTCAACACTCAATTACCTTCATTATATTTTAGCAAAATTATGTAACTAATTGTTTTTCCTTAACTTGTTTTATAGCAAGGGGTACGATAAATTGCAAGACAAAAGCCTTTACCATTCCGCCCAGTATTCACCATTAAATTCAGCATTAGGTTTACGAAATCAATAGGTAATAATAAAACAAACTTATAAATCCCTTGCGATTATCTTTTGCCTTTTATAGTATATAGCGCTTTATCAACGAACACTTTCTGGATAGTTTAATGTTAAGCATAATTCGTGAGCATGCCGATTCCTGGATGATTAAATCCATCCTATGGTTAATTATTTTTGCTTTTGTTGGCACTATTTTTTATTCATGGGGAATGGGGGGGTCCTCTAATTCGGCAGGGGGCGTCATCGCATCAGTAAATGGTGAAAAGATCTTCCAAGGTGAATATGAGCGCACCTTTAATAATATCGTAGATTTTTATCGACAGCAGTTTCGAAGCCAGTTTTCCAATGACATGATAAAGAAATTGGATTTAAAAAATCAGGCTTTGGAGGCACTCGTTCAAAAGAAAATTCTTCTTATCGAAGCCAACAAGCAGGATATCAAAGTAAGCAATGAAGAAGTTATCTCTCATATAAAAAATCTGCCGGCGTTTCAAAACAACAACAAGTTTAATGAAATCGCCTACAGAAACTTTATTAGTTCCCAAAGACTAACACCCGGTGAGTTTGAAGAGGGGCAACGTGAAACACTTTTGCTCGATAAGATGGAAAAAATATTTCAAACTCACTCTAAAGCTTCAAATTCAGAAATACTAACAAAATTCAAAGACCAAAATGATAAAATCAAATTAGAATATATTAGATTTACTAGCGATCACTTTAATTCAGATCAAAATCTCACCGATCAGGCCCTCCAGGATTATTTCCAAAGCAATAAATCCAAATTTGAAATTCCTTCTCAAATTCGTGTTGAATATGTAATGATTCGACCCAAAGAATATGAGTTACAAATTCAACCAAGAGATGAAGATATCGAAGATTATTATCAAACTAAGATTGCAGACTTTAAAGTCAAGAAAAAATATCAAGCTAGCCATATTTTAACTCATGTGAAATCTTCCGACATCGAAGTCGATATTTCTGAAGAAGAAAAACAAAAAAAAGCTGAAGAAATAGCCAAATTAAAGTCGAATGAACTTCTTGAAAAAATCAATAAAGGTGCTGATTTTGGCGAAGTGGCTAAAAAATACTCTGATGATCCAGCATCAGGAGCCAATGGTGGAAGCCTAGGCGAATTTCCAAAAGGAACTATGGTCTCGGCATTTGAAAAAGCTTTAGAAAAGCTACAACCTGGAGAAATTAGCAAACCAATCTTAACTCCTTTCGGTTACCACATTATCAAATTAAAAAATGTGGAAAAGGAACGAATTAAACAACTAGATGAGGTTAAGGATAAAATTGTCCAATCTCTTAAGGAAATTAAAGCTAGACAACGTGTAAAAAGAATTATTAAACGTTTGCATAAAAAAGCGCAAAATGAAGAAAACTTAAGCAAAGCCGCAGTAAGCCATCAATTAAAAGTCGCCACAACTGATTACTTTTCTCGAGAAAATCACATGATCTCTGAAATTGGTATGCAACCCGAATTTTTTAATGCCGCTTTCAGCCTTGAAATAAATAAAATCAGCAAACCCATTATTACTCCAGAAGCCTGTTTTGTATTAAAAGTTATTGAAGAAAAACCGGCATATATTCCTGAGCTCAGGGAAGTGAAGGAAAAGGTAGAGGAAGCCTTGGAGGAAAGTAACAACGAAAAGGTTACTCTAGAAAAATTTGAAGCGCTCAAAGAAAAATTAGCTAGAGAAAAGGACCTTGAAAAAGTTATCAAGGAAAATGATGACCTCACCATACGAAATACACCTTTCTTCAGCAAATCAGAATCCATTCCTGGTATTGGAAATATAGAGGAAATTAAAGAAAATTCCTTCTCCATGAAGGTAGGAGATTTTAGTTCTGCAAAAATAAGGAATCGTTATTATCTATATAAATTGTCAGACATAGAAAAAGCAGGAGAGCCAAACACTGAAGAGGCAAAAGAAATCACCAACCAAATAAAAATAGAAAAAAGTCGTCAGGCCTTTAACGAGTGGGTAGAAAATTTAAAAACACGTGCCACAATCTTGGTAGATAAAACGTTGCTCTAAAGCCTGCTATCTCTCTTTCTTATGCAAGTTATGTATGGAAAGAATTTTATCAACTAATGACCCCATATCTTTAGCAATTACCCTTATCATCTCTTCTTTTCTTATTCCGCCTAAATCATATATGATATCTGGAACAGTGCCATAGTTAGTTATCGCCTTCTCGGTACCCCATTCAAGCGAGGAACCCTCTCGAACGCGCACACTTCTGGGTTCTTTTGCACGGTCAAAAGAAGCAATTTTAAACTTCAATTTTTTACAGATTCGCAACAAGGAATCTGTATACTTGATATTCATTACCGCTCTTTGGTCGGGCTCGTGCTGCATAACTGTTAACACGATATTTGCGACATGCCGGGAACCGCCAAATTTCGGTTGAGCACCTGTAAAAATATCCTCCCCATTTTTAATAACTCGTCCAGGAATAGCCAAAATATCTTCATGCTTTGTGGCGTTTGACAACCCTAAACCTATATTAGTTTGAACCTCAGGTATTAAATTACCAATTCGCTCCTTCTTAAAAATCTCAATAGCATTATTTAATTCACAAAGTGTCTGGAATTTTTCATTCTCTTTATATATTAAGGCATTGGGTTCAACACAAGGAGCTCCATTACCGGGGTAAATAGCTCCTAAAATTGCTTCACCAATATATTTTTTAGCATTGCGTATAGATTCCCGAACCGTAACACCTTGTGCCAAACCAGCCGTAATAGCTGCAGAGAACACACATCCAGTACCATGAATATCTAGATTAGTTAAACGTTTAGATGAATAAATATGCATATCCTTACCGTCGAAAAACAAATCATCAGGGGCCCCTCTTAAATGCCCCCCTGTTATCAAAACTGCACGCACACCTGTTTTTAAAATGGCTCGTGCCGCCCTCTTGGTATCCGATAAATTTTTAATTTTTATTCCCGATAGGAGCTCAGCCTCTTTAATATTGGGGGTCACAAGGGAAGCAAGTGGAAGCAAATATTGCTTCAAGGCATCTATACCGTTCTTAGTCAACAAACGTTTACCTGATGATGAAATTACTACGGGATCTATTACTATTTTTTTCAATCGGTTTTTTTTAATTATTCTTGAAATCATTAGGACCGCTTCTTCATTTCCAAGCATACCTGTCTTTACGGCTTGGCATTTCCTATCCTCTGAGATAGCCTGAAGTTGTTGTCCAATTACAGTAGCTGGCAAGTTATATGAAGATTGCACACCAAATGAATTCTGAGATGTAACAGAGGTAATAATTGTTTTTCCAAATACACCGAAAGCCGAAAACGTTTTTAAATCTGCCTGAATACCGGCTCCACCTCCTGAATCAGACCCGGCAATGGTCAACGCCGTATTGGTAGTTTTGTAAGACATAAATAGACCTTAAAAATTGGAGAAAAGAATGGGTAATGTAACAGACGTCCAAGAACGCTGGCAATAAAATTGTTTATTATTAACCAACGGTCACAGATTTTGCTAAAGAACGAGGCTTGTCCACATTTCTTTTAAGGGAGGTGGCTGTAAAGTAAGCAAATAACTGTCCGATAACAAGTTGAATGAGAGGAGCTATCAAGGGAGACACATTAGGAAGGATCAATTCTTCGCTAAATAGGTTATGATTTTTACCCTGGTCGGTAAAATGAATGCCCAGAACAAACCCAGATCGAGCGCGAATTTCTTCAATACTATGTATAGTAGATTGATATAAATCTTTTTTCTCTTTAGGAGGAACAAAAACAATGGAGGAAATATCATCATCAATCATTGCAAGTGTTCCATGCTTTAAAAATCCACCTGGCATTCCTTCAGCATGAACATATGCAACTTCTTTCATTTTCAAAGCCGCCTCCAAAGCAATTGGGTAATAAATACCTCGCCCGAGATACAGCCAGTTTTTGTTTTTGCAATATTTATTTGCAAGACGATGAATAAAACCAGAACGCTCATTTAAAATCCCTTGAATGATTGCAGGGAGTTCTTTTAAAGATTTTAAATGCTCCTGATATTTTTTTTGGGTCATAATTTTATTCTTTAATCCCAACTTCATAGCTAACAGAGTGAGAACCACCATTTGCGCCAACGCAGCCTTGGTACTTATCACACAAATTTCAGGACCTGATCCTTGCAAAATTACCTTATCAACCATCCGAGCGATTGAAGATCCCATTACATTTACAACTGCAGCTGTTTTGGCTCCTTTTGATCTAGAGTACTTCAAAGCCGAAAACGTATCGAATGTCTCACCAGATTGCGACATAGCAAAAACAAAGGTTTTCTTATTAATATTTGCTAGCGTTAAAAACTCATCCGAACTGATAGAGGGAATATATTTTTGAGTCAATTCTGAGAAAATATATTGAGCATATTTTGCAACATAGAAAGTAGTACCAACACCAAGGAAATAGGAAGCATTAGCTTCTGCAAACATTTCTACTACTTGGTCAAGACTAGAAGGCTCTAAATCCAATGCATTGGAAATAGTTTGAGGCTGCTCATAAATTTCCTTAAGCATATAATGAGGATAACCACCTTTCTTAGATGTCTCGCTGTCCCATTCAATTTTAGTGATAGGCTTTGTGATTTCCACTCCATTAAGAATATTTTTTACTGTATAAGAATCTCTAGAAAGAATAGCATATTCTCCGTCATCTAAGATGACAGCATTCTTAGTATGATCAATGAAGGCATTGAAATCAGAACCAACGAACTTTATTTCATCACCGATTCCCAACATTAATGGGGACTCGCGTTTTGCACAAAAAATATGACCTGGCAAATAGCTACAAATAAAAGCTAGGGCAAAGGTTCCCTCAATCACCTTTAGGGTCCTCACCAAAGCTTTCTCGGTATCTCGGCTTTTTTTAAAATATTTTTCTAGAAGGTGTGCAATTACCTCTGTATCTGTTTCCGAAGTAAACTTATATCCCTCTTTATTGAGTTGATCCCGCAAGGTGCGGTAGTTGGAAATGATTCCATTATGAACAACCGCAAATTTGCCATCGCAGGATGTAAAGGGATGAGTATTCTCTTGATTGACTTTGCCATGAGTAGCCCAACGAGTATGAGCAATTCCTATATTGGATTTATGCTGCAGAACATTATGTTTACGGTAAACTTCTTCTACCTCACCAACATCCTTTTTGATGACCAGGTGGGTTTTATTCATAAAAGCTACACCACAAGAATCATAACCACGGTATTCCAGGTTTCTGATTCCCTCAAAAAGAAGTTGAGAGATATTTTTTAACCCAACCACTCCGCTAATTCCGCACATATATCTGCCTGCTATTTATTGGTTAATGTATAACAGGCGGGGACAATTTTGCCCGAATGTACTACCGTTCCCGGTTGAATCATATTTCCCGCACCAACCACCACTCCGTCACCAAGAAATGCACCTAACTTAGACATGTTAGTAGAGGCTTGTCCTTTTCTATTCTGCACAGATATGGGTTTCCAATCGACTGTACGATTTATCGTCATGCACCCAGAGCCTATATCCACATTCTCCCCCAAAACACTATCACCAATAAATGACAAGCGACCGATTTGACTACTATCCATAACCACACAGTTTTTCAATTCTACACCGCTACCTACTTCACAGTTTTTTCCGACAGATGTATAGCTTCTAACAAGAGAATTGTTGCCAATATAACTGCCGCAACCAATGGAGCAAGGCCCCTCAATAACCGCACCTGCCTTAATCAATACTCCCTCTCCAATCTTAACAATTCCCTGCAAAGTCACATTAGCCTCTAGGGTCGCAGTTTTTGCAATAGAAGACTCTCCCCAAGAATCCATTATCATTTTATTTGCCGTTAATATTTCCCAAGGATGAACGACATCCAACCAATCGTCCTCCCACATAGATGCTCTCAATCCCTCACTGGCTACAATTTTTTTAAGAGCCTTTTCCATCGATTGGCCAGTCGATTCTAACAATTGAAAAAATGAGGCGGGCAAAATAAATACCCCGGCTAGAACATAGTTACCAAACTTGTTACTTTTCGGTTTTTCAATGATTTTGGTAATTTCCATCTGAGCATTAAGAAAAACATTTCCAAATTGCTGATTAGAGGGTGGTAAACAAATCGATGCCACAGGACTCTTGAAAGTATGAAAAGATTGTTGGACTTTGCTGAAGATATTGTTTGCAGTGAGAATATCACCGTATAAAAGAAGAAAATATTCTCCGGGAGAAATTTTGTTTTTAACCTTAAGCACCGCGTTCCCGATTCCACGACTTTGCTTTTGCTCTACACAATGAATATTTAATCCATCATACTCATGCTCTTGTAATGCATCGATTAACTTTTCTCTTTTATGCCCCACCACAACGAAGATGTCATTGATGCCAGAACTTTTTAGTAACTCAAGAGAGTTATCTAGAATAGTTCTCCCCGCTACCCCAATCATAGGTTGTGGACGTGTGTCCGATAAAGGACTGAGGTGGGTGCCTTTACCCGCAGCTAAAATAATCGCTTTCATTTAGAAATATCCGGTTGGAAAGGAAATACTCTATCCTAAGGGCAGGTTTTTTTTTCAAGTAAATCCTCTACCCGCTTCAGGTCATCAGGAGAATTTACCCCGATAATCTCCTCGGTATTTTCAGTTTGTATAGAGGCTACACGATACCCACTCTTAACGGAGTATTCTATTGTATCGGTCAAATAATGTTCTTTTTGAAGATTATTATCACCGATAGAAGATAAAGCTTTAAAAAACAATTTCTTATCAAAACAATATACCCCGGAATTGAATTCGTCAACATTTTTCTCTTTTTTAGAAGCATCCCGAAATTCAACAATTTTTGATATCAAACCTTTATCGTCACGGATGATACGTCCGAAATCGTTATTCACTCTGGTTTTGAGTGTCAACACGGTACATTTTGCTGCTATTTTTTTATGGTGATGTAGTAATCGTGCAAGAGTTTCAGACTTAATTAAAGGCATATCACCGCATAAGACCAAGACATTGCCCTCAAAATTTATCAATACCTTTTCCGTTTGATAAGCGGCATGCCCTGTACCCAATTGCTCTTCTTGTAAGACAAATTCAAAGTCTCGCTTGGAAAATTTTTCACGTATACGGTCAGCCTGATAGCCTAAAACAACCAGAGTTCGAGAAGGATGCAACTTTTCAGCTATATCGAGCACATATTCTAGAGTAGGTTTCCCAAGTATAGGGATTAAGACTTTAGGGAGGGGGCTCTGCATGCGAGTGCCTTTGCCCGCTGCGAGGATGATAACTGCTAGGTCTTGCTCTTGCATTTAATTTCATATTCTGAAATCTTTTTCCGCAAAGTATTTCTGTTGATTCCTAAAATATTTGCAGCTTGCGTCTGATTACCGTTGGTTTCTTTTAAAACGATTTCAACCAATGGTTTTTCAATACCTCCAATAATTAACTCATGCAGATGCCCATTATTCTTTTCATCCATTGCACCCACATATTGCTTAATAGACTTATCCAACCACTTTTCTAAAAAAGTATGTACCTTCTTTTCATTACTCTGAATGTCTCGCGATTTCATTTGGGATCTAGAAATAAAACAGAAATAAAGGTCACAGTCCTACCCTATGCTTAAGGCTAGATAATTTCGGGGATAGTAGCAAACTCTTAATATACGGTCAAGCATGTACTTGTTACCCTTTAAAAGTCACACAATTACAAGTTGATTAAATTCCACATTCTAGTCTAATATGAGCCAGAGAGTAATATTTATAAGACTAAATTAAAATTTAGTCATACTAAGTTATATTTTTTCTATCCAATTTATTATAGCCATTTTTATATGAAAGTAGCCTGTCTCACTTTAGGGTGCCGAACCAACCAGCACGATACCGCAGAAATGCAAACTCTTCTTCAACAGGATGGGTTTGTAATTGTTGGTCAACAAAATAAGGCTGATGCTTATATTATAAACACCTGTACCGTCACACAAAAAAGTGACGCCAGCTCTCGCCAGGCAATTAAAAAATCTCTTGGGATCAATCCCGATGCGCTAGTCGTTTTCACTGGATGCTACGCCCAACTTAACCCAGAAGAGGCAGCTAAACTAAATGGAGTTGATGTTGTGCTTGGGAACGCTGACAAACTACAAATCTCTAAATTACTAAAAAACAAATTACTAAACTCTGATCAAGGTTGGGAAAAGTCCGAGAAAACAGAAATCATTATGTCGGATATTCATAAAAAAAGAATTTTTAGAACTATCCCCGTCAAAAATTTTCAAGGCATGACTAAAGCTTTTATAAAAATTCAAACTGGCTGTGATGAAAAATGCTCCTTCTGCACTGTTGTCCGGGCAAGAGGCAGATCTGTCAGTGACCAGCGGAAAAATATCCTAAATAATGTTCGGGAGGCAATCAGTACCGGATTTAAAGAAATCACATTGACAGGAATTAACCTTGGTACCTGGGGAATGGACATTAGGGAAAGTTTTTCTTCTTTGATTCACGATATTTTGCAATTACCAGGAGATTTTAGAATAAGATTAAGTTCGATTAATCCCATGGAGATCGATAACTATTTGATACGCTTAATGGCTGACACAGAAAAACTTTGCTCCTATTTGCATATTCCATTACAAAGTGGTGATAATGAAATCCTTGGTCGAATGCGCCGAAACTACAACCGCGAACAGTACAAAGATATTGTAAAACGTGCCGTCAGTACCATTCCTAATCTAGGGTTGGGTGCTGATGTCATTGTAGGTTTTCCTGGAGAAACAGAAATCGCATTTGAAAATACCCGCAAGCTTATTGAGGAACTTCCCTTCTCCTACCTGCATGTGTTTTCCTATTCACCAAGACGGGGTACCGAGGCTAATGAGTTTAAAGACGATATCCCTGGGAACATTAAAAAAGAGAGAAACAAAATCCTTACCCAATTGATCGCAGAAAAAGGTCTTGAATTTAAAACTAAATTCCTTAACAAAACTGCTACGGTACTTATAGAAAACCAGCGAGATAAAAAAAGCGGAAAACTCAAAGGGCATACGGATAACTATATCCCCATCAGCTTGGAGGGACCTGATAAGCTCAAAAATCAACTTGTACCCATTACCTTGCAAAAGATATCAAAAGATCATGTAGAAGGATGCGTCCTCTCATAACACTAACCACTGACTTCGGACTCGATGACCCTTTCGTAGGCATAATGAAAGGAGTTATTTTAAATATTGAACCCGATGCTCGCATCATAGATATCACTCATAATATAGAGCCGCATAATATTCTGCAGGCAGCAAGGGTCCTGAATGCAACCTATCCGTGGTATCCTAAAAAAACCATACACATTGTTGTTGTGGATCCAGATGTAGGTGGACCAGAATCAAGTAAAAATTCAATTACAAAGAAAAAAACATCGCATTCGAATAAAAGCGTACTTTCTTTAATTACAGAAGGCCGCGGACCAGTAGGTAAAAGACCTATCCTGATACAATCCCAATTTCAAACATTCATAGGGCCCGACAACGGAGTTCTTACCCCAGCATTAGGTTCAAAATCTAAAGTGTATGAATTGAATAACCAAAAATACTTTCTAAAAAATATTTCTAATACATTTCACGGACGTGATCTGTTTGCTCCGGTAGGGGCTTGGATCGCTAATGGAATCCCGCCCTCTAAAATGGGGCCTCGTCTTATGACACCCACTGAATTAAATATGCCGGAAGCCACACAGAAGAATCAGTGGATAGAAGGAGAAATTATATATATAGATCATTTCGGAAACGCCATCACCAACATATCCTTAGAATTAATAGAAAAAACCTATTCACCAAACGATATAATAGAAATTAGCGCTGGCAAAGAAAAAATTAACGGACTCGTTACAGGTTATTATCAAGTCAGTCTCGGTCAGCCCGGAGCTATTTTAAATAGTTGGAATCAGCTTGAAATTTTCTGCCGAGAGAATAGCGCCGAAAAGAAACTCACACTTAAACCAGGACAACTCGTCACGCTAAAGACAAAATAAAAAGTTCAATTAATAAAAATTTTTACCTAGCTAAAATATGGATCGCCATGACAACAAACGACTCGCTTGGTATTAAAATCATATGCCAAAATAAAAAGGCACGCCACAACTACACCATAGAAGATACTTTTGAGGCAGGGCTTGTACTGCAAGGCACCGAAGTTAAATCGCTAAGAAATGGCAAAGCTAATCTGGTCGACAGCTATGCAACTATTCAAGGTGAAGAAGCCTGGCTAAACAATTTCCACATAGATCCTTATACCCCAGCAACACAATTCAATCACCACCCTATGCGGAAACGCAAGTTGCTCTTACATAAAAAAGAGATCAATAAGCTTATTGGAAAGACTCAAGAAAAAGGTTGCACTCTAGTCCCTTTAAAAATTTATTTCAAAAATGGTAAAGCAAAGGTCGATCTTGGTATTGCCAAAGCCAAGAAACTTTACGACAAACGTGCGGCGCTCAAAAAACAAGAATCAGACCGAGAAATTGATCGCGCAATAAAATCTCGAAATCGCTGATCGAATTTACAGTTTTTTAAGCAAACTAATAGGATTAAAATTGACAAAATAACCACAAAAATCTTAAAAGGATTTTGAATCCGCAATTTGATTCGTTGCCACAAATAAACTAATTTTTTAAAAAAATAAAATTAAAAACTCTAGAGTTTTAGACCTTAAGCCGTTGGAAAAAAGCTAGCTTTAATATTTATACCGTTAAAAATATCAGGAAGCTAAAAAGCTAAGCATTTGACCTGTATACCACCAAAGCCACACCGGCAACAGCTATTGCCCCACCCCAGTAACCCCATATACCCACTGGATCGGGTTGCAGATTTGCAAAGCCCATGGGGGGCAAGATTTTCATACCTAACAGTGTAATCAAAGGATTAAGAGAAATAATTACGCTGATCAAAGACAAAGGGAGATATTTCACTGCTTCAGCCAATGCCCCATAGGCAAGCAATGTATTGACCCCACAAAGTGAAAGTGCCAACCATGCGTTCAATCCGGCTGATGTAAATTCACTCCACTCCACGGTTCCTACTAATACAAAAGTTGCGATTGCATAGACAAGCAAATTTAATGACTGAGCTCCATAATTTCTGCTAAGGAATTTTTGCGAAATCATATAACCAACCCAAACTATTGCAGCCATAATAATGAGGAAATCAGCAAAATAATATTCTCTGTTCATAACTACCCTGCTTTGTTGATCCAGGAAAAAAAGGGTCAACCCGCCTATAACAACGAATACTCCTAAGACCTGCCTCAAGGTTAATCGCTCTCGAAACACAAACACGCCAGCAAGTACTAGGAATACCGTTGCTGTTTGGATCAGCACTGCCATATTAGAGGGCCCGCTAATTTCCACTCCAATGGTTACCCAGAAGTAATTTGCCGCTAGACAAAGACCCCCAAAAATGCCCATCCATGGAGGTTTCCATAAAATCTTTAAAGGACGATAGCCCTGGAAAGAAAGAAAAATTCCCAAAATAAAAAATGCTGAAGCAAAACGGAACCAAGCAATTGTACCGGTGGTGAATCCTTGAAGTGAGATCTTTAATATTATGGGAAGTATCCCCCATAATAAAGCCGTTGCTGTGGACAAGAAGATGCCCAGCATGAAATGGCTTTCAACTCCCTTATTCATTGAGTTTTCTGATCTTTTTTATTGAAAAGACGGTATGAGCTTTAAGAAGAAAGCTTGGAAAAATTCCTGAGAACAGCAAGTCCGAGTTGTTGACTCTTTTCCGGATGGAATTGGAAGGCATGGATATTTTCGTGATGAACTCCAGAAACAAAATCAATTCCATAATTCGTTGTGGTGGCTACGTTTTTTATTTCTTCCGGCATCACGTAGTAAGAATGAACAAAGTAAAAATGAGATCTATTAGGAACTGAATCAAAAAGTGGATAAGAAGGTTTTATTTCTACATTATTCCAACCCATATGTGGGATTTTGAGTAAGTCACCTGAATCGGACTTCGGTTGTGCATCTTTAAAACCCACAACCTTTCCTTTAAGGATCCCCAATCCTGATACCGAACCAAACTCTTCCGCCTGACTAAAAAGTAGCTGCAACCCCAGACAAATTCCCAAAAACGGTTTGCCGCTTTTCACAGATTTTTTTACAGTGTCAATAAGTCCGAACTTTTCCAGATTATCCATGCAGGCTTTAAAGGCACCTACCCCAGGTAAGACAACAGATTGGGCTGAAAGTATTTTTTGAGAATCACTGGTAACAATTGCATCAGCACCCACTGCCTCGAAACTCTTTTGTACGGAACGTAGATTACCCATTCCGTAGTCAATAATCGCGATCAATTAAAGAGTACCCTTTGTGGAGGGAATATCACTAGTACGTGAATCAATAGAACATGCAGAATCAAGCGCCCGCGCAAATGCTTTGAATAAGGCTTCAATGATATGATGCAAATTACTCCAGTAGGGTGAATTCAAGTGGAGCGTGGTACCACTGTTTGCAGAGAAAGCCTGAAAAAACTCAGAAACCAGTTCAACATCGAACTCTCCAAGTTTTGACTTAGGTAGTTCGACATTGAACACAAAAAAAGCACGTCCGCTAATGTCGATAACGCATTGGGCCAAAGCCTCGTTGAGAGGAGTGCTCGCTTCTGCAAATCGGCGAATACCTTTTTTCTCTCCTAGCGCTTCTTTAAAAGCCTGACCTACTGCAATTCCAACATCTTCAACCGTATGATGAAAATCAATTTGTGTGTCACCCTGAGCTTTGACTGTCAAATCAAAATAGCCGTGCTTAGCCAATTGCGACAGCATATGATCAAGAAAGGGAATGGGAGTTTTTATATCTTGTATCCCAGAGCCGTCAAGATTCAGGCTGACTTCAATTTGAGTTTCGCTGGTGGAGCGCTTTACGTGGGAGGTTCTAGCCATTCAGTGTTTGTTTAAAAGTAAGATCACGCTTTTTACCATTACCATTATTCTTTCCATTTCCAATAACCGCTTTTTTACCGTTGCTAGAAACCCATTTTTTGCCATTTTCTGAAGCGGCCATTTCTGCAACTGATCCATAAAAAGTCATGATGGTTTCAAACATTCCTTCTGGATCAAGCTTCAAATCTTTTCGCTGTTTCCCTGGGGCACCATGTTCTAAAACAATATCGTCAAGTCCAATGCATTTAACAGCTGCATTACAAACATTTTCTTCCTGAAGTGTTTCAAGGACAGCAGAACCAAACCCACCTTTCAGGGAATGCTCTTCCGTTGTGACAAGACAGCGTACAAGTTTGGCATAATGGGTGATCAAGTCTTTATCCACTGGCTTTGCAAACCGTGCATTTATAACAGCAACCCTCACCCCTTCTTTTTCAAACATCTCCGAAACAGCCATTGCGTAATCTACGGTATGACCGTAAGCGAGAATAGCGATATCGTTGCCATCCTTAACTACTTCGCCTTTACCAATTTCAAGTTCTTTGATTTTATCATCTAATGGAACTCCCAATCCGGAGCCTCTCGGATAACGCATGGCTACTGGGCCCTTATGGTTAATAGCGGTTTTAAGCATATGGCGTAATTCATTTTCGTCTTTGGGTGCCATGACAACCATATTGGGTAATGTCCGCAGAAATGCAATGTCGTAAAGCCCCTGATGGGTGGCACCATCCTCCCCAACAATTCCTGCCCGGTCCAAGGCAAATGTAACATCCAGATTCATCAAGCAAACATCATGGACTACCTGATCATAAGCCCGTTGTAAAAAGGTGGAGTAAATTGCCGCTACCGGTTTAAAACCCTCAATGGCCAATGCCCCAGCAAAAGAGACTCCATGTTGTTCTGCCATGCCTACGTCAAAAGTGCGATCTGGAAATACTTTCCCAAATTTACTCATACCCGTTCCATCAGGCATGGCTGCAGTGATACCCACTACTCTTTCATCTTCTTTGGCAAGCTCTATCAGGGTATCCGCAAACACACTGGTATATGCTGGGTTTGCTTTTTTCTTATGAAATTCACCAGTTGAAACATTAAAGGGCTTTGCGCCATGCCAAACATCTGCTTTTTCTTCTGCTTGTTCGTATCCTTTACCTTTCCGTGTAATAACATGCATGAGTGTTGGACCTTTGAGGTCTTTAACTGCAGTAAAGGTATCGATAAGCCCTTTCACATCGTGCCCGTCTACTGGCCCTACATAGCGAAATCCGAGATCTTCAAATAAACGCCCGGGAATAAACACTCCTTTTATCGCTTCATCTATTTTGTGAGCATAACGAGAGATATCTTTTCCAATTCCTGGCACAGAAAGTAGAAGTTGGTCAACTTCCTGTTTAATCTTCAACATGACCTGCCCTGTCATAATCTTACTTAAATGCGCAGACATACCTCCTACATTGGCTGAAATAGACATTTCATTATCATTAAGAACAACAATCATATCGCTTTGAATATGACCAGTATGATTCAGACCTTCAAAAGCCATTCCTGCTGTCAAGGAGCCATCACCAATAACAGCAACAACATCGTGTTCTTCGTTTTTAAGATCACGGGCCTTTGCAAATGCCAAAGCAGCAGAAATAGATGTGCCCCCATGCCCACAATTCCAGTGATCGTGCTTGCTTTCTTCTCGCCGGGTAAACCCACAGAGGCCGTCATATTGTCTAAGCGTATTGAACCTGTCTTTTCTGCCTGTTAAAAGTTTATGCACATAAGATTGATGTCCCACATCCCAAACAAATTTATCCGTCGGACTGTTGAAAACGTAATGCATTGCCATCGTCAACTCGACTACGCCTAAATTAGATGACAGGTGCCCTCCTGTCTTCGAAATAGTATCCAAAAGCATGTCACGGATCTCCCTTGCCAAATCGGGGAGTTTATCAACAGGTAATTTTTTTAAATCCTGGGGACTATCAACAATATCTATTAACTTACTCATGGGTGGTCCCAGTTAAAAAGTTCGTTGTACAAAAAATCGTGCGATTTCCCTTAAAGGATCCGCCCGATCATCAAATTCCTTTAAACAATCTATACTTTCTTCTACTAATTCTTCGGCTTTGCGTTTTGACTCTTCCAAGCCGTATAAGGCCGGATAGGTCGCCTTATTTTTTGTAAGATCACTACCTATATCTTTACCTAGTTTTTCCTGGTCTCCTGTTATATCCAGAATGTCATCAATAATCTGGAAGGCCAACCCTATATGCGCCCCAAAACTTGACAGGGAACTTAATTGGCCCTTAGAGGCTTGACTCAAAACTCCACCACACCGAATGCAAGCTCTAATCAGAAACCCTGTTTTATAAATATGAATATATTCCAGTGTTTCAGAATTGATTCTCTTGCCCTCGGATTCGAGGTCAACCACCTGCCCACCAATCATTCCAGTGGAACCAAGTGCACCAGCCATCTCATGTGTTGCCTTTAAGATACACTGAGGCGGAACAGCTTCCATCCCTGCTGCACGGGTCATAATGATAAATGCCTGTGTCAGCAGAGCATCACCAGCTAAAATGGCAATTGCTTCTCCAAAAACTTTATGGTTTGTAGGCTTTCCTCGCCGCAGATCATCGTTATCAAGAGCAGGAAGATCATCGTGAATCAGGGTGTAGGTGTGTATCAACTCAGCCGCTATCGCAAATGGCAAAATCGTATGCCGGTCACCTCCTACCGCCTCTGCCGCCGCCATAACAAGCACGGGGCGTAACCTTTTTCCTCCAGCTAACAGACTATAGCGCATCGCTTCGTGGATGCTTTCCGGATAGGCTTTACCCTGAGGCAAAAAACTCAATATCCGTTCATCAATTAGTTTTTTACCTTCTGAAAGGTATTGGGATGCAGACAAACCACTAAATAAAACAAATAATTATTAAAGTTTTAAAATTGCCTCTTTTCACCCAAAATACTAACACATATCCAACAACAGTCAACTTTAATAGTTAATCAAGTCCTTATTAACCAAACTATTAATTTATAAGACTTTTTGGCCCCTTTATAAAAACCCATTTTTAGCCCTTATAACAAAATTTAGCTAAAGAACAATAAACTTTACAAGAACTGTTATGATAATAACTTTCAAAATCAAAATTTATTTCAACAGGAAAATCCACCTTTCTGGAGAAAAAGGTGAAAAATAAAAAGCTAAATAGAGAAGAAAATTAAGCCCTCGACAATTAAATCCTCAAGGTTGTAATTTATTTGATGTTTTTATATTATCCAATGCTCATTGAATAGTTTTTACCCAATGAGAATTTACTCAATCTTAAAGAACTAATAATCATTAGAATTTCCTGAAATTGTTCTCAAATAGGATATAAAAATATGCATAGTTTAACAGTGACATGGGTGGGTTATGTTTCTCTTATAAGTTTTTGCTTGGCATATACTTTAGTCATTTTTGAAGAACAAATTCACATGCGAAAATCCAAGCCGGTTGTTTTAATCGGTTGTTTCATGTGGGGTTTGATTGGGCTTTATGAAGCGCAACATGGTGGGGGACATGCCCATGATTATGTAAAAGAATTAATCGCGGAAATTGGCGAACTTTTTTTCTTTTTGCTGGTGGCGATGACTTATATCAATACTATGGAAGAGAGAAACGTTTTTAAAGTATTACGCGCATGGCTTTTGCAAAAAGGATTAGGTTTTAAAAAACTTTTTTGGGCTACAGGGCTCATCACATTTTTACTTTCACCCCTTGCAGACAATCTAACGAGTGCCCTGCTAATGTCTACCGTTGCACTCGCAGTAAGCAATGGGAATGGGAAGTTCATCGTTCCTGCTTTTGTAAATATTATCGTAGCTGCCAACGCAGGCGGCGCATGGAGTCCGTTTGGAGACATCACAACACTCATGGTTTGGACGTCTGGAAAAGTTCACACTATGGAGTTTTCTTATCTTGTTCTGCCCTCAATCGTAAATTGGATTGTTCCAGCAATAATTATGTACTTTTTTGTTCCCGATGAGATGCCTGATATCGGAGACGAAAATGTTCAAATGAAAGCTGGGGCAAAGGTCATAATTGGCTTAGGTATATTTACGATCGCTACAGCGGTTTCTTTCCATCAGTTCCTGCACCTTCCCCCTTTTATGGGCATGATGTTCGGTTTGGGACTTTTAATGATGAAAGGTTATTACTTGAAACGTTGGGGAGAAACAAGACACCTTAAGAAAATGGGTGTTGTGGACCGTAGAAAAAAATTACGTTTCAATATTTTTGCGAAAGTGGAACAAGTTGAATTTGATACCCTGCTATTTTTCTTTGGTGTTTTGACAGCAGTAGGAGCTTTACAATATATTGGTTATCTCGCCCTTATTAGTGAAAATATGTATGGAACGTTGGGACCGACTTATTCCAATGTGATAGTGGGTGTTCTTTCCGCTATTGTTGACAATATTCCCATAATGTATGCCGTCCTAAAAATGGATCCAACTATGGGGCTTGACCAATGGCTCCTGATAACATTGACTGCCGGAACAGGCGGCAGCTTACTATCTGTCGGGTCTGCAGCAGGAGTTGCTGTGATGGGTGTTGAAAAGAAAAATTATAATTTTATGTCCCATTTAAAATGGGCGCCTGCGATTAGTCTGGGTTATATAGCAAGCATCGTTTGCTGGTATTTTGTAACACCTCATTAAGGTAAATTATTAATCTTGGAAAAAGTAATTGAAATTTAATTTTCAATCTTCTTTCGTAAAACAATCTGAATTTGCGCGACAGCTTCTTCCAGCGTTTGGTCAACAAGAGCCCCGAGTTTTACAGAGATTAAATTGACCCTATATTTTAGAAACTGAGGACTTATACCCAATTTTGAAAGAAATTTTTGATTCCGGTTCAACCGTTTAATAATAGAGCGGTTCAGTCGCATAAAAAACTTTCCCTGTTTTCCCAACCCATGCCCTTTTAAGGAATAGTCGTATCCCTCGTCCTGATGCTCCATAGAAATGATCTTAGCATCTCGTAGCGCAGAACAAACCAACCCCAAATCATAAGATACGGGAGACCAGGACTCGGGTTTGTTGAGGCGAAAAGTTGCAGAATGGTCGCGATTAAACAAACTTGGCCAAGCCCCTTGTTCATACAAATCCTCATCGGGAACAACAATCACCATAGCCCCACCTGGTTTCACTAACTGCCACCATTGCTCTAAGGCTTGCGGCACATCTCTCATATGCTCTAATGAATGACTACTATGCACGCAATCAAAAGTATTTGGTTCAAGATAATCCAAAATTTTCTGGGCATCCCCCTGATCTTTATCAAAAGGAACAGCATTAGGAACGACTAGGTTGTTACCACAACCAATATCTAAAACTTTACCCGAGAAATATTTGCTACGAAATTCCGGACCACGTATTTTTTCAGTTTTATATGCTTCATCCATAAAAATTTTTAAATCTTTCTGTTGATTTTTCTACGGTTTCCATAAGCTTATTTTGAAAAAATTTTGAGAAAGAATAAACTGTCTATTTTAATTTCTTCCATAATTGTAACAGTATCAAAGGTTTTTATATTTTTCGTTTATTTTTTATGATAAAGTCTCCGGTTTAATAATGCCTAAAGTTTTATTATGAATAAGAACCAAAAAGTTGCTCTTCTAACAAAAAAGCATGTGGCCCAAACATACGGCCGATATCCCATTGCCCTAATCCGGGGTAAAGGAACAAAAGTATGGGATAAAAATGGCAATCAATACTTGGACTTTGTGAGCGGTCTGGCAGTCAACAATCTTGGCCATTGCCATCCCGCTGTTGTTTCTGCAATTCAAAAGCAAGCGAAAACGCTTCTCCATGTTTCGAATTTATACCATATTGAACCCCAATCTCAATTGGCAGAACGCCTCACGTCACTCTGCTTTGCCGATAAAATTTTCTTTTGTAATAGTGGGGCAGAGGCCATCGAAGCAGCGATAAAACTGGCAAGAAAGTTTTCCTCTGATCAAGGGCATCAGGAACGCACTGAAATCATTACAATGAATAATTCTTTTCATGGGCGAACCATGGCGGCTTTATCTGCAACCGCTCAAAAAAGTTATCACACTGGGTTCAACCCTTTATTACCAGGTTTTAAATACGTCCCCTTTAATAATCTTCAAGCCGTAAAAAAATTAATCAATAAAAAAACATGTGCAATATTGATTGAACCCATTCAAGGGGAAGGCGGTGTAAATGTCCCCGAACCAAATTATCTTAAAGATTTAAAATCTCTTTGCCAAAAAAATAATATTCTCTTAATATTTGATGAAGTGCAAACAGGATTTGGTCGAACTGGTAAATTATTTGCCCATGAGTTATTTAAAGCCAAACCAGATATTATGACTCTAGCGAAAGCATTAGGAGGAGGCATGGCTATAGGTGCTATGGCAGCTACCAATCGAATTATGAAATCATTCGTCCCAGGAACTCATGCTTCAACTTTTGGGGGCAACCCGCTTACTTGCGCAGCAGCCTTAGCATCTTTAAAAGTCATTACTGAAAAAGGTTTTTTAAAAAAGGCTTCAGAGACAGGGAAATACTTTCTAGAATGTCTAGAAAATTTAGCCAGTCAGCACTCAATAATTAAAGAGGTACGTGGTAAGGGAATGATTTTAGCTATGGAATTGGATAAACCCGGCAGCCAGATTGTTGTAGATTGCATGAAAAATGGTTTTTTAATCAATTGTATAAAACAAAATGTTTTACGTTTCCTTCCTCCTCTTAATATATCTCAAAAAGATATAAGCAGCCTTATGCCTGTTTTATCTAATAGTCTCTTTCGATTATCAAAAAAGAAAAGCTGATTTTGGAATCCAGATGAAAAAAGATCTCTTATCCATCAACGACTTTAGTCGCGAAGAAATTCTAACCCTCTTTGACAAGTCTTTAGACCTGAAAGCTAAACGAAAAAAGGGTATAGAGCACCTGCCTTTAAAAGGAAAATCTCTTGGTATGATTTTCAATAAAAACTCTACTCGTACTCGAATATCTTTTGAGGTTGGAATGTACGAACTTGGTGGCCAAGCAATTTTTCTAACTGGAGATCAATTGCAGTTGAATCGTGGTGAAACACTCAAAGATTCTGCTCAAGTACTTTCTCGCTATCTAAATGGCATCTTAATTCGCACTCACAACTATCAGGAGATAATAGATCTGGCAGAGAATGCAACCATCCCAGTCATCAATGGACTCACTGATTTAAATCATCCAGTTCAGATACTTTCTGACATTTTCACAATTAAAGAAAAACTCGGGAAGATCGAAAATATAAAAATAGCTTATGTGGGAGATCTGAATAATGTTGCATATTCGTGGATGGCAGGAGCTTCCCTTATGGGAATGAATTTATGCATCGCCTGCCCTCCAGAGTTTAAACCTGTATCGTTACCAACTTTTGACGGAAATGGAAAAGTCGAAATCATCGAAGATCCATTTAAAGCAGTGGAGGGTGCAGATATCATCTATACTGATGTTTGGATAAGCATGGGCGATTCCGGCGACTTGAAGAAAAAAGAAAAAACTCTCACTCCCTATCAAATCAATCAGAAATTACTTGATGCGACAGGAAAAAACTCTTTGGTAATGCACTGTCTTCCTGCTCATCGAGGCATGGAAATTACTTCGGAGGTTCTGGACGGAAAAGATTCGATTGTTTTTGACCAGGCTGAAAACAGGCTGCATGTGCAGAAAGGCATTCTCGAAACATTGTTATGCGAATCAGATCAATGATGTAGTTCTGCCAAGCTAGATTACTTTAAAAAAAACCGAAATCTACAATAAAACATTTGCAAACAGCAATAAAAATAACTTAAAGATTCCATCCAGTCAACTCACTAGTAATATGGCTGAAAAAACACCTTTTCCTTATCAACAAAAATAGTGATTAAATTTGAAGTTCTAAAGAAACATAGTCACTCCTCAGCACGACTAGGAATTCTGGATACACCTCGAGGAAAAATAGATACCCCTTGCTTTATGCCTGTTGGCACCCAGGCAACCGTTAAAGCTCTAACCCGGGAAAATTTGGAATCCATTGGCGCACAAATTATTTTAGGAAATACCTATCATCTTTATTTGAGGCCCGGACACGATTTGATTCAATCGCTGGGTGGACTACATAAGTTTATGAACTGGACTCATCCCATTCTTACAGATAGCGGTGGTTACCAGGTTTTCAGCATGAATAAACTGACAAAAGTGACGGAGGAAGGTGTAAAGTTTAAATCACATATTGACGGTTCCAGTCACTTCATATCCCCTGAAAAGGCTGTAGAAATACAAGAGGCACTGGGTGCAGATATTATTATGGCTTTTGACGAGCCGACCCCCTATCCTGCCGACCTTGCTAACACTCAAAAATCTTTGAGTCTCACTACTCGCTGGGCCAAAAGATGTAAAGATGCGCTGCAATCCAAAAATCAATCTCTCTTTGGAATTATACAAGGGGGTATGTATCCCAACTTACGAAAAGAAAGTTCGGAGCAAATAATCGAATTGGACTTTCCGGGTTATGCCATTGGCGGATTGAGCGTTGGCGAAGAAAAACATTTAATGAACGATATGACCGAGTTGACCTCCGCGCTCTTACCAGAACTGAAACCCAGATATTTAATGGGGGTAGGAACTCCGGAAGACCTTTTAACCTGTAGTTCCATGGGTGTAGATATGTTCGATTGCGTCATGCCAACCCGTAATGCCCGAAACGGATATTTGTTCATAACCGGCGGAAAAATAAATATCAGAAATTCACAATATCATAATGATCCTAAACCCATTGACTCAAATTGCTCCTGTTACACTTGTAAGAACTATTCACGAGCATACCTAAGACATCTCATCATGGCGGGAGAAATTCTTGCTATGCATCTGCTAACCTTACACAATTCATACTTCTACCAAAATTGGATGAAAAATATACGATCAGCTATTGAAGAAGATGTTCCCTTTTCTTTTAGCTGGCAGGAAACGGACGAATAAAACCTCCTATCTAACCTTTAAGCATCACTTATAATTCCGTGAATTTTGAATTCATGGACGTCATAACCTGATCGTTTTGATAAGGAGGCCTGTGCAACAGCTTTCAAAATTTCAACTTTTTCTGAATCCATCCATTCCATAAAATGGTTGAAAATTTTTTCAGGAAAATACAATGTCAAATTCAGTCGGGCTCTTTGATACATAAATTGCGTTCCTGATCGCATAGGGTTACTACGAAGAGGTTTATACTCCACATGGCCCTCCAACATATAATCCGAGACCTCCCTCCATTCCTCGCCAATTTTCAACAAGTTTTCTCTGATCAGAGAAAGATACCTCCCCTGCTCCGGAAGTTCATAAGTGTAACTTTTCATTTAAGGCTTTCTAAAATAATAGGATCAAATCAATTTTGCTCGCAAAGCTAAAAAAAGAGGTATCTCTTTTCGCGAACGATTTTCTGCTTTCGCTCTCTTTCCAGGTTGACTCTTCTTATTGGAAATCCATTCTTCTAGTCCATCTAACGCGAAACCCGCCGCAGACAATGCTGAAATATAACTTTGAAGAGGACGATGGTAAGTAAGGGTAAAAGAGTTTTTATCTGCAAAAGGAGGTGTAAGGATAGGAACATTAGTTTCACTTAAATAATGATCCACCCTTCTATATTCTAATTTTTTCTCTTCGTCCCACCCCCAATGAGTCTGTCTAGGAATACGAAAGCAGGGATGTGTCATAACCAACACAAAACTGCATTGCGGTTTTAAGCCAATTGCAGTATTTTGAAATAAGGCATTTATGTTTTTAATATTTTGTATCGCCATAAGACAGACCATTCCATCAAATCGATCTTTCACAAAGTTTCCAGAGCTTTCCACATCACCAACAAGATACCGTATTGAAGAATTCGATCTCGACTTTGCGTAATTGATTAGCTCTGTAGAAGAATCAAGACCTTCTACACGCATTCCTTTTTTATATAAAAACCTTGAAAACACCCCTTGTCCACAAGCCAAATCAAGTATCCTGTTACCTTTTGTAGGATGCAACATATTATAGGCTCCGGGCATAATAATATCCTTGTGAAAATCGGTACCCTGCGAACCCACTAACGAGTCATACCAACGCGAAGCCTGGTCCCATAATGTGAGGTTTTTTTTAAAAGATGGTTTGGAGGGTCTCCTACCTTTTTTAATTTCTGGTTTTCTTTTCAAAATATTTTCATCGTTGAAGCCGTATCTATTGCTTTCACTTAAACATTAAACCAAATAACTCTTTGGCAATCATAATAGAAAGAATACTAGGCAATTAAATCTCTTCGTTTTTAAATTAAAGTATCACTTCGACCACTTTGTTTAAAGAAATAGTAGTAGGTGTTACTTTGCAATTCATTCCGTAAAGTTCTACTCCTTTATTTTTTGCCTTGCGCAACCATTTACCGAAAATGGGATCAATTGTATCGTTACAGGTTATGGATTGTGTATCCTGTCTTTGTGAAATAAATAAGACTGCAGCACGATACCCTTTTTCAGAAAACTCTATCAACTCCTGAACATGCTTAATTCCACGTTTTGTTGGGGCATCGGGAAACTTCCCAATCCCGTCTTCCACCAGACTAACCGATTTAACTTCCACATAAGCCTCCTTTTTGGAAAAATTGAGATGGAAATCAAATCTACTATTACCCGCTTTGACTTCACTTTTAAAACTGGAGTAACCATTAAGAAAAGGAAGTGTTTCCTCTATCAACGCATTAGAAACAAGAGAGTTTGCGAATGCAGGGAATACCGATACCCAGGTTGAACCATGTTTTACTAAGACAAGTGTGTAGTCTGTTTTACGTTTTTCACTAGGTTGGTAAACAAGCATAATCTTTCGATTCTCAAGCAACAATCCGGGCAAACGCCCAGGATCTGGGACATGAGCCCATGTTTCCTTACCATCGATCTCAACGCGCGCAAGATATCGGTTAGGTCTTTCTAGAAACATACCTTCTACGATTTTTTCTCCAAATTTCATACATTGGATTCCTTAAAGAGAATAAAACTTAAGACAGGTATGAAGCTAACAACTAACGGGTCAATTAATGACTAACGCTTCCTTTTCCCGCATCAAGGTTAACAGTTTTTTCCAAATGCAATAGTGATTCAACAGAGGGGGAGACGCGGTCTATGAAAGGTTTTGGATATAATCCGATCAACACGATCAAAAAGCAGGCAGGGAGCAGAAGTTTAAATTCATTTGCATTGATATCGGAAGTATCTTCAGAGTTAGGTTTTTCCTGCATAGATCCTTGAAACATATAAAGCATATAAATTGAAGCAAATACAATGGATAGCCCGCCCATAAGAACTAAGACACCTGACAATCCGGCTAACAATTGAGAAGTCCAAACACCAACCAATATCAAAAATTCACCTACAAAACCGTTCAGGCCTGGCAAACCCAATGCCGCCAACATGACAAGCATAAAAGTTCCATAAAGAACTGGCATGGCTTTACTGAGTCCTCGTAATTCACCAAGGTTACGTGTCCCCATTCTAATCTCAATGAATCCGACAATAAGGAACAAGGCTGAGGCTATGATTCCATGATTAACCATTTGCAAAACACTACCCTCAATCCCTTCTCCATTTCGAGCAAAGATTCCCAAAACAATAAACCCAAGATGACTAATACTGGAGTAGGCTACAAGGGCTTTAATATCTTTTTGTGCAATGGCAATCCAAGCCCCATAGACCATTCCTGATGCAGCCATAAATCCGATAACCAAAGCCATCGAATTCACAGCATCTGGAAACAGTGGAAGACAAAAACGTAAAAAACCATAAGCCCCAGTTTTAGACATTGCACCCGTTAATAGGATCAGTGCAGGTATAGGACACGCCACGTAGGCATGCGGCAACCAGCTATGAAGGGGGAAGACGGGTACTTTGATAGCAAATGCTACAAAAAAGAATAGGAACATCCAAATCTGCATAAACGGATCTATATGAGTTTGGGAAAGAACTTGCAAATCAAAAGTCACTTCATGAGTAGCACCATAATGAACCATCGTAAGAGATATAATGGCAACCAGCATCAGTAGGCTACCTACCAATGTATAAATCACAAACTTCATAGTGGCATAAACGCGACGCCCCTCACCCCAAAGGCCTATTATGAAATAGGTCGGTACTAGCATTAATTCCCAGAACACATAAAACAATATAGTGTCCAAAGCCAGAAAAACCCCCAGCGTTCCCGCCTCCAAGGCCAACATAAGGGCAATGAAATTCCTAAAACCCTTTTTCTGATTCATCGACATAATAATGGATATAACACCCAAAAATGCTGTCAAAACTATCATCCATAAACTGATACCATCTACGCCGATCTTATAATTGATATGAAGCGCAGGAACCCAATGAAGATTCTGCACAAATTGCATTCCCGGGTTGCTCGAATCAAAAGAGTACAATACCCAAAGAGAAATTAACAAGACCCCCGAAGTAGCAACTAAACCCATCGTCTTAATAAGACTATTGTTATCCCTGTCCACAAAGATAAGTGCCAAGGCTGTAAAAAGGGGAATAAAAATAATTAGAGATAACATTCTTTATCTAAATGAAAACCACAAATAATAAAATAATCACCATTCCAGCAACCATGTTTAGCGCGTAAGTGCGAACTCTACCTGTTTGCCAAAAACTAATTCCACGACTCACTTCTTTAACCTGAAAACCCACCTGATCGACTGCAAAATCTACACCTTGCTTTTCAGCTTTTTCTTCCATAAACGTACCGATTGCCTTGGTGGGCTTTACAATTAAAAAATCATAAATTTCATCCACATAATATTTATGAAACAACAGGTCATATAAAGGAGCAAACACTTCCTTCATAAGCTCTATACGATCTTTACTCACTTGATACATTAGGGCAGCAGTCGCTATGCCACCGATACCAACAATTAGAGCAACCGTTTCTAAAATACCATCGTGAAAATGATGTGCCTCATGTCCGAAGACTGGAGCCAAAAACGCGTCTACCAAAGGACCTAAAAACCCACCAGCTAATGCAAGAACTGCTAAAAACACCAAAGGCAAAGCCATTGTTAAGGGTGATTCATGGGGATGGGCATCAGGACTTCTCGTCTTACCAATAAAAGTAGCAAAGTAAACTCGGAAAATATAAAAGGCTGTCATGCCCGCAGTTATAAGTGCAATAGACCAAAAAACAAAATTTCCCATTTCTGCATGATAAGAGCTGAGGATGATGGCCTCTTTGCTGAAATAGCCACTAGTCAGAGGGAACCCGGCCAAAGCCAGAGCACCAATTAAAAAAGTAGCGTGCGTTAGAGGCATAATATTTTTAAGGCCACCCATTTTTCTGATATCTTGCTCACCATCTAATGCATGAATGACGCTTCCCGCAGCAAGAAATAACAGTGCTTTGAAAAACGCATGCGTCATTAGATGAAACATACCCAGACTGTAAACTCCAATTCCCATCGCCAAAAACATATAACCCAATTGGCTCATGGTAGAGTATGCGATAACCCGTTTGATATCGTATTGAACAATTCCCATGGTACCCGCGAAAATAGCCGTCAAAACTCCAACTGTGGCAATTAAATACATCGTGAAAGGAGCTAGTTCATAGAGCACATGACAACGAGCAATAAGGTAAACTCCCGCAGTAACCATAGTTGCAGCATGAATCAATGCACTGACAGGCGTGGGTCCTTCCATTGCATCGGGCAACCAAGTATGCAAAGGAAGCTGTGCTGATTTGGCAAAGGCTCCAACAAGAAGTAATAAAGTGATTAAAAGAATTTGATCGTCATTTGGGCGAAACATTTCGGGAGCAGCGTCAAAAACATCGATAAAATTCAATGTGCCAAAAGATTCAAAAATCATAAAGGCCGCGATTACCATACCGACATCGCCAATCACATTCATCACAAAAGCTTTTCTTGCTGCAAGTACCGCGCTTGTTTTTTCCTTGTAAAAACCTATCAATAGATAAGAAGCAAGACCGACCAGAGCCCATCCTACAATAAGAAAAAAGAAATCGGCCGCTGCGACCAATACCAGCATAGAAAGTATAAATAAATTCAAATATGAAAAGAATCGGGAATACTCAGGGTCACTTTGCAGTACCCGGAAGTCAAGCGCACTATGCCAGCACGCTATCGTGGTCGCCACTTTCTCAATCGCGATGAGGAAGGTTTGGAGCGTTGTGTTGGTTGCAGTTTGTGTTCCATCAATTGTCCAGTAGGATGTATTCATGTGGTATCTGCCGAAAACGACCCAGAAAACCCTGTTTCCAAGGGTGAACGATATGCAGAGGTTTATGAGATCAATCTTTTGCGCTGTATTTATTGCGGATATTGCGAAGAGGCGTGTCCCGTAGATGCCGTTGTTTTACGTGAGCATTATGAGCTTGCCGATTATGAT
>JAOMDP010000012.1:0-64822 GCA_028345515.1 Nitrospinota bacterium
TCCTAATTTAGCTCCGGATGCGGGTGGATGCTCGGATGGGTTCCAAGGTCGACCCGGTGGTCCTGGTCCGAACGGTGATATGAATGGTGGACCTGGAAATCATCCTCCAGTTGATATTAGACATTGCGCGAACATGCCACCAGATTCCCGACCGGGATGCGAGGAAGCCGCTCATCGGGCTGCTGGCGGCCCTGGAAATCATACTCCGTTGGATTGCCCCCCGGGTAGCAGGAACCCATTATGTGCTCCTGGTGGACCTGGTGGGATGCCTCCAATGGGAAATAGCAGCGGTCAGTAATCCCCGACCGCCCTGGGTAACAGGCAGTACTACTGTAACTAAATTTGTATTTGAGCCTGTGGGTCTTGTGAAAAATGGTTTTTATTTTTCACAAGCTCATAGGCTTTTTTAGTTTGCTTTTTGCTAAACGTGATCATCTTAGATTTTCTTTTCTTCGATGACAGGAACTTGGGTAAAAAGGTTTCTGTATCAATTCTCAAACTTCATCTTTCTGCCGGTTGGGACATAGGTCTTTTACTCAGGAAATCAAGATTTGATCCGCCTATGGGCTATTGACTTTTAATTGGCGTGTCTGTCAATGGTTAGTTTGACTTGTGATTTTTTTATAAAAACATTGCCAATTGAAAAGATTCAGGGTAAATGAGTCTTAGGCCAGCTAGATATTGAAGTAAAGATAAATATTTACCGTTAGAGAATGAATGCATAATTTGAAATCTTGGTTGAAAAACATACTCCTCTTTATATTTAGCCTTACCTTGGTTTTGTTGATTGGTGAGTGGCTTTTCCCAAAATATCTAAATAAATTACCTTTTCGCTTATACGGGGGGGTTAAAAATGAGCTGAGGATTCTTGCTCAATATTCAAAACATTCCGTTTTACCTGAAAACTATATTGCCATAGTTGGAGATTCAAATTCTGTAGGTGTTGGGGATTTGTACAAAAATCTCACAAAGAATTCAAAGGAATGGTATCCAGACTATTCTCCTGCTCATTTTATTAATAAGGCAGTCGGAGTAGATGTTGTTTCGTTTGGCCTGGCTGGAGCTGGAAGTTTTCAGGGCATCTGGAGTGAACCAGTCAACCAGTTTAACTATATAAACTCACTAGGATTTGATATTAAACCGCCAAAAACTGTGCTGGTTTTATTTTATGAAGGTAACGACATAGGAAATAATCTCCAATTGGTTAGAGAAAGTTATAAAGGTAGTGAAGCTATTCAAGACCTTAATCATTTTAAAAAATTTAATTCATGGTTAAATCTTCAATTCGAAAATTCTATTAAAGAAAATTATATTGGGTTTTTTGAAAATCTAATTTT
This sequence comes from Nitrospinota bacterium, assembly GCA_028345515.1. GTDB lineage: Bacteria > Nitrospinota > Nitrospinia > Nitrospinales > VA-1 > UBA8687. The sequence goes on from JAOMDP010000012.1 coordinate 1,338, forward strand.
TACGAATTTTATTTTTAAATCGATAAAGAATATTTTTTTAGAAAATCTAAATAAAAAAGAGAAGTTTGATCGAATTATATTTCCTGCAACCCCATTTTCACAAGCTACTATGAACGGGGAAACTGTTCCTTTGCCTGTTCACTTAATGGCGCCACCATTATTTGGAGTTACATTTTTAGACAAAAAGCATGGCTACAATGATGATAGCCTGAGAATTGGTTATTATATTTTCGAAAGAGCGATTGAAAAAATTAAGAAGTTTTTCTCTAATTCGGAAATTAAGGTTGTCTACTTGCCATCGACATTGGCTTCCTATGAATTAATCTCATCAACAGTATCATTCAGAGGAAATATGGGAGACTTTGGAATTATTACAACGAAAAAACTAAACCAAAGGCATTTAGAAGTTTGTCGAGAAATTATGAAAATTACCCAAGGGCTTGAAGTGGGATTTTTTGATTCAACTAAATATTTGTTGGATGCTAGCTCAAAAAGTTATATCCACGGGCCAATTGACTGGGATCATCTAAATGAATCTGGATATAGGGCTTTATCACATGGAATTTCGCAATTTATACTTCATCCCAATGACAACTATCAAAATTGTAAATATTGATGGTACCTGGATTTCTTAAAAGTCGAGTTTTGTTTGATTCAGCTGCGAGAGACTATTGAGAGACTTTTTAGAGCCCCCGACCATAAAGTTTATTGGCTTCGATAGCAATTTTGTCATGAAAGTATAATACCAGCCAACGCTTACCTCCCTCTTTAACCAATCCGAATGCCACATCACGGAAAAGAATTCCCGGTTGTTTTTTTTGAATGGTCCTATACAAGGTTTGTGACCATTTAGCGATACGACCGACCTGAAATTTGTTTGTCCATTCAAATACCTTATTTTTTCCCAGAGGCAAGGTGATGTCTCTCGCTTTCGTCAATTGGGAGATTTGAATTTTTAAAAGTTTATTTAGCACTGGTTTTTGCCGCAATCGTCCTATCCCATCCAACGATTCAGAGACAGATTTCAGCAAGTCGCAAATACGTACCTCGTAAAAAGGGTAGGAAGATTCAGAATTATAGTAACGGGCAATTTCATCAGCCAAGCCAAAATAAATTTGCCCCACTTGCTTCCATGAAAGCACTGTCGTTAAAAATAGAACCTTTTTTTTCGAAGACTCTGCAATCTGCTTTACATTTTCCGGAAGAAATAACTCGGGCTCATCTTGAAGGTCATCCCAATCGTTTAAAATAGCTTCAGCTTCTACCTCCTCTTCACCCAAATTACTCCTATAAACTTTTATGGCCCCCTCTCCTACTAATAATATCCACTGAGTTAAAAGCGACCGGACTATATTTTTTTTCAAGATTAGAAAAAGAGGACCAAGAAAATAATGCCGTGATGAAGTTTTGTGGCTATTGTTATTTTTATTGCCGAGCGACTTATTCAAGCTCTCGAAGATTTGAATCACTCGAAATTGTGTTACGTAGTTAATCCGAGGTAGATGAATAATATTTAAAACTTTATGATTCGCTTCATGAACTGCATCACAAATATCACCTAAACAAGCTTGTTCGATTGGAGCCGTAGCATGGGGATGATATATGCAAGCTACTTTTTCGATCAAAGAAAATGTTTCAGCTTTAAAATCCCATTCTTCAAGATTCGCTTTCTGCAGTCCATCACAAACATTCAACGTTTCTTGAATAGCCTGTTTTTCTTTTTGAGAATTAGTTGTACTGCTACGTGAGTTGAACGAAACCAACTCGACTTTCAACCACGAAAAAAGACGGTTCATTCCGGCAAGTTCTTTGAACATACTTACGGTAAAACTTATCACTAATATAATGACTCCAAAAAGGAGAACAAAAAAAATATCAATGATCGTCATAGCATTAAGTTTATAATGTTATCGAAAAGAAATTTTGGTGTTATATTGCATTTACATGTTTCCAGGACATAGGAAGCAACCAGTAAACCTTTAACAGGTATCAATTGATGGTTTACCGTTCCCTTAAAATTTTGGTATTGGTAATACTTATCCTCATTCTAACCCAATGCAGCGATAAGAAAAGTGCTGAATATGTACAAGAAGGTTTGGACTATTTAGGGAAACAACAATATGACTCCGCCCGCACATCCTTTTTGAAATCTATAGAGAAGGATCAAAATAACGCGAAAGGTTATTATGGTCTCGGAGGAATTTATAATTACCAGAAAAAATATCAGGATGCTGAAAAAGCATTTAAATCTGTATTGAAAATCGACCCTACTCATCAAAATGCCTGGTACAGTTTGGGCTATACTTACGAATTGATGGGAAGGAAAGACGAGGCGGAAGAGAGTTATAAAAAATACCGACGCCTTAAAGAAAAAATGGATTCGCTCATGAACCAGGAAAAACATTGAGACTCGTTTTTATTTTCATCATTATTTTTGTATGGGTAAGTGCCTGTGGGCCCACTAAAAATAATCGAAAACGATATACGAAACCTGACTACTCGAAGGCTTACAAAAAAAAATCACGTCAAAAATCTCTTAAAGCTAAAAAAAACGAGTCTTCAAAATTATCCAGCCGACCCCATGCTTTAATGAGCAACTCCTTCCTCCCCACCATTCTAAATGAAAAAGATCAGACACTGATGATTCTTATTAAACAGGGGGAATACCTTATGGGAGTTAAAAAAATAACTCCACAGGGAACAGACAAATCAGAAAAATTTGACGGCCAGCGCGTCGCACTTAACGCTTTTTATATAGATAGAACGGAAGTTACCGTTTTGAATTATAAAAAGTTTCAACCTCGTTACAACGAAAAACCTTTCACAGATGGAAAATCTTGTCCACAATGTCCCGCCATGGGAATCAACTGGAATAAAGCTTATAACTATTGTAAATGGGCTGGTAAACGTTTGCCTAGCGAAGCAGAATGGGAAGCCGCTGCTCGAGGCCAGTCTAATTTAATCTGGCCATGGGGGAAAAAATACCAACTACAGCGTGCCAACCTATTTGGAGCAGAGGACGGTCATTTAGGTGTTGCTGCAGTAGGCTCTTTTTCTAAGGGTTCCAGCCCTTATGGAGCTATGGATATGGCTGGCAATGTTTGGGAATGGGTTCAGACAGATTATAAAGGCTTGCGAGTTATCAAAGGAGGCGGCTGGACCAGTTATAAAAGCCAGTCAAAAATATCTTTCCGTAACAAAGTGGATCCTAAACTGGAAAACCCGACCTTCGGTTTTCGCTGCGCTCGCTAAACCTTTTGATGCTCTGACTAAAAAGCAGAAAGGCCGACGATGGAAACGCCGGCCCGGACTCCTGCAAACATTTTAAACAAGGGGGGGGGTAAATCAGGAGCAACCTGAAGTTGCTCCACAGGTCATGCATTTTAAACATGTGCCATTTCGTACCAGTGTTAGGCTGCCGCATTCCTGGCAAGCATCTCCTTCATATCCTTTAAGCTTGGCAATTACCGCTGTAGTAGCGACCGCAGTACCCTGCTTGCTGCTCAGTTTGGCAGCACCATTACCGTTGCCATTACCGTTGCCATGACCATTGCCGTTGCCATGCCCGTTTCCGTTGGTAGGAACCGCCTTAATGACGGGAGCAACTTGAACTTTTGTATCTGTAGATTCCTTTTTTTCATTTTCTATAAGGAGCGGTAATACATTATTATCGTCTTCATCATCATTAGACTGTTGGTCTTTCTTTCCAATCGAGTCTGCCCTCAAATCATCTGGAGTAACTTGAGCCAGATCGTCACGCCCTAAATAAGTGATCGCCAATTCGCGGAAAATATAATCAATCGTTGAAGTAGACATGCTGATAGATTTATTTCCCGTAACCAAACCATTAGGTTCAAAACGTGTAAACACAAAAGCATCTGAAAATTCTTCCAGAGGTACCCCGTGTTGGAGTCCTAAAGAAATTGCAATAGCAAAGCAGTTCATCAAACTTCGATAGGCCGCACCTTCCTTGTGCATATCGATGAAAATTTCACCGAGTGTACCATCCTCATATTCTCCCGTTCTCAGATAAACCTTGTGTCCACCAATAGAAGCCTTTTGCGTGTAACCTTTACGTCGATGTGGGAGAGCCCGGCGTTTTTGTTGGATAATCTTGGTCATCTGCTCAGCGGCTTTCATGGCCGGTGCCAGAGGGGCAACGGTTTCCTCATCTTCTTCCATTTGTAATTGGTTAAAGCTTTCAATAGCAACACTATTTAAAGGTTGGCTAAGTTTAGAGCCATCCCGATAGACGGCTGTCCCCTTTAGCATAAGTTTCCAGCTAAGCATATGTGCTTTTTCTACATCTTCAATGGTTGCATCGTTTGGCATATTGATTGTCTTGGAAATTGCTCCTGAAAGAAAAGGCTGGGCAGCAGCCATCATTTGGATATGGGCCTCCGGCCTAATAAACCGCTCACCATATTTCCCGCACTTCGTAGCACAATCAAAAACTGAATAATGACTTTTTTTCAAATGCGGCGCATTTTCAATCGTCATGCGACCACAAATATAATCATTTGCGGATTGAATTTCATCTTCAGCGAACCCCAAATGTGCCAACAAATTAAAAGCAATCGAATCGATCTGCTTATCATCAAGTTTCAGAACGTCTTTACAAAATTCTTCTCCCAAAACAAACTTGTTGAATGCAAAACTGATGTCAAAAACACGCGGCAGCTCCAATTCAATGTTATTGATCACTTTATCGGTAAAACCTTTTTTCTTTAGGGAATTGCGATTGATATACGGTGAAGAATCCAAGCTTCCTGATCCCACACAATATTCAACAATTTCCTTTACCTCTCCAGGCTTATAACCCAATCGCCGTAAGGCACCTGGAACCGATTGATTTATAATTTTAAAATAACCGCCGCCTGCGAGTTTTTTATACTTAACCAACGCATAGTCAGGCTCAATACCGGTGGTATCGCAGTCCATTAACAGACCAATAGTACCTGTTGGTGCGATACAGGTGGTTTGTGCATTGCGAAAACCATATTTCTTACCTAGGGTCAAAGCATCGGCCCATTCTTTTTGCGCCGCGTCCAGAAGATAGGTTGGGCAATGGTCGGCTTGAATTCCCTGTGGGAAAATGCTGAGACCATCGTATTCATTAGATTCAACGTTGTGGGCCGCACGAGAGTGGTTTTTCAGCACACGTAGCATGGAAGATTTATTTTTTTCATAGTGTGTAAATGCCCCTAACTCTTTTGCTATTTCTGCGGACATAGCATAGGAAGCTCCGGTGGTCATAGCAGATATAGCACCGGCAATCGCCCGACCTTTTTCTGAGTCGTAAGGAATTCCCATGACCATAAGCATCGCACCGAGATTTGCATAGCCTAAACCCAGGGTGCGAAATTCATAGCTCTTTTGCGCAATTGCTTTATTAGGAAACTGAGCCATAGAAACAGAAATTTCAAGGGTGAGGGTCCACAACCGGCAGGCATGTCGATAGTCCTCTGCTTCAAATAACCCTTTTTCATCGTTATAAAATTTCATTAGGTTAATCGACGCCAGATTGCAAGCCGTATCATCAAGGAACATATATTCCGAACAGGGGTTCGACGCACGAATCTGACCATCTTCAGGGCAGGTGTGCCATTCATTGATGGTAGTATGAAACTGTAGTCCAGGATCGGCGCTAGACCAGGAAGAAAAATTCACTTTATCCCAAAGATCCCTCGCTGGAAGAGTCTTAGAAATCTCACCATCTGTTCTGCGAAGCAAGTTCCATTCTCCACCACACTCAACACTATTTAAGAAGTCATTGCTAAGACGAACTGAGTTGTTTGAGTTCTGGCCGGAAACCGTCAAATAACCTTCAGAAGTCCAACTGGTATCATATTCCTCAAACTCAATCTCCTTGGTTCCTTGTTGAGCCAATTGGATAACGCGGTAAATATAATTTTCAGGGACAAAACAATCGAGAGCTTTGCGAACAGCTTTTTTAAGAGGTTTATTTTTCTGTACTTCAAAACGAGTTTCCTCTTTTAAACCCTCTCCCCAGCAGGCTTTTAAAATATCTTTTAGACAACGGCGGGTAATCCGGCTTCCTGCAGCCAAAGCCGCCACCTTTCTTTCTTCCTTGACCTTCCATTCTATGTATTCTTCGATATCGGGGTGATCCATATCGAGGGTCACCATTTTCGCAGCCCGCCTCGTAGTTCCACCAGATTTAATCGCACCCGCAGCCCTATCGCCAATTTTCAAGAAGCTCATGAGACCAGAAGACTTACCGCCCCCCGATAATCCCTCCCCAGAACCGCGAAGATTGGAAAAGTTGCTCCCTGTTCCTGATCCAAATTTGAACAAGCGCGCCTCTTGACGCCACAAATCCATGATTCCGCCATCGCCTACGAGATCATCATCAACGGAAAGGATGAAGCAGGCATGCGGCTGAGGCCTTTCATAAGCATTTGTCGATTTTTGTATTTTTCCAACCGCTTCATCAAAATAGTAATGGCCTTGAGCAGGCCCCTCTAAACCGTATGCCCAGTTTATACCTGTATTAAACCATTGCGGAGAGTTCGGTGCTGCAAGCTGGCGTGCCAGCATATAACGCATTTCGTCATAATAATTACGTGCAACCTTTTCACTGCTAAAACAATTATTCTTCCATCCCCAATAGGTCCAGCATCCAGCTAATCTATGAAAAACTTCTTTGGAAGTCGACTCACAGATATATTGTTCTGCTACTGGAAGTTCCTTTAGAGCTTCTTCATCTGGGACAGAGGGACATAGCCATTCGGGGATCCCCGCTTCAAATTTCTTTTTTAAACGCGCCGGAACTCCTGCCTTGCGAAAATATTTTTGTGCGATGATATCGACCGCTACCTGCGACCATGAATCCGGAACAAGAACATTTTTAATTTCAGCCACCAAAGAACCGTCAGCGTTGTTAATTTTAGATACTCGCTCAACGAACTTGATACCTTCGTACGGGTCATTAGATTCTCGGGTAAATTTCCGGTCAATTCGCATAAAAACGCTCCATCCTATATAATTTAATTAGGACCAATAAATTAACTAGTTATATCTTTAATATGTCATAAAATTTTTGCTTCTCCCCGCCTTTTTATTACTCTTTTCAAAAGACCATCTCGAATCACAAAAATCCATATTTTGTGTTGTCAGACAAAATATATACAAGATATGGGGTTGTCAATGAAATTCTGTGACCAGTTTGAAACTTTCTATCAAGGCCACTTTCCATAAAGGTTTCAGCCTCTTACCATACATCATATTTAAGCAAATAAAAAGCGAAAATTTAAAGCGAGAATATAAAAAAATGATTTTAATAATTGATTATTAAGGGATTATGGGTATGTTTTTTTTGAATTCTCTATACAAGCTGATCTTATGGGCTGTGCCAGCTTATCGCAATTTTGCCGACAAATTCCATGAGGCGAAACGGGTTTTCGCTGGAATTTTCGGCCAATTTTATATGGGTAGCATCAACTCTATCCTGTCCAAAAGTTGGGTCCATAGCTCTCCATTCTCCTATAAAAACCTCCGGCCAGGCATGATAAAGAAAACCTTCATATTCCTTGGAATAAACCAACCCGTGGACCATACGAGTAGGAATTCCTGAAGCACGGGCCAAAGCTGTAAATAAAAAGGTGTGCGACTGGCATTCACCGCGCATTTCCAATAGAGCGTCGAGGGCTGTAACTGTATCCACCAATTCCTTTTTCAGATTTAAATGTACCCATAAATTTATACTTTTTGCCAGTTGCCATTTTGTTTTATTATCCGCCGAAAGTTCTCTGGCGAGCGCCCGAATCATCTTGTGATTCGACTGCACTTCAGCCGTATCCTCTAAATATTTTGGATCAAGCTCAACCTTTCCTTGTTCCAAAGAAAGAACCCCAAATTTTTTCGGCTCGCTTTTGACCCTTATAGTAGCGCTGTATTTCCCATCATCGTTTTTTTCAAGCTTTAAAACTTTTTGCCGGTGATCCTCGGGCAAAGCTTTCAAAGAACTTAAAGGCCCGATCCTGTAAATAAGATCATGTTTACTTTTCGGTCGAGGCACTGGCTTTGCCGGTTTCACCAAGCTCATTGTAATAATACTACTTATTGTTATTGCTTCATCAATCTTTTGTGCTACCTCGGGCTCTTCCTTAAATGATTCAAACCCCATATTAGTAGTCTCGCGAAACACCGTACCATCCTGTGCCACCCAAATGGTGGACTCCATGCCAATGAACCGTTGGCGGATCACAAATGTATTAATGATGCTTCCAAGATATTTTAGTGTTTCTTCCCTTAAGACCTCATATTCTAGATCCACCATTATTTGAAAAGGCTCCATAAATAACTGCAGGTTTCCATGCTGACCGACTTTCAATCCCTTGGAGACTAAATTGATTAGAAAAGTAGAAGAAGGCACGGTTTGAGAGTTAAACTTCACCGTTTTTTCTTTGTTATAACCCAAGGATTTGGTGCGGTAATGAAGTTCGTTGCCTTCAAGCTTGCCTTCCACCTGCTGGCGATGGCCCGCAATTTCCTGTATTAAAGAAAAGCGCGATAATCTGAAATCAGGGCTAAGCTCCGTAGTCTGTTTAATAGTGGTAGACTGGTCTGCTGACTCGGAGCCAATTTTAAAAAAGACCATCGAATCCATCACAACTCCCTCAGGCCCCCAACGGGTTTTAGATTTCGTAAAACCCATCTTTTTCCCCTTATAATAGGTACCAAGCCAGTCTTCCCTTTCCCCCGCGCCTTCAAACAGGGGAGAAGAATGAACAATAGACACAAAAACAAAGAATGCTAAATTGAGAATAGTTTTAATCATGATGGACTTTATTGGAACATGGCAAAAATGAATCTACAAGGGTAAAGGCTAAGCTTATAGACCGATTATAAAACTTAACGAGTGTTTTTCATCCCCATCGGACAAAGAAATCTAATGCAAGAATATGGAAAGGCGTGCTACTATTAAATTTTTATATTTTATCCAATTTTTATCTATTCAAAACTTATGATTGATCCTCAAAAAGTCCCGACCTACCTGACTTTTGATGATGTTTTACTACTCCCTGCGTACTCTAAGGTTTTGCCTACAGATGTAGATATTACCACGCGTTTGACTCGAAAAATTAAATTGAAATGCCCGTTAATCGGTGCACCGATGGATACCGTAACCGAAACCAATTTAGCCATTGCCCTGGCACAAGAGGGGGGTATCGGTATCATTCACAGAAATCTCAAACCCGAAAGACAACGTAAAATGGTGGACAAGGTCAAACGATCAGTCAGCGCCATGATCCCTGACCCAATAACAATGGAACCCGAGCAGAAAATAAGCGAAGCACTTCAGGTAATGAAAAAATACAATATTACGGGAATTCCCATAACCCAGAACAAAAAACTAGTGGGAATTTTGACCAATCGTGATTTGAGGTTTGAAACCAAGCTCGACAAAAAAATTAAGTCTCTGATGACCCAAGAAGATCTAGTCACGATCCCCGAGGGCACACCTCTTTCAAAATCTAAAAAGATTTTGCATGACAACCGAATCGAAAAACTATTAGTTGTCGATAAAAAAGGAAATCTAAAAGGGCTCATCACCATTAAGGACATAGAAAAGGCGGGTCAGTTTCCTAACGCGGCCAAAGACTCGAAAGGCAGACTGCTTGTCGGAGCCGCTCTGGGGGTCAACCAAAATCCAGAAGAACATATCGAAAACCTGATAAGAGTCGGGCTGGATGTTCTTGTCATCGACAGTGCTCACGGCCATTCGGAAAAAGTTTTAAGAACCATTGGTACAATAAAAAATTCTTTTCCAAACCTGCAAATCATTGGCGGCAACGTTGCAACAAGTGAAGGCACCGCAGCATTGATTAAAGCCGGTGTCGATGCTGTTAAAGTTGGGATCGGTCCAGGTTCGATTTGTACTACACGGGTAGTAAGCGGAGTCGGAGTCCCCCAGGTATCAGCCGTTGCAGAATGTGTAAAAATAGCAGAAAAGAAAAATATTCCAGTCATTTCGGACGGTGGTATAAAACTGTCCGGGGATGTCACCAAGGCAATTGCTGCCGGAGCCAGCTCTGTAATGATCGGCTCTTTATTTGCCGGAACGGAAGAAAGTCCTGGTGAAAAAATTCTTTACCAGGGAAGAAGTTATAAAGAATATCGAGGCATGGGCTCCATCGGCGCCATGTCGCAGGGCTCAAGTGATCGATACTTTCAAGAAATGGAATTGTCTGAAAGCAAACTAGTGCCTGAAGGAGTAGAAGCACGCATACCCTATCGAGGTGCTTTGTCTTTCACAGTCCACCAACTTCTTGGAGGTCTGCGCGCTGGAATGGGATATTGTGGTGCTGCATCTATTGAAGAATTAAGAAAAAATGCTTCGTTCATTAAAGTCACTCCTTCTGGACTTCGCGAAAGTCATGTCCATGACGTTATCGTTACCAAAGAAGCACCTAATTATCACATCGACTAAAGTACAAATAAACTCTTAATGGCAGACTCACTGCACGAACAGAAAATTCTAATTCTTGATTTTGGGTCGCAGTACACTCAGAATATCGCCCGCAAGATCCGTGAGTGCGAAGTTTATTGTGAAATCCATCCATGCACCATGACAATGGATAAGATTTCTGAATTCAATGCGAAAGGCATTATTCTTTCTGGTGGACCTGCTAGTGTTCTTGAGTCAAACTCTCCATTATGTAGCTCAAAATTGTTTGAATTGGAAATTCCCGTATTAGGCATCTGTTATGGAATGCAGTTAATCTCGCACATCTTAGGTGGAAAGGTCGACCCTTCGGAACAGCGCGAATTTGGACGCGCAGAATTAAAACTTAAAGAATTTTCTCATCTTTTTGAAGGCGTAAACAATAATTCAACGGTATGGATGAGTCATGGTGATCGAATCTCCAAGTTACCTAATAAATTTAAACCTATAGCTTTCACCGGAAATTCACCATTGGCAGCTATTGAGAATCCTATAAAAAAAATTTATGGCCTGCAATTTCACCCGGAAGTCGTTCATACCGATGAAGGTGAACAAATCCTTAAAAACTTCCTTTTTAAAATCTGCGAATGTACTGCCAATTGGAAAATGGAATCCCTAGTAAATTTCATGGTCCAAGATATTCGTAAACAAGTTGGCAATGAAAAAGTAATCTGCGGACTCAGCGGAGGGGTAGATTCCTCAGTAGCCGCAGTCCTAATTCACAACGCCATTGGTGATAATCTCTATTGTCTTTTTATCGACAATGGGTTACTACGTACAGGTGAAAGGGATAAAGTAGAAAAAACATTTCGAGATAACTTTAAAATCAATTTGGATGTGATTGATGCCTCAGATCAATTTTTAAACAAATTGGAAGGGGTGACCGATCCCGAGCAAAAACGAAAATCTATAGGCAACACTTTCATTGAGGTCTTTGAAAAAGAAGCAAAACGTCTTGGCAACTTTACCTTTCTTGCGCAGGGAACCTTATATCCAGATGTAATTGAATCTGTCTCCTTTAAAGGGCCTTCGGCTGTAATTAAATCACATCATAATGTAGGCGGCCTGCCAGAAAAAATGAATTTGAAATTACTGGAACCATTTCGCGAATTATTTAAAGACGAAGTCCGAGAATTGGGCAAAGAAATGGGGATAGCCGGTGAAATAATCAATCGCCAACCATTCCCTGGTCCGGGGTTGGCTATACGCATTCTTGGCAAGATTAACCGTGAACGACTAGCCATACTTTGTGCCGCAGATAAAATTATTCTTGAAGAAATAAAAGCCGCAGGACTTTACAACGATTTATGGCAATCATTTGCTGTGCTACTTCCCGTTAAAACTGTAGGAGTTATGGGAGACTCACGCACTTACGAAAATGTTATAGCCATCCGGGCAGTCACTAGTACCGATGGTATGACAGCAGACTGGGCCCACTTACCTTACGAGCTACTAAGCACCTTATCTAATCGCATCATCAATGAAGTCCACGGCGTAAACCGCGTAGTCTATGACATCAGCTCCAAACCCCCCGGCACAATCGAGTGGGAATAAAGAGTCATTAGTAACTCTTTGATTTCCAAGTCGAACTAATTTCCGAAAAACTTTTCCACAAAATATCTGGGATTGTTTTTGCCGAACTTTTCTCATAACGTTACACAAAAAGTCAAGCAAAACTGTGACTACTGAAAACCATAGTAACGTAAGACGCTGATTTGCCTTTAAAAAAACAAAAATACAACGAAGAAGAAATCCCTATTTTCGATGAAGCCTCTATTTACAAAAGAGGTGCGTATTGGCACTTTAGGATGTGGCTGAACAGCAAAAACCTATCATTAAGGATAGTCCTGTGATATGTTTACTTGCATTCGGAATGGCGCTCCGACTCCAACTAATCGGTAGTTAAGCACGACCAATCCATAGAACTAGAAAGACTGTAGCAGAGTTAGTTAATTAAAGATTAGAAAATTGAGCGCCACGCTTTCTTTATGAATGCGTGGTTTTTTTTTGGGAAAAGAAGGGTAAAGAGGCGTTGCTATTGAAACTTGTAGTAACTCGTAAGCAAGAATATGGTAATTAAAAAACAGCACTTTGCTGAAGGCAGAAAACCAAAAGTTTAAAATTAAATTTTTCGGAAAGGTACATTGTGGAATTAGATGAGAAAAAAACACTGGGACACCAATGCGAAGAATAACCACACAAACTTAATACAAAAGATAGTATTTATCTTGATCTCATCTCTTTTAGGAGTGATTATTTGTGAACTTATTATTGCGTATCCAGTATATTATTTTTTTAACGATCATGAGAAAAAAATTGTCCCAATAAAATCATCTTTTTACAATCGGGTAATACCGGAGGATCTCTGGTTATTTAAAGAAGACCCTATCGTTGGGTATGTCCTAAATAAAAATTTAAATATAAAAAAACCTCAACCCCCGGGTCTTAAAAATGCTCCAAGGCGTAAAATGTTTTTCGATCTTCAAACTAATAAATATGGTTTCAGATACCGTGATGATTTAACTAAAGACAAACCTGTTGGAGAAATTAGAATATTTTCTCTGGGTGGTAGCACAACCATGGGAGCGGAGTCTTCTAATGAAATGACCTATCCCCAACAATTGGAGAGTATGATAGGAGACCCAAACGTTCGAATAATAAATACTGGTGTAGATGGTTACCGAAGTATTCATTTGTTACATTATTACAAAGAGGTCATACGGGAATTGTCTCCTGATATAATTACTATCTACTCAGGGTGGAATGACTACGAAGATTCTATGATGCCTTACTGGAAACCCCGTGACCCACACGTGCATGCCCTCTTATCTCAAATTAAAGTCTATCAACATCCGATTAGCAAATTCGCCTTAGGGTTTCTAACAATGAAAACTTATTATAGATTGAGAAACTTTGACCGTGTTGAGATTCAAACAAGTGATTCTGAAATACGAATGAAAAGTATAGAAGGTGCCAAGGATCATAAATGGTGGGAAGAATATAAAACTAATATTCAGGATCTAATTTCTCTGGCGAAAAGCGATGGAGTCACTCCCGTACTAATTATTTTTCCGTCACCCGAATTTGAAAACGCTCCATTGGAGGCAAAAGAATTTTCGGAAACAGATTTGAATATGGCGGAACGGTGGGATGGATTTGTGGTCTTTTTAGGACATATCAGATCGATCTTAAAGGAACTAGCGAAGAAAAATAATGTTCCCATTATCAATGTAAATCAAAGATTTGAAAAAGAAAACCCTGATTTTATAAAAAAGTTTTCTTATTTTGTAGATAGGATGCATTTAACACCAGAGGGGAATACGTTAATAGCAGAAACTATGGTGGCTCCAATTAAGAATATTTTGAAAATCCGAAACCAACAAAATTCATTCGCAAATGGGAATAAGGTCGTAGAGTTAGAATAAGGCAATAGAACTTGAACAAGGCAAGAACGCTATTGAGTTATCGTCAAAAGCTGAGTTAGAACCAACGCTTCAAAGTATTAAAAAGGCTGTAGATAACGGAGAGTTTGATTCTCTTTTGGAGCAGCAGCTAGCGTATGGCAGTCACTTAAAAAAATATTTATAACTTAATTAAGTTTTATTTGGAATATTTTCTAGCCTATGTAACGTTGGCCATCATTCGAACTAACGGTTGCTCTAGAAACTTACACAAAAGTTACACATAACTATTATTGGCCACTTAACCCATTACTTTTAAATAGTTAAAAATCCACGTTACTATTGAATGGGAGTAGTTTTTCGCTATAGATCTATCCCAAAATATATAATCTATCTAAAAAGAAAAAGCCCCAACAAGTAATTACTCATTAGGGCTTTCAATTCTTGGTTGCCATCAAGAACGTATTTAATTAATTACATTCTCTTTCATAGGCGGCCTGAAGAATTGGCTCATATACATTTTCCCGATAATGCGCTCCCATATAATCCTGACAACCCCTCTCTTGATGACCCGGACGAGCTCCATGAAGGATTTTTTCCCACTCGTTACAAACCTGAATTGATGATCATCTCTATAAGGTTCTCCGAGAGAGGTATCGTCTAAAGTTTTTCCAACGTCATTGCGAATAATACCGATAGCTTCACTTAAAATATCTTTTGCCACGCATTATCTCCATTACTTTTCTTAAAGCCTAACATAACTCGAGTGAGCACAAATTATCAAATAAAGATGAAAACAAACTTTAAAGACTTACTAAATCAGCACAACTAGAAAAGTCGCAAAAGTTGGCAAAAAAATTGGTAGGGAGTCAAAGCAAACGAGAAAGTTTTTTATTGGCTGTTGGAAGAACAGTTAACTATGGCAGTCACTTAACCAAACAGTAGTCAAAACATATTCGTACGCTTTTTCGATGCTTAAATTTCTGATATATTAACCACATAAAAAGTGTCGCACAATGTGTAACCACAAAACACTTAGACTATTGAAATCGAATAGTAACGTTGATCAAAATTCCAACAAAGATTCGCTTCAGAAACTTACACAAAAGTTACACATAACTATTACTGGTCACTTAACTCCTTGCTTTTAAAGAGTTATAATTCTACGTTACTACTGAATGGGAATAAAATGGGGGTAAACCCAAACAACCCCGCAAACAAAAAAACTCAAAAAAAATTTATGGAGTACCTATGTACATCTTAATTGCCCTCTTGCTCTTTGGAACTATCCTTAGAATTCATCAATTGGATCGAGCTTTAGGAGGCGGAGATGAGAACCAGGTATTACTAGAGTGGGTATATGCGCCAATGAATCACATCCTCACTCCTTCTGGAGATCCAAGTCATTGGAATTGGTCATCAGGATTTGGCTTTGATCAGATTTTTATTAATATTATTTTGCGCATGATGGTTTTGTTATTTGGTGAAGAAAATGCACTAGCTATTAGGTTCCCTGCTTTTATTGCTGGTATTGCCTGTATTTGGATGGTTTATAAGATAGCTAGACAAATTTATCCAACCATGGCGGTGGCCCGATTCGCCTTAGCAATAATAGCGGTATGCCCAATTCATATTTATTATTCTCAAACTGCTCGCGGGTACAGTTTTGTTATGTTTTTTTCTACCCTTTCAATCTATGCAGCTTTAAATTTGTTGAAATCAAATAGAAGTTTCATATGGGGCTTTCTTCTATTTTTGAGTGGTATTTTGTCAGTATATACCATACCGCTAGTTGCAGTGTTTATTATAAGTCTTGCTGTTTGGGTTTTACTTGTTCTGACAATACCCGCATTAAAAGCAGAATTTGGTCTTCATCAGGAATCAGTAAGTAGAAAATTCTATCAATTTCTTGCAATTTTTCTATTGATGGGAACCTGTTCCGTTCTTTTGTATTGGCCTCATATAGATGGAGTCCTGCAAATGCTAAATGAATATGATGATAGCAAAGTTGTATCGTCAAATTCAGTCAAGGGCATTTATACATCATTTGTAGATAAGTTAATTTACTTCATTCCCAATTTGCTTGCCGAGATATTTCCAGGGCTGCTGCTTTACTTCACCCCATTTATTCTTATTGGAGTATTTTGGGGTCAAACAAATCGTCTTGCTTACCGGTTACTACCAATAGTAATACTTCTCACCACTTACCTTTTTACACTAATAACAGGATTGGCATATTATCCGAGAGGTTACTTGTTTAATCTTCCCTTGCTTTTGATTTTTCTTGCGGGTGGGATTGTATGGACCGGAGAATACTTAGGAAACTTAATCAATAAAAAATTTTCCATCAATTGGGTTAGCTATTCCTTAATAGGTGTATACGTCACTCTAGCACTGACCGAATTATTTTCAAATTATTACCCTTCAATCAAAACCTTTGATGTGAAGGCTTACACGCAAAAACTTAGCGGTCAAATAAAAAAGAACGACTTGCTTCTTGTTGCTGATAGCAGATTTTATCTCTACGCCAGAAGTATTTATAAAAAAAACCTGCGAAATATTATCACTAACAATCAGCTTGGCGGAATAAAATTGCTTGTTGATAATAACTTTACTGCGGCCGATTATAATATACAGGGTCCTAGAGGAGCACCAATTTTTTTGGGTTGGAAGGACAGACTCAAGAAAAAGATTGTTTTTGATGACAGAAGTTTATTCCATTTAGAAAATATTGATTCGATTCCCGTGTTGCCAGAAGATTTTGAAGCTACTGCTGACTGGCAGATCCAATCAGGTGATGGCGAATTTGCTATTCAGGAGGAACATAAATTTTCAGGAAAATACTCTTTGCTTGCCAAAGCTTCACCCGGAAAAGATATGGTCCTCCGAGCTTCGTTTGGTAATATCAAACTAAGTCAACCACACCAAGCTGTATTAGTTTGGTCAACAAGAAAGTTTGCTGTTTCTGATAAGTATTTTATGCCATTATTGACTGCTAATATTATAAACCAAGGAAAGAAGTATTTTGCTCAAATCCCATTGGGGAAGACTAATGCGGGTATAAACGTTTTTATCAAAGAAAATACCCCAACCAAGGAAAAATATTATTGGCAGATTCATTCAGGCATAGGGTGGTTTCCCCCTGGTGATTTTTCTCTTAATATATTCTTGAACTGTGAAGCGGGAAAGTCAATTATGTATGACAGTATGCGTCTTTTTCTTGTCAGAAAAAGCCTTCTCTCGTAAAGGTAAAAATCTAGTCTCCTTTGGGCCGGCGTTTACACAAGCAATATTCGCGTTTCCTACCTGTTGCAAAAATAATTTTAACAACCGGATTGCTGGCCTCTCACGCCGGAAACAGGGGTTCGATTGCCCTTGAAACGCTATGACTCTATTTAATTGAGGTTTGTCATATAGGAAGGGAGTATTATTTCATAATACACCAAAATATTGAGGTCGAAGCACATTTGCATCTGACACAAAAAGATTTCCCTGATGACGTTCCAGAAAGGGTTTGATTCCAGAGAGGATAGGATCCATTTTTTCTTCGGGAACAATAGTTAAGATCATTTGTAAACTGCTGGTATCATTAAACAATAAATGCCCTTCATGGTATCCGTGATGGCCTCTTCCTGAAAGATTATTGAATACGGTATAGCCACTCGCTTTGATGCGATCAAGAACATCCGTCACAAAATGCAAATGTTCACCCTCGATAATAATTTTTATTTCTTTCATGGGGTGAAGTTTTATGTCACTCATGTTGTCTCCTTGCCATTAATTACAAAATAGTTTTACTCACTCCATATTAATGCAAATTTAAAATAATGTTTGTTAAGTGAGTGTCAACAATATGTTAAGAAAAGGTCAAGAAATATACATAAAACATTTTACTTCTGGCTATTATATGGAATTTTCTAAAGTTTATTTTAAGTAATACTTCAAGGCTTATACTTTTTCTGCCATTGAAAGAGTAAAGTTTTTCTTGATGCCAGGTTTTTAAGGAAGCATAGACGCATTACATTAAAGGGCAGGATAAAACATGCAAATTAATTAATCGATTTCCACTCTCTCTGTGATTTAAAGAAGAAAAATTTCATGGTGCCGGGTTCTATGGCGACTAGATTGACCCAGCGATTTTCAGTCAAGCGTTGTAAAATTTCGTGTCGACCTACGAGCATCTCAATTCTTTCTAACGGCGCTTCAATCACACAAAATAACCGCATGGGCTCATGATAAGGTCTTTCGCCATTGAAAACGGTTTGAAGAGGAAGCCCACAACATAGATCACTTTCTGAACCATACATGACTCCTATATTACCGGTAACATTATGATACACCTTGCTGCCGGCCCCATATACCATTGGGTCAACAGTAGAAAAATAATGTTCCATGTTAATCCAATTGGTAACAATCATAGGAGCGGTCATGATGATTTCCAAATATTTTCCATCCGGATCCTGGGCGGGATCATAAGAATGTAAAAAGGTCCGACCCTCAAAATTTATTTCCTGAGTCAGCGATCGCCGTCCCATCACAAAAGCGGTGTGATTGGATAATCCCCATTCAGGTCGAACCTGGGACCAGTCCATGCTGCGCACCTTCGCCACAGGTGTTGCCTCCGTAATACCTTCCTTACCGGTAACATCAGGAAGGCGAAGGAGTCGTTCCAGATTGGTTTTTTCGCGGGCTTCCTTAAGCGCCTGTTGAAGTTCGATCAAATCTTGTTGATGTGTGGCTGGAACATCTTCCAAATCAAAAAGTTTCACCTCATCTGTTACTGTATCTTGTTGCCCTGGAATAAAATGAGTGTCATGCGGGATTGCGATCCCTTTTTTTGCAAGTGTTTCCCTAATCTTTGGATTGTTTGCCATGGCCGCAAGGGCTCGGGCGTTAGAAATTCCATGATTTCCACCGCAGGCCCCACAGTCTAAGGCCGATTCATAAGGGTTGTTATCGGAAGTGCTGAAATGCCCGCATAATAAAACGAGCCGGGCATACGTTTTTGTGAATCCTAAAATCCTCAGAGCCGTTTCTACATAGTTTAATTGTTCCGACTCGGTTAATCCCAGCTCCGTGAGAGCTTGCATCTGATTATCCACATCTGCCTCATGCAGATTAAATTCACTTCTTAGTAAATTAATAAACTGATCAAGATCAGAATCCTTCCACTTAAGCAAACGCAAAAGCTCATCGCTTTCTGAGCTGCTAGATTGAAACTGATTCAACGCTATTTTTCGAAGGCGTTCCACCTGGTCATCAAGAACAGATGAATTATCCTTGTTATATTTTTCAGCCAATAATTTATAAATAGTGCCCCGCTGTTTCAATGCAACCATATCATAGGCTTCGTCTGGCGAGATTTTGTCGACAGTAAGCTTAGTTCCCAAAGAAGTATCCAAACCACCCGTAATCCAAGACATGGCCTTTTTGAACCATTTAGGTTTTAAGGTTTTGCCAAATAGTTTAAATCCAAAAAACCAACCAATAGCTTCGACCATAACGTAGGGTGTGACCACGTTTTCTTTCAAGTCATGCAGCAATGTATGACCGGCCTTGGTTATTTCCTTTCCTTCTAAAAATTTCTTTGCCGCTTTATCTTGGTCGTCACGAGGAATTTCTTTTACAACATGCTTGGGTTTTAACAAGACGGGACATTGGTCTGTTTTTAGCTCATGAGAAAACCCCTGATAACATAAGGGAACTCCAAAAAAACCTGCGAAACCAAATGTTTCAATCTCTCCAATTTCCTCGAAGTTTCTTCTAAAGCATTCCGAACGGACGTCAATACAAAAAAGAGCCTGAAAAAGTGGGCGGGATCCCAAAGGCTTTTTTTCAGCTTCTTCAATCTTATCGCTATTAATTAAATTCTCCAGGTTAGGTGAGATTTTTTTTATAAAACTCTTAAGATAGCTTGATTCAAAGGCCTCTAGCCAAATTAGCCCATGCTGCGATTCCGGGAATTCTTCCACCCAGTCCAATAGAGAGTTTAAAACATCAGGGGAGCTGTCCCCCGCGTCTTTTATCGAGATATTTAATGATTGAGCGAGATGAATTATTTTTAAAGTTTGGTTTTCTGTTTCTTGTCTTTTCCTGATTTGTTCCAATTTGGAAACCAGGCTGGCGTCACATTCCTCAAGATCGCCTAAACTCAAAGGACTCTTAGTAAATGGGGATATATTGAGATTATCAACCGCGTCATCTGATAGCATCCCCGACCGGAACTCTTTGTAGAGCCCGTAACCGGTGGGATGATTATTTAAACATTCGATTATAGAATCATAAGTGCCAGAAATTCCTAATTGCTTTTGGCAAGCCTGCGTCACCATTTCCCGTTCATAAAAAAGCCGTATAGCCATATATTGGATGAGGTCAGCAGGAAAAGCATTTTGCCAATCATAATTCGTTTGTTCTGCACGCCATTTTATGAATCCCGTCCAACCAGCCAACTGGGCCAACTGCAAGGAAAAGTAACTTTCCCATAAATTTTTGGGAATGCCCAAAAAGGACAAACTTTCAAGTACCGCATCTTCAGGTTGATCCGGCATACTAAGAATTTTGCTTTGCCAGTCTTGGATTCCAAGTATGATGCCCGAATCATCCTCCAGAGATAATTCTTTCCAAACCGTGTACAGATTTTTTTCTCTCCCAGGCATACCCCAAGGAGCATGTCCTTCATCAAGAAAACCTCCTATGTATTTTATGATTTGTCTATTAATTTGGTCTTGTAAATCCGCCTGAAAGGTTTGATCAAACCATTCTGCAATAGTGTATTCAGTTGCCAGATCTTTTTCGTCTCTCTTCGCATGATCCCTTAAAAATTCTTTTCGTTCTTTATTTTTTGATAGGGTCTGAATTTTCTCAAAGATATTTTTTATTTCTGATTGGGAATGAGAGTTCCGTAGAACCGTCGAACAAACATCTAGGGCAACCTGTCCCGTACCGTGAATTAGAATAGCCCTCAAAACTTCCCGATGAGACAGTTCTTGATTACCAAGGACGACCTTTTCTTCCTGTGAAACATCTTTTAAAGCTTCATCAATGCTTTCTTCAGTGATTCGCCCTTCCTGAAAGTACTTGCGGTACTCACTATTGGGAAGATAACCTCGACCCCTTAAAAACCGTTCTGCTTCATTTATAGCTTTTTCAAAAGGGAAATGTTCCAAACCATGAAGCGGATTGTGGTGAATAAACGTTTTCATCGGCCAAAAATGCGATACCGGTTCGCACGCCAGATGGACAAGGGAACTTAATTCTGCTCTCTCTGATTCACTTGGCGTAACGCTTTTTTTATCTTCGAGCGTATTCATGTTTTGGTTTCGTTTTCCTCTTAATAGGTTGAAACTGATTGATGCATTAGAAAATTATTCCACTATAAGCCGCGGCTAATAGTAATACGGATATTGAAAAAACTTCTTTGGGTCCTAAATCAAAATATGGAACATCCGTGCGTGCCTCTCCAAAGGCTGTTTGGTGAAGCATATTTATAAAATACCAACTCCCTCCCAACCAAACCACAGAAAATAGGAGTGAAATCATGACGACACCTACATCTTGAGTTTCAATGGTGGGCATGACTCCCAACCCTAAATAGGCTGGAAATAAAGGTAAAAATAGGGCGAAGCTCACAAAGAGTACCATTGCCACTCCTAACCGAGGCATCCTCGAGAGGAGCCCTGGAAGGTTTCCAATGGTTTTCCACCCATAACGATTTTGAACAAAGGCAAAGGTAAGAGAAATACCACCCATCACAAGTGCCAAAGTTATACCAAATGGAATTCCCCACTTTGGAAAATTCGTAAATACTTGGAGCAGTCCCCAAATAAGCGCCGAATGGGCTAAGGTCGCTGAAGCAACGAACAAACTATTAACCTTTTGACCCAATGACGCTAATGAGGCATAGATCGCACTGAGTATAGCTAAGAGGCTTAAAATAAAAAGTATTTCAGCTGTTAAAAAAGAGTAAATTGTTTTTAATTCACCAAGTCCGATCATTAGCCAAACAACAATCCAAAAACTTGAGAGAGTTCCTTTAGCATCTTTAATTGTTCTAACAAACGGGAGATGAAAGGGCGCCAGCGGCAAGAAAGTCAAAGCAAGGAACAAGCCAGCAAGCATTTGAGAAGTTTCTCCCATGAATATAGAACTCAAGGAGAAGGTGATTGCAAACACTATATGAAGTAATATTATTTTCGTGCGAAATGTCTTTTGTTGTTCTTGATTTAGAGAGCTTGCGATGTAACCTAACAGTCCACAGAGAAAAATCCGCCCCATGATTGCCTCATTGAGAAGAGCTCCAAGGCCAAAGCCGAGAACTATCATGATTGAAGCATAGATAGAAGACCCATGTTGCGAGTCTTCTTGGCTGAGAAGGGAGCAGAAACCTGAGAGAAGAACGGCACTTGCTAAAAATAGTATTGATGGTTCAGCCCCAATAGCCAACCGAATATAGATCAAACCGCCTGCAAGAGCCCCAATAACAGTCAACCCCAAACTTTTACGGATAGTGGAAGAGCCATTGGAAAACTTCCATATCGCCCCCAAAATGATTGGAATCAGAGAAAGTACAAATGGAAGATTATTAATATGCATAGTCTTTTTTCATTTATCAAAAACCATGACCTAACTTTTGAGCTAGGCGTAAAATGTTCCTACTCCACCGCTCATAAACCAGGTCAATATAAAATCGGTTAATCAAAAGAATATAAAGTCGCTTTTTAATTGACTTGATCCATTGGACAATAAATATTTTTTGCCCTTTGGAATCGGCATAAACATAAACCCAGCTAATGAGAATGAGCAAGGTTGCCAATAAAACAAGCAAATCAAAAACAATTGGATTGAGTGCTGCGGCTAAAAAGAAACCATCCGCGACACCTGCCCCAGGATAAAGAAAGTGGGTAAAATCTTCTGCCGCCCAAAGATAGGTAAAACCGATAAAAAACAGCGAAACAATCATTGCACTGGAAATTTTCCAGGAGGCCACGGCATGAAACCGAAACAAGCTAAACATGACTTGAGAAGCTGTCACCCAAGCAAAAAAGAGTAAAATTACGGCCCCGTGCGCATTCTGTAGTGGGATATTCAACATATCATGCGCAACCATTAAAATAATCAGCGGTAAAACTAACGTGATAATTAAACCCGTGACAAAGCTTAATTGATTGGAAGATATTTTTACCTCATGCGCAGATGGATCAGGGAACTCAGGCTCTTCACGTGATGTATGGATACCTTGCCCTGAATGCAGGAACAATGAAGCTTTAAAAAGCCCGTGCGCTATTAAATGAAAAATAGCAAGCGCAAATGCACCCAGTCCACATTCCATAATCATATAACCCATTTGTGCCATGGTGGAAAACCCCAAGGTCTTCTTGATATCATTTTGCGCTAACATCATGGAAGCTCCCAAAATAACCGTCAGAAGACCAACCACAAAAACAATATGAAGAGTGTTTGGTGTAAGCGCATAGAAGGGAGCCAGACGATTCAACAGAAAACCCCCTGCATTAACAATGCCTGCATGCATTAGAGCTGATACAGGAGTTGGTGAATCCATGGTATCGGGTAACCATACGTGTAGAGGAAATTGAGAGGATTTAGCTATTGCGCCAACAAAAACTAATAGTCCAATTGCAGTAACAGCGCTGATGTTAAACATTCCAGAGAAAAGTGAAATCATTTGAGGCTGTTCTGTCGCTAATCTAAAAAGTTCATTAAACTCTAAAGTACCGAAATATTTATAGGCAAGAAAAATTCCGCAAAGAAAGCTCGCATCACCAACACGATGGGCAAAAAAGGTTTTAAAAGCATTCTGACATGCCGGACGATTAGGAAAGTTAAATGCCAAAATTAGGTAAAGCGCCAAACTTAATAATTGCCAAAATACAAAAAGCATAAACAAGTTCGGACTGGAAACGAGAGCAAGGATGACAAAAGTCATAAAGCTCAACAGCGCGAAAAAGCGGGCATATCCAGGGTCGCCTTCCAAGTATCGAATTGAATAAACATGAATAACTATACTGACACTTGTGATCAATACCAGCATCACTGCGGTGAGGCGATCTACCAACATTCCAATTGTTAAAATGGGTGAATTGCCAGCGTTTAATGGCCAAAAAGTAAGATGGATTGGGCCCTGTATGCTTACATAATAGAGAGTCCAAACCGATAAAAAGAAAGAAATGGTCGTTGAGATAACTCCTATCCTAGCAACATGACCAGAAATTTTCCTTCCAAAAACTCTAATGATGATTCCGGCTAAAAGTGGGAATAGGAGGATAAGGACTTGGATCATTTTAAAAATATTTAAATCTTAGAATAAAAATTGGAATAATTTATCAACTTATAAAACCAAGGATTTTAATTCAAAACATTTAGATATTAAAGGATATTTTTATATGCATTTCGATTTTCAAATAATTAAATAAAATCTTGAAATGAGATGTTTTATATAGATATAAGATTTGAGTTTTTTCTAAAAAATTGATTTTACCTGGGTTAGGACTCTATATTCGGCAAGTTTTTCTCTCAATCGAAATGTTCCTTGAATTTATTTAAGAGCATATTAAGTTTTTCTTGGGCTTTACCATGCCCCTGATCCGCTGCAAGGCGGTACCACCTTATCGCTTCGTTATAATCCTGTGGAACCCCCTCCCCATTCTCAAATCTCATTCCCAAACCGAAATGAATTTGCGCCTCTGCTTTTTTAGTTGGGTTTAAAACGGGTTGTTCTTGTTCTATCTTTAGATTGATTTCGCTTGTTGTTGGTATTTTATTAGATTTTTCAGATTGAAATTTCTTTAGCTCTGGATTTTTTTCTTTTAAGCTTATAAATTCCTTTGAGGAATTGTAGGATTCACGTAAATTTTCCTTATTTTTATTTAAAAGCAAATTTAGCTTCTCTTGGGCTTTAGCAAGACCTTGATCTGACGCAAGTTGATACAAAGATAATGCTTTTTGAGTATCTCTTGGTACCCCTTTACCCGTTTCAAACATCCACCCTAAATTGGTTTGCGCCTTGCCATTTCCTTGATCCGCTGCAAGAGTCATCCATTTAATGGCCTTGCTATAATCTTTGTCCACTCCCTTCCCCTTACCATACATCAGGCCAAGGTTATACTGAGCTTTGGCAAGACCCTGTTCTGCTGCAAATTGAAACCATTTCTTTGCTTTGTTTAAATTTTTCTCAACTCCTTTTCCTTTTTCGTACATTACCCCCATATTGTATTGGGCATTGGCAAAACCTTTTTTTGCCAATGGAAGTATTAATTTAGCCGAAGTTCTATAATCCCCTTTGTTATAAGCGTCTATTGCTTTTTCATATTCAGCAACCCAAGCAATGGACGGGCCTATCAAAAACAACAAGATCAGACCCGTCAGAATAAATGTTAGTTTTTGTCTCTTCATTTTATCAACTTACAGGCTTAGCCTAGAACATGTAACCTATCTTTCAAAAATTATGTATTTAGGTTTTCAGAAAGAATCTGCAAATCGATTTTTAGATCTCTTGTGAATTTTTCCCGTTGGAAGTAAATATCTTTAACCATAAATTTTTAATCTATTATTGCCAATAAGGGTCCTAACTTTTTTACGATGATAGCAGTTTTACTAGCGCGGGCTAGCCGCAATGTTGCCACCATCGATAGTAATAATGCTGCCCGTGGTTTTTTCTGCTAGGGCTAAGTTAAGGAACCCACGAGCTACATCGGTGTCATACACTTCCTGCTGCAATAAATTGGATTTAAAATACTCATCCGCTGAAAGACCTCGAGCAGCAGCACGTTCGGTCACAACCTCTTCCGAAAAAAGAGAAGTGCGAATACGATCCGCATTAATGGCATTGGAGCGTATACCATGTTCCCCATAATCTAACGCATACTGTTTGGTCAATGCCACCATAGCGGCTTTCGGAAGAGCGTAAGGACCAAAATTTTTCCCAGGATTGAAAGCTGCCTTGGACGCGTTGAACAACAGCACGCCCCCCGTTTTCTGAATTTGAAAAAGACGCACCGCCTCGGAAGCTAGAACCTGATGCGCAAAAAAGTTTAACTCGAAACTCTGGCGCAATGTTTTCATATCCACTTTACCTATCTCACCTTGCAATGCGTTTCCTGCGTTCGATATTAAAAAATCAACCCCACCATAATCTTCAACCACTTCAGAAAACGATTGCCTTACTGCTTCTTCATCAACCACATTCAATACTTGCACAGCGACACCCACTTGGAATTTTTTTCGAATCGAATCCCCTACTTCATGGAGTTTCTCTTCTGATAAATCCACCAAGTATAGGTTTGCACCATGTTCCGCAAATAGTTTAGCTGTTGCTAAACCGATACCCGAAGCTGCTCCAGTAATATAAGCCACTTTACCTTGCAATAATGGAGCTTTACTTTTCCCTAGCTTTGCCTGCTCAAGAGACCAGTACTCCATATCGAACAAATCATCGGACTTCAAAGGAACGTAGTTTCCTATCGAAAATGATTTATGAATGATATCCATTGTGTGTTGATAAATATCTGCAGAAATTTTTGTTTCTTTAACAGTTTTGCCTATGGTTAAAAGACCCAGTCCCACAACTAAGATCACTCTAGGCAAGGGATCCAATTCGGTTTTATCAACACCTTTAGCGGCTAAATTAGTTTTAAAATAATGGTGATAATTTTCAGAATAGTTTTCTAAAGCAGATGCAACTTCATCCCGCAAAACCTCGGGGTCTTGCCATTGTTTTAAATTTAGTAAAAGTGGTTTTTGTTTTGTGCGAATAACGTGGTCTGGTGTTGCGGTGCCTATCTGCGACCAGGTTAAACATTCCTTACTGGTAGCAAATGCCTTGGCTTTCTCATCTTTTCTATGATGTACCACCCAGGATTTGGCTGTTTTACTGTTATATAAACCACGCAGCAATGGAGCTAGTGCATTGAACAGTTTTTTTTCACCCACATTTATTGTGGGTGCGTGTATTGGAGTAAATGCTTTAGGTTGATTTTTAGCAATATATTCCTCAGCTTTTGTGACTGCTTGAATATGTCGATCATAACTTTCTTTAGCAGTCGATCCAAAAGTGAACAAACCATGATTGATCAGCATCAGACCCTCAACTGTCTTATCTTTTTCGTAAATTTCAGCGGAAAGCTTTGCTAGCGCAAACCCTGGCATTATGTATGGAACAATACCAATGGTTTTCCCATAAATCTCCTGACATATTTTATCCGCATGCGGTTGATTGGCTATTACCAAGCTTGCATCCGCATGCGAATGATCAATAAATTTATGCGGCAAAAATGCATGTAGCAGGGTTTCTACGGAAGGATTTGGAGAAGAGGCATCCAGAAGGTGCGTCCGCTGTTCGTTGACCATATCTTCATCGGTCAAAGAATCCAACTCTCTCAGCTTGATAAGGTGATCCAACAAAACACCAGGAAGTCCGGGAGGCTCCAGAGTATCCAGATCCCATCCGCTTCCCTTGACATAGAGAACATCAACTTCTTCATTGACTTTATTGAGAGTCCGTGATTTGACAGACGTATTACCTCCTCCATGTAGCACAAGCGCAGAATCTGCTCCAATCAAACGTGACGTATAAACGCGTAGGGCTATGTCTTCATGAACATTCTTGTATTTTTCAATCGCCGCCTTAGCAGACGAATCTTTCCATTTATTTTCCATAATTATTCCCTAAAACTATCGCCTTCATTTGTTTGCATCGATGGACGTCAAACATCCCCTAATCATAAAGAATTATAGTTGGAATTAAGGGTTGAGGGAAAAGAATTTCGACAAAAATAAAAAATCCTCCCCCCTAACTCTTTGTTTATCATAAATGTGCGGGGTGATCAAAAAATGGTCTTTGTGTTTTCTTAAATTCCTGATACAAAGCGTGCTGAATTGATACTATTTCTGTGTTAAGGTTCCCAAAATGCTTGCCCAAATACATGTAACATTCAAGGAAGGTGTTCTCGATCCACAGGGGAAAACAGTTCACCACGCACTAAACAATTTGGGCTACGATGAAGTAATGGATGTACACATTGGAAAGTATCTGGAAGTCAAACTTGACTCTGTTTCTGAGGAAGAAGCCGAAATACGAGTACGGGAAATGTGTGAACGGCTTTTGGCAAATACAGTTATTGAATCCTTCCATTTCAAACTGGTCTCCACTGAATAATATCTACTAATCGAATCGGTCAAACATGAAGTGTGGCATAGTTGTTTTTCCTGGATCAAATTGCGACCACGATTGCTACCACATTCTTAATAAGGTGTTGGGGCAGGAAACCCACTGGCTGTGGCATAAAGACGATATCGACCTGAGTTCTTTTGATTTAGTGGTGCTACCTGGTGGGTTTTCTTATGGAGACTACCTTCGTGCAGGGGCTATATCCCGTTTTTCTCCTATCATAAACTCCGTGATCCTTTTTGCAGAAAAAGGAGGAAAAGTCCTTGGAATTTGCAATGGTTTTCAAATTCTACTCGAATCCGGCCTCTTACCAGGTGCCTTGATACAAAACCATACGAGAAAATTTATTTGCAAAAATATATTTATCCGAGTCGAAACCATAAACACTCCATTCACCCAGGAGTGTAAAGACCAATCAGTGCTCCAAATCCCTATCGCACATCACCAAGGCAGCTATTATATTGACCCGAATTCTCTAAAAGATATGGAAGAACGGGGACAAATCCTCTTTCGTTATTGTGATGCAAAAGGTAAGGTCACTGCAGAAAGTAATCCCAATGGTTCTGTTAGCTCTGTTGCTGGGCTTTGTAATGAAAAGAAAAATGTGATGGGTATGATGCCGCATCCTGAGCGTTGTGCGGACCCATTGCTGGGAAATATAGACGGACAAAATATTTTTCAATCTTTACTCTCTCAAAGCTGAAAATAGAAATGCATAACGAACCTGAAATCTCTTCACAGCTTGTCAAAGACCACGGATTAACCAGCGACGAATATAAACGGATTCTTGATTTAATTGGTCGATCTCCCAATTTTACCGAGTTGGGTATTTTTTCTGTGATGTGGAGTGAGCATTGCAGTTACAAGAGCTCACGACCATTTTTAAAAAAATTGCCTACTGAAGGTCCTCGAGTTCTGCAAGGCCCTGGAGAAAATGCCGGGGTCATCGATATTGGTGACGGATTTGCAGTGGTGTTTAAAATTGAAAGCCATAATCATCCTTCTTTCATCGAGCCACATCAGGGTGCCGCAACTGGTGTAGGCGGAATCATGCGCGATATTTTCACTATGGGTGCCCGACCCATTGCCTTGATGGACTCTTTACGCTTTGGAGAACTGGATGATTCGCGTACAAGATTCTTACTTAACGGAGTTGTCGATGGCATTTCCAATTATGGAAACTGTACCGGTGTTCCGACGGTAGGCGGCGAAGTTTATTTTGACTCCTGCTATAACGGTAATATTCTCGTCAATGCCTTTTGTTTAGGACTAGCTAAATCAGACGGAATCTTTCTTGCCAAAGCCGGTGGTGCCGGTAATCTTATATTATACGTCGGCTCAAAAACAGGTCGTGATGGTATTCATGGTGCTAGCCTGCTTGCTTCTTCCGAGTTTGATGAAACCACAGAAGATAAAAGACCCACCGTACAGGTGGGCGATCCTTTTACCGAAAAACTATTAATCGAAGCTTGCCTTGAGATAATGGAATTTGACTGGGTGGTGGGTGTACAAGATATGGGGGCTGCAGGGCTTACCTCATCCTCATTTGAAATGGCTCACCGTTCAAAGGCAGGCGTTAGAATGGATTTATCAAAAGTCCCATTAAGAGAAAAAGGGATGACACCCTATGAAATCTTATTATCCGAATCACAAGAGAGGATGTTATTTGTAATTAAACCCGGGCATGAAGAAAAAGCCATCTCAATCCTTGAAAAATGGGGTCTCGATGCAGCAGTTATTGGTGAGGTTATTGAAGAACCTGAGGTTCATATCAATTTTGAAAACAAAGAAGTAGTAAACCTGCCAACCTTCCCTGTTGTGGATGGAGCTTTGGACTTGAAACGTGATACACGGCCTCCCGACTATCTCGACCAGATAGGACAATTAAATTTAATAGAACTACCAGAGCCTAAACGAGGCGATAAAGCATTTATAAAACTACTTGCCTGCCCAAATATTGCTAGTAAAGAATGGGTCTATGAACAATATGATCATATGGTGCGCTTAAATACGTTAGTTTTACCAGGATCTGATGCGGCCGTTTTACGTATCAAAGACACAAAAAAAGCGGTAGCTATTTCAGTCGATTGTAATAGTCGCTTCTGCTATCTCGATCCCTATGAGGGTGCAGCGATCGCCGTAGCTGAGGGTTGCCGCAATGTTGTTTGTTCGGGAGCCACACCCATAGGTCTTACCAATTGTCTTAATTTTGGAAATCCTGAAAAACCTGAAATCATGTGGCAGTTTGAGCAGGCAGTTCAGGGAATCGGTGATGCCTGCCGTTATTTTGACATTCCTGTAGTCAGTGGAAACGTTAGCCTATATAATGAAACCAAAGGGCAAGCTATTTTTCCCACCCCCACCGTTGCAGTGGTGGGTCTGATTGAAGATCAGACGAAAACCATGACGCAGGGATTTAAAAAACCCGGGCATTGTATCGGGCTCATTGGCTTTACCATGGAAGAACTGGGAGGCAGTGAATACCTTAAAGTTTTATTTGATAAAAATGAGGGGAAACCGCCCGTTCTTGATCGAAAGCAGGAGAAACATGTACAAAAATTCTGTTTGGAGCTCACACATAAAGAACTCATTCAATCCGCCCACGACTGTTCTGAAGGAGGCTTAGTAATTGCGGTGGCAGAATCCTGTTTTTCCTCTCCAGAAGAAACTTTAGGGGCAACGATAGAATTTGAATCCACGCTTCGAGGTGATGCTCTAATGTTCAGCGAATCACAATCTCGAATTGTTATTTCGTTTCCGGAAGAATTAAAAAATCAAATAGAAAAACTGGCTTTATCCTATTCCATGGACTTTTCAGTAATAGGAAAAACGGGGGGTTCCCAATTCACCGTAAATATCAATAGCCAGGAGTACATAAAGCAAGATATTGAAACAATAAAAGAAATCTGGAAAACTTCTTTAGGGCGCTATGCTGGACAAACTACATGAAGAATGCGGAGTAGTTGGGGTCTACGGTCACCCAGAAGCTGCTAACTTAGTTTACTTGGGACTCTATGCCCTGCAGCACCGTGGTCAGGAGAGTGCCGGCATTGTAGCCAGCACCCATTCAAAAATGCATTTGGAATTGGGAATGGGATTAGTCGCTGATATTTTTGACCCAGGCCGGCTTATGAAACTTCCTGGCCCTCTTGCTATTGGCCATAATCGCTATTCGACAGCAGGGAAAAGTGAATTGGTTAACGCACAACCCTGCATGATCAACTACGCAGAGGGGTCTCTGGCCCTAGCGCACAATGGAAATCTAGTCAATGCTCAAACTATCCGTAAAAGCTTAGCTAGCAAGGGAGCTATTTTTCAATCCACAAACGATAGTGAAGTCATCGTTCATTTGATGGCGCAGGCAAAAAGTGCAAGTTTTGTAGATCGTGCCGCCGAAGCCTTACGCCAAGTAAGTGGCGCATACTCCCTAGTACTGATGACAGAAAATGAATTGCTGGCAGCACGCGATCCACGCGGGTTCAGACCTCTTTGCCTTGGCAAGTTAGAGGGCGCCTACATCGTCGCCTCAGAAACCTGTGTTATGGACCTTATAGAAGCAGAATTTATTCGCGAAATAGAACCTGGCGAATTAATACTTATAAATGAAAATGGACTACAATCCTTTTTTCCGTTTAAAAAAGAAGAAACCAAACACTGTGTGTTTGAACATATATATTTCGCACGGCCCGATAGTTTTCTTTTTGGTGAGCATGTTTATATGGCACGTAAAGAAATGGGAAAAGCTATGGCGCAGGAAAGTCCGGCAGATGTCGATTTAGTTGTTCCCGTTCCCGACTCCGGGGTGGTTTCTGCAATGGGGTTTGCAGAAGAAAGTAACATACCTTTCGAGATGGGCTTGATCAGAAATCATTACGTCGGACGAACTTTTATAGAACCTCAATCACAAATTCGAAATTTTGGAGTCAAATTAAAACTGAATGCTGTGAAAAATCTTATTGAGGGGAAACGACTCGCTATCATTGACGATTCGATTGTCCGAGGAACAACAAGCCGTAAAATAGTTAAAATGCTCCTGGAATCGGGTGCCAAAGAGGTTCATCTTAGAATTTCTTCTCCTCCTATATTGCACTCGTGTTTTTACGGAATCGACACACCGAACAAAGAAGAATTAATTGCTCATACTAATACCCTTGAGGAAACGAGACAATATTTAGGCGCAAACTCACTGAGCTACTTAAGCATTAATAAAATGTTGGAAGTGTTGCAAAATGGTAAGAACAAATTCTGCTCAGCCTGCTTCGACGGCAACTACCCCGTACCTATAACTGACAGCATCGAAACCACGCAACAATTGGATTTATTCAAATGATAAAAAACAACTGATTAGTCCACTGATGGTTTTACAGGCTCGATTTTAACGGGAGTTTCCTGCAGAACCTTCCCTAAAGCTTTCACTTCCTTTTTGTAATCATTTAAGGATTGGTCGAATTTGGTTTGTGATTCCAAAACTTTTTTATAAAATCTTTGTATCTTTTCATAATCCGTTTTGCTAAGAGTCAGATTTCTTTTTTCTTTAGTTTGGGGCTCCACGTTTTTGAATTCAGTAGTGATGTTGTCAGAAATACCTGAGAGCTCTGGGAAAATTTTCTGCAAGGCTCCTTCCAGTGTGCGCTCCATGGCAATACTATCTTCGTAACCTACAATTACCCTCTTTAACTCTGGAATTTTTCCTGCATCGGCTTTCAAATATAAAGGCCTTACATATACCAAAGATTCTTCGATGGGAATTACAAGCAATGTTCCCTGAATGACGCTTGAACCGCGTTGATCCCACAATGATATCTGACGTGAAATTTCAGCATCCTGATTAATTCGGGCCACAATTTGGCTTGGACCATAAACCAGTTTCTGTTTAGGGAAGGTATAAACATCGAGCTTACCATAGTTCTCGCCGTCACTACGGGCAACCATCCACGCAGACAAATTGCTTTTTCCTCGAGGAGTAAAAGGAACCATAAGAATGTATTCTTCCTGCGCCTCTCCGGGAAGTTTCATGATCGTATAGTAAGGTTGCATGACGCGGCCGTCTATTTCAGGGATTTCCCATTGGTCTTCTTTGTTATAAAAAACCTGTGGTCGTTTCATATGGTAGGTAGCATAAATAAATGTTTGAATCGCAAATAAGTCAGATGGGTACCGAATATGGTCTTTCAGATCTTTTGGCATCTCGGATAAATCCTGAAATAAAACCGGAAAAATATTCTGATATGTTTTGATGATAGGATCAGATAAATCCGAAATATAAAAATTCATCGAGCCATCGTAAGCATCAATGGAAATTTTTACTGAATTTCGGACATAATTACCAAACCGTGGTATTTGCTGTGAGTAGGGATACCGGTTGCTAACCGTATAAGCATCATAAAGCCAAATCAAACGTCCTTTGGATATAGTGAGATAAGGGTCGTTGTCCAATCTCAAAAAAGGCACAACTTTTTGAACACGTTCCGTTATATTACGGTACATCAAAACACGACTTTCGTTTTCAATATCATCTGAAAATAAAATTTTCAATGTTTTAAACCGTGCCGCAAGAACCATTTTCTTCAGAAAAGAACCTACCGCAAAACCACCTTTACCCTCATAATTTTTATAAACATTTTTTTCACCTTCAGGATAATCAAACTCTTTTGTTCCCGTATTCACAAATACATGATCATTGGCCAATTCCCCAAAATATATTTCTGGTTGCAAAACCTTAAGGTCCACATTGGATTGTGGAGGAATATCCTTAATAAACAATACTGGTAAACCCTCAGGAGTCACTTGGTTTACAGGGCTTAAGGAGGCACCATAACCATGGGTGAAAGTCAGATGCTCATTGATCCAGGTACGATTTGGTAGATTAGAAGATAATAATTCTCTTGGCGACAACAAAGTCTGGCGGTATTTTCCATTAATTCTATATCGATCATTATCAACAGACTGAAATTGGTAATAAGTGCGTATTTCCTGTATCTGCCCCAATGTGTCGAGAAGTGGTTCCTGATCCCACAACCTAATATTTTCTATAGTGGCATCGTTATTACGAATACTTTCAGCCGATAGCGATTCAGAACCTGAAAGACCATGAGTCTTTGTTTCACTCAGGCCATAACCACTTAAAGTCCCGGCGATAGTTCGCTCTATATAAAGTGCTTCTTTTATTAATTCGTTGGGATCGACTACAAACTTTTGCAATATTTTTGGATAAATGTTCCCTAAAAAAAACATCAGTGCTAGCGCCACCCCAGATAAAACTATTTTC
This sequence comes from Nitrospinota bacterium, assembly GCA_028345515.1. GTDB lineage: Bacteria > Nitrospinota > Nitrospinia > Nitrospinales > VA-1 > UBA8687. The sequence goes on from JAOMDP010000012.1 coordinate 35,660, forward strand.
TTCATTCCCGGTTTTACTAAACCGAAAAAGGAAAATGCAGCGCCCACCAATGATACAAATATCAAAATATATAAGACGGGAATTGATCCATAGTCATCTGAAAATCCAATTCCCGCAATCAGGGTATTGCCTTTTGTCAACAATTCATATCTTTGAAAATAAAACTCACATGCAAAAAGAAGGAAAAAACAACCTGCCAACCCTGAAAGCGTCCTTCTAGCTTCTGGCAAAAGAACAACGCCTGTTGGGCTGATATAAACAAAACGTTTGAAAAAGTAAATTAATCCCACTCCAATAGAAACCACTATCATGGTTTCCCAGATAAAGGATTTAACCATTAACCAAAAAGGTAGTGTAAAAATATAAAATGAAATATCTTTCCCAAAAACAGGGTCAAATTGATTAAAAGAAGAGGCATTAAGATATTGGAGAACTATCTCCCACTGCTGTGCCATCACTAGACCAGTCATAAAAGCTAGAATCAATGGGGCTACTAAAATAAGCAACTTCAGGTTTTCCGCAATAATATCCAATAGAGGAAGTTCGCGTCGGACCTGTTCGGACAATAAAATAGGTAAATGGGATGTCTTTTTGAATAAACGACTCAAGAACCCATAAGTGATAGCAAAAAACAAAATACCAACCAGAATCCCCAAACCAAATTGGGAAATCAAAACTGTCCAAAGCACTGAGGCAATACCATGACTCTCGAACCACAACCAGTCGATGTAAAAGGAAACAATTTTATCTGCAAACATCGATCCAAGGAAGATGACCGAGCCAAATATGAACAACCATTTTTTTAAAGATCCCATGAACTATCCTTTAAGTGGTCTTCCATTTAATAGAACATCCCATAGATGGAATTTGCTTTATAGCAATATTTCTATTAGAAAGAATATTATCTATAGCCTGTTTCAGATCCCGCCGAGAGACTTTATCGGGCTTATCCCAGTTATCATCAATCCTCCCACGATAAAGCAGGGTTCTTTTAGTTCCATAAACATAAATATCAGGCGTGCAAACTGCATCATATTTTTTTGCAACCTCTTGCGATTCATCAAACAAATAAGGAAAGTTCATTTTCCATCCTTTTGAAACTCTATGCATACTCTCGAAAGAATCATCTGGATAATTAATGGCATCATTGCAATTGATACCGACAAACCTAACTCCTTGCCCTAAAAATTCTTGTTGCAAATCTATCAGTCGCTCAATAACCGCCTTTACATAAGGACAATGATTGCACATGAAAATAATTACAAGCACCTTATATGCTGCAAAACTTTTAAGGCAATATTCTTTCCCATCAACACCAGGCAATTCAAAATCAATCACAGCAGTTCCCAAAGGAACCATAGAAGAATGTAATAAGGCCATATTTAATCTTAAATTTAAGAGGGAGATTTACAGGTCATCCCTGTTACCCTGCAAGTATAACAGGCTGAATGGGCTAGCGGAAATGGCCTCATTGTTTGACTAATTGAATCACCCATTCGGGCTTTCGGATTATCTACTAAAATAGGACAAACATAAACTCCCTCGCCTGTTGCCATTCGAGATGTTGCGCATTGTAATTGAGTTATATCAAAATTTTCGAAACATTCTGCTGTTACAAACTCTTCTTTTAAATAATCCCTTTCATTTTTTGCGAGCTGCCCCAACAAAAAACCAGGAAGTATTTTTATTTGCGGCTGCTGCACACCGCTTTTCTGGAGAAATTTAATAAACTCCAATTCCATTGCAGAATCTTTTTCCTCCTCCCACGTCCGGGTTACCGTGAGTATGGGGGAAAAGCCTGCTTGCGCAAGAAAGGTGATCCCTTGAGCAGCTTTATGATAGGCATTCTCGCCCCTAATACTGTCATTTTTTTCTTGTTCAAAATGTTCCATACTAACTCGAAACTTTAAGGAATTTTTGCTTGCACTTTGAATTTCTCTGAGACGTCTTGCTTTTTCAAAGGTGATTTGCGTTCCATTAGTAAGAACATCAAGAGGGCCATAACTCAAAATAGCTTGAAGAATTTCAAAAATTTCCGGATTAATAAAAACTTCACCACCCGTTATATAGTAATCCTTTACACCTATTTCTCGGGATTCATGCAATCTCTCTTTTACTTGTTTCAGCGTCATCATCTTGATGGTGTTATTCGTTGGGCTACAACTGATGAAACAATGCTTACACTCCAGGTTACAAAGCGTACCCCCTACTTGCAGCCACAGTGTTTCCAGTTTTTTAAGCGGAACTTCAGGAAATTTTTCTTGAGCTATTATTTTATCATCCATGCTAATAGCCTAACAAAGGGCTCTGATTTGTACCAGTAAAAGTTAAAACTCTGGCCACTAGGTATTGGTCAACTAATCACAAAATTGATTTCAGACTGTTACCAGCTTGTTATAATCCGGCAGATTCAAAGGAGTCACTCACATTACGAATCCGTAGTTTTCGGCGTATTGCCGCAAACCCTGCGGAAGTCCTCTTCCCAAGTCCAGAACGGTATACAGGCGTGACTGCAAGCCTGGCTTTCAAGGGGTCTTCCGTGAAAAATCGGGTGTCCAGTGGACTTAGAAACCGGCAGGCTGGATATAACCATTTGAGAGGGATATTATTGCGTTGAATTGCCTGATCCATGTGATCCGCAAGTTTCACAAGATTAGGATAGCTTGAAGGTTCTGTTACACTATCTCGCTGCATATGAATTAATGGAATGGTTCCCGAATCAGTCAAACGATCTATCACATCTTTAAACTTATCTTGAGAACCTGGACCGAGAATTAGATCAGTCCAAACCGTCCCCGGCGAAAAAACACTGGATGCATATTCCAAAGCTTCATAAATTTTTTCAGTGCCCATAATTTTTTTTGACTTTACAGTCCCATAAAACCCACCGAGAGGAAAATTTACGATATCAAACCCAGAAGCATATACATGATCAAGTGTGTTTTTATTTAAAGGGGGAAATCCTTTTAAAGCCACAAAAGTGTTAAAACGTTTTTTGATGGATTCTACCAAGGGTGCCAGTCTCTGAAATCCTCGGTCATCCTCATTACTGTAATCCATATTCAACTGAATTAAATCGGCAGCACCTTCTTCAAATGCCGCCTGGATTACGGAAAGAATAACATCGATCGGCATACTCAGTTTTTTTCCCTTTCCAAGGGAGCGGAGAAAAATATTGAAACAATAACCATCTAGGCAAATATTTTCCGAAACCGGAGTACGTTTTTTTAATTGCTGTTTAAGAAATTCTGGCACGGGAATAATACTTACATCCGTTTCACCCTCTTCCATATGAAGCCGAAGCCGATCTTCCTGTGCTATCAATTTTGGACCATTCTTATCGGGAGGGTTTAAGGAAGTTTTAACAATAAAGTCTTCACTCAATGCCAGCGTTATTTCCTCCCCTGGATCCCCAGAACACAGTCCACTAGACACTTCCTCAAGACCTTGTAAAAGTGGCGGTATAGTAAGACCCCTCTGAATCAGACCTAGCTTGATTTGTCCAAAATATTTCTTATCCATTAAACCTTTACACACATTAAATTCAGAAAAAGTTTATAACCCTTCTAAAATTTTTTGGTGAATTCCACCAAATCCACCGGAGGACATAACAAGAATCACATCACCCTGCCTAGAGTTCTTAATTATATAATCTACTATATCATCCACTTCAGGAATAAAGTAAGCCACGCCACCTAAATTACAAATGGACGCCGTAACCGCCTCTACATCGAGTCTTTCCTCTTCGCTTATTTTATCTGGATAAAATAACCCGGCTAGGATAACTCGATCTGCTTTTAGAAAACTTGTTCGGAAAGACTCTTCAAAAAATTTTCTCCGTGATGTTGCCGATCTGGGCTCAAAGACTGCCCAGACACGTTGTTTGGGATAAGCTTTTTTTACTGCATCAATAGTCAAATTAATCGCTGTAGGATGATGAGCAAAATCATCAATAATTATTACTCCATTTTTTTCTCCTACTATTTCCTGCCGGCGTTTGATTCCTTTAAAAGTCGTGAATCCTTTATTTATTTCGTCTCCGTTCAGGCCCATTTTAAAACATAAGCCTGCCACAGCGGCAGCATTTTCTACATTATGCTGACCCATCATTGCTAATTTAAAATCGCCTCGATGTGTACCTTGAAATGACAAACTAAAATGGCCGTATCCTTCTTCAAATCGATAGTTGTTAATATGCCAATCTGCACCTCCTTTAAAACCATAGGTTTCTATATTACAAGAGGCCGACTTCACCACATCCTTAATATTATTATCATCCGATTTCACCAACAATAGGCCATCCGGCTTCAATAACCCAACATAATTTCGAAATACCTTCTTGATCTGATCCAAGTCTTTAAAAATATCACCATGATCGAATTCGATACTGGTTAATATTGAAGCATCGGGCCGGTAGTGAAGAAATTTAGGACCTTTATCAAAAAAGGCACTGTCATACTCATCTCCTTCTGTCACAAAGTATTCACCCTGCGAAACTTGGTGGTTGGTGTTGAAATTTTTTAACCAACCTCCAACCATAAATCCCGGTTTCCTTTCGGCCGACTCCAGCACCCAACTCAACAAAGAAGTCGTTGTCGTCTTACCGTGAGTGCCTGTCACTACAAGAGATTTTTGCCCCTCAAGGAAAAATTGCGCAAGCGCCACCGGAAAAGATGTATAGGGAATACCCATTTTAAAAACGGTCTGCACCTCTTCATTATTCTTTGATACAGCATTGCCAACGATTACTAAATCAATATCTTTTGAAATATTTTCCTTTTTATAGCCAGGAAAGATTTTAATGCCCGCATCATTCAGAAGCGTGCTCATAGGGGGATAAATATTAGTATCTGACCCTTTAACACAATGTCCAGTTTTTTTGAGTAACCCGGCAAGTGCGGCCATGCCGGTGCCACAAATGGCGATAAGATAAATATTTTTGGGTTTCATAGGAAGGGGGCATTTTAGAAACTACCCCTTATAAAGTCAATAGTTCCCTGATGGCAGAAGAAATAAACTGATTACCAAAATAAGAGGCTAAGTTATATTATTAGAGTATTAAGAGAACATTCCTTTTAGCTTAGAGAGACAATCAACTGAGCAATCGGGACTCGCTGCAGCAATTTCTTCCGGTAATCCCAATCCATAATTCACCACACAGGTATAAACTCCTGCTCGCTTACCTGTCTCAATATCTACTGGACTATCACCGATTAAAACAGCCTCATCAGGTGACACTTTTAATTTCTTTAATATGAGATCTAAACCTTCCGGATGAGGTTTTTTGGTTTTCACACTATCGCCACCAATAATGGCTTGAAAATGTTGCAAACCATCCAATGACTCTAAAATTTTTCGCACAAAAATTTCTGGCTTATTTGAACAGATAGCCTGTTTTTTATTCCTAAAATGTTCAAGAATTTCTCTACCGTGTGGATAAAAATCAGTATGCTTGACCAGATTTTCCGAATAATGTTTTTTAAACAGGGCGACCGCTCTCGGGATATCAGTGAAACACGAACCCTCTAAAGTTTGCGCCATCAAGCGCTCCACTCCTTTCCCTATATATTTACGAATCGTTTTCCGGGGCAATTGAGGAAGACCAAGATCAACAAGAGAGAGGTTGACCGAATCGGCAATATCAAAAAGGGTATCTACCAGCGTTCCATCAAAATCGTAGATGATAAGAGAAGTTTTACGCATCAAATTGTATCAGCATGCTGTCGTTAGAAACTGATAATTGTCAAAAATTTAATTTGTAGTTATACCGAATTTTTTCAATAAATCTTTAGACTTGTTTATACCAAGAATTTTACTGTCAATAGTTGGATTCGTAGCGATAAGCTTTGACTTTATTTTGATCATCGAAAAGAATGACGAGCCCTTTTGACTCCATATCTCCTAAGGCACGCCATTTATCTATCTGATAAGTCCACATAGTATAACCATTTTCGGTTCCTTCTTTAAATGGCACTCCGAACCAGTCGATGATTTCCAATTGGGTTGTCACATTATTTATAATATTTTTGACTTTCTCACTATCAAAATCTTTTCCCACGGAAGCACAGCCTGTGAACGACAATAACAAGAACATCACCATACTAAAGTAGAGAATATTTTTCATAACTCTCCTCCATTAGGATAGAGTTTTCTATATTCTGAGAGAATTTTTATAGCATCAGTGTGTGCATTAAGTGGCAGTCGCCCTCCCATATGTGAAACAACCTGCGCAGCGCAATAGGAACCTAAGATGGCCGATTCTTCCAGAGAATAATCTTTCAAAAGCCCATAAAGAGCGCCTGCAGCAAAAAGATCCCCAGCTCCTGTTGTGTCTACGGCATGAACTGGAAAAGTTTGTACTTGCGTTGGTTTCAAACCGTTTTTACCAACCAAGGAACCTTTCGACCCAAGTGTCAGAAATACTGTATCGACCATAGCCTGAAGTTTTTCATAGGCAACAATGAAATCGGTTTCTCCTGTAATCGCCTGAGCTTCTACCTCATTACAAAAAAGGATATCAACATTCGATTGTATAAACTCAACAATGCTTTCCTTGAATGAATTAACAACAAAAGCATCGCTTAAAGTAAAAGACACAGGTATCCTTTCTTCCTTGGCAATTCTGGCCATATGTTGCCCGGCCTCACGAGTGTCATCACCTGTCCACAAATATCCTTCTATATAAATACCTCGTGCGTTTTTGACAATTGTTTCATCTATATTCTCTGAATGGAGAGAAGAAGAAACACCAAGATTAGTTAGCATGGTTCGTTCCGTATCCGGTGTAACCAAAATCACACAGGTTCCCGTTCCCTCTTGATCTGAACCGGGCCCACTAAAACCGACACCACAACTCTTCATATCTTCTGTATAATGCTGTCCATTCGAATCATTGGCAACACGCCCCAGATAATAAGATTTTGCTCCCAGAACACTGGCACCATGCACGGTGTTTGCCGCAGAACCCCCTGAGGAAATTTTTTTAGGCTTGGACTGCAAAGATAACAAGATTTTATTTTGATCTTCTAGGGAAGATAATGTCATCCCGCCCTTGGTCACTGCAGCATTTTCAATAAAAACATCATCTACCTGCACCTCAATATCGACCAAAGCGTTCCCTATACCAATAAGATCATAACTCATGAATTTTTAGTTCTTCTCCATTAAGTTTTGTTTACAAAATTCTTATAAATTAAAATACTGGGTAACAATAAGCCTACAAATAAAAAAATGTGCGAACCAATTCATACCACTCCATCGTTATTCAAATAGACACCAATAACACCGTGTTTGACACAAATAAAGCTGATTATGAACGGTTTCCTTTTATATAATATAAGCGAATTCAAACAAAACCTAGACTCCCTAATTCTAAACCAATTGTCAATTGTAAAATTTATTTTTACGGAGTAGAATTTTCATTAATGACTAGAAATATTTCGCATAGCAATCTAATCACTTTCCTTTTCACCGCCTTATTTATTTCTATCCCCTTTTTTTCCTTTGCAAAGGTTACTGAGGAAGGGGTGAATTCGTTTCGAAAGTCGGTCAATAAAATACTTTCAAACCCCTGCCTTCGAAAAAATAATTACGGGTTAAAAATTTACTCTTTGGACCGTGGAGAGACTTTATATGAAGTCCGTAGCGATCAATTATTTATTCCCGCTTCTAATACAAAAATTCTCACCACTGCAGTAGCATTAAAATACCTAGGTCATAATTATCGCTTTTATACCCGCCTCTATACCGATGGAGTTTTGGAAAATTCCAACCTCAAGGGCAACCTTTACATAAAAGGGTCAGGTGACCCCAAACTAGTTACTGAACAATTGTGGCTTTTAGTAAATGAATTAAGAAATCTACCTATAAAGAAAATAGAAGGGAATATAATTGGCGATGATTCATTCTTCGATCATAAAAAACGACTCAAAACATGGGTAAAGAACCCTGGAGCTCAGGCCTACGAAGCCCCTCTTGGAGCACTATCATTTAATTTTAATACTGTAAAAGTTTATGTTACCCCTGGAAAAAAAATCAGAGACCGTCCAGTAATCGTTATTGAACCCGATAACAAATACATTAAAGTCGAAAATAATGCACTCACTCTGAAACCCGGAACACGCAATCGATTGATTGTAAACCGGATTGAAAAAGAAGATCATGACCTGATTAATGTTTCGGGAGGGATAAACTTGGGACAACCTCGCGCGCAGTATTTTCTTAATATTACCAATCCCACTCAATACACGCTGAATGTATTCAAATCTTATATTAATCTTGCAGGAATAGAGTTTAACGGCAAATTAAAGATTGGGAATCTCCCAAGAAATGCAGTTGAAATATACTCACACGAAAGTGAACCCTTGGCATTAGCGCTTCGCGGCCTAAATAAATTTAGCAATAATTTTATTGCAGAACAAATTGTAAAAACAATTGGGGTCGAACATTTTGGTCAACCTGGTACCACACAAAAAGGGCTGGATGTTTTTAAAGAATATTTGAAAGAACTCAGCATTGAACCAAATAAGTACGTCGTTTTTGACGGCTCCGGTTTATCCCGTAAAAATCGTCTTTCTCCCGCAATATTGGTAGATATCTTGCGAAATGTAAAGAATGACCTAGCTGTTTATCCTGAATTTGTTGCGGCACTAGGAATAATGGGTGTAGATGGAAATGTAAAAAACAGAATGCAAAAAGTTGAAAGTTCCAGCAAAGCAAGAGTAAAAACGGGAACCCTAAATTTTGTTAGTACGTTATCAGGGTTTTTTGAATCCAAGGAGGGCGAGTTGTTTGCTTTTTCGATTTTGATGAATGACTTAAAATGTTCGAATGGGAGGGCAAAACAAATCCAAGACCAGATTCTCAAAAAAGGATTAAATTTTCGCCGTGTGCTACCTGGAAGTATATTTATAGAGGATAAAACAAACCGCCTGCAGTCAGAAGCCTCAGCACCCTCAAGCAAATAAATTATATTGGGCAATTGAGACAAACTTAATCAGCCAAAGACTTTTCTATTTTCCTTACGATCTTCTTCGATAATTTTCTTCCAATCTCTTTTCACATTAGGCGCCTTAAGAAAATCTTCGTAAATTGACTTTGCCAGTTCCATTTTATCAATTCCCTCTGGAGCGACTTGTATATCCAATTGTGCCAAAGCCATATCGAAATCCTTATCAAGTAGAGATGCCGAATCCATACTGCACTCTTTCAAAGCCTGCTTAATAACACCCTGGTCATGACCAAAACGTCGAGCGACCTCATTAATATTTGAAGGCTTGTATTCCTTATTCGGTCCTATTCCGAGGTGATAAGCACAAAACAAGGTAAAAGCATCTAAGTTTCCTGATAACTTTTTATCAGAGTTTGAAGCAGTGTAGCTCTTTTCCTCTGACAAATTAATATTAGAAGGGTTTCGGCCATTACTCTTTTTAGTGCGATAAAAGTTACTTCTATTCCTAGCACTACTGTTATTTGCATTTTCCCTTTGTTCGCGGGAAGGATTGCGCCTTTTCTGGCCTTGAGCTTTATTACGATTGCCACCATTTCCCGATTGATTTTTGTTTACCATCGAAATATGCGATGTCAAAGCTTGTGAAGATTCTGGCCCTGAAGATACCCAAGGATGAATACCCTTTTTACGGGGAGTATTTTTTCTAGAGTTAGAGTTTCTCGAACTGGATTTTCCAGAACTGGAATTACCATTTTGGTTTGGTTTTGAGGAGGAAGAGTTTTCCTGACGGTTATGGGAATTCCGTCTTTGCTTGTTTCCTACGTTTTTCTGAAACTGTCCTGTTTTACTCAAAACGGTATTCCTTTATTTATAAAAGATTGGAGGGATTTGAAGTTATCACGCATTTTTAAATGTTTCCTTATAACTGAGTTAAATTTTACGAACAATCTACTTATTAGTTCAAACTTTCAAGCTCATCTACTAAAGCTGAAAATTTTGAGAGTGCTGTACATACAGGTTTCGGTGAAGACATATCGACTCCAGCATCTTTTAACAAATCAATTGGATATTTGGAACCACCGGATTTAAGGAAATTAAGATAACTGTTTAACTCCTGCTCACCCCCGGAAACCACCCTATCTGCCAACGCATAAGCAGCGGAAATTCCCGTAGCGTATTTGTATACATAAAAGCTAAAATAAAAATGGGGTATCCGAAAGCACTCCAGCGAAAGGCAATCATCCAAAATAAGGCCCGGGCCAAAATAGAGTTCCAGCAAACTTTTATAGATTTCCTGAAAAGTTTCAATGGTCAGAGGCTGATTGTTTTCTGCAGCCTGGTAAACTCTGTGTTCGAACTCAGCAAACATTGTTTGCCTATATAGCGTACCACGAAAGTTATCAATTTCGCGAGAAAGTAAGTAAATCCTCATATCTTTATCAATATCCTGAGAAAGAAAAAACTTTGTCAATAATGACTCATTAAAAGTTGAGGCAACCTCTGCAACGAAAATTGTGTAATCAGAATACAAATAAGGCTGGTTTTTTCGTGAATATAAAGAATGCATGGAATGGCCCGCCTCATGAGCCAGTGTGTAAACACTATTAATATTATCCTCTTTATAGTTCATAAGAATAAACGGGTTTGAATCATAGCAACCAGAAGAATAAGCACCGCTTCTTTTCCCCTTATTTTCATAACGATCGGTCCATCTATCTTGCAAAAGACCTTGGCTCATCAGATCAATATATTCTGTACCCAAAGGTTGCAGAGCTGTCTTGATTTTTTCAACAGCATCTTCATAGGACATATGCCATTTAATATTTTTAACTAGAGGTACAGAACAATCATATATATGAAGGTCATCAAGGTCTAATAAACGTTTTCTTAAATTAAAGTATTTATAAAGAGGCTTTAGGTTTTGATGGACTGACTCAATCAGGTTGTCATAAACCTCTATATTAATATTTTCAGAAAATAATGCTTTAGCTCGATAGCCTGCATAATTTCTGGACCGCGAATAAAATAAATCTTTTTTCACGCTAGAAGAAAGTAAAGAAGCGTATGTAAAACGATGCGATTCATAACCCTTGTAATAAGTATGAAAAGCATCTTTTCTTAGTCTGCGATTATAGCTTTGCATCAGACTCTGAAAATTACCATGAGTTAAAGTTAGCTGCTCACCATTTTCACCTTCTATTTCTCCAAGTTGCAAATCTGCATTATCCAACATATCAAATGCATCCCGCGCTGCCCTTCCCATTTCTCCAGATGCCGCAAGAAGTTTTTCTTCCTTATATGTCAAGGTGTGTTCGCGATAGCGTAAAATCTGCTCGAGGTGAAATTTGTAAAATGCCATTTCTTTCTCTTGTAGAAACCCTGACATTTTCTCTTGTGGAATATCCATGATTTCGGGACGCATAAAGCTAGACACACTGCCTGCTTCGTTGAGTAGCCTCATCACCTTTTCAAAATTTTTCTGATGAAAACTATTCGTTTTATCTTCGTCATTTTTCAAATGCGCGAATGTATAAAGTTTTTCAATCCGTCTCGAAAAACTCATATCAAACTCAATACATTCTTTGAGCTTTAGAAATGATTGTGAAAGCGTGCCTTGAAAACTAGCATACCGCGGCAGATCGGCTTCTAGTAATGTAAAATCCTTGTCCCAATCTTCGTTTGTTGAATACAACCCTGACAAATCCCATTGGGCTTGCTCGGGAATCTCATCTCGCGTTAGGGCAACTGTCTTAGCATCCATAAGATTTGGAAAGGTAAGGAAAATTTAATTCCCATTCGAAGGTTAACATAGAGCTTGTTCTATAGTTTTCAAATGAATTTGAAGCTTGACCTGCTTTTCAGAAAGAGATGCCTTTCTTTGCTCATCTTTTTCGATAACTTCGGCCGGTGCTTTCTTTACGAAATTCGGGTTGGAGAGTTTCTTATCTAGAAATATGAGGTCTTTTTCAATTTTTTTCAACTCTTTTTCTACCCGATTACGTTCTTCTTGAAAATCCATTATCCCTTCTAGTGGAATAATCAGGTCCATACCCCCTAGAACTGAGGAGGCAGATACATTCGGTTTTTCAATATCTGGGCCCACTTCCAACTGTTCAACACGGGCTAATTCCTTTATATACAAGCTCTGACCTTGTAAAGTTTTTTGTATTTCATCGTTCTGGGTCTTTACTAACACGTTTAATTTTAATCCTGGGTTTAGATTCATCTCGCCCCGAATATTTCTAACGCCCGTAATGACTTCCATTACTAATTCCATTTCTTTTTCTACAAATTCATTAAGATGCGATTCCCGAAACTCAGGAAACGCGCTAACCATGATGCTCTCTCCATTCTGAGGTAACTTTTGCCAAATCTCTTCTGTAATAAATGGCATAAGCGGATGCAAAAGCTTGAGCGCTGAATCTAGAACATGTATCAACACATTTTGTACAGCAACCCTTTCAGGCCCAGGATTAGATAATTTAGATTTAGCAAGCTCTATATACCAGTCACAATATTCGTTCCAAATAAATTTATAGATAGTCAAAGCAACGTCATTAAAGCGGAATGCTTCTAGAGATTCATTGACCTCTTTCGTCGCACGGTTTAAGCGACTCAAAATCCAGCGATCGGCCGTGGAAAGGTTAGCTTTTTCATCAAGTATACATGAGCCTTTATAATCATCCAGATTCATAAGAACAAATCGCGAAGCATTCCAAAGTTTATTACAGAAGTTGCGATAACCTTCTATGCGATCCTCAGCCAGCTTAATATCTCTTCCCTGTGCTGCAAAAGCGGCAAGAGTAAAACGCAAAGCATCAGTCCCGTATTGCTCCATCACTTCCAACGGGTCAATCACATTGCCCTTGGTCTTACTCATTTTCTGTCCTTCAGAGTCCCTTATCAGAGCATGAATATAAACATCTCGAAAAGGAACTTCACCCATGAACTTGATACCCATCATTATCATTCGAGCAACCCAGAAAAAAAGGATGTCGAATCCAGTACAAAGCACAGATGTTGGATAAAAACATTGTAGGCTTTCCGTTTTTTCTGGCCACCCTAAAGTCGAAAAAGGCCAGAGAGCAGAACTGAACCAAGTGTCCAACACATCCGTTTCCTGGATCAGATTTTTTGATGAACAAGCTGAGCAGGAATCTGGGGTTTCCCTTACCACTATAATTTCACCACAAGCTTGGCAATTCCAGGCTGGAATCTGATGTCCCCACCAAATTTGACGAGAAATACACCAGTCGCGTATATTCTCCATCCATTCAAAATAGGTATTTTCCCAAAATTTTGGGACGATTTTTATACTACCATCCCGCACCGCTTGCATAGCTGGTTCCGCGAGAGGTTTAGCTTTCACAAACCATTGTTTAGATAAATAAGGCTCTACCACTGTTCGGCAGCGATAACAATGACCTACTGAATGACTTAAATCTTCAATTTTTACAAGCACCCCGGAATCTTTTAAATCACCAACTAATTTCTTTCTACATTCAAATCGATCTAATCCCTCATAAGCAGGACTAGCAAGCGAGTTCATAGCTCCATCGGGATGCATAATATTTATAGTTTCCAACTGATGCCGTTTACCTAATTCAAAATCGTTTGGATCATGAGCAGGCGTCACTTTCAGTGCACCGGTGCCAAAAGTTGTATCTACATAGCTATCTTCGATCAATGGGATTTCACGATTCAAAACAGGCAGGACAAGAGTTGCGCCTTTAAACTGGTGATAGCGCTCATCTTTAGGGTTTACGGCAACCGCGGTATCGCCCAACATAGTTTCGGGCCGTGTAGTAGCAATAATGAGAAAGTCTTTACTCTCTTTAAAAGGATACTTTAAATGATATAAATGCCCCTGCTCTTCTTGATGTTCTACTTCTAAATCAGAAAGTGCTGTACGGCAACGGGGACACCAGTTGATAATATAGTCACCCTTATAAATAAGACCTTCTTCATATAAAGTCACAAAAACTTCCCGAACCGCTTTCGATAAACCCTCATCCATTGTAAAACGGTCGCGCTCCCAGTCCAACGAGCATCCCAGTGTTTGCAATTGCTTATTGATAGTACCGCCAAATTCTTCTTTCCATTCCCAAACACGCTCGACAAAAGGTTCCCGACCCAGTTTCTGTCGGGTAGTTCCCTCTTTGTCTAATTGCCTCTCGACTACATTCTGAGTAGCGATTCCAGCATGATCAGTACCTGGCTGCCACAAAACATTAAAACCCTGCATTCTTTTCCATCGAGCAAGGATGTCTTGAAGGGTATTATTGAACGCATGACCAATATGCAACCGGCCGGTAATATTTGGCGGGGGAATGACTATAGAAAAAGCAGGGGATTTCCTGGTTTCATCGGCATGGAAAAATTTTTTTTCTTCCCAAAATCGTCCCCAGCGTTTTTCAACTTCACCGGGTTCGTATTGTTTATCTAATTGAATCATTAAAAAATCACTTGCAACAGAAAACCTGAAAATCCATTCTGATCGAGGAAAACTTATCCTGACATTACGAAGGGAGCTAAAAATTAATTTATGGGATCGTGCTTTTTACCAAAAAATTGCAAATAAAGGGGTTAAATTCTTTTAATTTTATCAATTTCTTCACGAATCACTGATCGGGCAATATCCGGCACAATTTCCCTAACAACCTCTCTAACAATTTTTACAACTATTTCTGACATCCCAGAAACCTCTTTCTGCAGCGAGGAATCCAACGATTTTTCCAGAATATGTCGAACCTGCTCTCCGGTAACTTGAATAAACCTGTCATCATTACTTTCAAAGGCCATTTCCTGAAAATGTGAATCCTTATAGTGGTTAGATTTAAAGGTGGATGGGTCGGTCAGGGAATTGATATTTTCTTGAATTTCATCAGCAGTGTGAGGACGTCTTTCTTTATCAGAAAAAGCACTTGGAGCCATTCTTTCGAGAAGATCCTCTGGTTCCGGAACAATGCTTCCTAATTTAGACATTTCTGATTCTCTCATTTCGTAATTAGCCGCCTTTTTTGATTCTCCAGCCACAATGTCTTTAAAAGCTGAATCTAGCTCGTCAAGATTCTCCACCTTTCTGGGCTGCACATCTTCATAAACTTCAAAATTATCCTCAAAGTTTTGCTCTTCTTGAACATTTTCTTCGGCTTTAAAAGTAGGCTGAGCAATCTCTCCTTCATTTTGGGATTCCTCCCCTTGAATCATCTGCCCTGATATATCTGTACCGTTAGCAACGGGTTCTATATCATCTATTTTGGCTTTTTCCTGCATGGAGGTATCTGTTTCTTCTGTTAGATCCTCCATTTCTATGGAGTCAGTAGAAAGTTTTTCAACAGATTCCAAGAGCTCTTCAAGGCTGGGTTCTTCATCTAATTCTACATCCTCAGAAATACTTTCAAAGAGAACGGGCTCGTTTTCGGCGTTGCTACCAGCTTCCATGACCCTAGTTACCATTTGTACTATATTATCGGATTTAAAAGGTTTCGAAATATGATTTTCCGCTAGACATTTCTTAAAGTTTCCCTCATCAAAATCTTCAAAATCACTTGCAAGAAGTAATACTTTTATTCCTGCCAAATCAGGAGTACTTTTTATTTTCTGACTCAATTCAAATCCATTTAGTCCAGGCATGTCAACATCCGCCAAAACTATGTCTGGTTTAAAGTCTGGAATTTTATCAAAAGCTTCTTTTCCATTGCCTATGCCTTCTACTTCTGCATCCTCATTTGCAAAAGCCATTGCAACAATTTTCTGAATCGTAATACTATCGTCAGCAACAAGAATTCTTAATGTCATAAATGTTTACCAATTAGGATTTTTAGAAGTGATAAACCCCACTACCTTCTAACAAGAGAAACCCATACAACTTCTGTCCGATGCCAGCAGACTATATAATAGGAAATGCAAGATCTATAGATTTAATAGGCATCGATCTGCGGAGCCTAGCGTCAAGTGGAAGGCATTTGTCTGGGGCAAATACAAAACCCTAAAATTGTTAGATAATGCCTATTTTATTATTTTTTTCCTCGTCAGTTGCAAATTCTAACCAGCTAATTAATGCGATCCTAACAATTTAATTATATCATATTTTCAAAGAACATAATAAAATTAAAGACTGGAAATTCAATCGGTTAATTACCACCCTGAAGATTTTAAAAAATCCATATATTGAAAAATATTACATTATAAAATTTTTCGTTCCTATAGGAGAAATCTTAGCTTTGATTCTTTTTTGTCTGAGTAAAAATTCTAAATTCTCTCTTTGGAGTGCATTTTTTGTTTTTGGGTTATGCATAGGATTCCCCTTTCCCTCTTCTGCCCTTTATCTTCAGCTCGATACAATCGCCGATGTAAAAACCAATTTCAGTGATGGTTGTGCCTCAATAAAAGATATTGGCAACCAATCTGAAAGATTAGGAATAGATGCCGTTATTTTTGGTGACTATGCCAGAAATTCCATTGAATTCGGAGTCAAACCCTTTGAGCGCATATTCAAAAACACTATAGAGGGGCCTTCTGTACTTGAACGCGGTGCTTCTGGTTTCATTTCTGAAATCAATGACAATGACCGCCAAATAAAAAAAACCCTTTTAATTCCCGGAGTAGAAACCGCACCTTTTTACTATTGGAGCGGTAGTAATTTTGATAAAAATCTTACCGCCCATAATTGGGACAAGCATCTCCTTATTGTAGGAATGCACAACGCATCTGAATATGAACAGTTGCCTCTTCCAAATAGTAATTTATCTTTAAATTATACAGAACCGTTATTAAACCAATTCATCCTATTGGGTTTCTTGTGCATGATGAGTATGGGCGCAGTTTATAAAGGGTACGCACGAATAATCACAGTTCCCATGATGGTTTTATTTATTTTGTTAACTATCAACAACCATCCTTTTCGAAGTACTCCTTTTAATGCTTATAACGGTGACCAAGGAGTGAAGCCTTATCAAAACTTGATCGATTACGCCCACTCGAAAGGGGCCCTTGTTTTCTGGAATCATATGGAAAACAGTTCTGGTATTCGTCAATATGGCAGTGCAAATTTGTCAACATTTCCCTATCCTAACGACTTGCTGAAAACAAAAAACTATACCGGATTTCAAGTCGTCGGTGATAATCCCATTCAACAGGCCGAAGCAGGACAGCAATGGGACAAGGTTCTCATGGAATATCTTCGAGGTCAACGCGATCAACCGGTTTGGGGTTACGGAAGCAACGACTACCTTTGCGAAGACCGTAATGGAGATAAATTAGGCTCGGTAAGAACAATATTTCTTGTGCGTGAAAAAAATCGCGATGCTCTTTTAAATGCTATGAGAAAAGGCCGAATGTATGCGGTCCGACAGGCTGATGACAATCGCCTATCCCTAGATGAGTTTATCGTCGAAGATCAAAAGACTGGGAAACAAGCAACCCTTGGGGAAGAGCTAAACGCCACCGATTTCCCCGCTGTAAAAATAAAACTTCGATCTGTCAAAGGGGGAAACAAAACCGCACAAATCCAGATCATCAGGAATGGAATTCTTGCTAAACAGGAAACTGTATCCTTACCTTATGAATTAACGTGGCGAGATGTTAACAACTCAAAAGAGGAAAAGGCTTATTATAGAGTCAAGGCTTCGGTTAATTCAATGGATCATCTAGTATCTAATCCTATATTCGTTAAATTTCCTGATTCGTCAGATGAGATGCTTGCATCCCTGCCTGTATCGACAGAGCAGTTAGCCCCCTCACCTGATATAAGAATACCTGATATACCGAAACCTTCCCCACCACAAAATATTCCTATCGAACCACCAGCTATGCAAGAAATTTCTGGTGCGAAGACCATTGACAAAACCGAAGTATCTTCAATTACAATGCCAGAGATTTCTGTTCCCATACCCAAACAGCCAGTTGTTAATCCTCCTGAACCACCCATTCCTGCTGCTCAGATCATGGCAAAAAACTCTAGCGAAATGGAACGTTCCCCGGTGAACGCAGAAAAGCTTCTAAAAGTAGTGGTAGATGGAGTTGCACTTCGAAAAGGTCCTGGAACAGTTTTTCCGAAAATTACCAATTTAAATAAGGGAGCTGAAATTGAGTTTGTTCGTCGCACCAATATTGAGTTTAACAATAAGAACTGGTTGGTTGTCAAACGTGGAAACCGATCCGCCTACATCTGGGAAGGTGTAGTCGAATGGGCTTATCCCTCTAAGAACGTAAAAAAATAACGATTGTAGTTTATAGATCTAGTTAAACCCTAGATTATTAACTTTAATAGAGAACGACACAAATCTTCCGGGTTTAAAATGGCAAAGTCATTTCCCTTAACTTGAACCTTGTTTCTTTTGAATCTGTTCAATAGATCTTGTTATCTGATCCCATTCGTTCATCAACGCCTGTTCTATTTTTTTAAGATCTCTTTGCTGTGTCATTGTTTTAATTAACCGATCTTTCTGATCGGCTTCATATATAAGAGAATCAGCAAGCTTCGAATGGAGTTGTTCGTTTTCCATCATCAAAGTTTCCAAACGGCTCTCAACTTCTGCCAAACGTTTCTCTAGTGGCTTTAATTGTTTATAGCGCAAGTTGCGTTCTTCTGCTTCATTCCGTTTTCTTTCCTTTTCTATGGAAGAACTACCAGGAGTATTTCCCCCAAAACCATTCATCTTGTTATTTACTGGCTTTTCCTTCATTTTAGCTTGTTCATATTCGCTATAGTTTCCGTCGTATTCCCGTACTTTCCCATCTGTAACCTCCCAAACCCGATTAACAAAACCATCGAGAAAAAACCGGTCATGCGAGATGATCACCAGGCTACCCTCGTAATCAGCTAGAACTGCGGCGAGATGCTCACGAGAACGAATATCGAGATGGTTGGTCGGTTCATCTAACAATATCAAAGAGGGGGGCGCCGAAACATCAAAATCCGCAACCATATGAGTTGTACTATCTAACGCAGCACCACCACAGAGCATTCTTGCCAAAGCCAAACGAGATTTTTCTCCTCCCGATAATATTGAAACTTTTTTTTCCACATCATCCCCTGAGAACAAAAATGCTCCCAGAATATTTCTTTGCTGGGTTCGCAATAAACCTGGAGACGACTCCTGCAAAGATTCTAAAACGGTATGATTGAAATTTAATATTTCTCCCTGATGCTGCGCAAAGTAAGAGCGACGAACCTTAACGCCTAACTTCACCTCTCCACTATCTGGCATAAGTATTCCCGCCATCATTTTTAATAACGTTGATTTTCCGGCTCCATTTTCCCCTGCCAAAGCTACTTTCCACCCCCGCTCTATAGTTACTGAAAAGTTTTGATAAATTTTCAATGTATCGTAACTTTTGTTGATCTTTTCTAATTCCAAAACTATTCTTCCGGTTCTAACAGGTTGAGGAAATCGGAAATGGATAGCTTTACTACTTTTTTCTGGGGTTTGAAACCGCTCCATCTTATCCAACATTTTGATTCGGCTTTGCACCTGAGTCGCCTTCGTATTCTTAGCACGGAACCTTTCAATGAACCTCTCCACTTCTGAAAGACGTTGCTTCTGGTTTGCCGCTTGGGATGCAAGTTGTTCTTGTTTTTCTTTTTTTAACCTTTCATAGTTATCATAGTTACCGACATAAACTGTGAGAGTTCCGCGATCCAGTTGAAAAATACGTGTGGTCAAAGTATTTAGAAATTTTCTATCGTGAGAAATTAAAAGGATACTACCTTCATAAGAAAGGAGAAAAGATTCAAGCCAGACTACCGACTGCAAATCAAGATGATTAGAGGGTTCATCAAGAAGAAGGACGTCTGGACTTTGAAGTAAAATTCGTGATAATTCTACCCGCATTCGCCAGCCTCCAGATAGTTGACCTAGGGATTTGTCCCATTCTCCTGGTTTAAACCCCAATCCCTGTAAAATAATTTTTGCTCGCGATTCGCGATCATAACCACCTAGCCGCTCAAACTCATGCTGCAAATCGCCATAGCGGTCTTGAAAATTTTCATCGGCTGCCAACTTCTCCATCTCTGTTTTTACCTGCATGAAATAGGGGTCTCCAAATACCACCCTTTCTAATCCCGTCTCTTTGCCTCCTGCGTAATCCTGTTCCAACAAACCATAACGCAGACCTTTCCTTAAAGTAACTTGCCCAGAGTCAAAGCTTTCCTTCCCAACAATAACTTTAAATAAAGTAGTCTTACCAGCACCGTTCCCACCTATCAGACCAACCTTTTCCTTGGGTCGCAAATGAAAACTCACATCACGGAAAACGATTTTTGAGCCGAACTGCTTATTTAAATTTTCAACAAAAACCAAGTGGTGTCCTCGATGTAATAAGGCTATTCATTTATGAGTTATCAATATTTCAGTTCTAAGGGATTTAGAAAAGCTCTAGTTTTAAAAACAACCCTTTCTAATTTTCTCAGGATCATGTCTTAAGTTTTGGGTTGAAAGCTTCCCGCAATCCTTCTCCACATAAATTAAATGCCAGAACAACCAAAAGAATTGTAATCCCTGGAATAAATGTCAACCATGGCGCATCAAATAGAAAGTTTTTGCCATCGGATAAAATATTTCCCCAAGTTGCATCTGGAGGCTGAACACCAAAACCCAAAAAACTTAAAGCTGACTCAGTGAGAATGGCCGATGCCACACCCAAAGTTGCGGAAACCAAAACAGGTGCAATGGCATTGGGAACCATATGAATAAATATAATACGCCATTCAGGAATAGCTTGACTTCGAGCAGCAGCAACAAAATCGAGATCACGAAGGGATAAAAATTCGGCCCGCACAAAACGAGCTGTGCCCATCCAACTGGTTAGTCCAATTACAATCATGATGTTATAAATACTTGGCGGTAACAACGCCACGACCGTCAGAATTAAAAAAAAAGTTGGGAAACAGAGCATAATATCTACAAATCGCATGATTATCGTATCAACGGTGATAAAGCCCAATTTTACTCGGCCGTAATACCCTGCAATCCCTCCGAAAAAAATGCCCACTGTTAACATGATTCCAATGGCTACAAACCCTACACTCAGCGATACAGACGTACCTTCTAACATGCGGGCGAAAACATCACGCCCTAACTCATCGGTACCAAAAAGATACACCCCTAATGCAGGACCCTCTTCTTTTGGAGTTGTCGTGCTTGTGAATATAGTTAATGGTGGCAAAAACTTTTCGGACAAACGGACTATTTTTGGATCAAATATAATAATGTACTGAGTAAAAATTTTTCCAAAAAATGCTAATACGAACATAGATATGAGAGACCAAAAGCTGCCGTAAGCAATTCGGTTACGTTTGAAAATATCCCAACGTTCCTGAAAGAGACCCTTTGAAGAGGGAAACGTATCTTTTCCTGAAATTTTTATGGATCCATTCATGTTATTTTTTTAAAATTTTATTCTTGGGTCTACAACGGCATAAAGGATATCGGAAACCAAAGTGCCCACCAGCACCAGAACAGCTGTCATGAAATTTAATGTCAAAATTATTGGGAAGTCTCTAGCCATGATAGCTTCAAAGCCTAACCTTCCCATTCCGGGCCAAGAAAAAATTTGTTCAAAAATAACGGAACCTCCTATAAGACCAGGAATAGTCAAACCAAACATAGTTATAAATGGTAATAACGCGTTTCTTAAGCCATGACGATAAATAACTTGATCTTGAGGCAACCCTTTTGCACGAGCAGTGCGCATATAGTCCTGATGAATTACTTCCAACATTTGTGATCGTACATAACGTGATAAAACTGCCGTACCCGCTATAGCCGACATCAATGCTGGAATTGTCAAATGCCATATCCGATCCATAGACTGAAATAAAAAAGAGGCGCCTTCTAATCCAAATGTCCTCATCCCCAATACAGGTACATTGAAAGTATTCACCATAAAAATAATAACTAAATAGGATAGAAAAAATCCGGGTATGGAGATCAAGGCATAGGAAATGAAAGTACTGGATCTATCAAATGTCGAATCACGATAAACTGCGGCTCGGATTCCAACAGGAAATGCCAAACACCAGGTTATTAAAGTTGCTATTATAAATAGAGGCAATGAATTGAGGAAAGCTTTCCAAATTTTTTCTATGACCGGTTGATTATCTTTAAACGATTTTAGTTCGCCGGTAAATAGATCTTCTACCCAATATAAATACTGAATATGCAGAGGCTCATCTAGATGGAATGCGGTACGAATACGCTGGATGTCTTCTGGTTTCATGCGAGGATTTGAGGGGTCTACTAGAGCAGGTTCCCCAGGTGCAAGATGAACAATCGCATGTGAAATAATCGATATAAAAATAAGCAGGATGATTCGCTGCCATATATTACGCAAAATAAAATTTACCACTATTGCCTCTTCCGCCTGCAAAAAGTTATACTTTCGAACATGGATATTCTACAACTCAGCCACTATCTCGACAACCTCTTGGAAATAAATTCTATTCGCGATGCACCTCAAGCTTTAAATGGTTTGCAAATTCAAAATCGTGGTGAAATAAAAAAAATCGGATTAGCCGTGGACTTATGCCAGGCTACGATTGAACTTGCCATAAAAAAACACTGCCAAATGCTGTTTGTGCATCATGGCGCTTTTTGGTCAGGACTGCAACCAGTTCGCGGCAAGCATTTCGAAAAACTTTCAACCATGATACAAGGCAATCTTGGGCTCTATTCTGCACATATTCCATTAGACCTTCACCCTATCCATGGTAATAACCGCGCACTGGCGGATTTAATCGAACTTGAAAACCTAGAAATTTTTGGGGAATACGATGGGATTAAAATTGGTTTAAAAGGTTCCATCCTAACAATTTCGGCAGAAAACTTGGCTAAAAAGCTTGAGCAAAAACTCGGATCAAGGGTAAAAATAATTGGAGATGGAGAAATCAATACTGTCGGACTGGTGACAGGCGGCGCTGGGGACATTGTCAAACAGGCTATTCAAGAAAAACTCGATTGTTTTATAACGGGTGAAGGTTCTAATCACCATTTCCATGAAGCCATCGAAGGAAATTGTATCCTAATTTTTGCAGGCCACTATGCAACGGAAATGGGAGGAGTAAAATCAGTAGGCAAGCATCTAAAAGAAAAATTTGGAATCGATAGTGAGTTTCTGCATTACCCCACTGGGCTTTAACCCGTTAGAATTACTCTAAAAATTAGCAAATTATACTACAAAGCTTAAGAATATCTTTTTTATTCAGCGGATTCGCTTATCTGCATGGATTTAAAAATCGCATCCAATCCACTTCTATAATTTGGATACTTTAATTTTACACCTAATTCTTCTTTAATTTTTTTATTACTGACTCGTTTACAGTTTTTATAAAATCCGCGGGCAATTTCCGATAATTCTGCTGAATCTAAGGGGATCAAAGGAGGTGGAGAAATATTTAAAAGTTTGAAAGCATATTCCGCCGCCTCAGAGGGTGGTGCAGGCTCATCATCGCAAACATTATATATTTCGCCTGGCTTAGGTTTTTCGATCGAGGCTTCAAGAGTTTGCACCAAATCTTCAACATGGATACGAGAAAACACCAGACCCGGTTTTTCAATACGTCGAGCTCTACCTTGCTTGACAGAAATTAAAAGGTTTCTACCTGGACCATAAATTCCTACACAACGAAATACCATGACCGGGCAACCATTTTGTCTAGCCATTTTTAACCAGGCCGATTCTGATTCTACACGTCGCACGTTGAGTTCTGTTGCAGGTTGTAAAGGCGAAGACTCGTCTACCCATTCTCCCTGCGTGTCGCCATAGACTCCCGTAGAGGAAATATAGCCTATCCATTTTAAATTCTTATTGCTTGTAATATTAGGGCTGAAATTTTTCAAAACTACATCCCCGGATGTTTGTGGGGGAATAGAGATCAATAAATGTGTTGCATCACTAAGAGCTTCCAAAATTTCTTGAGAAGCATGAGTTCCATCGAACGAAATAATAGGCAAGTTTGTCAAACTAACTTTTTTGTCTTTGGAGCGGCAGGTTCCAGAAACACACCAATTTTTTAGGCTTAAGCGCTCCGCCAATGCTTGCGCTGAGAAACCAAAACCAAAACAAAACAATTTATTTTTCTCAGGATTCTTAGTCATAAACTCACCAAATAAGGCTTAAAGATTAAAAACAAGAAAATACCCAGAATATCTGTTTAAAATAAATCAGATTTCTATAAACACATAAAGTATTAAGAGGAAAGTTTTGCCATTAACACTTCGCGCATGGAATCGATAGGAGCAGTTTTACCCGTCCAAAGTTCAAATTGTCTCGCTGCCTGATTGACAAACAACTCACTCCCGGGGATGACCTTACAACCAATTGCTTTTGCTTCGCGCAGTAACCTTGTCTCTATTGGATTGTAGACGGCGTCAAATACGATCATTTCCTTCTTTAAATCTCTGGCAAGAAAGGGGGTTTTATTTATATCAGGATTCATACCAACAGGTGAACAATTGATGAGGATATCTATAGGTCGAGTACCTACTTCACGGCAATCAATTAAATCCGAATTAAGCTCTTTGGCGAGTAATTCAGCTCTTTCTTTATTACGGTTATAAGTGATAGTCAACCTACCGCCTTTTTTATTAATTCCGTAACCAACTGCCTTAGCAGTGCCACCAGATCCAATGATCAGAATATTTTTATTCTTCAAAGAGGTACAAGCTTCAAGGGCTGCGATAGCCCCTGAAAAATCGGTGTTATAGCCCACCCATTTATGATCTTCCTGGACAATTGTATTTACGGCACCAATTTTTTGGGCTGTATCATCAACTCGATCTAGTAATTTTATGATATTTTCTTTTGCTGGCATGGTTACACTCAACCCTGCAAAATAATTTTTGAAATCGATAAAAAACTTTTCCACATTCTCAACTAAAAAAGAAACATAAACATCAGGGGAATTGATTTCACGAAAGGCACGGTTATGAATCAAGTAGCCCATACTTTTAGAAACTGGGTTACCGATGACTCCATAGACCTTAAAGTTTTCGTGAGCATCATTCACACGATAAACATTTTTAAGATCATTTGCCGGTATCTGACCTGGCGCACTTTCCTGTCCTCTTTCTAAGCTACCAAAGGTAAGGAAACCTCCATAAAGAGGGGAAAGCACACGGCTGATTTCACCTAAATCACCCATACAAAGCCCTATTAACTTTTTATTTTCCTTTTTAGCTCGCTCAAGAAGCTTAAACATCTTTAGATTGTCACTTAAGTTTCGAGCATAGGTAACAATTTTTATTACCTCTCCAGGCAAAGCCTTCATAGTTTCATAGAGTGGAGTCAAATCTTCAGGAGTATGCGAAAAATCATGATAAGAAATAATTATTTTTGAAGTATCGTGACTTTCCAGAAAAGGCTGTAAATATTCACGTTGCGTGGAAACCTCAATATCAATGTAATCAGCTCCCGTCTCTAAAGCATCGTGTAATAACGCAACACGTTTTTCCTCACTGCCTTTAAATTGCCCACCATCTAATTTACTTCGAGCAGTTACAATGACGGGTTTGTTAGCAGCATTAAGTAGTATTTTGAGATCAAAAGAAGCAATCAAGTCTAAGCGCAACTCTATAATATCTGCAAACTTTTCAGCTGCAGTCATTTGATCCAATGCTTTGGGCATTGAGGAACCAACAATGGGAAGACAAATCATAAAAAAATAAACGATCCCGCTCCATTAAGGAGGGGTATCTGGCAAAGATATTTATTTAAAAACGTGGTAAGCCACGGCAAACAAAACCACGTGGGTTCAAAAATGGAAAATTTTTATCAGGATGGAATACTAACAGACCCGAAGCGCAATCTAAACGAAAACCGTTAATAAAATTCAAGGAGTTTTAAATACCTGGAATGAAGTCACCCCTGCCTTCTAAATCAGGCTTGATGGGGTTTGCAGGCACCTCTTCTTTACCTACGACCTGTAAAGCATCCCCAATATATTTTTTTTTCAATGCCTGCCTTGCAGCACTAGAGATGCTGACCTCATCTCTTTGACCTTGAAGACGTTTAATCGAAATCTTCTTATTTAAGTCTGCAATACGTGTCTGTCCCTGATAGGTTTTAAAAATTTTACTAACAGGTACAATTGAAAAATCCATTACCTTTATCCTTCGCTAAATACTTCCAGAAATTTTAGGTTTAATTCTTGCTGAAAGCCTATAACCCTTTAATAAAGTTCGCCCGTTTTTTAAAGACTTCATTTTTACCAACAGATCCTGCTTTTCATTG
Source organism: Nitrospinota bacterium (assembly GCA_028345515.1). Taxonomy (GTDB): domain Bacteria; phylum Nitrospinota; class Nitrospinia; order Nitrospinales; family VA-1; genus UBA8687. Next base: position 61,845 of record JAOMDP010000012.1, read on the forward strand.
ATCAATTTTTTTTCGCAGCGGTTTTCTATTTCAATTATTTTTTCTGTCTCTGTCTCGATGCGAACTCCAAATTCCTTCAGCTTTTTGGCAATGATCTTCCGATTTTTATCATCGAGATGTGCTATATACTTGTCGAACTCTTCGTCATCTTTAACTAATACAGCGATAACGTTCTCTTTAGCTTCTAGAGCCTGAATGAGGGCAGGCTCATCACTTTCTTCAATGGCCTTTATTTGTCGTTTAATTTGACCCTCAAGCTCACCTAAGAGAGTAATTTTTTTTTCAAGAATCGCTTTCAACTTCTTTTCTTCCATTTCTATGCCACAGTGATTAATGTTTGAACAGTAGATTCAAGATTGTAGACATCAATAAATTTAGCAAAGTTTTCGGCCAAGACGTTGGTCGTTTCAGATCGAATAACTACTTCATTTTTTTTGACAGCCAAATCTCCACGATTCTCTTGAAGAATCTTTTTCAGTTGCTCTGAAAGCAAAGGAAGAATACCTGTTTCAGAATTAGTGAATAAATCAAATACTTCCTGGGTGTTTTGTTCTAGGCCACGTTTGAATTCGGTTTCATCAAGCGTAAATGTATTATCGGTCAAAGTTCTAATACCAATTGAGCTCAATCTTTTTAGAAGGTTTTCTTCTCCATTCTGCGAGGGAAAGGTCAGTCCTCTTTCTATTGCCTGAACAATTGAGGTAACAGCAACTTCCTGCTGGCTAAGCTTATCTGTATTCGTCACAGAAAGACCTGTTGATTGGGGATTTCCTGGTCTGCCACGGAATTCGTCAATAATACGGTTTCTTTCTTCCAATATACGAACCCGCCTCTGCGGTTCGATGGTAAGGTCGTTACGAATATCCTGAATATCACCATCATTCTCAAAAATCTTATTAACCGAAAGTAGATCGTTAACTTTCGTAATAGAACCATTGAATTGATCAAATAAGGTTTTTATCTGTGCAAAAAAGACAGGTGCATCAATAAAGATTGTTATCTTTGAAGCTGTTTTTGAAGTCTGCTTCAGCAGCAGAGCAGTATGCTCAATCGAACCGGTTAAAATATTCGAGTCACTACTGAATAAATCTCCATCTACTTCAGCAAGGGCTGTTTGAGGCTGCACAACTAAGTTTTCTGGCCTTTCCAAATCGTTGAGTTGTATTTCTTTTTGTACCTTCCTCCCCGACCCATCAATTTCAAAAAAACCTAGATCCAGAAGAACATTGCTTTCTTCACTTATATCAATCTTATTGCTCCCACCTGCAAGGCTAACTAATACAAGTCGGTTGTCTCTCACCAAAGCCAGGACATTATTATCGAAAGTTCCCCCATCAAGCCTTTTATTACCATTACTATCTTCGGTAGGATCAATTTCCCCATTTCCGTTAACATCTTCTTTTATATAAACTCCGCTACCAAATTCTGAATTGCTGACCTTTAATATTTCTAGAGTCCCATTCCTATTAACATCTTCTGAAAAATCCAAGGTTCCATTCCGATTTAAATCTTCTCCAAAATTTATTTTATTTCTTATCGTAACTAGCGAATCTGTTGCATCCACCGCGACGGAAACTCCATTTATAGAAAAACTACCTGTTAGGCCGAGTTTTTCGGATGGATTTTTTACATCAGAAGCCAGTTCCGCGGTTCTTGATAAACGAATCGCTTTAACATTGAAGCTGTCTATCGGTGCATTCTTTCCAGGTATAGCCAAAACGTCCCTAAAACGTGACGAAGACGCCGATTTCGGATTCAAAGCATTTTCCAAAAGCAATCCTTCAACTGTTTCCTTTAAATCATTTAATGAATCGGCAAGACCATCCAACTGACGGAGTCTGGCAAAGTCAAAAGACTCTTTTTTATCCAAATCATCGATGATGGGTATCTTTTGGAATTGGGATCGTTTAGTAAGAATAGAGATCGCATCGGCCGTCCTGAAGGCGGCTAAAGGCCCTGCAGCCTGCAATTGAGGAACCTGCCTCTTATTTATAAAAACCGACTCAAAAAGGGTTTTACTCTGATTTTGGAAGTTTTTCCCAGCTTGATTAAGTGTATCTCGGGCCAGATTGACCACAGGATCTTTACTGGTGGTACGTCTAGAATTTAAGGGGAAAAATCTAGGACTGGTATTTTTAAGAACCTGCACGTTTTTTCCGGTCTGGCGACAAAAAACCTAATTCGCCTATAAAGTGTTTATTCGAAAATGTCGATAAACACATCAAGATCGGAATAGCACAGATTTACCGAAAAAAAAAACGCCCGCCTCGCCAGTGTTGCGTGCTTGCATACCAAAAACGGACTTTCGCCGTAAGGCAATAGACCATGCTGGTATGACAGGTGCCCCTGACAGGCCTTAAGTCAAAATCCGAACCTACGATTAATATTGGGTAAGGCCGCAAACCATTCCAATACTATTCGAGATCCTTTTCTAACCGATGGGGTAGTTCCGGTTCTGGCAAGTCTCCTCTTGATGAGTTGTACAATAAGGCCCAAACAGCATGCCGCTGGCGGGCGCGGTTCGTTGTTTAAATCATCTTACTGACATTTTGTCCGCGTTCTGTTTCTACCGCCGTAGCATTTTTCGTACTCTTCTCTACTAAAGTCTCTCTATGTTCAATACGCTGTTGAACAACGCTTGCAGCTCCAGCATCATCATCCTGTTTACGTGTAGAAAATTTCTGGGTAGTAGTAGGATCTGTCTGGGCATTACCTGTTTCAAAACCTGATTCTAGAGCTGCACTGGTTGCAGCTCTTTGTTCAACAATAGATGCAGCTTTAGCTACGTTAGTAACAACAGGCTGTGTCGAAACATTGCCCTCCCGAAAATCTGCTTTTGCAGCTTTTTCTGCATTCCGACGTTGCTCGCTAACACTGTCTGATTGATCAGTATTTTGATCATAGTTCTTTTCCGCCAATTCATTCTTTCGAACTGGCTCAGGTTTAGGTACGGCACCACGACTTCTATCCGCTGCCTC
>JAOMDP010000013.1:0-58276 GCA_028345515.1 Nitrospinota bacterium
CGCTTTCGGTACACAAACAAATAAGTATTCATCTTTAGGTTGTCAGACCTTCCCCGCTTTCACAAATTATGTTAGATTAGGCCGTGGTTCGCAACTTAAACACATAAAAGGATTTCAAAGAAATGTCAGGTCATTCCAAGTGGTCCAGTATAAAGCACAAAAAAGGTGCCTTGGACGCTAAACGTGGAAAAATTTTTACCAAGCTAATCAAAGAAATTACGGTTGCGGCGCGTATTGGTGGCGGTGATCCAGATGGTAACCCACGCCTGCGCACAGCAATTTTAACTGCTAAGGGACAAAATATGCCAGGTGATAACATCACTCGCGCTATTAAAAAGGGTACTGGGGAGTTGGAAGGGGTGCAATACGAAGAGGTCAATTATGAAGGATATGGTCCTGGCGGTGCCGCCATTTTTCTCGAAGCAATGACCGATAATAAAAACCGGACGGTGAGCGAAATTCGTGCGGCTCTCGGTAAAGCCGGCGGCAACCTTGGCGAAAATGGTTGTGTTGCTTGGATGTTCGAACAAAAAGGATTGATCACCGTTAAAACAGAATCCAAGGATGAAGACGAACTCATGGAACTGGCTATTGATGCAGGTGCTGATGATATGCAAACTGTGGATGGTTATTACGAAATAACCACAGCCATTGAGAGTTTTGAATCCGTACGAACAACTTTGGAAGAATCGAGCATCACAATCGAAACCTCTGAAGTAACGCGCATACCAGCAAATATGGTGGCGGTAGATGAAAAAAAAGGCAAAGCACTTCTCAAACTAATGGATATTCTCGATGATCATGAAGATATCCAAAAAGCCTACTCGAACTTTGACATCCCGGATGATGTCATGACCACTATCCTCGAAGGTAACTAAAACCTTGAGGTTGTCATTCCTCTCGAATGGCAGCACAAACCCTTCAGCAAGGCTAAAAATATGCGTGTGATGGGAATCGATCCAGGAAGTAATTGTACCGGATTTGGTATAGTTGAAGAGGTAAATGGAAACTTACAAGCTATCCACTGGAGCAGTGTGCGTAGTTCCTCAAAGGATGAGTTTCCTCAACGCCTCAAACGAATTTATGACGAGTTAGTCTTAGCTATAAAAAAGTTTAAGCCTGATGTAGTAGTAGTAGAGGACTTGTTCTACGCAACCAATGTAAAAACGGTCATTAAATTGGGGCAAACACGCGGTATCACCATCTTGGCTGCTATAAACAGCGGCCTACCGGTAGCGGAATACAGTCCCTTGGAAATCAAACAATCCGTAGTAGGTTATGGACGAGCGGATAAAATCCAAGTGCAAAATATGGTAACTACCCTGTTGCAACTTAAAGAAAAACCTGATCCATTCGATGCCTCCGATGCCTTAGCCGCTGCTATTTGTCATATCCATAATGACGGACTACAACAAAAAATCAAACAAGCGCACTAATGATCGCCCATCTAAAAGGTCAACTGATCTACAAATCACCCGAACATACGGTAGTGGACGTGAATGGCGTTGGCTATAAGGTTTTCACACCACTTTCTACCTATTACTCTTTACCCAAACCAGGAGAATCTATATCGCTTCGAATCCATACAAGAGTTCGTGAAGATGAGTTGAAACTTTTTGGATTTCTGACAGAAGAAGAACAAACCATATTTGAAAAATTAATTACCATCAATAAAGTGGGACCCAAACTAGCACTCGGAATTCTTTCTGGCATGTCTCCTGCCGACCTCCTCACAGCGATAAAAAATAATGATGCAGCAAGATTGAGTGCTATTCCGGGAGTTGGTAAAAAAACTGCCGAGCGTTTAGCTTTGGAAATGAAAGATAAGCTATCAGACTTAGGATTGGAGATGGAGCACCGACCAGATCCAGCGTCTCCGGTTGGATTTTACGAAGACGCATTGTCTGCCCTTGTCAATCTAGGTTACAAAAAACCACAAGCGGAAAAGGCATTGAAATCGGCTTATAATATTAATGGTCCAGATAGCTTGCTAGAAGATTTAATCAAAGAAAGTTTAAACAAACTATAAACCTAAATATCCAATGGAAGAAGACAGACTAATCGATTCAGAAATAGATGGTGAGGAAGTCCAGTTTGACAACAAGCTACGACCCAGTCAGCTTAGCGAATATATAGGTCAGGAAAAGATAAAAGAAAATCTTGAAATTTTTATTTCTGCCGCAAAAATGCGCAGTGAATCTTTGGATCATGTTCTATTCTATGGTCCACCCGGGCTTGGCAAAACTACACTTGCAAACATTATAGCGAAAGAAATGGATGCTAATATTAAAAGCACATCTGGCCCGGTCATCGAAAAATCCGGCGACCTCGCTGCAATTCTTACTAATTTAAAACATGGTGATGTTTTATTTATCGACGAAATCCATAGGCTTTCCAATGTCATCGAAGAAATACTCTATGCAGCAATGGAAGACTATAAGCTCGATATTTTAATTGGCCAAGGACCTAGCGCAAGATCAATCAAACTGGACCTTCCACCTTTCACATTAGTAGGAGCTACAACACGGGCCGGCCTTCTAACCTCCCCCTTGCGAGATCGATTTGGTGTTGTACATCGGTTAGATTATTACAATGAAAAAGAATTAGAAATCATCCTCACTCGATCGGCATTCATTCTCGAAATCTCTATTATTCCAGAAGGGGCTAATGAAATTGCACGGCGTTCGCGTGGCACACCTAGAATCGCCAACCGCTTACTGAGAAGGGTGCGAGACTACGCCCAAGTCAAAGCTGATGGTGTAATCAACCGTGAGGTGGCTAGCAAAGCGTTGGAAATGATGGAAATTGATAGCAAAGGTTTAGATAAAATGGACCACAAACTATTGCTGGCAATTATCGAAAAGTATTCTGGTGGTCCGGTAGGAATCGAAAGCCTCGCGGCATCTATCAGTGAAGAAAAAGACACCATAGAAGATGTCCTAGAACCTTATTTAATCCAGACGGGTTTTATCCAACGCACCCCACGCGGTCGCATCGCTACCTCTATGGCCTACGAACATTTCAAAAAAATTCCCTCTAGAAAAAGCCAACAAGAAAAATTGTTTTAACAAGTCGTGTCTTACTATTTGCAAGCGGGGGGACCGTTTGAAATGGTTGCCACACAAACCACAAAACAAGCCACTATTAAAATATCTAGCCTATGGTTAAGCCCAAAATAAAGTTTTTAAATAGTTAACATAAAAAGTGGCTAGTTATTCCAAACAGTTTGAAACTGCTCATGAAAAACAGGTTCCATTTTAGTTGCCCCGAATATATTGACCTGCTGGTGGTTATAGAATCCATGAAAATCTCGACTACCGGTTACAATCAGATCGAATTTTCTTGCTAATTCGATAAAATAATTGACAGTCCCCGTCCGCTCCTGATAAGGATAATGACATTCTAGTCCAAGCAACCCCATGTCCTTCAACTCTTCAAGAAGAACAGGAGCGTTCTCTTTGTATCTACCTTTTTCCGGGCAAATCAAAGAATAGGAACGCTCTCCAGGATGGGCCATTACCGGTACTCCTTTACTTTTCCGAATCAGTGAAATGGCAGCGGCGACGTCAAGGTTTTCACGTTGCACATTGTATTTGACTAGGTAACGTTCAAAGGCCTGATTAGTATTGGAGACAATCCCCAATCGAACCATTTCACGTGCAAGATGAGGTCTTGCTAAAACTCCTTCAGCTGCTTTTTTGACATTTTGAAATTCTATGAGTCCCCTAAATTTTTCAGGGATAACTGCATCAATCCTTTGGATAAGCTCAATCATGCGCTTTTCCCGAGTCTCAGTCATATCTTTCACCCTTCGGAGCAAGTGCGAATCGATTGACTCATAGTTTTTAAAATAAGCAAGGAGATGTATATCAAAGTTATGAAATTTAACGGTGATTTCGATTCCAGGAAAAGCCTCTATATTTGTTTCCTTTGCTGCATTCAAAAAATCATAAATACCCTCAAAGGTGTCATGGTCGGTAAGCGAAAGAAGCGTTACATTATTTTTTTTTGCAATGTCCACTAACTGCTCTGGTGAAAACTCTCCATCAGAGAAAGTCGAATGCATATGAATTTCTGATTTTCGGTGGGCCATACTTTACCTCTCAAAATTAACTAATCTTAACCGTCACAGTTCTCGGTAGCAACAGCCAATTATCAAAAATCACATTTAAAATAAAATGCTTATTCACTTTTTAAACGACTTGGTTGATTTAGAGGCGCAATTTCGATACTTTAGAAAATATGAACCGATTTCTCCCAGCTATTTTAGTGCTACTTTCTGTTTGTATTTCAGAGGCAACAAAACTTCCCTCAGCTAAGGTTAATAAAACAAGGGACTTTCTTGTTATTTATACTGGGAACCTCTTAGCAGAGTTGAAACCATGCGGCTGTGCAAAAGAAGAAGATCAAGGTGGGATTGAACGCCGTATGCAATACCTTCGAGACATACGAAAAGATAATCCCAACGTCCTTCTAGTTGACACTGGTGATCATTTCAAAGAACCCACTCGACAGGGAAAATTGAAAGCAGAAACACTAATGAAGGCAACAGAGAAAATGCACTATGATGCCGTAGCACTCGGCGAACGCGATCTATTATACGGATCTCAGTTTTTAAAGCGCCATTCTATCCCATTTATTTCAGGCAATATTGAACTTGAAAATCTCACATTAGAGAAATCACGGATCAAAAATTTTAAAAATGGACTAAAAGTAGCCGTCCTTTCGGTTGTAGATCCCAGCCTTTTTTACTTAAAGAATCATGTCGGTTTAACGATTCCAGACCCAGATCAAATCGTATCGCAAGAAATTTCTCGAATTAAAAATTCAAAATCCATCGATTTTCTTGTATTGCTAACCCATATGGAAAAAGAAAAATCGTTAAAATATTTGGAAAAGGATGGCGTAGATCTTGTAATCAACGGACATATATTCAGCGAAACAGATAACGTAGATATGAAACCCATCAACAAAGTCGATAAAATTTTCGTGCAAGCCTCACCAAGAGGCCAGAAAATGGGAGAGTTGCACATTAGTATTGATGAAGCAGGAAAGGTTTCTTTTAAACACCGTATGGTTCGTCTTGATTCAAGTATAAATAATGACCCTGAAATGTTAAAATTGTACGAAATTTACAATAAAAAAGTCGAAGACATATTTTTTGAAAGCCTTAAGACTAAACGTAATAAAAACAAGGTTTCGGTTTATGCAGGTGATACCGTTTGCAAAAACTGTCATAAGACTGCTCATGAAAAATGGTCTTCTTCAAAACATGGTAAAGCCTATGAGACATTAAGAAAAATCAACAAGGCATTTGATCCAGAGTGTCTACCATGTCATGTGGTTGGCTACAATATGCAGGGCGGATTCATAAGTGAGCTGGACACACCAGAATTAAAAAATGTCCAATGTGAGGTCTGTCATGGTGCAGGTAAAAAGCATGCTTCGGCGCCGATGTCAGGTTTTGGGAACGAAGCAAAAAAAACATGCAAAAAATGTCATGTAAAAAATCATAGTCCAAAATTTAACTACAATAAATATTGGCCGAAAATCATACATTAATATCAGTAGATAAAATTTTTAAGGAGAAGTTCATGAAACAGGTAGCAGCAATACTCCTAGCTTTCATTTTTTTGTTTAACGGTACGGTATCAGCCGAAGATAAAATAGAAGGAAAGTATGAGGTCATAGGAGACCTTAGTAAACTAAAGGATGCAAAAACCATCAAAATGCAAGAATTCTTTAATTACTCTTGTGGGCACTGCTACCGTTTTCTAGAAACATCAAAAAAACTTCGCGCTAAATTTAAGGATAAGTTACATCACAAAAAATATCCGATTTACTGGGGCAATCAGACTGCCTACCCCTCAATGGCGTTTTATATCACTGACGATCTTGGCTTAGAAGAAGAATTCACCCAAGAGTTATTTGACACCAATTTTAAGTTAAACATCAATATTTTTCAGCCAAAGGTAATCCGGTTTCTTGCCAAAGAATTTAAAATTGAAAAAGAGATGAAAGAAGGAATGCAATCTCCGGAAATAAGATCCAAAGCTGACAAGGCACTGGCATTGGCAAAAAAATACAAAGCTAATGAAACACCTACCCTCATTATAAATGATGTTTTAAAAGTAACCCCCAGTAGCAGCAAAGGAAATGTAGACGAAATGACAGCTAATCTGGAAATAATTTTCAAGGACATTTTAAAAAATCGGTGATACCTTTTAATCAACCATTTATCTTCCCCCACAGCAAATTTTTATGGAATTAAAACTAACAAGTGCATGGAGTAGATGGATTCTACTAACCGGACTAATTTTACTTTTATGGGCATTACCGCTAAGCAGGCCCGACAGTCCTCATTTTAATTCAATCGCTCATGCTGGTTTTTTCAATAATGACCTGGAAACTTTTGAAGAAATCGTCGATTTGGTAGCAGAAAAATATGTTTATTCTCCCGATCATAAAAAGCTTTTTACAACTGCCATTGAGAAAATGATAAAAATTGTTGACTCCAAAAGTCTAGGTCTAACAAGCAGCCAGTCTGGAAGCGCCATTACTTTCAACAATAAAACCATAAAATATAATTTAAATTACGATTTAAGCCACAATATGGATGAATTGCAAAAAATTTATTACTTTATTCAAGACCAATCAAAAAATTCGCTACCCCAAAAAGACCTTGAAGTTGCTGCAATTCGAGGAATTTTGGATTCTTTAGATAGCTATTCACAGTATCTGGATAAATCTGCTTTTGAAAAATCCATGCGCGATACCGAGGGTAAATACGGTGGATTGGGAATGGTGATTACGATGAAAGACAACCAACTCTATGTAGTCAAAACCATGGATGATTCACCCGCCAAAGAAGCTGGCATTCTGACCGATGATTCTTTTCTCAGAGTAAATGGAAAAGACATAAAGGGTCTTCAAATTCAGGAGCTGGCCGACTTACTCAGAGGGTACCCTGAAACCAAAGTCACCATAACTTTATATCGCCCAAGTGAAAAACAGAAATATACACATACCCTTACACGCAGAATTATTCTCGTTAATACCGTAGAGTATGACAACTTGGAAAACCAAATTGGATATTTCAAAATAAACAGTTTTTCCAAGCTAACGGAAAAACAATTAAAGAAATATTTGGTACAAGCTAAAAAGGAAAAAGTAAAAGGGGTTATTTTAGACTTGCGTGGAAACCCCGGAGGATTACTCCATCAATCGGTCAAAGTTGCCAGCCATTTCTTATTTAAAGGACGAATGGTTGTTTATACGCAAGGCCGCTCTAAGGACGATTATCGTGAATATAGAAGTTTATATGAAAAAAATCTCCACAAAATGCCAGTGGTCGTGCTCATTAACCAATATAGTGCCAGCGCATCGGAAATAGTTGCTGGAGCTTTAAGAGATTCTGGTAACGCACTGATAATGGGAGAAAACTCCTATGGCAAGGGTTCTGTTCAGACGATTTTTCGAATCAGTGATGGTTCAGGGGTGCGATTAACCACTTCAAAATATTTTACTCCATCAGGAATCGATATTACTAAAAACGGTGTGATTCCAGAAATCCATATAATAAACGATATAATAGATCGAGATTCAGATACCAACAAGGAAGGACGTGATTCTGAAAGACATCTAAGCTTAAAAGTATCCAGCTTAAAAAAGTTTTTTGATAAACAGGGAGTAGTACTTACTAATACTCATGATGCAAGCGTTGAACTTGCCCGGAGAATTTTGCAAAACTCCAACACTGCAAACAAAAAAAGGTCATTAGAGAAAGCCCGTGAAATTGCAGCAAACATAAATTATTAACCCTAAAAATAAGAAATAAGGTTTGAAGGAATGAACATAATCAACATCGACTATGAAAAAGGAATGGTTCAAAGTGATTTCTTTATTTGGCAGATCGTTTCTAACAACAATAATAAATTTTTACTCTTACAACGCGAAGAAAATGGCAGATTCCATGCAGCAGAAGCTGATGTTAAAGCAAAACAAATCTGGGAAGTAAAAGAAATATCTTACCGTGGTCCAGACGGTGATACATTTTTTTATGATGAAGAATCAGGAATTATTCAGGTGTAAACGTAGTTTTGATTTATCCATACCAGAAACTTTCCAGAAACTTAGAATTACTCTGATTGGAAAATTCTTAATGATTTGAGGTGGGAGAATGAAGACCTTAGTGCATTCTTCGTTTTATCTGCCAGAAAGTTTCCTCTTAAATCCAGTTTCTTTAGATTTGGGAAGTTTTCAGATTCCACTAAAGCCAATGCCCCGGCATCTCTAACCTCATTCCACCCCAGTTGCAAAGACTCTAGTTTGGGGAAGCTGCCAGATCTTGCAAGAGCTATGGTACCTTCGTCAGCAAAAAAATTATGTTTCAAAACTAAGGTTTTAAGTTTTAAAAAAGGCTGCGCATTTGCCAACATTTTTGCTCCAACGGGACTCACGTCATTATAACGCAAATCCAGTTTCTTTAGATCAACTAAAAATTCCTGTTTTAGCAATACATCCAGTCCTTTATCTCCAATTTTTTTACCCGAGAGATTCAGAGCACCTCTTCGAAGATTATCCTTAAATATCTTTTCATAGTCTTTAGAACTTAGACCATCTGCCTGCCCTGAAACTATTGCGGCAGAAAAAAACAGAACTACCATCGCAAAAAAAAACACCAGCTTGAGCTCTGATCTTATCCAAATCAATCTTCTGGCTCCCCTTTTTCTGCATTACGTGCTTTTAATTCTTCCCAACTATTTATCAGATCTGCATCATCATAGTCCTGATCCTCTTCATAGAAAAAATCCTCTAAATCATCAACATGAAGATGACATAGGCGTGTTCTACATTTCGCATTTTTTAAAGCTTCAATTCCTTCACGGCGAATGCGGTTTGAGGTAATATATAAATGTTTGAGCTTGGATAGAATTTTTGATTCTGCAATGGCTATAGCACCATCATCTTCCACAAGATTTCCATAAAGACTCAACTTTTTTAAATTAGACATATAAGTGGATTCGGCTATCGCCTTTACTCCATCATCACTAATCACATTGCCATATATATCTAAATCAGTCAGATTTTTGAAGTTTTCAGAATTAACAATAGCAATGATTCCTTCATCACTAATGTTGTTATTAGGAAGCATGAGTTTTTTTATGCGCTTGATGCTCTTAGATTTAGAAAGAGTAATTGCGCCTTTGTCTCCAATATTTTGATTACTCAAATCTAAATTTTTTTTATCTGGAGTCAAAAATTGCTTTATCAGGTATTCAACACTTGCCACGACAATATCCCATTCCTAAAATAAAAATATTAGTCTGAATTGTATCACATATAAAAATTCTACTATTACAAGAATTGCTTTCTTACTAAGGCCGCTTCTTCTTCTCTAGTCTCTATTTCTCCTTTTATATGTGCTTCGCGAAGGGCCTTAAAAACAGATTGAAAAACAGGTCCAGGTTCCATTCCCATCTCCAGCAAATCATCCCCCGTCAACGAGAGTTTTGCGCGTCTATAGTATTGGGTGAAATAAATATTTGCATACTGAGTAACACGATCTGTGGTTGCAATTGCCAGAAAATATATTATGGCTTCCATAGAAAAATTAGAAAACAGATTGTAAATCTTCTCTGGCTTCCAATCCATATCATTTTTAAGATGTGCCAGCCCCTCTTTGCAGGCAATTCTATCTTGTTTTAATGATTTTTTTAATCTAGCCGGCACTTGCAATCTATCAATAGTTTGAGAAAAAGAATCTTCCTGTAAGGAATAAAAAATAGCCAGGAGGTACACATACCAAATTTCAGGTTCATCTGGCAGGGAAATAGTTTCTGTCCAGGCAACTAATGCTTCAATTTTTTCTAGTGCCACTATATCGGTCGGACTTAAAACCATTTGAGGTGAAACTAGTTGCAAAAGAGCAAGTTCCTGCATTCTTAAAATACACCTTAGGGGGTGTTTCTCCTTCAAGATTAATATTATTTCGTTTAAAAGGCGCGTTCCGCTCAAAAAATCTACCAGTTTTTTCTTGATAGCAACCTTCATAAGAACTTCGGTTTGCTTACTAATCTTAAATCCAAAACGCTGCTCAAATCTTACCGATCGAAACAATCTACAAGGATCTTCAATAAAACTCAAATTATGCAAAACATTGATTTCCCCATTATTGAGATCTCTTTCACCATTAAATAAATCCATCAAAGAAAACGCCCCATCTCCATTTAACTTCACTGCAATGCTATTAATTGTAAAATCTCTCCTGAATAAATCATCATTAACAGAGCTTTGTTTTATCGTAGGTAGGGCGGCTGGATGATCATAATGTTCTAATCGCGCAGTTGCCACATCAATTCTATTTTCATCTGGTAATATAACTACGGAGGTACCGAATTTTTGATGCGATTTGACCTTGCCTCCTAATTCATCCACAAGAACGGATGCGAATTCAATTCCATTTCCCTCAACAACGATATCAATATCTTTATTGGAAACATTTAACAGCAAGTCTCTCACAAAGCCACCGACCATGTAGACAGAAACTCCAAATTTTTCAGCAACTTGTGAAATTCTCTCTAATAAGCTTAATAGCTCCTGCCCTAATCTTTTTTTCAGCAAACTTTCTATATCCTTTTGGTCATCAACTTGACCCAGAATTCGATTTCTTTTTCCGGATTCAATAACCTTTATTACCCGCAAAATATCGTCTCGGCTCACCACACCCACAATTTTATTTGCTTGGTTCACAACTGGAATCAACTTTTGCCCCTCTTTAATAACAATTGGAATAACCGAACTTAAGTACTCATCAGATTTAGTAACTGAAAAGCTACGAATCATTAATTCCTCAACAGAGTCCTCTTCTAATTTATGATGGATAGCTTTCTCCACAATGTTTCGGGTGATTAAACCTACTGGTTCTTCTTTGGCCAAAACAGGCAAGATACTCATGTTGTAAAGTTTAAAAACAGACTCCACCTCACGAATCGAATCCTCGACACCCACAGAAACAACTGGAAAATGCATTAAATCTTTTATCAGATTGGTATGTTGATTTATTTTCATCTTTACAAAAAAAAATAATTTAAATAAATATTACAACTATATCACCAAACCAACTTTTAAGCCTTGGAGAATTGCTATAAGAAATATTTCCTCCCTAATTTTCGACTACTTTTATTTTAGTATGAAATGGGAATTTCCGAGGCAGGGTGCAGGTTTGGTTATCACAAGCACGGAACACGATATTGCCACTCAAGGCATACATATGAGGTGTAACACTAATAGGAACAAGATAGGTTTTTGAAAGTTCTATATGGCCCTTATATCCTTTGACTAATTTTCCCAAGGCTCCATCGTTAATTAAAATAGGATCTGGCCCTATCCAGCCACTCTGTTCTTGAAAGTTATTTTTATCCATCAAAATTTGGGTAGTCAAAGATTCGCTTCCATGGAGAGGCTTTAGTGCGTATATATGCCAACCCTCTTTAATTAAAATGGACAAATGAAATTTAAATTCCTGCCCCTGAGAAACAATATTCTTATTGGTCAATACCTTTAATTTTATTGGGGGAAGAAATAAGTTAGAGCCCTTTAAACCAACAAACGGGGATTCCGCAATTACCAGAAAAGGAAATAAAAACAGAAAAAACAGAATTAAGAAAATTCTTTTCATAATGTAGAGAAAACGAATATAAAAAAACTATGGATTGAGTTTGGCTTCCGTTCCGGCCAGGGCGAGGTATTTCTCTATAGTTTTTACAAATTTTTCTTCTGAAACGGCTCCCGAAAACATTTCACCCGAAACTATTCCTGAATCTTGATCAAAAGAACCGACCACAAAAGTAGGGGTGCCTTGTATACCAATTTCTACCCCATCGCGGATATCTTTTTCTACTCTTTGTGAGTATTTACCTCTTTTTAAGCAGAGTTTAAACTCATCAATATCCTTAACTCCAGATATACGGGCCCCTTTCAAAACCTGCCCATCGCTGTATGTTTGTGTCAGGTTTTCAAACAACCAAGTTTGAAGTTCCCAGAACTTACCTTGGTCTCTGGCGCATTCAACTGCCTGCGCAAAAACTTTCGCCTCTTTATGGAAAGGCAAAGGGAAATGTCGATAACCAAATTGAACTTTCTGCGGATATTTTTTCCGAATTTTCTGCAATGTACCTTGAACTCTTTTACAGAAGGGACATTGGAAATCTGAATACTCTAAAACAAAAACACGTGCTGATTTATTTTCAGCAGACCATAACATAGCTGTACCTAATCCTGCCTTAAGATGAAAATCGTTGGGAGGAGTAAGATAGATTTTCACCCAATCTTTTTCAACTGCATACTGAAATTGCTCTTCGATGTATATATTCCGGTAACTGTTACTTAGATAATCTTGAATTTCGCTCCCCATCTGCTGCAAACTTCCAAGATCTTTAATTCCTGGCGTATTATCATAAAACTTTTTTATTTCAGCTTCAGATACCTTTGGTTTCGTTCCGGCTGCTAATTCGGGATGTTTTTTGGAAAGCTTTTCTAGCACCCTTTCTTTCAAGGCACGATTTTTCATTTGATAAAGTTGCATCAGTGCTTCCTGAATTCGAACATGTTTTAAATCATCTAGATGGATAGGCTCACCATCAACTTCTGCTACTATAGGATTATTAGAATAAAAAGAAGGTGTGACTGTATCGGAAAAGGATAATGCAGGAAAAAATATCAGAGTAATAAAAAAGGTTTTTAAACCTGTTATATTTTTTTTGGACTTATTCAGCACAGCAAACCTTTAATGAGGAGAAGCTCTAATTCGAGGAAAGACTATATAAGACAGTAACCCAGATTCAAAATCAATCTCAACTAATATTTTATTATCTCCCAATAGTTACCCAAAACGCAATCAATCCCTTTGTTATTGTTAATTAAAATTATTTAACAGGGCGGATTACGGAAGTTAATATCTCTTCAAAAGTTACAATTTAGATAAACTAAAGATTGATTTGGAAAGATTATTTTTTAAAAGCTTCTTCCGGGTTCAAAAATTTATGACAATTTTCAGCAAGTTTCATAAAGGCTTTTGATGCAACAGAATCTGGCCGGGAAAGCACAACCGGTTGTCCACTGTCAGAATTAGCAACTATATCTCCGTCAAGAGGGATGCTTCCTAAATAAGGAAGTACTAATTCTTCAGCCAACTTCTGCCCACCACCTTTTTTAAAAACATCAATATCTTTTTCGCAATGTGGACAGCTCATTGTACTCATGTTTTCAATTACACCCACAATCGGAACATTACTATCTCTTGAAAATGAGATCATTTTTCGAGCATCAAGTATTGCAAGATCTTGCGGTGTTGTTACAACCACTGCTCCATCCACCTCTCCAATAAAATCTATAATGGTAATCTGTTCGTTACCTGTTCCTGGCGGCAAATCAAACAGGAGATAATCTAGCGGTCCCCAGTTAATATTACCCAAAAGCTCAATGATGAAATCATATTTAACTGCGTCACGCCAAGCAATGTGCATGTTCGGATCTTCAATCAAAAAGCCAAGTGAAGCCACTTTCAATCCGTTACTTGTTTCATAAGGATCAATTCCAACATCGGTTGATTTCAGACGAACATTTTCAGCCTGTAAAAGTTTTGGAATATTTGGACCATGTAAATCAGCATCAGCCAGACCTACTGAATACCCGCTTTCCTGAAGTGCAATAGCAAGATTAGTCGTTACAGTACTTTTACCAACGCCACCTTTATTACTGCCAATAATAAGCTTATGCTTTATTTCATTCATCCTCTTGTTGACAAGCCAGCGGTTATGCTCATTCTTGTCAGCTTTACAGTCGGTTTCATTATTGAATTCACACATTTCACATGTATGAAGCAACCGACATTCTCCGGTGACAACCATCTAATCCTCCTAAAAAAATCACAGGGGTTCCCCAAGTCTCACAATAAAGAGGGAGGTACCCCACTAAAAATTGGTCTAAAGTATTGAGGTTATGTAACTCTGTTTTCGATGTCAAGGGAAATAGAGCAAAATCAAGTTTTGGTGCAATAAAGTCTCATTTTTTTGAAACTTTTATATCTTTTTTTTATCTAAAACCCAAAAAACCTTCGTAAACTCAGTTAGTTTATCGCATATCCTAGAACCATACCATAATAACAATTATCTATTAGGAGTTTGTTTCATGAAAAACCTTTGTTCAAAGTTTATTTATTTCACCATCTTATTTTATCTAATTTCCGGCACATCGGCTTTTGCTGCTAATACAGTATCTATAACCCAGCCAGCTGGTGGAGATAAAATTTCTGGTCCGGTTAAGGTTTGTCTCTCAACCTCGGGCGTAAGTGTTGAGCCTGCAAAAAAGGGAGTCCATGATGGAAAAGGCCATCATCATCTTATCGTGGACGTTGATCTTCCTAAAGACTTAAGTAAACCTATTGGAAAAGACGCCAATCACATACATATGGGAGATGGATCAAAATGCAAAACCTTAAACCTCGCTGCAGGAAAACACACCATTCAAGCCTTGTTTGCGAAGGGAAATCATGTGCCTTACGATCCAGCTTTGACTGCAAAAGTTTCCATTGAAGTTCTGGCAAATGTAACTATAACTAGCCCACCGAAAGGAGCTATGGTTACAGGTCCTGTTAAAGTATGTCTTAAAACTTCTGGGGTAAAAGTTGAACCAGCAAAAAAAGGTGTTAATGATGGAAAAGGTCATCATCATCTTATCGTGGACGTAGATCTTCCTAAAGACTTAAGTAAACCTATTGGAAAAGACGCCAATCACATACATATGGGAGACGGATCAACTTGCAAAGAGATTAAATTACCATCTGGAAAGCACACCGTGCGAGCGCTGTTTGCAAAGGGAAATCATGTCCCATACAACCCTGCTCTAACAACAGAAGTTACATTTAACGTCAAATAAGCTAAGCATACAGCCCAGCCATGCTGGGCTGTATGCGAGTTCAGCCGCGCACCTAGTTTCCAGCCTTTAAAGTTTTCATTTCAAAATCTGGTATAATCTGATACTAACAAACTATTTTATTTCTGTATCTTTTTAAAAACCCAACTTAATCTTTCTGCAAGAAGATCTATGCTCTTCAATATTAAATATTCCCATTATAAAAAACTATTGTTTTACTGCATCATTTTAGTCTCTATGGTTTGGGCAAATGTAACCAGCTCTCACGAAGTAAACAAGAATGCTGTCGCTCTAATCATAGCAAAAAATAAGGCGGGTAAAACCGTTGGAACCGGATCGGGCTTTATAGTCAAACCTGAAGGAACTCTGCTAACGAATTATCATGTTCTTGTTGATGCTCATTCTGTTAAAGTTCATTTACCCAATGGAATCAAGGCAGAGGTAAAAGAAATTTACAAAATTGATCGCATCAAGGATTTTGCGATTTTAAAACTGGAGAAAGGCCTATACTCAACTCTGGAACTTGGAGACTCCACCAAACTAAAAGATTACGATTACACCAGTGCCTTGGGGTATTTATCTGAGAATGTAAGAGAAACCAACGAGACTGCTAAAGGAATCATTGAGCAAACTTACGGGTTTGTTCTGGGCATACACTCGCAAGCTCTTCCAGGTATTCCGTTCATATACAGCACCACAGAGTTTGGTCCCGGATTCAGTGGAGGACCCCTTGTCGACGAATCTAATAAAGTAGTGGGTATTGCCACGATTGAAGGCCATTCCATAAACCTTTCTATTCCTATCCAACATATAAAACCATTTTTACATGAAACAAATACATTCGATTTTAATGAGCTATTGCGACAAGACAAAACTTCTAAAGAAGCAATGTATTATCGAGGAAACTTCTATCTGCATGGATTAAGTGAACCAAATAAAGCTATAAATGAGTTCAAAAAAATACTGGAATTAGACCCAAATTTTACTTTGGCACATTATGATCTTGCAGTCGCTTATCGCCATATAGGAAAGGAAGAAGAAGCCATACTGCAATATGAAAAAACAATTGAATTACAGCCAAATTTTCCAGAGGCCTTATCAAACCTCGGGGGTTATTATTTTCGTACCGGAAAAATTGAAAAAGCAAAAATTCTATTTAAAAAAGCTATTGCAGTCTATCCTAATTTTATTCATGCCCTTTCCAACCTAGGGGCAGCATTAAACAAACTCGGAAAACCAGAAGAAGCCATTCCATATTTAAAAAAGACTTTGACTTTGAATCCCGAATTTGCCATTGCACGTTTTAATTTGGGTAATTCTCAGTTTGCTCTGAAACGTTTCGAAGAAGCGCAAAAATCTTTTGAACGCTCGGCTAATATGGGTCTCGATTTTCTTTCCATGCACTGGAAACTTTACGAAATCCATCTAGGCAAGAAAGCTTATAAAAAAGCTGAAAAGGAACTGCAAATAATTCTGGAGATGGATCCTTTTAATGAAGAGGTTGAAAAAAAATTGTCAGAACTTCCTAAATTTCCTTAACCACCCCGCTTAAAAACTCCGAATAGTTTCTACTACCACAGAAAAAACAGAAAGCATACTTTCTGATGAGCATTTATCCAATGTATCTTCTTGAGTATGCCAATAGGGGTAGTCGAAATCGATCAAAACTGTAGCAGGAATACCTATTTTATAAAAAGGGTAGTGATCATCAAAGATGGTGTATTTCGATTTTGATTTAAAAGATGTTACTTTCTGCTTTTTGGCAATAGAATAAATCTTATCGAGAAAACGACTACTTCCTTTCATTGAGTTTGTCTCCTTAAAAATCTGCAGATCTTTATCCCCAATCATATCTAAGACTAGTACCCAATAAGGCCAGGATTGTCGATTATTTTTGAGAAGATTTTGTGCATAGTGAGTCGAGCCTAGCAAATTGAGCCCAGACCCTTTGGCTCCAAAATCTTCTCCATCAAAAAAGACGAGATGAACGGGTCTCGGCATCGGATTTTGGAATAAATAGTGTGCGAGACCTAATAGAACAGCTGTAGAAGAACCCCCGTCATTAGCTCCAAGAATTGGCATTATTCGTTTTTTAGGATCGGTTTCTTGGTCTGCAAATGGACGGGTATCAAAATGGGATCCGATTAATATAGGAGCTCCTCCTTCGGTTCCAGCAAACTGCAGCTCCAAGTTCACCATGGAAATTGTTTTTCCCTTAGGTAATTGAACTATAAAGGGTTGGTCTACAACACGATCTGCATATTTCATCCCCACACGAGTAATCAGTTTAATAGTATCCCTATAACCTTTACTACCAGGATTTCTAGGACCAAATTCACAAAGCTTTTCTAAATATCCCCATATTATTCGCGAATACTTTTCATTTACCACAGTATCGCTAGACATCACATTCATTGGAATTAATAAAACTGTCAGAGTAAAAATAGAAATAGATTTAATTAAAGATTTCCTCATTAATTCTTTTTAGGCTTTAGGGTTTTAGTTGGACTCTATTCGAACTACCATTTCGCCACTTCAAATAATCCTTTAGAATTATGGCATGATCAAAAACGAGAGGTTGAGGAGGAGATGTAAATACCTCCGCCATCTTAACATCAGAACCTGGTTGTAATTGCCCTTCGGCTTTGGCAATAAAAACCGTTGAAATATTATGCTGGCGCGTATCTCTTAAAGGATCGGAATAAGTATGAAATTGCCCTAATAGCTCTATTTTCAAACCTGTTTCTTCTAACGCTTCCCTGTAAGCAGCCTCTTCAAGAGACTCCCCATAATCAACGTATCCTCCTGGCAATGCCCACCCGACAGGAGGATTAGCCCTCTTAATAAATACAATTCCACTCTCTAATTCTATAATTATATCCACAGTTGGAATAGGATTTTTGTAAACCATGTTATTTTACCGAAATGTAGATGAATCATAAAGAATCGGTCATCAAAACTAAAACACCAAAAGTGTGCCAATAAATCATTAATTTTAAAAGCCAAAATATCTCTAAGCTAGCTTGACTCTTCTTCGCTAAACCTGTATTTTAAAGGAGATAAAGGTTTAAAAAAATATAATTAATTGGCTTTTTAGCTAAAGTATCCAAGCGCGGTGCCGATAGACAGGTATGAAGGCCCAAATTGCTCTTGGAGGAGCTAAATAACTGTAAATATGCCTAATTAAAGAGAAAAGGCTGGTAAAATGGAAATCCCAGGTAACGATTTTCGAATCAAAAATAAAACAATTCAGGACCGAGTCAAGGTTGGTGATAAGAAGCCTGCAGCAAAAAGCGGAGGTGGAACACCTGCCGCTAGTGGCGAGCAAATTAAAATTTCTTCACTAGCCCGGGATGTACAATTAGCTAAAGAAGTAAGCAATGCAAGCCCAGACGTACGTGCAAACGAGGTTGCTCGTGTTAAAGCTGCAATTGAAAAGGGGTATAATGTTGATAGTAGGAATATTGCAGAAGGTATTCTAAGGAATCTACTACAAGACTCCTAAGTTCTATATAGAAATCAACCATTCGTAGTTTGAACCCATTTGATCTGTCCGGGTCAAATTTAAAGGCATATAAAGACTTATGCCTGCTAAATCACTCATAAATTTTAAAATGAAAATAAGTAACGGGCTATTTTTGCTGAAGTGAAGAAATAGGCGTGGGAAGATTTTTCAGAAAACTTTTGAGTTGATCAATTAGAGCGTTTACCTCTAAACCGTGCATTAGAGCACCTTTTTCTAAAGTGTCAAAATTAACCGCAAAGCAACTACCACATGCCATTTCTTGCTCATTAAAGAACTTTTTAGCATCTGGGTAGACACTCAAAATCTCGTTAATTTTAGAGTTCTTATCGACAACCATAATATATTAGGTCAATTACTCTTGCTCGATTAACTGGGTTATGCTAGCATTTAAAATTATTTAAAACAATATTTTTTGGAGTAGGTAGATGTCCCAGCAGTGTGAAGTTTGTGATAAAAAACCCCAATTTGGAAATAACGTAAGCCATGCTAACAACAAAACCCGTAGAGTTTGGAAACCCAACTTGAAAAAACTTCGTGTGACAATGAAGGGCTCTATTAAAACTGTGAAAGTTTGCACACGTTGCCTCAAATCAGGAAAAGTAACAAAGGCTGTTTAATTTACTATCAGTTTTTTCCCGTCCTTTAGGCCTAGGGTTCCTCCCATTGCTTCCAATTTATTTTTCACTGGAGAATTTTTGTGAAACTCTTTCATACGCTCCAGGTAAATTACACCATCCACTTGTCTAATTTTTTCGAGAGTTAGATTTAGGTGTTCAACATCATGGATTTCAATGGATAGATCAAAGTAAGCCCTCTTATGAGCTCCTTGCTGAACATTTGCCCGTGTAATGTTGATTCCACCTTCTGCAAATGATTGGCCAATACTTGCAAAAATCCCGGGATTATCTTCAGCAACAATTGCTATATGCGCTTGATAAATAGTTTTGATTCCCGTGTCCCATTCCACGCCTACCAATCTTTCCGAATCATCGATAATCTTACTCACACTAGGGCAATCCATATGATGGACAGTTACCCCTCTACCCCGTGTCATATATCCAATAATGGGTTCACCTGGAAGAGGATGGCAACACTTACCAATTCGAATCATTATATTATCATTCATACATTTTACTTTAATGGCATTAGCTGGCTTATTTTCCTTGAGCTTGACCAAACTTTCTTCTTTCGGTTTTTTTCCTTCAAGCTTTTCTTTCGGCAAAAGTTTTTCGAGGACATGATATGTTGATAATTTTCCAATCCCGAGCCCCACAAACATACTCTCTGATGACTTGAACCCACAAGTATGAGCTACTTTATCTAAAGCTTCGGTATTCAATTCCTTAAAAGGGTCGTATCCATAGTCACGGATTTCCTTTTCTAACAACTCTTTACCGAAATCAAGGTTTCTTATCCTTTCTTGATTATTTATAAAATTTGAAATTCTGTTGCGCGCCTTTGATGTTTTTACAAAGGAAAGCCAATCTCGACTTGGCGAGGCCTCTTCAGAAGTGATGACCTCGACCTGATCTCCATTTCTTAATTTATACCGCAGTGGAACCACTTTTCCATTTACCTTTGCAGAGTTAAAATATTGCCCCATATCGGTATGAACCTGAAAGGCAAAATCTATAGGCGTTGCATTGTATGGAAGAGCAATAACTTCCCCCCCTGGAGTAAAAACAAAAACTTCATGTGGAAAAAGGTTTACTTTGAATGCATTTAGAAACTCTTTCGGATTCATCAAATCTTTTTGGTTTTCCAGAAGGTGCCGAACCCATTGAAGCTGATTGTCCATATTATTTTTATCTCTACTATCGCTTTCCTTATATCTCCAATGAGCAGCAATTCCCTCCTCACAAGTTCTATGCATTTCCTCAGAACGTATCTGCACCTCTACCCTCTCACCCCTAGGCCCTATAACCGTCGTATGGAGGGACTGATAATAGTTAGGTTTGGGCATAGCAACATAATCCTTGAATTTTCCTGGTATGGGCTTCCAGAGAGAATGCACAAGACCTAAAATGGAGTAACAATTTTGAACAGAGTCTGTTAATACCCTTAATCCAACCAAATCATAAACGTCTTCAAAGCTAATATTCTGATCCAACATTTTTTTATAGATACTGTAATAGTTTTTGGGCCGACCAGCTACCTTCCCATTGATTTGAACCAACTTTAGTTCCTTTTCTAATCTCAATATAGATTTCTCTACATATTTGTCGCGATACTCCTGACCTTTCGAAACCTTTTCTTCAATAGCCCGGTATTCATCTGGGTAAAGATAGCGGAAAGAACCATTTTCTAATTCTGTTTTCAACCAGCCAATTCCAAGGCGATTAGCAATGGGGGCATAAATATCAATAGTCTCTCTAGCAATGCGCCTTTGCCTTTCTTCTGAAAGTGGCTCTAGGGTTTGCATATTATGAGTACGATCAGCAAGCTTGATTAAAACAACGCGAATGTCTTTTGCCATGGCAAAAATCATCTTGCGATAATTTTCTGCCTGGTTTTCCTCATAGCTTGAAAATTGTATTTTACTGATCTTAGTGACACCATCGACTAATTGAAAAATTTCTTCTCCAAACAGTTCTTGAATTTCTTCAGGGGTGGAAAGAGTGTCTTCAATGGTATCGTGTAAAAACCCGGCAGCTAGTGTATTCTCATCCATTTTCAACTTAACTAGATTACGGGCTACTTCAATTGGATGCGAAATATAAGCCTCACCGGATCTTCGACTTTGCCCCAAGTGGGCCTTGGCAGAATATTCATAAGCCTTTTGAACAATGTCAATATTAGCATCCGGAAGATATTTTAAAAGCTCTTCGGTAATTTCTTGAACTTTCATAATTGAAATACCTTGAAAAAATACCGAGTTAAGATTCCCATTTTGAGATTAAAGAATCTTTATATCGTTAAACTCGCAACATTTAGAATACTTCTACAAATTTTTCCTGTCAATCCACAATCAAACTCTTGCCCCTATCTTTCCAGAAGGCTAATATTGTGAAATGAACTCTACTGAGTGGAAAAAACTATCCTTGGGTGACCCAATCCAATTTATTAAGGGAGTCGGCCCAAAAAAAGCTCTTCTACTTAAGAAGCTAGAATTGATAGCCATAGAAGACTTACTTTACTTTCTTCCCTTTCGGTATGAAGACAGAAGCCAGTTTAAAAAAATATCTACACTCATACCGGGCGAATTTGCAACTATCATTGTTGAAGTGTTAACCGCCGGGATAATCTATATTGGGCGTCGTAAAAGAATCTTTGAGGTTATTTTTCAAGATGAGACAGGTACTGCTCGTGCTAAATGGTTTCGATTTAATGAAACTTATATGCTGGAAAAATTCAAAACCGGAACCAAACTCATTGTTTCCGGAAAACCTACTATCAATAAAAGAAGTGGGTTAGAAGTAGTGCATCCCGATACTGAGCAACTGAAAGGAGAAAACACAGTTTCCTTAGAAATTGGGAAAATTGTTCCGGTGTATCACGTAACGGAAGGTCTCCATCAAAAATCCATTCGCAACATTCTCAGTAATGTTCTCGAAAAATATTTACCACTGGTTGATGAATTTATTCCGGAAGACATTCTACTCCGGCACAAATTTATTTCACGATCAGAAGCTTTTCATAAAGCTCATTTCCCTCCCTCTAACGGGGTTACAGCCAACGATCTTGATGCTTTTAAAACTCCAGCACAGAAAAGATTGATTTTCGAAGAATTATTCTTAATTCAAATTGGATTAGCTTTTAACAAGAAACACTCAAGAATAATTAAAACAGGAATAACCTTTAAAACACGTGGCACTCTAATCAAACAATTTATCAAACTATTACCATTTCAATTAACAGCTGCCCAAAAAAAAGTTTTAACAGAAATTATGCAAGACCTAGAAAAAGAAAAAACTATGAATCGTCTTATACAGGGAGATGTAGGAAGTGGGAAAACCATCGTTGCCCTCACCGCTTTACTTACCGCAGCAGATAATTCCACTCAAGCGGCATTCATGGTACCCACTGAAATTCTTGCTGAGCAACATTATCTCAATATACGCCCCTATTGTGAGGCTTTAGGTATAAACCTTGCTCTAGTCACGGGAACGTTGAAAGGAAAAGAACGAAAAGCCATTTATCAAGAAATTAAGGAAGGTAAAACTCATATCATCGTTGGCACCCATTCTTTGGTACAAAAAGAAATACAGTTTAAAAATTTAGGACTAGCGGTGGTAGATGAACAACATCGCTTCGGGGTTTTACAAAGAGAAGCCATCGGTAAAAAAGGCAAACGACCCCACCTCCTCATTATGACCGCAACGCCAATTCCCAGATCCATGGCATTGACCTTATATGGAGATATGGATGTCTCATTTCTCGATGAACTACCACCAGGCAGACAACCCATCATTACAGGTGTGTATTATGAAAAACAACAAGACAAAGCGTATACCCTTATGAAATCTGAATTAGAAAAGGGAAGACAAGCTTTCGTAGTATGCCCATTAATTGAAGAGTCGGAGGAGATGGATTTAAAAGCTGCCGTCACTGTTTTTGAGTCAATACAAAAAAAATTTTCAGAGTTTACTGCTTGTATTATCCATGGAAAATTAAAGAAAGAAGAACGACAAGAAATAATGTCGCGGTTCCTTAAAAATGAAATACAAGTGCTTGTAGCCACCACAGTGATTGAAGTCGGTATCGATATTCCAAATGCAACTGTAATGATCATCGAACATGCAGAACGATTTGGCCTCGCTCAACTCCATCAGTTAAGAGGACGAGTGGGACGGGGAAAACACTTATCGCACTGTCTGCTGGTAGCCTATTTTCCAATTTCTGAAGAAGGCAAAGCTAGACTGAAAGCTATAAGAGGTTCTAGGGATGGATACGAAATTGCTGAAGAGGATTTAAAAATTAGAGGCCCAGGGGACTTCATGGGAACCAGGCAATCAGGACTACCTATCCTAAAAATTGCAAACCTAATTAGGGACATTAAAATTCTGGGTATAGCAAGAAAAGAAGCTTTTTCCCTTATCGATCATGATCCAACTCTTCAAGACCCAGCAAACCAACCCCTTAAAAATGCTGTTGAACGAATAATTGGCCGACACCTGCCACTCATGGAAATTATTTAATTTCCGTTAACTTATATGTCAGATTTCAGAAAATATAATATCGTATTAGAATTATTTATTATGCCTAATATTTATTCTGTTCTTAACACAGCTACTCGAGGACCAGATGTTGGAGCTTAGGAAAACTATTACATTCCTTCAACTGCTTCTTTCCTTCGTCCGTAAGACCACTACCAAAAACTTCCAAATATTCAAGACCTGCTAACGTACTACTTTCTGTTAGAGCTTTGGCACCTTCATCGCCAATTTGGTTTTGTGCCAAATCGAGATTTTTCAAATTCACCAAATTAGTAGATTCTGCAATAGCTTGTGCTCCTTCTGCACCTATTTTATTTTTCCAAAAGTTAATAAAATTAAGGTAAGAAAAGTTAGAAGATTTGGCGATCGCTTTAGCTCCAATATCGCCTATATCATTTCTCTCAAGATATAGCTCTTTTAAGTTGGTAATAATTGTAGAGCTAGCAAGAGACTGAATACCCTTGTCTGTAATTTCATTCCTTTCAAGGTTTAGTACTTCCAAGTCTATCAAGTCCGGACATTTGGCTAAAAATTCGACTCCTTCGTCTCCAATATACTTTATACGTAAGTCAAGCACGGTTCCATTTTTCTCTAGGTGCTTTTTCACCAGAACATCTATTGGTTCATCATTAAATGGTTTATTCATTCTATTAATTCCTTTTTTCTTTTTGGATTCCCCTCGAAACTATTTTTCCATGATATCAAAACGGCCTTACGAAAATTGGACGGCCTTACTGTACCATTATGAGAAGTTCTAATGCGAGGTGCTATTCTATAAGCCTGCACATCAAAGTCAACCCTCGAAAAGGAAGTGGGCCATTGGTAATAATACAAATATTACGAGTTATTGGTTTTTGCCCTCTTAATTTTTTGTGAGACAATAAATAGAATTAAACTCCTTTATTTGACTATGAAAGACGAATCACAAAATTATGACCCACAGGTTCTTGCTCGTATATCTTCTCTTAAAATAACGGCCACGAACTTAGTCGATGGGATTCTTTCCGGGCAGCATCGAAGTCGGCATAAAGGGTCCAGTGTGGAATTTGCCGAGTATAAAGATTACTCACCCGGCGATGAAATCCGACATATTGATTGGAAGGTGGCGGGAAAAACTGACAAATACCAT
Organism: Nitrospinota bacterium; assembly: GCA_028345515.1. Classification (GTDB taxonomy): domain Bacteria; phylum Nitrospinota; class Nitrospinia; order Nitrospinales; family VA-1; genus UBA8687. Next base: position 24,746 of record JAOMDP010000013.1, read on the forward strand.
GTCAAACAGTTCGAGCAATCTACAAATCTAAAATGCACGATCCTTCTGGATAGCAGCGGATCCATGGGTTATCAGTCCCCCTTTAACAAAGAAGAGTCAAAAATTGACTACGCACGCAATCTAATCGCCGGGTTATCCTATTTATTTCTTAAACAATTCGATGCAGTGGGTTTAACCCTATTCAACAATCAAGTAGTGCATCATATACCGCCAAGATCTAAGGCTTCACATTTAAAAAATATCCTACATGGACTTTCAAATTTTTCCGCAAAAGGAGCAACCTCAATCGAAGATGTTTTAGCCAGTCTTACCGAACATCTCCCAGGACGTAGCATGGTGATTTTGATTTCAGATTTCCTAATTGGAAATCAAGACATACACAAAAATCTCAAGCTACTGCGTTCCAGGGGACTGGAAGTGATCCTATTTCAAATATTACATCCTGATGAATTGAATTTACCGTTTGAGGGCGATACGGTTTTTGAATCACTTGAAGATGACACTATGGTAGGACTCGACCCCATCGATATCCGGGAAGAATATCAAAAAGCAATCCAGGAGAAGATCGACCATTTAAAAAAGATTAGCAACGGGCTTGGCGTCGACTATATGCTATTAGACACATCTATCCCTTTACAACAGGCATTAAGTTATTATCTCTTAAAACGAAAAAGCCTTACAAAAATATGAGCTTAAACTTTTCCTCACCTCTATTTCTATTTGGATTATTAGGAATAACCATACCCATTCTTATTCATTTATTAACGCGCAGACAACAAAAGCATATCCAATTTTCTGCAGTCTATTTACTTTTACAATCACAAAAACGCTCCATAAAACAATCCCGCCCTAATAAGCTGCTATTACTCCTTCTTCGCTGTCTCGGTATCAGCATATTCAGCTTGGCTTTAGCAAATCCATTTTTTTCTTTAGGGGACTCAGAGGCCTTTCGTAGCAATTCTCCGTCATCATTTGTGTTTATTGTCGATGACTCCTACAGCATGAGAAGTCAAACAAAAGAAAAAACTCTTTTTGCATCTACCACCGAGTTTATCTTAAAACTTCTAGTTGAAATTCCTGAAGGGAGTGAGTTTAGTTTGGTCCTAGCCTCTTCTCCAACAAACGTTTATCAAGATTGGATATCGCAAAAAGGGAGTTTTGAAAAATTGATTAGTAGCCTTCAGCCCTCTTTCCAAACAACTGATATAGGTAATGCACTGTATAAGGCCGTTGAACTTTTGAACATTTCAAAACATAAAGATAAGAACCTCATCCTATTAACTGATATGGATAAAAACGGATGGGATATGGAAGCTTTTTCAGCAATAAAACAGTTGCCCAACATATCATTGCAGATTTTTGACTTTTCCTCTCTTTCTAATAAACAAAATCAAGTAGCGGTAACAAGTGTTAAAACCCAACAAGAATTTTTAGCACGTAGCCAAATTTTAAAAATAAAGGCTAAAATTAAAAATTATTCACAGGAAAGCAAACGATTACCCGTATCATTAATTCTCAACAAAAAATTAAAAAAAGAAACTCTCATAGATCTTCCGGTTGGACAAACTATCTCTACCGAGTTTTCCATTCCACTTCGAAAAGAAGATCCTGTCCTAGGAAATATCAAGGTTAGCGAAGATACATTGCCAACAGATGATAGACGCTATTTTGCACATCACCCAAATCAAAACATCAAAGTTTTGGTTGTTGATGGAGACCCTAGTACAGTTTCGCATCAGAGTGAATCCTTTTATCTCGAACGAGCTCTTAATCCATTTTCAGTCTCCTTGTCACACATCGACCCTACCGTTTCTACACTCGCCGAACTTCCATTAAGAAACCTTTCTGATTTCTCAGTCGTCATACTTGCAAATGTTCGGGAACTACCCCTTAACTATGAGTTAGAGCTTGAAAATTTTGTTATGCGAGGAGGAGCTTTAATATTTGGCATGGGGGACCAAATTGACGCGAAATATTATAACGAAAAGTTGGGCAACCTATTACCAGTCACCCTGGAGGCAATTAAACAATATAAAGAGATCCATCTGCAATTTAAAAACAATGAGCATCCGATCATGCGGGCCTTCTCAGCCAAAGCTATTGAAGAGATGAAAGATATCCCTTTCTTTTCAATTTACACGACTCAAACTCGAGATAAAAAAAACTTTAAGATCGCCAATTGGTTTAACAACCAAAATCCTGCAGTTATAGAAAGCGATATTGGTAATGGAAAAGTGATATTATTTCTCAGTTCTCTGGATCGACAGTGGAATGACTTTCCAATTCAGCCTACATTCCTACCCTGGATACAAAGGTGGACACAGTACGCGACACGCGGTCTTGAAAATATTTCCCACCAAAACCTGCTAATTGGAGAAATTTTCCAACAAAACATAGATCAAGCCAGTGGACTTTGGGTTATCAAGACACCCGAAGGAAATTTAGATGTCATTCAAACTAACGGGGGAAAAGCTACTTTTGAAAAAACTTATACCCCGGGAGTTTATTCAATATTCGAATTACCCCATGAAAAAACTTCAAAAACCATAACAAAACTCCCGATAGGATCAAAACCTGTAGGCTCATTTACTGTCAATATTGATACCCAAGAATCCTCACCCAAAAAAATAAATGAAGAAATTATAAAAACCTTTCTACCCGATTTGGAAATTATTATTAAAAACCCTGAACTTAACGTATCAAAGCTAAACTCTTCAGAGAAAACTCTTCTCGCAACACCTCTACTTCTTTTAGTTGCTGGAATTCTTCTTATTGAAGGTTGGATGGTAAGAAAAGAATAAATAAAAGAATACAATTTATTTCTCCCATTTCTTGTCTACTCGCATATATCAGTTCTGATATAATGGTTCTTATTCCACAAACAAATAACTTATACAAAATGATTTTAAAACGTTTACGATGGATCGCAATTTATCTTTTTTTCTCTTTCTTCTGGATTCCAGCTAATGCGCAAAGCACCAAATTAAGCTTTAAAACATCCATAGAAAATGAACTTAATATTCTCAAAGAGCTCCCAAATTCCGAAATAGATCTTTTAGAGACACTCCTTCTAGTATCCAGACATTGGGATCCAAATATTAAAGTTCAGCCTCTAAGAGATGAAATTATTCACTTAGTCTCAGATGTGAGCAAAGATTTAAAAGGGTCTAACCAAGCAAACGATCTAGTGCGCTCACTACGCCTGGTTATTCATAACAAGGCAGGCTACCGCTATACGGATGAGGTTGATGCCAGAGGAATACCCTTGAATAACGAAGAGCTTTTTTTACATGGGATGCTTAAAACCAAAAGAGGTTATTGCATGAATTTATCCCTGCTTTATCTAATATTAGCGCAAAAACTAGATATACCCTTATTCGGAGTCCCTCTCCCGAACCATTTTTTTGTTCGATATCAAAAAGATGGGGACCAAATTAACATTGAAACTACGGAGGGAGGCGCATTATTTTCCGATAGTTTTTACCAACAACGATATCTATCCCATTCCGAAAAAAGCAACTCCTATTTTATGAAAAATTTAAATACAAAAAAAACATTAGGCGCTTATTTTTCTAATATTGGAATGGTTTACTATCAAAACCATAAAATGGATCAAGCAGTTTTCTATTTACGAATGTCAACTAAAATCAATCCCAGATCGATAGACGCACAAAATAATTTAGCGAATATTTTTGCCGAACAAAAAAAGTTTGATAAAGCAATACGGCACTATCAACTTGCCTTAAAAGCTTCTCCAGGAAATATTTCGACACTTTTTAATCTTGGCTTGGCACACCAAGAAAAAGGAGATATTCAGGCTGCTATTGAAAATTTTATGCAGGTAACTCAAATTGATAACACTTACACGCCTGCTCATCAACGACTTGCAAACCTGTTTTTAAACAAAAATAAATTAATTTCTTCCTTGTTACACTTGAAAGTATTAGCAAAACTGCAACCAGAAAATATTCAAAATAAAATTAATATAGCCAATGCATTCAGAAAGCTAGAACAGCACCCTCTTGCTCTCCAAACTTTCAAAGTTATACTGAATCGATACCCAGACAACGAAAAGATTCATTCTGGACTGGCAGAAACCTATTATCGAATGAATGATTTTCAACATGCCATAGAACAATACCGATACCTCATTGACCAAAATCCAGATAGCCTGAAAAACTACATCCAACTAGGTTGGACTTACTATCGCACCAATGATCTTTCAATGGCGTCTGCATGGACAATCCGCGGACTCAAAAAAAGTAAAAATAAAGAAAGCTTTTTAACCCTAGCAATGATGAACCTCGGTTTTTACTCTCTACTGCAAAAACAGTATATCAATGCAAGAAAATGGTACGGAAAAGTGTTAGCCAGCAACCCACCGAAAATTGCCGAAAGTATGATCTCTGATATTCAATCTTCTTCTCATTCGCAACGAGCCGATTTAAAATTTTTTTCCGGATGGATTTATTCCGAAACAAACCAAATGGAAAAAGCAAAAACCTATTTACAAGCCTATCTCAATCTGGAAAAAAATGGAAAATTTTCTGAAGAAGCCAAGTCTTTATTAGGAATAAATAAAAAGAAAAGTATAAATTACTTTAAAAAAACTTCTAATCTCTCAAAACATAATTCTATACCAATTAAAATGGTTCTTATTTCAGCTGGTTTTTTCAAAATGGGACTGAATAATAGCTTGGATGATGAAAGCCCCGAACATAGGGTTTTTCTGGATAGCTTTTATATAGATAAATATGAGGTGTCAACCAAGGATTTCGCCCAATTTTTAAATATAAAAAATAATGTTAAAGGCTACTACTTGGATAACAAATTTGGAACTTTAATATACACTGGAAAATTTGAACCTCGTCCCGGCCTCGATAAATTTCCCATCAATAACGTAACCTGGCGTGCAGCCAATGAATATTGCAAGTGGAAGGGCAAACGTCTGCCTTCCGAAGCAGAGTGGGAAAAAGCCGCTAGAGGTGAAAATGGGAATGCCTATCCCTGGGGTAATCAGGCACCTTCGAAAAAACTGGCTCGCTATGATCAAGCTTGGACCAATGATAAAAAACACCAAGTTCTCGTTCCGGTTGATTCCTTTGGTGCAGGTAAAAGCCCTTATGGCATCTATAATATGGCCGGAAATGTTAAAGAATGGGTAGACGATTGGTATGATCGTGAGTATTATAAAGAGATAGACGAATATGCAAATCCGAAAGGACCCATTGGGGGGGAATTTAAGGTTGTCCGAGGTGGATCATGGCGTGATTTGAAAGGTTTTATTTACTCTTCATTTCGCAATAATGGCAATCCCAATAGCAGAATGGATGATTATGGATTCCGTTGCGCTCGCAGCGCATCCAAAAATTCAGGGCCTAAAAAGCTAACCCGTCTTAAAGTTCCTGCAAATGCAGGTTGAACCAATTGCTTCGGCTTTTTTCAAAAAGAAAATTTTGCTGGAGGCTGAAGATATTTTTGAGGAACAAGCAAGTTTGGGTTCAAATTCCATTTCTATATCCCCAAATCCAAGTGATTGAATCATGATCGGTGCAATTGAAATACTTATTATCGCGGTAATTTTCGGGATCATTTACGGTCGAGATGCTATCGACAAAACCTTTAGAAAATCGGCGGACGAAGGCGTTGTAGAAAGCATGACTGGTGACCTTAAAGACTATTATGAAGAAGACCCCAAACGTATGATTAAGTTGGCTATCTTTGTTATATCAGCCATACTTTTTCTATCACTGGGTGCTTATTGGGTTATTACTCGCACTGATTTTTTGAAGATGATCGGGCTGGATCAATAACTAAAACCATTATCTCTTACATGAATATAGGGTTCGCCTCCTTTTAAAGTTTTACCACCCACAATTTCGCCAACATATAAAATATGATCCCCGGCCTGCATGGAGTGAGCCACTTCGCATTCAAGATAGGATACGGCACTACTCAAAATCCGAATTCCATCTATACCTTTTCGAGTTTTTACTCCTTTAAAAATATCTTCAGGCGTACGGCTGAAATGTTTAAGCAAGGTCATGTCATCTTTAGGCAAGACATTTACAATAAAAGTATCCGATGCTTCGACCAAAAGGCGAGCCGGTCTCAAAGTTGCCAATGCTATGGTAACCGCAGGCGGATCAAAAGAACACTGGTTAACCCAACTAGCTAACACGGCATCTTCCTTATCTTCAAATTTAGCCGTTACCACATATAAACCGCTGGCAACTTTCCCTAAAGCCTTCCCCACCTCTTTCTTGTTCTTCACTAATATCTCCTCTCTCTATTAAGATACTAAATATAAAATTTGATCAACCAAAACTACTTCGCAAAAACAGAGTTAAAACTCTCCCTCTTTAATTCGGAACACATCTGGATCTAACGGTTTTTCTATATAGGAAAGAGTAAGTGTAATATTTTTGCCTGCTTTTTCATCTCCTTCAACTTTAGGATTGGCTAACAACAATCTTGCCGCCCTACCTTTTTGATCTTTGCCTTGAAAAACTAGAATAACCCCTTCACCTATTTGGGCATTGAGAGCAAAACCTTCTTTCTGATATTTTTTCTGTGCAAAGTGATTGCGCAACTGGTTTGCTGTTGCCACTATGGCTTCAGCATCTGGGCTTTGGGTAACAGGTTTTCCCCAAATAACATTGATATGGATTAGCCGCTTGGATTTGTAACCCAAAATATAAAAAACTTTTGCGGTTCCACTTTCTGGTAATAGTTTATTAACTTCTATTCCCAACGTAACTGTTTTTTCATTAGGATGAACTTTTCTCGAAACCTGCTGCTTTCCAATCCCGAAATCATCCTTAATCGCTTTTTTGATATCAAACTCTGTCATACCAAAATGTGCAGATCGAAATCCGTTTACTACAGCCCATTTTTGGGATGCACTAGTTACATCATCAGGTTTTGCTATACTGATTCCGGCAAAAAACAAACCACTAATTATTAAGGAAAGAAAAAATATAATTGGTTTCACTGGATTCATCCCTAGCATAATCATATCTCCATTTTATCTAAAGTTTTCACATCTATAAAAAGTATTCTTTAATTATGTGACTACAAACCCGGCAGTGTATCTTCGGACGTATCATATTGTATTTAAAATGTATTGGCCTTCCTCTTACAGCCAATAAGACGTAAACCCCTCTATTTAAAAAACTAAATCCAACGACCAGGAATAGAATTTTGGCAACCAGGGCACGCACCTTTTTTTAGCCGATTAACCACAACTTGAAATCCTATTCTTTCAATAACAACTTCATTACAATTTGGGCAAAAAGTGCTTTCGGTATTATTAACCTTTCCCGGAAGATTACCAGCATAGACAAAAGAAAGACCGGCTTTTTTTCCAAGACGATAGGCACGTAAAAGTATTTCCGCTGAGGTCCTTTCTCGATCGGTCATTCTATAGTCCGGATGAAATGCTGTTACATGCCATGGGATATCTTTTGAAATTCCAGCGATAAAATTTGCGATATCAGTCAACTCTTTTTCAGAGTCATTGTAATCTGGAATTATTAATGTGACCAGCTCCAACCAGATTCCCATTTCATGTATAGTTTGAATTGTGTTAAGGACCGCATCAAGATTGCCCCCTAACTTTCGATATTCCTTTTTTGAATAACTTTTCAAATCTATCTTCATCAAGTCTACCCAAGGGCAAATATATTCGAGTACTTCAGGGGTTCCGTGACCATTTGAAACATATGCGGTCCATAAATTTCTTTGCTTTGCCTCTTTAAAGACCTCCACTGCCCACTCACTCGTTATCAAAGGCTCGTTATATGTCGACACCACCACTTTTGCACTATTTTCTATTGCGTTATCACAAATTTCTTTTGGAGAAATCCGAGTTGACCCTTGGGTAGAGTCGTCATCCCTTAAACTTTGCGAAGTGAGCCAATTTTGGCAATAAGAGCAGTGAAAATCGCAACCCAACATTCCAAAACTTAAAGCACTGCTTCCCGGAATAGCATGGAAAAAAGGTTTCTTCTCTATGGGATCATTTTGAATTCCTGAAACGTAATGAAATGGAACCTGAAGGGTACCTTCAGCATTAAAGCGGACTTTACAAACCCCGCGTTGACCTGGTCTTAGCTTGCAAAGATGGCCGCAGGCGGTACAAATAAGATTATCATCTTCAAGGGGCTTGAAAAGTTCACCAGGTTGGGTTTGTCTATCGATCGGCTGCAGAGAAAACAAAGGGACTCCTTCCCTTATTCGGTACTTATTCCTTCATTTTTTTTATCAAGAGCACAAATGAGAGCATGCCATGCAAGGCTTGCGCATTTTGTGCGAGAGGGATATTCACGAATTCCCATAAATAAGGTTAATTTACCCAAGCCATGTTCTTCCTGTTCAGGATCCAGTTCCCCAAGAATCATTTTATGAAACTCTTCCTTGGTTTTTCTGGCAATTTCGATGTTTTTACCTTTTAAAAAAGTGGTCATCAAGGATGTACTGGCTTTGGAAATGGCGCAGCCAGAACCAAGAAAGCTCACCTCCTTTATCAGACCTTCTTCTTCAGCAACATTCAGAAAAACGGTTATATCATCACCACAAAGTGGATTAACACCATGACAAGAATGGCTGGCATCCTTTATCTCATGAAAGTTTCGAGGGTTCCTATTGTGATCCAGAATGACCTGTTGATAGAGTTCGTTATCGTATGACATGCTTATTTATTTTATTCAGAAAAAAATCGGATACATTTTTTAATACTTTCTGCTAGAGCATCAAGCTCTTCAGTTTTATTATAAAAAGCCATAGATGCTCGAGTAGTTGCAGGAACACCGTAACGAATCATCGTCGGTTGAGCACAGTGATGCCCTCCTCGACAAGAAATCCCATCCTGATCCAATAAGGTTACTACATCATGAGGATGAGCAGCATCCACATAAAATGAAATGAGAGCGGCTTTATGACGCGCGTTTCCAATAATGCGCACACCTTCTATATCGTTAAATAATGATGTTCCGTATTCGAGCAAACTACTTTCATAAGCTGCAATATTATCCATACCAATTTCATTTAGATAATCAATTGCCTCTCCCAAACCAATCACTTGGCTGATAGGTGGTGTACCTGCCTCAAACCGCGCCGGTGGCTTAGCATAGGTGGTTTTTTCTAGTGTGACCTGCATGATCATGTCACCTCCTGTTACATAAGGAGGCATTTCTTCCCAAAGCTCCATTTTCCCATAGACCCCGCCTATCCCACTTGGCGCATACATTTTGTGACCAGAAAATGTATAAAAGTCACACCCAATATCCTGAACATCGAGTTTCATATGCGGTGTACTTTGGGCTCCATCAATTAAAACTTTCGAACCTACAGCATGGGCTTTTTGGGTAATCTCTTTGACTGGGTTAATAGTACCAAGGGCATTGGATACATGATTAACTGCCACTATACGGGTTTTATTTGAAAGAAGTTTGTCATACTCTTCCATAACCAGTTCACCTGCATCATTTACAGGGATAACTTTTAATTTTGCTCCACGTTCCTCACACAGAATTTGCCAAGGTACCGTATTGGCGTGATGTTCGATATTGGAAATGATGATTTCATCATCTCTGTTGATAAAGCGTTTACCAAAACTATGGGCAACTAAATTGATAGCCTGTGTGGTGCCACTGGTAAATACAATTTCGCCAGACTTTTCAGCACCCAAAAATTGTGCTACTTTTTTACGTCCGTTCTCATAAAGCTGCGTAGAATGCTCACATAATTTATATGCACCTCTACGTACAGTCCCATATTCCTCAGAATCAAATTTACGCATCCGCTCGATCACCCTCAATGGTTTATGAGTGGTAGCGCCATTATCAAGATAAATTAAAGGCTTCCCGCGTACAGTTTGGGATAATATCGGAAAATCTTTCCGTATTTTTTCTACATCTATCACAGGGTTTCCCGTCGCAACTGTATTTGAATCAGACATTGTCGACCTCCAGCTTCGTAAGTAGTGTACTGCTTAATTCTTTTACTACTTCAGGAAATTGAATGGTTTGGATTATGCTTTCTGCGAAACCTCTTGTCAGCAATTCTTTAGCAAATTTTTCGGACAATCCTCGTGTTTGCAAATAAAATAATTGATCATCATCAATCTGACCGATGGTAGCACCGTGCGTGCACTTCACATCATCGGCAAAAATCATTAGATTAGGTTTATTGTCTGCATGACATTTATTGGAAAGCATCAAGTTGTTAATCAATTGATTGGAGTTAGTCAACTGTGCTCCTTGATTGACAATAACAGTACCATCGAAGCTTGAGCGGCCCTCGTCATTCACTACATTTTTAAAATGCTGGTGACTGACACATTGTGGTGCTTCATGGTGTATGCGAACAAAGTTATGAACCTGTTCTTTCCCACCGAGAACACTAACACCGTTTAAAATCAATTCAGCACCCTCTTCCTCAAGCCGACCTTCAAAATGGTGCCGCACCAGAACTGAGCCTGTAGAAGCATTTGCAGAATGAAATCTTGCGTCTCGCTTGAGATGCACGCGAGTTTTAATAAAATTCCACGTATCAAAAGGATCAGCCTGGACCTGAGTTAAAACCACTCCTGCCCCTTCTGATATTCTCCAATCCTGAGTCATATTTAAAAAATAACCTGATCGTACCCCAACTGATTTCTCAATTACTTTGAGTTCTACTAGCTTTCCTATTTTCCATATTAACTTAGGTGAGCAGATAATGGGTGCGGAAGTGTCCCCAGAAGAAATAAAAAGGGCTTGAATAGGAACTGGTACCTGCGTCTTATCCGAAATTTCAACAACCGTTGTATCTTCACAAAAAACGTTTGCCAAACAGGCGAACACATCATTCTCATTTTCTAAAACACTCAAGACATAATCCGTATCAACCTTTTCTAAGAGAGATGAAATTTTCACAGAGTCCTCTATCTCTCCTAATTTTGATAGAGAAGAATTGAAAACACCATTTACAAATACCAGACAACTATTTTCGCAACCAGCAAAAATATGGCTTGCGATGTTGTCTTCGGCAAGTTCCTTAGAGTAACTGGGGGTTTTAAATAGCGTAGCACACAGATTCTTCGTATTCACGAAGGTATACATCTCATGCTTTGAGTGGGGAAACCCAAGTGTTTCGAACCGGCTTAAAGCCGCTTCTTGTATAGCTCGTAAAGCAGGGTTCGGTTTTTTTTCTACCGCAAATTTTTTATAAAGATCAAGAAAAGCGGTCTCTTCAGTTGGTTCTGCGAGTGTATCAGACATATTTTCCTTAATTTGCGGAAGTGACCCAATCGTATCCCTGAGATTCAAGTTCTAGAGCCAGCGACTTATCTCCAGATTTAATAATTTTTCCTTTATTAAGAACATGGACAAAATCAGGCTTAATGTAATCCAGCAAACGCTGATAATGCGTTATTAGAATAAGAGCATTATTTTCGCTGCGTAGCTTGTTAACTCCCTCAGAAACTATTCGTAGCGCATCGATATCTAGGCCAGAGTCTGTTTCATCTAAAATTGATAGCCTAGGTTGAAGGATAGCCATTTGTAAAATTTCATTTTTCTTTTTTTCACCACCCGAAAAACCATCATTGAGATTTCTCTCTTTATATTTTTTTTCCATTCCAAGCATTTTCATTTTTTCGGAAAGAAGTTCATCAAAATCAAGCGGATCGATTTCTTCTTCGCCTGCACTTACTCGCCTAGCATTGTGGGCCATACGCAAAAACTCTGCATTATTCACTCCGGGAACCTCAACAGGGTATTGGAAACCCATAAAGATCCCCGCAATGGATCTTTGCTCCGCATCCAATTCCAAAAGATCTTTGCCTTCAAATATTATTTGTCCTGCGGTGATTTCGTAAGCTGGGTGCCCCGACAAAACTTTGGCCAACGTACTTTTTCCTGACCCATTCGGTCCCATGATGGCATGAATTTCGCCCTTATTTATAGAAAGGGTAACACCGTTTACAATCTCATTTCCATCAACTCCTGCATGCAAATCTTTAATTTCAAGCATTCAATCTATTCCTCGATTTATCAAATAAAAAAACCCGCTAGGCGGGCGACCGGGCAGTTCCCAGTATTTTAAATCCATTCCCCAAAAACTAGCTAAAGATTTTGGAGACTTTCACTTTTTCGATTCTTACATTTTTCTCCAAGAAGCCAACCTTAGTCAGCCGACACTGTCTTCCAGTTTCAGAGTCAATAGTTTCTGTGCCTCTACAGCAAACTCCATTGGCAATTGTTTGAAAACATCTTTACAGAATCCACTGATGACAGCTTCGATAGCATTTTCCCTGGAAATTCCTCGCGATTCAAAATAGAACAATTGATCTTCACTTATTTTTGAGGTTGCAGCTTCATGCTCAACCTGTACAGAGTTATTAGCCGTTTCTATATAAGGGAAGGTGTGTGCGCTACATTTATCTCCTACCAACATGCTATCACATTGGCTATAATTCCTTGCATTGATTGCATTTTTCCCTACTTTTACCTGACCTCGATAACTGTTACTAGAGTAATCCGCCGAGATTCCTTTGGATATAATACTGGAACGTGTATTTTTACCAATATGGATCATTTTTGTTCCCGTATCAGCCTGCATATGACCATTAGTTAAAGCAACAGAATAAAACTCTCCACTAGAGTTATCTCCTTGCAAAATACAACTAGGATACTTCCACGTGATCGCAGAACCGGTTTCCACTTGGGTCCATGAAATTTTAGAGTTTTCACCAACACATTTTCCACGTTTTGTCACAAAATTATAAATACCACCTTTACCGGTTTCTTTATCCCCCGCATACCAGTTTTGTACGGTACTGTATTTGATTTCAGCATTGTCCATGGTTACTAGTTCCACTACCGCCGCATGAAGTTGATTGGTATCAAACTGTGGCGCAGTGCACCCTTCCAGATAAGACACATAGCTATTTTCAGCACATATAATTAGCGTCCGCTCAAATTGGCCAGTCTCTTCTGTATTGATGCGAAAGTAAGTAGAAATTTCCATTGGGCTGATGGTATCTGGCGGAATATAAACAAATGATCCATCGGTGAATACAGCACTGTTTAATGCCGCATAATAATTGTCTCCTACAGGAACCACCGTACCGAGGTATTCTTCGATTAATTCTGGATAATCCTGAAGCGCTTCTGAAATAGAGCAAAAAATGATTCCCTGTTCCATTAATTTTTTCTTGTGAGTGGTGGCAACGCTGACACTATCAAAAACTGCATCTACAGCGACATTTGCCAGTTTTTTCTGCTCGTCTAAAGGAATACCCAATTTCTCGAAAGTCCGCATTACTTCTGGGTCGACTTCATCTAGACTTTGGAGTTGTTTCTTTTTTTTAGGCGCTGAGTAGTAGGAAATATTCTGAAAGTCGATTGGTGGGTAATGCACGTTTGGCCAAGCTGGCTCTTTCATTGTTTTCCATTTTTCAAAAGCCTTTAGGCGAAATTTAAGCATGAATTCAGGTTCTTTCTTCTTTTTAGAAATAGCACGAACAACCTCTTCGCTCAGCCCCTTGGCAAAAGTTTCTGATTCAACATCAGTCGTGAATCCATACTTATATTGATTGTCTTCTAATAAATCGGAGACAGAATTTTGTTCATCACTCATAATATTTCTCCAGGTTATACCTGCGGTACAACGTTAATTTCGTTATATACATGTTTGCGTAATGTGGATTCCATAAAAGATAAAGTGGCCCCAAGGGAAGACCCGCAACTACCGCAGGCACCTTGATATTGAACCAGCACTTTTTCACCATCTGTAACATCCAATAATTGAACATTACCACCATCGTTCATCAACGCCGGACGGATATGCTCATCCAAAATTAATTCTATCTGTTCTTTCTGTTCTTCCAGTGTCAACCCCAACCACGCTTGAGCTACCAGATTCAATTCGGTTGTAGATTTGAAATCCTCTTTATTGATTGAAGCACTGGCAATGGCAACTCCCTTAGCCGAAACGTACTGGTCTTTAACCAGTTTTAGTATTTCATCCACGATTTCAAAAGCTTTTTGTTTTGACTCAGGCACTGATGATACGTCAGGGTTATCACGAAGTTTTGCATCTACATCTTCCTTTAAAAGTGAACATGCTTCATCTACTGTCAGGCCTTCTACCATAGTGCAAAGAATTTCTGCTACCACTAAAGAAACTTTTCCGCCGTAAGCGAAAAAACGAGCGCTGAAAATACGATCTTCTTTCACATCGGCCAGCCAGTATATTTTTGTGTCCTTATACTTAGCTTCAATCAAAGCCATGCCTTTTTCTGAGGCATCTTCTTGATAATAAGCACCACGGTGTTTGATATTCGCTGCCACTTCTTCAAACTTCGCGGAAAATTTATCTTCTATGACAGTCACTGGTTAAACCCTTAATTTTTAATAATTAATTGAACTTTAAAAAAGACAATACTAACAATAATGTTCTCGGCTTACTTATGATTATATATCAATTTATACCTTCGCTACAATTTTTTGATGCTACCACCTATCGAAAGTTCTTTATTTTTCTTCCTTTTAGGACAATTATCCCTTTAAAAGCTAGCATAGGCATAAATATAGTCACTAAAGGGGGTTTTCTCATTTTTGAGGTATTTTGGATAATTTAAACAAATCCTATACATAAAGGGACTAAAAAAGTTATAATTCAATATACATAAAAGAATGAACGCCTATTCTTCCAATTTTAGTAAGATATAGGAAAAGAAATTATAATGACGATAATACCAAAAACATCCAGACCCCAACTCATTGATGGAATGGGCAGAACGATTGTTAATCTGCGTATTTCGGTGACCGATCGCTGTAATTTTCGATGCACCTATTGTATGCCGGCGGATAACGTTGAATTCATGGATAGAAGCAATCTTCTTTCTTTTGAAGAAATTAAACGAGTGGCCCAAATCGTATCTAGAATGGGAATCAATCGTCTCAGGTTAACAGGTGGCGAACCACTGATGAGGAAAAATCTTCCTGCACTGATTAAAATGCTGGATGAAGTCGATGGCATTGACGACATTGCCATGACCACCAACGCATATTTTTTAAAAGACCAAGCACAAAGCCTCAAGGATGCTGGCCTAAAAAGATTAAATGTAAGTCTCGATGCGCTTGATCCAGATAAGTTTCGTGATGTAAATCGCCGAGATTGCCTCCAATCTGTTCTCGATGGCTTGGATACTGCGCGTAAAGTTGGTTTCAAATCCATCAAGATAAACGCTGTTGCAGTACGGAACTTCTCAGAAACTGAAATAATGAGCCTAATCGAAATGGGCCGTTCAGATGGTTTCGAAATCCGTTTTATTGAATTCATGCCCTTAGATTCCGATAAGGTTTGGGAACGGGATAAAGTATTATTTGGCCACGAAATCGTCGACATGATCAAAGAAAACTACGAACTGGTCCCCATAGATAATTCTCTTGAAATCGGCCCAGCTAGCGAATATAACTTTGCCGATGGTAAGGGTAAAATAGGGATTATTACAGCAGTCAGCAATCCTTTTTGCGACCACTGCAACAGAATCCGTATGACTGCAGATGGAAAACTGAGAACTTGTCTGTTTTCAACAGAAGAAACCAACCTGAAAGAACTAATCCGATCAGGTGCAACGGATGAAGCCATCATCGAAACCATTAATCAGGCTGTCCTTGTTAAAGAACCAGGCCATAAAATCAATCTCGATGATTTCGAACGACCTACCCGAGCTATGCATGCAATTGGTGGCTAACGGTAAACCATCCGTATTGACTTTTCCATGCCAACTTAGACGAATCTTGAGATTAGTTTCAAAGTTTCACCGTGCTAATCTTCCTGGTTGATTACGAATGAGAATCCACTCGTTTAATCTTCGAACTTCATCAGCCTGTAGGGTATTGAGGAGAGTATTGGGATCTGAGTGATCTTCATCGTTGACAACAAAACAATAATTTCTTTCAATGTACGCTGCAACATGAGCTTTAAATTGAGGAAACTGAACAAACATTTCCGAAAAAATTTCCGCATGATATTTGGTATCTTTAATTTTCGGATCAAAACGGTAAAGCTTGATATCCAGCTTTTTATTGAAATCTGCACTAATCAACAAGCCCATTCGCATTTGACTCCACAAAGTTAAGATTCTATTCTACTAAATTAAGAAAATTTTCTAAAACTAAAACTAACTTCTTAAGTTTATTTTTTTGTTCCAAAAGATACTGAGATGAGAAATAATTGATTTATAAGACCTTTAAAAACTTTACAGAATCAGCCAAATCGAAATTTACCGGATGATTAAACAATCACAAGCTAAAATAATTTTGTTCGGAGATATTAATGAGTAACGAACGAAACAATATTCAAGATCTTCTAAATTTCATTGATCGATCCCCCACTCCATTTCATGCGGTAAATGAAATGAAAAATCTTTTATTTCATGAAGGTTATACCGAACTCAAAGAAACCAGCCCATGGAAACTTACTCCAAATGGAAAATATTTTCTAACTCGAAATGATTCTTCCCTGATTGCATTTATAGTTGGTATGAAAACTAAAGATGCGAGTGGGTTCAAAATAATAGGGGCGCATACAGACAGTCCAAATTTGAAACTTAAACCTAACCCCACATACGAAAAAAACGGATATCTGCAACTTGGTATCGAAGTTTATGGAGGAGTCCTTCTGTCTACCTGGACAGACAGAGATTTATCATTAGCAGGACGCATCATTATAAAGGGTAAAAAACAACCTCTGTCCAAATTGGTTCGATTCGATGACCCTCTGTTGCGAATTCCCCAATTGGCCATCCATCTGAATCGAGATGTAAACGAAAAAGGATTGGTTCTTAACAAACAAAAGCATTTACCCCCCATTATTTCGCTAACAGGGAAAAAAAATCCCGCTAAAGGCTTACTCGAAAAAATGATAGGAAAAAAATTGAAATGTCGCCCTGCAGATATTTTGAGTATGGAACTTTCCCTTTATGATCCACAACGAGCTTCCACAGGAGGGGCGCATGGCGAATTTATTTTTTCTGGCAGACTGGATAATCTTGCCAGCTGTCATGCATCTTTGATAGCATTGATTGAATCAAAAAATAAAGACCCTATGACACGTGCCATCGCGTTTTATGACCACGAAGAAGTAGGTAGTGATTCTGCTCAGGGTGCCGGATCACCCTTCCTCAAAAATGTTTTGGAGCGATTGACTCTATATCCTGAAAGCTCAAGAGAAATATTTTTTAGATCGATGGCAAATTCTTTTTTTATTTCCTCCGACATGGCACACGCTGCGCATCCCAATTACACTGAAAAACATGACGCAAATCATATGCCGATATTAAACGGTGGGCCTGTTATCAAAAGTAATTCCAACCAAAGATATGCCACAGAAGGAGTTTCTAGTGCATGGTTTGAAACGATTTGTAAAAAGGCGGGGGTTCCAGTACAAAAGTTTGTAGTAAGAACGGATTTAGGATGCGGCAGCACCATCGGCCCTATTACAGCGTCAAACTTAGGCATCCGCACTGTAGATGTAGGCAATCCAATGCTATCAATGCACTCCATCCGCGAGATGTCGGGAGCAAATGACCACCCACCATTAATCAAAGCATTTAAAGAATTTTTTACCGCACGTCGGTAAAAACAAGTAGAGTTTTAAGCGTTGAGTAAGGACTTGCGAATGGCTTCAATAACGCGGGATTTCACGGTTGCCCATCTTTCATCCACTTTTTTAGTGACCATGATTTCATTGCCCATGATCCATGCACTATCCACACCAGGCACCGCCATTAATACCTCAGCAACAGGATGAAGTTTTGCCGCACCCGGTTGCGAAAGAGGAATACTTTTACCATAAGGGAGCAAGGCATCCTTAACAGCAAACATTAATGTGTTTTCGCTACGTGTGGTTGTGACTTTAATCGCGTTGCCCATTTTCTCCTCTTACTCAAATTACTGTTTATGGAATGCCAGCTGGATAGCCAAATTTTAACTGCGCTTCTTCAAGAATTTTTCTTGTTGCTTCAGCAGCCTGCGGCTGGTTCTGCTTTCCAAATAACTCTACCGCTTTGGAAAGGTTTAAAATTACCATCTGCTTAAAGGGAGGTCCATCTTTATAATTGTAATAAGCCCAACCAAGATTGCCATGCGCCTGTGCATCGTTTTGCTGCCGGTGAACCACTATATTGAGTTGACCGATAGCGTCTTTCCAACGTTCCTGCATATTATAAACATTTCCTAAGGTCAGGCGGACATCCAAATTGGTGGGCGCCAGTTCTACTGCTTTTTCTAAAACATTCGCTGCCTTATCTAATTGCTGTAAATTTTTATAGGCAATTCCCAAATTATAATGTGCTACCGGCGCTAATGGATTTTGGTCAATCGATTTTTGATAAGCGTCTGCAGCTTCTTTAAATTGACCTTTAGAGCTTAATCGGTTACCTTCAACAAACCACTGCTTCGCATCCAAAGACCAAGTATCCCCAACCGAAGCAAACCAGAATATCACTACGAATAAACTCACAACTCGCATAATTATTACTTCCTCAATAATTTTTCTTCAATTTTACCATAAACCACAACTCTCGTGGAAGACGTTGTATGTAGCTAACTTTACTGACAAATTGATGCATAAAAACGATTATAGTTTTCCTCGACCTTTACAGAACAATCTAGCGCCTTGGAGAGCAGTTGCGAATTCATCATTACCTCTTTTCTACCCTGTTTAAAAACTTTACCTTTTTTAAGATATAATATGTGTGTGAAGCAAGGCATTATTTCTTCTATACGGTGAGTGACGTATATGAGTTGTGTTCGTTTACGCACCAATTTTTCAAGAGACTCAAGAAAAGTTTCTCGGGTAGGAACATCCAACCCAGCGCAAGGTTCATCCAAAATCATTAGTCGCGTCCGACGTACCAAAGCGCGAGCCAGCAAGACTCTTCTCGCTTCTCCATAAGACATTTGTTTGTATAATGTATTACCTAAATATTCAATACCGAGGTAATTCATAGATTTGAATGCTGTTTTTTTTTGCTGGGATGTTACCTCTTCATGCAAACCAATGGATGAAAAAAGACCTGAAGCCACCACCTCCCATCCAAGCGCCGGACGATCATAGCCACTTTGATATTCTGCAGATACGTAACTAATCTTTTTTCTCACCTCCGAGAGCGGAGACCTTTCTTTATTACCAAACCAGCGCACCTCCCCTCCATAAACTGGAATAAGTTCGCCAAAAATCAGCCTCATAAAAGTGGTCTTACCGGTACCATTATTTCCTATAATCGCCCAGTTTTCATTTTCACCCATCGACCAATTCAGAGAATTTAAAACCCTATTACCCCCAACATAAACATCTGCATTTTTTATTTTGACTAAAAAGCTCAAAGAAAACCCTTTTTATTGAATGGCAGTTTTTAATCCATCTTTTTGGGAGGTAAAAAGCTCTGCATTTCCAATATATTCAACAACCGGTTCCTTACCATAATATTGAATAATATTAAGCGCAGCATAGTCTTGGTGAATACGAAAAATTCTACCGACAGGAATACCCAAAAGATGCGCAAGGATAATTCGGTTGACACCACCATGGCAAACCATGACAATCTGGTCGTTCGAATGACGGGCTACAATTTCCTCATACTTAGGTATCACTCTTGCTTGTAATTGCGGGTAAGTTTCGCCTCCATCAGCCCGAAAAGTTGCAATATTCTGCATCCTTTGTTTCATTTCACCAGGATAGGTGGCCTCAACCTCAGTAAAACTCATACCCTCCCAAGATCCAAAAGAAAGCTCTCGTAACTCAGGAAAAGTTATAGACTCCAAACCATGCTTATCCGCAATACATTGAGCGCTATTACGAGTGCGCTGAAGATCACTGGAGTAAATAGCTTTTAGCTTGTCTTGTTTTAAAATATCTGCCCAATGTAGAAATTGCTTCTGCCCTCTTTCCGAAAGTCCCACATCATAGTGACCATTAAAACAAACTTCTTTTGAGTTTGCGGTTTCACCGTGACGAAAAAGTAAAATACGACAACTAGGTTTGTCCTTCATGGCTTGATAGGTTAAATTGTTAAAAAAAAGCAAAAAAAAATGACAAGCCCTTAATAGAGCTTGTCATTTTTAATTCATTTCGATTCGTGTTTTAGTGGCCGCCTCCACCACCAGATCCACTGCTCCAAAGATAGAAGAAATCAAGTCCCTGTACTTTCATAAGCCCAACATTAATTAAAAAATAATATCCAGCCATAAATACCATAGCAATTAGAAACCAAATAACTGACTTTGGAGTGATAAATTTTTTGTTCTCGGAATCCGCAAAATCATTCATAATTCGTTCAACTCCCCTAAGATAAAATTAAGACTGCATTAACCCAGTAAATTAACGCCATACGGATGCAAACCAATAGAAGAACCATAGACAAAAAATACATGTTCCAATATAAATCAGGGGCCCAGCCTTTTCCTTAATTTTTTCTATATCCATTGTTTGCTCCGGAATAATTTGTTACCAATTTAATCTTGACAGCTTTAAAAACTGAATGATAGGGTGTATCTCTTTTTTTAATTAAAGAACTTTTTTACCCTAGAGGATTTTATGGCCAGCAAAGACGGAAAAATATTTGATACCATCGTTTACATTGGGCTTGGAGTTAACGCCCTGACCGCATTATACCTCCTTCTTATGTACTTCGAAGTCATATAATTCCGCGAAATTTAACAGTTAATTTCAGGAGTGTCAAGAGTAAAACCCCTTGTTTTAAAGATTTTCACGCTTTTAAGCCGGTTTTTATCCGATCAACAAATTTTGCAGGTCTCACAATCAGGTTTTTAGAGGGTAGATATAGTAAAGCATAAGATAGGTTGCCGTGCTGGTTATCAAAATTAGGGCATAAACTATCATGGTAACCCGACCCAAAACTCTATGTCTTTTTGCCCCATCGGGCAATAACTTTTCGATCAATTTTTCCAAACTAACAACTAAAGCCACCGTTGTAAAAATCAAAGCATAAGCAATACTTGCTCCGGTAGGGTTTTCACGGGTAACCAAAAGCGTTATTTGCACAAGAACCCAACAACCCAATATTGAAAACATTACGATTTTAAATTTACGAGGGCTAACTTTTAACTCTCCATCTTTGAGAAAGTATTCTCCTCGCACTATTTTACTGGCTCTGAAACCTTGTGAAAGCATATAAAAAGCAAGAATCATCCCTACTACAACAAGACTCAAATGGGTAATTAAAACAGGTTTAAAAACATTCTCGTAGACTGCATCCGGTCCTCCAAAACCTTCTCTTCCTTCAAAAGATAGAACCCCTAATGACCGGGCATAATAGTAACCTACAAAGTAAATTATCATAGACACCATGGAAACAAGGATCAGTTTATGGTGACGGGTACCCTGTGACTTTTTGGCCATTCCCCAAGAAACTAAAAAAAGAACCGTGAAAACAACAGCCAAAAGATAACTGATGTCAGCTCCTATTGTGCCGGAGGGAGCGAGAAAACCAGGTTCAGCAAGAAGTTCTTTCATAAAAAATCCAATTTAAGTCTCAGGTGGGGTTTCAAAAAGTGAGGGGACAGGTTTTAATTGAAAACTGAAATCACAGTATTAGGCCTGGCCTTCCTTACCCAAAAGCCAAGTACCTGCATAAAACTCGGTCGCACCAAGAAGAGTCCAAATCAAAAGTGGCTCCATACTCATCTGCGTAAAAAACATGAAAACTACCACAGTAATAGTTGCCAGTCCTATGAGTTGAAGTGTTCGCCCCAAAAAATAAAAAATATTTCCCATTATAATATCAACCCTTTAGTCCGGTTTTTACATCTTTGTTCGCCTCGATAAGGCTATTCACATTATCTCTACCAATATTTTGTATGGTATCCCGAACGGTAGCCAAAACTACATTTCCTGCTATGGTAAAAGCACTGGATGACTGAGGAACTTTAGGGTCTGCTTGACCTGCCGTTATATTCTTATGGTTTTCAGCGACCACTTGGTCATCAAAGAGATCATCTAAAGAAAACTTGTAAAGAAGTTTTACATAGTCTCGTTTTTTTTCGGTCTCTTTTTTTGAATCCCAAACTATATTTTCCATTTCCACAGATTCAGGCTTCAATTTTCCTTTTGAAAGAATTTTTTTAATCTGCTGAAAATAAGCTTGCATCTCTTTTGGGTTTTTTATTTCGTCTTCAGGAATCTTGGAACTAATTTCATACTCTATGGCCCCTTGGTTTAGTGAAGAGCGACTTATTTCATAGGTGACATTATTATGATTAAATCGGCGGCCCTTTTTAGCTGTATACTTAGATTGCAACTCTTCCACCAGCAAAGAAAGGCCCTCCGCTGCATACTGATTAAACAATAGTCCCTTCAAAGTAGGCATTCTAATTTTCTCCAAATCTTAATATTATAGTTACTGTTTATATTTATTTCCCTAAAAAGAACGAGAAAGGAAAAAATGATTTCTATCCAAAATATAGTTCAATGAAAGAGGAAAAATCAACAGCACAATCAAACCATCAAAACGAAGAGGTCGCTGATTGTTCAGGCTTTCCAACGCCAGCCGATGCTGTAGTGAATTCAGTTGGAGACTTTAAAAAACTGTTGGAACCGTTTCCTTGATAAACAAATCGTATTTTTACACAACCAACTTCTTTGTTGTCGCAATAAAAGTCTAGAAACTGAAATTTGGCAAACTTGTTATTTGCGGTTCGAGCTGCATAGACATTTTTCTTAGCCTTTAGTTTATGGGTCAGATAATTATAGTTATAAGGTTTTAGTATAGCAGGGTTTTCCGTATCCGTTCTTGTACTCACGTCCAACACATAATTATCTTTAGGCACTTCCGTAACCTTATCGAACTCTATAGTACCCAAGTCTATCAGGCCTGCTTTTCCTAACTTACTGGATGCACCTCCATTTGTTATAACCTTACTTCTCCTAAATGCTAGATCCCACTCCAGGGAAGAAGGATCATGAATTTTTACAACTTTGCCACTTTGTAAGTTAAAGTAAACATAATCTTTTTCAGAAGAAGCATTTACCGTAGTCACCCTTGAATTAAGCAAGCCTCCCATTTGTATAGGCGCAGGATCTTCTTGCAGCTTTTCTTTTTGTACAATCTGCCCTTCTTCGGGCACATCCACACTGGGGGAATCAAGAAATTTTTGTAATTTCATTAACTTCTCAGGCAACCAGAATGAGCCTACTAAAACTAGAGTGACACACAGATTAAGCCAGAAAAGCTTACGCCACATCTGACGTTTCTTATCTCCTTCTGACTCAGGTGATTTGTCAAAGGATGAGTTCATAATTTTAGATTATAAGTTAAATTTTCATTCTCAGTTACGAAAATCCTTTAAAACGTATTTCATCGCCAAACGAGCGAAGCCTTCTTTATTGAGCCAGCTCGCTTTTTTGCGACTGAAGTTTCGAAACCCTAGCTTTTGGCTACCCACAAAGCGTGCCCCCCAGATCACTTCCTGAGTACGTGGATCTACTAAAAAAACTGAGAACTCTAACCCGCTAGCAATACCTTTTTGTATAATGCCACGCCGGTCTCGATACATATTCGAATATTTTGTGACAGCCCCTACCAAAACAGCATCTACTCCATCAATTGATACCAATTCGGTTTTCAACTCATCATTGGACTTGCTTTGTTTTTGCTTAAAATGATTATTCGGCCTTTTAACTATTTTAAAACGCGCATCCTCCATCATTTGTGGAGGAATAACATTTGAATACTTTTTATTTGTACTCAATTCATGATAGGCCTGCTGAGATACAACTTTCCCGGCAGCTTTATCTTCAAAGAGAGCAAAGGTTTTATTTTCAAACTCTAAAACACCTATCCTCTGGATTCTATCAAAAAGCTTCCTGTTAAATATCTTGCTTTGAACTTGATTAACTGGCGCAATATTCAATAATTGATTATAAGTTTTGCGCTTGATATAAGCAGGCATCGGGTGTGGCTCATTGATACCATCTGACATATGTGGATTAATATCATAATATACGGGAGGAGCTTCATCCCAGGGGCGATGCATTTCCAGATCATTTTGAGCTTGCCCCTTATCTAAAGCATCCTCCAAAGGAACCGATGAAGCTTGAGGTATCATTACAACACCTAAAATTAATGCTGGCATGAACCCAATTGAGAATCTAAAAAATGGTGGCAACGTTAACACCCCTAAAAAATTAAGAGAATTCAATCATTTATAATTATATATTAACCCATCTTTTAATAAAATAGCATTCTCGAATAAAAACAATATTCTAACATGCCAACTTCCTTCATAATTAGCCCATGAATTTGAATTTAAATCGCGCTTTAGAGTGGACGACTCCTGATATTCAACCCTTTATAATGGGAGCTCTTTCTCTTCTAGCTTTGATATTTTTTTCTGCAGCTACTTGGCCCAAACTAAAAACTTTAATGAATGCCAAAGCAGCCGATAGAACCAACCGAATATTTGAAAGGGTGGGTGTTACATTAAAAATTGCTTTCGGGCAGACAAAATTATTCCAGGAAAAAGGAGCTGGCTGGATGCATGCCCTGATCTTTTGGGGATTCCTAATTCTCTTGTTTCGAGCTGCCGAGTTCTTTTTCATCGGATTTTTTCCAATGTTCGCTTTCCCCTTAAATAATTTGCTTTATTTGGCTTATGTTTGGGTTAAGGATGCCGCGGTATTTCTAGTAACCGTTGCTGTTTTATTCGCTCTTTATCGAAGGCTAGTAATTAAACCAGATCGCCTTACATTATCCGCAGAAGGCTTGCTTATACTTGCTTTGATACTCGCCATTATGATTAGCGATATCTTGTTTGATTCCTCCTATTCTGCGCTTAACCTGGAGTACTCGTCTGGCCCTATCAGCTTGATATTGGCCCCTTTATTGCAAATTTTCACCAAACATATTTTGGAACATCTTCATAGCTTGGCGTATTGGACTCATATTTCATCGATTCTTATATTTTTAATTCTTTTACCTCGCAGCAAACATTTCCATATTTTGACATCAATTCCAAACGTATTTTTTTCCAATTTGGACTCAGGAAATAATTTAAAGCGTATTAATTTTGAAGAGGAAGAAACCTTTGGAGTTATAAGTTCAGATGACCTCAATTGGAAACAAATGCTCGATCTACATACCTGTACGCAATGCGGGCGTTGTGACCGAGCCTGTCCTGCTTGGGCAACCGAGAAACCTCTGTCGCCTCAGCAATTGACGGTTGATTTGCGTGACAATCTTAATAGTTCTTCAAGTACCGATATCCCTTTGCTCGGCGGAGTCATCGAAGACGAAACCATTTGGTCTTGCACAACTTGCGGGGCTTGCGAAGCTTCCTGCCCTGTAATGATTGAATATGTTGATAAAATAATCGGACTGCGACGCGGATTGATTTTAACGGAGGATCGCTATCCTAAGGAATTTACAGAAGCTTTCAAATCACTGGAAACCCAATCAAACCCCTGGGGTTTTCCCAAAACTGCCCGTTCCGATTGGGCGAAAGGCCTCGATGTCCCTATCTGGGACAAAACACAACCGACAGAATATCTTTATTTTGTTGGTTGCAATGGATCTTTTGATACCCGAGGAAAAAAAATAACAGAAGCTGTTGTGAAAACTTTAAAAGAAGCCGGAGTGGAATTTTCAATCTTAGGAAACAATGAAGGTTGCACTGGCGATCCTGCCCGCCGGTCCGGCAATGAATATCTATTTGATATGTTGGCATCCAAAAATGCTGGAACTTTTAAAGATAATGGTATTCGAAAAGTTGTTACACATTGTCCGCATTGCCTCAATTCTTTAAAAAATGAATACCCTCAATTCGGCGCACAGCTAGAAGTAATCCACCATTCAGAACTTTTACAAAAATTTATTAAAGAGGGAAAAATTTCCCAAAAACCGAATCAAGAAGAAAAAGTAGTTTTTCATGATTCTTGTTACCTAGGTCGGCACAATGGAATTTATGAGGCGCCTCGAGAAGTATTAAGTCATGCAGGGGGGCAAACAAAAGAAATCGAACAAAGTCGCGAAACCGGTACTTGTTGTGGTGCCGGCGGTGCCCGCTTTTTGTTAGAGGAAAATACGGGAACCCGCATGAGCCATCATAGACTCGAAGAATTAATGGTCAATAAACCGGACACCATTGCCGTCTCATGCCCCTTTTGTGTTCTCATGTTGGAAGATGCTGCAAAATCAAAAAATGTAAATGTACAGGTAAAAGATATTGGAGAAATGATTCAGAAGAAAACCTAAATAAATATTTTTTAAACGACATTTTTTAATCGTTTTAGTGTTTCTTCTTTTCCGAGTAGCAGAATAACATCATAAATACCTGGGCTCACCGTGGCTCCAGTCAAGGCGACACGCACTGGCTGCGCCAGCTTGCCAAGCTTCATCCCCTCTTCTTCCACTATCTTTTTAAATAACGATTCAATATTCTCAACAGAATAGTTCTCTAACGCAGCAAGTTCGGTAATGATTTTTTCAATTAATGGTTTTGCTTCATCCGTTAAAAATTTGTTGCGGGCCTTTTCATCAAACTCCACCTGTTTCTTAAAAAAGAAAGCAGATTTTTCGGCCATTTCAAGGAGAGTCTTCGACCTTTCATTAAGACAGGGAACCACGCGTGCAATTTCCTGCCAACTCAGTCCGTGATCTTTTTGCAAAACTTTCGTCTTAACCAAATGTGGCTCCAAATGCTTCGCTAACTCTTGAGTTGGGGTAGACTTAATGTAATGCTCATTGAGCCAAGATAATTTATCTGCATCAAAAACTGCTGCTGATGTGTGAACCGATTCGAAGGAGAAATGCTCAATCATTTCTTCCCGCGAGAATATTTCCTGATCACCATGGGACCATCCCAATCGAGCCAAATAATTTATCATCGCATCGGGCATATAACCCATATCACGGTAAGCAAGCGCAGAAGTAGCGCCATGACGCTTACTAAGACGCGTTTTATCCTGCCCCAAAATCATCGAAATATGCGAAAATCTCGGTCGTTTAAAATCAAGAGCATCGTACAATAAGCATTGCCGTGGAGTGTTCGATAGGTGGTCATCGCCTCTAATAACATGAGTGATACCCATTTCTGAATCATCCACTACCACAACGAAGTTATAAGTAGGAGTACCATCCGTTCGCTGAATAATCAGATCATCTAATTCAGCAATATCGAAAATCACTTTGCCGCGCAGCATATCTTCTACGACTACAGAACCTTCCCGCGGGGCTTTGAATCGAACAACATATGGCTTTTCCGGTGTGTCAGTCCGATTGCGACATTTACCATCATATTTAGGTTTAAGCCCTGCTTTTTGAGCATCGTTTCTTTTCTGATCTAGTTCCTCAGGAGTGCAATAACAATGATAGGCTTTTCCTGTTGATAACAGGTGCATAATTTTTTTTGTATAAATTTCTTGCCGCTCGGTTTGACGAAATGGGCCTTCATCCCAATCCAAACCCAGCCAGCGCATGGATTCAAGAATTTCTTGAATGGATTCTTCAGTAGACCGGGAAAGGTCAGTGTCTTCGATTCTTAAAATAAATTTGCCACCATGATGTCTAGCGAACAACCAATTGAATAAAGCTGTTCGTACTCCACCAATATGCAAAAACCCTGTAGGGCTGGGTGCAAATCTGACTTTGATAATTTCGGACATATCGCAACTTCAAAATGTAGATTTTTAAGGAAGACGTAAGAGTAGCAAATAAAAGGTAATAAATTAAGAACAAGATTGTAAAAAGACAAAAAAAAACAGCCGACCAGGGAGTGGCCGGCTGTTTCTAATAGGGTAAGAACCTAACTCGCTTATTAAGCCCTTACTGAAAAAACTTAGTTACAAGTAACTCCTACTACGTTGGTACCCGTGTTGGTGATTGTAACTAATCCACTGATATCACCAATTGAGTCGCCACGGCTGAATGCTTTCTGAGAAGTCAGGGTTACTTTATGTTTACCCATGCCGCCTCTTTGAGGTAACCCGGTTCGCCCGCCATCAGTACCATTAACACTATTGTTATCATCGTTCGGTCCTAATGTAACAGGAATGGTTGTGAAATTTTTAGATTTCCAAATTACCACATTTGCGCCACCACGATCATTATTGGTGTAACCAAACTTGTCACTAGACTTGTTAGCAGGACCAGCGTTTTCAAATGTAATACTTTTTGCGTCGGTACATTTGGTCATTTCACCAGGAGCAATGCTACCTGCGTTAGCTGCCAGCGCAAAACCAGCGATGAAAGCAACAGTTAGAGCAAAAATCTTTTTCATAATCCCTCTCCTTTGCGTTAAAAAAACACTATTAAAAGAACACTGAAACAATCGCGTTTTATAGAGCTTTTCAATTTCTTTCTTGAAGGGATTCTAATTGATCCACCCCAACGTATATATAGGTGTCTCGCTGTTTTTTTAGTAGTCTAAATACTTTAAAAATAAAGTAATTATACTTAATAAGTATTAGGTGTTTGTCTTATCTTTTATCAGGAATAATACCAGGGTGGGAATTGGAGAGATAAAATAGCAATTCTCAATACAAAGAAGCTTGCTATTGAAGCAGCCGGTTCGAAATAGCGTAATGAATTAATTCTGCATTTTTCTTCATTTGCATTTTTTCTAGAATACGTGATCGATGTGTACTGATTGTTTTTA
The DNA here is from genome assembly GCA_028345515.1 of Nitrospinota bacterium. Lineage (GTDB taxonomy): Bacteria > Nitrospinota > Nitrospinia > Nitrospinales > VA-1 > UBA8687. The sequence continues at coordinate 53,416 of JAOMDP010000013.1, forward strand.
CGCTTAAAGACAATTTTTTCCCAATTTCTGTCGGGGACTCCCCTTCCGCAAGCATCATAAAAACCTGATGTTCACGATCCGAAAGATTTTCGTGTAAAGGTCGATCGGTTTTTCCAAAATCAAAGGCCAGTTTTTCAGTAATTTCTGGGCTAGCAAACTTACCACCATTGGCTACTTTCCGAACAGCCGCATAAATCTCATCCGTACTACTTTCTTTATGAATAAATCCTGATGCACCTGCTTTAAAAAATCGCACCGCATAATGTTCTTCCGGATAAACTGTTAAAACTAAAACCGGTAGTTTAGGTTGTTCTTCACGAATTTGCTTTAAAAGATCCAGTCCATGTTTACCAGGCATGGCAACGTCCATGAGAGCGACACTTAGATCCAGTCCTGAAATTTTCTTTAAAAGGTCGTCTCCATCTTCTGCTTCTGCAACCACTTCAATATCAGAAGTTTCCGAAAAAGCATTTTTTAACCCTCTGCGAAATAGCGGGTGGTCATCCGCAATAATTACTTTAATTTTTTCCTTCGTTTTTACCATTTCCATCCCTTTTAATGTTGATAGTTACCATAGTTCCTCCGCGATCGACAGCTTTTATTTGTACATTACCGCCCCACACCATAGCGCGTTCTCGCATTCCAAGCAAACCTAATGACCGCAAACTTTGAATTTGCTCTACTGTTATGCCACATCCGTTATCCTCAACTTGCAAGTTAATATTTTCTTTGCTGGTATATAGTTTGACAATTACCGTCGTTGCCTGAGAATGGCGAGCAATGTTTGTTAAGGTTTCCTGAAATATTCTAAAAAGAGTTGTCGATCTTTCAAGGTCCATTTCGTCACCATTCGTTTGATTGAGAAACTGGCAGTGAATTCCGGTTCGGCTCTTAAATTCCTTAACTTGCCACTCAATAGCCTCAGGTAGACCTAGGTCATCCAAAATAGGTGGACGTAAGTCCATCGCAATTCTTTTAACAGATTGAATTGCTTCGTCACTCATATCTAGCAACTGTTGGGTCGATTTCTGAGTTCCCGAATTATGATCAGCAAGCTTTTTATCCAACAATGAAAGCTCAAGCTTGATAGTCGTCAAAAGCTGACTAAGATGATCATGTACTTCCCTCGCAGTTCGAGTTCTTTCCTCCTCACGAACTTCTTGTAATCGATGATAAAGGTTACGTAACTGTTCTTGAGATACATCGCTTTGGTCCTGCGCTTGTTTTCTTTCAAGCACTCTACCCAATTGAGTTCCAATTTGACCCATGATTGCTAGAATTTCCTCGTCAGGTTCGACAGCTTTTGTCGAAAAAAACTCCATCACACCGACCACCTCAGGACCTATCAAAATCGGGAAAGCAAACCCTGCCTTAACCCCAATATCTTTTACCTGCTTGGCACGGGGAAAATTGGGATCTTTGGTAACATCAATAATCCATTCCGGCTCTCCACTGGACAACACTCTACCTGGAAGACCTACACCAATTTCCAAGGGAGTATCAACCGTAATTTTCTGAAACACATCAAACTTACCCGGATCCCTTACATGCCATATTCCAGTAGGTATAAGTCTGGTTGCGGTTTTATCTTCGGTTAAATAAAGATGGCCCAGAGGCCAGTCCGCAAACTTGCACACCCTCTCTATACAAAAAGTCAACGTATCATCAATAGCTCTAGTTTCGTTAGAAGCCATGGCAATCGACTCTACCAGTTTGGCGCTTTCCACCTCATTATTTAAACGTTTATTAGAATCACGTAACTCTGTAGTTCGATCTTGAACTCGAGCCTCAAGAAAATTGCGAGCAGCTGTAAGTTTTTCATCTGCGTTATTTTTCAGGAGACATAAAACAGCCGCCAAACAAATTGTAAAAAAAGCTAAAACCCTATTTGCAATAACATGAGTCAATTCTCCTCCCGGTGGGGAAAAGAAATATCCCAGGACATTCAATACGGAACCTAAAACAGCAGCAATAATTATCAAATTACGGTTTTGGGCCATCATTCCTAGCAAGACGAGAGAGCCGTATAGCATTCCGTCTGCAATGCCCAAGGGGAGCAATGCATCCAAGATAAAAATCCCGGCACAGGAGATAATTCCAATTAATAAGTATTTACTAGGAAAGCTTTTCATTAACATTTTTAAGATGCCTGCTGAATCCAATCAAAAAAAGTGTGGCTCCTAACATTTCAAACCCTTCTTCAATCCCCACTAATATGCGTGTGTAGTCATAACTCAAAGGATCGATCACCTTTTTTGAGAGGGCCTCTAACACCAAAACTCCAATCCATAATGCCAGAGCTATGAACATTGTGACCATTAGCCTTGGTGAATAAAAAAACCGCTTCAAAAAAAATCTTACTAGAAACACAGCAACTCCAAGGGCAATGGGAGCATAAAACCATAACCATTCATGAATAAAATGAAAGATCACAGAATCTAAGGCTAGCTTTCCACCAATAGCAATAAAGTTTTCGTGAATCCCTACGCAGTCATCTAATCCTATAAAAAAATAAACGAAAGCCACAAAAAACCATGGGAACTTATCTCTCCATTCAGCTCCATCCCCGTAGTCCTCACGAGCCGTAATCAGAACAACAGTACCCAACAAAAACAACTGTGCAGTAGAATAAAGTGTTCCGTAACCTTTTTCGGCATTAAGATTCCAATAGAAATCCTCCGGATACAAAAACCACATAACCTGAAGACCAAACTGCATCATCAGCAGAACAGAAAAAAAGTAGACTCGTGTGGGTTCTTCCGTAGTTATTTTTCTTATCAATGCCAGTTGTTTTTTACCGAATTCAGGGTTAACCCATCCTCTTAAACCAAAAAGAATTAGTAAAAACATAAATGGATTATTCAACCTTGAGCCCAAATAAGGAAATGGGAAATTCTCCCAAATACGAGCATGGATAAAAATAATTAGCATTACAATCAGGTCTACCCCAATCAGCAACTTAAATATTAAATCCAGTTTTTTAGATTCTATAATAGACAAAATTATACCGATTTAAAGGCTAGTAGGAGCACTTGACAGAAATAAAATAATAAAGGCTATCAACAAAAAAGAAGTTGTGGGTAGCCCCCAAATTAAAAAGCAAACTATGGTTCATCTCCTCAAAAGAACCTGCTTTGATACTGCTAATTTGATCTATTAGAACGAATATTAACTAAAGGAGATGGTGAAGGTAATGCAAAGTTTCCATCACTAAATATTTTTTGCAAGCTTGCTGGATTTGACCTCCAAGAACCTTTTACTAAATTTTCAGGCTCTTTTCCTTTAAAAACTAAATATCCATATTTTCCATAATGCGGTAATTTTCGCATTAAACCATGAATACTGTCTTCGGAGGAAGCAATTAACCAAGTGATAGAACGTTTCTCATTTCCACGTCGAGGCAGAGTAAAAATAAAACTATGGTTTTTTAGTGGAAATATACCTTCTTTTAAAACAAAACTATTACCCTTCAAATCAATTCCATTTTTTTTTAACATCGGTAATAGGTCCTGACCCATCTCATTATTTTTTCCAAATACCCACAAACTTAAATTAGAAGATAAACGATCCTTATTGTCCTTTGAGCTAGGCTGAATTATATTTCCCTTTTCAATCAAAAACTTTGAAAACTTAAAATACCCATTCGAAAGCTCTTTTGTCTCAGCTGTTGGGAGACTAATAGCAGCCTGGGCAGCACCAAAAGTCTGCCCAATACTAGCAGGTACTTCTTTGACATCTAATCTTCGAAAAACCTCACTATAGGGATCTAGCCGAATTGCTTTTGGTTTCTTGGCTATATGAAGGTGAAATTTTTGTTTGGGTTTATCAAAATTCAAATGGTGAATTTCTGGCAAGTTCATCCCTTCTTTCCAAATAGCTACGGGTAATTTTAACCTATAAGCCGGGGTTTTTTGTTTTACTTCAATCAAAAGGTCATATCGACCCTCAGTAGGTTCATACGATGCATCTAACAATTCAAATTCTGGAGCACCCTTTCGTTCGATCCATTGATCAAAAAACCAATCAAGTTTTTCACCTGAAATCGCTTCAAAGGTTTTCTCCATTTCCTCAAAACCTGCATAACGGTATTTAAAATCTTTGTAAAACTTCTTTAAGCCTTGCAAAAATAAATCTTTTCCCAATTGATTTCGTAACATATGAAAAGTCATCATCAACTTTCCGTAACCGATAGCCTGCGAAGCCATACTCTCCCGGTGGGAAAATTCATTTATAGCAAATTCATTAGTATTATTTACATAACTCAAGTATTTCAACATTTCCTGAAATCTATACTGGGCGCCCTTACCTTTTAACTCCAATAATAAATGATCGGCAAGATAGGTAGTCAAACCCTCTGACCAGTTGCCAGAACTAGAATCAGTAAATACTCCGTTACCCCACCAATTATGTAAAATTTCATGAGGAAAAGAGGAATGTAAAATAAAAGGAAATCGGATGATTTGTGATCCCATCAATGTAAAGGAAGGCATGCCATAACCTGTTTGTTGCGAGTTTTCAACAAGAGCAAATTTAGAGTACGGATAGGGACCTAATAACTTGCTATAAAAATCAATATAATACTTTGCTGTTTCGATATATTTATTTGCGAGGTTAGCTTCACCTTGCAATAAAAAAGCATAAAGGGTAATCCCCCTATATTTTTCTTCATAAACATTGAATTGGTTACCAATCAAAAATATATCTTCTGAAGGCAATTTAGAATTCCACCTCACAATCCTTCTACCGTTGGATAATCGAGCTTTTTCTCGTTCTCCCTGACTTAACGATTCCCAAGTCTCGGGCAGTGAAACCTCCATCTTAAAAGTAACCCTACCTTTTGAATTTACTTGAACAGGGTAAA
>JAOMDP010000014.1:0-57069 GCA_028345515.1 Nitrospinota bacterium
CATCACAAGATTAATAACAAAAAATGGAATAGCAGGGATTAATCGAAGGGTGAAAAGATAAAAGCCTCCATCTTTTTCGAAACCATCATTGAATGATTTTAAGTAACTACCAAATTTATTTTGAACCCAGTCACGCAACAATAATCTTGAGACAAGAAAGGAAAGTGTCGCGCCGAGACTACTGGCAAAAGAAACCAGTATTGTTCCCACCAGTAAGCCAAACAAAGCACCACCCAATAAGGTAAGTATTACCGCCCCAGGCAAAGAAAGAGCCGCCGTAATAATATAGACCGTCATGTAAAGACTGATCGCTAACAGAGTATTTTCTTTATAAAATTCTGAAAAACTGGCTTGCCGTTCTTTAATATATTCAAGAGATAGATATTGACCTAGATCCAAATAAAAAACGACTCCTAAACATGCAGCAATGACAAATACCGTGCTGATTTGTTTTAAGTTTTTCATAAGTCCTCTTTTACCTTTGTTCAAATATTCTGAAAGCCCTTAGTTCAGTTAGCTAGAGATATGGCTTGAACTAAAAAATTCAGAATGAGGAATCCTGAGCATACATTCCCAATTTTTCCGCATAACTTTACAATCCTAACTCATAATGCAACAAAACCTTAAGCCTATAAGAAGAAAGAGTCTTGACCCCATTCCCTTGAAATGCTATTAATTTGTATCCTAAATTTTATCTACACAAGTTGCCCTGCTTGACTTGTCGTTAATAACTGTTTTGTTTGGAGAAATATCCATGGAAATCAATGAAATTAGAGTAGAAATCAGAAAACATCATGTGACCCCCGGGGTCAATGTATTGGACCTTATTATTGATGCCGAGGGTGAAAATATCCGCCAACAGACTCAACATAAAGATACTGATCAGGCTTTCCAAAAATTTGTGAAAGACCTCACTAAAGTAGGTCAGGAACTCGCCAACGCCCGAATCGAAGGCTAAGCCGGTAAAAGGGTAGGCTAGGTAACCCTATAATTAGATTTCATTCCCCATAGGAAAAGAGCCAGAGTCACTGTCTATAATTTTGTCCTGATCGTATCGTATCATATAAAATTAAAAAATGATTTGGGGTAAAGCCCTAACCGTTAGGGCTATAGCGAGGGACATTCGGGTCTACCACTTGGGACCATGCATCGATACCACCAATCAGGTTATAAACATTGAATCCGCATTCAACTAGTTCCTGTGCGGCTAATTGAGAGCGCTCCCCATAGTGGCAAATCACCACAATTTCTTCTTCAAAGGCAAACTCTTGTTGACGGTCGATGACTTCGCCCATCGGAAAGTTTTCTGATCCATCAATGGAGGCAAGCGCAAACTCCCATCCTTCGCGCACATCGAGCAAAAAGATGTCTTCCTTATTATCTAATTTTTTTTTCAGTTGAATGGCTTGCATTTGTTTGACGGAGTTCATGGCTTATTAATGAAAACCGATTACCGGCCAATAAAAAACTAGCATGATTAAAAAACATCCTAACCCAAATAGACTTAGAAGCGAGCCAGACCAGATCATTTCTTTTAAGGTTAGGAACCTTGAAGAATAAGCCAGTGCAGAAGCAGGTGTCGCAATCGGCAAAATAAATGCAAAGTTACTTGGTAAAATTACCGTCATAGTTGCTAAACCAGGGTGGACTCCATAGCCTGGGCTCATACTGATAGCGGTCGGCAAAAGAATAGCGATGACGGCTGAGTTGCTCATAAATGTGGTAAATAAAGTCGATAGCATAGCAAGAGCTAAAAGGAATATTGTCGGAGATTCTACAAGACCCGAAAACAGTTTTTCCGCAAGCCACAACGCTGCCCCAGTCTCGGCCATGACCTCGCCCAAACAAATTGCACCACCATACATCATAACAATTGCCCAATTAATATGTTCTTCTACCATTTTCCAAGTTATGAGGTTTAGCAAAAACAACAGGACTATTGCAATGATAGCTATATTGGCAATTCCTAATTGATCCCCAAAAACAAACCAAGAAAAAAGGGTCATTATCATTACTAGAGCAATACCTTTTTCTTGAAAGGTCACCTTACCCATGAGATGGGATTTGTGTTCTAAAGTCTTTTTTGCTGCCTCAATATCTTGAATATCCGGAGGAAATAAAAGTTTCAAAAATATCCATCCCCCCACAAACATGGCTAAAACGAGAGGAAAGCTCAATTGGGTATATTGCAGGATGCCAATTGATTGAGTTCCAGAGGTAGATTTTTCTAGCATTTCGACCGCAAGTGGCACCCTTCCGCCGCCGAGAACGGTCATGGCTCCGCCTATTATACATCCCCATGCCATGGCAAAATACATACCTTTACCGAAAATCGAATTTTCTCTTTTTAAGTTTAGCGACTGTGCGATTTCGTGAATGATTGGAAAGAGTATTACGGCTACTGCATGTTCAGACATAAAGCAGGAGCTTATTCCCGCAAAACAATATATCGAAGTAATTAATTGTGATGGCGAATGACTCCAGTATTTCATCGCATAAATAGAAATTCTTGTGCTTAGCCCACATGCAATCATGGAGGCAGACAATATAAAAACACCAAGAATAAAAAATACAGCTTTGTTACCAAAATAGGAATACGCCTGAGATGCTTCCATCACTCCCAATAACGGAACCGCTGCAATAGCCAAGAGACTTGTTATGGACAATGGAATCAGATTGGTCGACCATAGCAAGACACAAAGGAGAAAAAGGCAAAGCACTTTGTAGCCTTCTACCGAAAGATCACTAGGACCTTCCGTGGTCATCAATAGGACGAAGAAAACCCCAAAGAAAAGACCAAGAAACAAATATCTACGTAGCCGATCAAATAGCACGATCCAAAGCGGACGACGATCCACGAAAATCTGATGGGGTTTTGAATGGGGTTCGGCCATGATGGTGTTAAAACTGTTTTAGATAATTTTTATATACTGGAACGACCTCAGATAATAACCTGACCCATCGCTGGTGGCAACAGGTCAAAGTCTATAAAGCAAAAGAAGGCTCAACCTGTTTACTACTGGTTGTTTATTTATATTAGGGAATTTGTGAATATATAAGACTGAAAATGTCTTATTAAACTTTTGCCAACTGTTCTTTGGGCTTGCTAATGCTTGTTTGCGAGGTGTCGACCTGATCAATAGTCCATAAGTCGCATTCGCCACAGGTATTTCTATAGTTTTTGCGAAAATAATCAAACTTACCGCTTTGCCAGATACTTTTTAAATTGTCCGTAAGCAGGTTGCCCATTTTTGAGTTGGGCAGAAGACAGCATGGTGTTACATGGCCTTCGCGCGTGACGTAGGCATAATCAAAAGTTTTCAAACAATAGGCTCCTGATTTGTGCAGTTTTTTACGTAAGAGTTTATAGAAAAACCGGGTGATTCCCTGTGACACAGAATATTGTAGCCAGTCCAGTTGGATTCCTACGGCTTTAGCTATTTCATCTGCTTTTAAGTAAATGAGTTTCTCTTCCCTAGCATCAGGTCTTTTCAAATTAGGCCGAAATTGACGATCCAGCCGACCCACATTCACCACATCACAGCCAATTCGCCCCCCATAACGAATAACATCATAAAGATCATTTTCGCAACCAGAATGAATTGTTGCTTGCAGACGAACTTTCGGAGTTTCACCTTTGCGTCCAAGAATTACGGCTTCAATATTTTCATACACTTTTGAACTAGTATGCCCTTCAACCACTGTTTCATTACCATTAATACTATCAATAGAAAATGTGACGCTGTCTAATCCAGATTTAAGAATATCCTTAACGACATCCGGTTTGGTGAACAAGCCATTGGAAGTAATCATTACCCGATGCCCGTGTTCTTTGCAGTAAGCGATCATATCGAATACTCGTGGATGTATGAAGGGCTCTCCCCAGCCGGTGAGGGTAATATCCTCAGAGTTATTCAATTTATCTATGACGGCAGTAAAATTAGACCATTCCATATGTTCCAGCTCAATACCTAAATCTTCTCTTTGGCACATGGGGCAATCCATATTGCATCGATTGGTGATTTCAATTTGAACCTGTTGCGGATTATCCGGAATTTTATACCGAAGTCGGTTTATCGTCTCTTTGATCAGGTAAAATGGATTATTCATGTAATAGTTGTAGAGAGGTTTATATTTACCTTAAATATTTTACTCTATAAAAATCAATAACCTATAAATTTTTTTGGGATTCTGGGTTTTCAATGTTATCTTTACTTACCTTGTATTCTATGCGGATTTTACAATAAAAAACTCAAGCATTCTGTGCATTTTAAAACGAGTGTTTTGATTCGTTAAAAAATAAAAAAATCTGGGGAAAACCCGTATTTTCAGCGGGACCCATCCACTTTGAAAGGTTTTATTTAATGGGTATGACAATTACAGAAAAAATCCTTGCTGCCCACGCTGGTGAAAAAACTGTCTCGCCGGGTGATAATATTTGGGTGGATGTAGATGTGCTGATGACGCATGATGTTTGTGGGCCGGGTACTTTTGCTATTTTCAAAAAGCAATTTGGTGAAAATGCCAGAGTGTGGGATCGAGATAAAGTAGTTATTATCCCCGACCACTTTATTTTTACCAAGGACACTCACGCAAATAGGAATATTGATATCCTGAGGCAATTTGTAAAAGAACAAGACCTGCCACATTATTACGATGTTGGAACAGATAATTATAAAGGTGTATGTCATCTAGCTCTCGCACAGGAAGGGTTTAATCGCCCTGGTGAGGTTTTGTTCGGAACCGATTCGCATACTTCCACATCAGGTGCTTTTGGAATGTTTTCAACAGGAATAGGAAATACGGACGCTGCATTTATTCTGGGAACAGGAAAACTGTGGGTGAAGGTTCCAGAATCCATGTGCTTCGAATTCACCGGAAAGTTTCCTGACCACATCATGGCAAAAGATGTCATCCTGAATGTCATTGGTGATATTGGTGTTGATGGGGCGACCTATCGATCGATGGAATGGCGTGGTGAAGCAGTGATGAGTCTGTCGATGGAAGAACGCATGACGCTATGTAATATGGCAATTGAAGCAGGAGGTAAAAATGGAATCATTGAAGCTGATGAGGTGACCACAGACTACGTAAGACAACGTACTGACAGGCCTTACAAAATCTATCAATCGGATGAGAATGCTAAGTATATTTTCAAAAAGACCTATAATGCCAGTGCAATGGAACCCATTGTTGCCAAACCACACTCCCCTGACAACAAAGCCAAGGTTTCTGAATGTGAGGATGTAAAGCTCGACAGAGCTTATATTGGCTCTTGTACGGGTGGAAAATTAACAGACTTTATGGCCGCAGCTAAACTCCTTAAAGGTAAAAAAGTACAAATCGATACTTTTATTGTTCCCGCTACACGAGAAGTAGAAGAGGATCTGCACAAGGAAAAAATTGGTAGTGAATCATTGATTGATATCTTTAAAAATGCCGGAGCGCATTTGGGAGAGCCCTCGTGTGCAGCATGTCTGGGTGGGCCCAAAGATACTTTTGGTCGGGCGGGCGACAATCAAGTAGTGATTTCGACAACCAATCGAAACTTTCCCGGAAGAATGGGCTCAAAACAATCGCATGTGTATTTGGCATCTCCCTATACGGCTGCTGCATCTGCATTGACCGGACATATTACAAATCCTGAAGAATTTGTTAATAACTAATGAAAAAAATAATAGAAGGCCTTGCCTACGTATTGGGTAACGACATTGATACGGACCAGATAATTCCAGCGGAGCATTTGGTTTATAGTTTGAGTGATCCAGAAGAGAAAAAGAACTATGGAAAGTTTGCGCTTTCTGGCGTGCCGGGAGATCATGCAGGATTGCCAAATGGCAATTTACCATTTACCGAGGATGGTAAATTTGAATCAAAATATTCGATTATTGTTGGCGGAAAAAATTTCGGCTGTGGTTCATCGCGTGAACATGCTCCAGCGTGTATGGAAATTGCCGGAGTAAAAGCGGTGGTCGCTCAATCTTATGCTCGAATTTTTTACCGTAACTCAGTAGATGGTGGTTTTTTTATTCCTTTTGAATGCGATAAACGCTTGGTGGAAGACATAAAAACGGGTGATGATTTAAAGATAGACCTCGCTACCAATACTCTTACTAATAAAACTCAAGGCACAACTTATGATCTGAAATCTCTAGGTGAAGTTATAGAGATAATTGAAGCCGGAAACATTTTTGAATATGCCAGAAAAACCGGGATGATAACTCAATCTTGAGTTAGAGCTATCATCCATTTTGAGGGAGGCTTCACCAACCCTGCCTGCCGCAAACCCTACTGGTCTCCTTTTTTAGGAAGACAAACTTCGATTTTTGCGAGATGCAAAAAGTTATAATGTTTGTTAGATTGATGGCTTTTTACAAGGAGAAAAATGATGGTTTGTAATTGGGGTCGTATTTTATTCAGACCCATATTAATAGTTGCTGTTTTTTTCTTTTCCAGCACTGGGAGTTATTGCAATACAACCACCACCAGTCAGGATATGATCCTTATTCCTGCAGGGCCTTTTTTTATGGGAAGCTCTGACAAGGATATAATTTGGGCGGCTAAGCAATTTCATTCTGAATCTTTAGATTGGTACAGAGACGAAACCCCAATTCATGAGGTGACTTTGCCAGCATTTAAAATCGATAAATTACCGGTTACGGTAAGGGATTATGAAGTATATCGACAGGCAACAGGCAAACCTGCCCCAAGAGAACATGGTAATTCACGTTTCAATCACCCTCTCCAACCTATTGTAAGCCTAACATGGAAAAGCGCTAAGGACTATTGCCATTGGAAAAAGAAACGTTTACCCACAGAAGCGGAATGGGAAAAAGCAGCAAGAGGGACAGATGCTAGATACTTTCCTTGGGGCAATAAACCCGATGCCCTCAATGCAAATATAAGGGGTAAGGACGATATTTTTAAATACAGCAATCAAGTAGGGGCAATACCTGAAAACGTTAGTCCCTATGGAGTAATGGAAATGGCGGGAAATGTCTGGGAATGGACGGAAAACTGGTATCAACCACACCCTGATAATAAATATAATAATGACCTATATGGAAAGCAATTTAAGGTTATAAAAGGGGGGTCTTGGAACTCTAACCTGGACTTGGCGAGGGCGTCTATCCGCGGTAAGGCATTACCAGACCAACAAAAAAGCTATATTGGGTTTCGTTGCGTTGCTACGAATTAATTTTGGAGGATTTATTGTGAAAATTAGAAAAAAAATATTTAAGATTGTTTTAGTTTTAGGATGGTTAATCTGGTCGCTACCGGTTTTTGCAATAGGAGACCATGAAGGGCATCCCGGTAAATCTGCCCCCGGAAGTGCTAAGACTGGGAAGCACGGCGGATATAGTGGAAATCATGGAGGCGGCAAAGGAAAGCATGGTGGTGGTCATGGTTACGGTCGACGTAAAGGTCCCCCTAAAGATATATCAGCGCATATAATCGAAAGAATGGATAAGGACGGTACAAAAATCAATCTCAATGGGTCTCAAATTGGGGTTAAGGGAATGAAAATTTTGGCAAGCACCCCTGACCTAAAAAATATCGTTTCTTTGGCCTTACAAACAAATAAACTGGGTGACGAGGGAGTACGAATTTTATGTGAGTCGGACACTTTTCAGCATGTCGAAAAACTTTCTTTGTGGGGAAATGACGTGTCAGAAAAAGGTGCAAAAATGATTGCCGAATCTCAGAATTTGAAAAATCTGACAGAACTTATGTTGACTCGCAATAAATTAGGTGATGAGGGCATAGTGTCATTAGTTAGCTCAGAGAATTCAAAAAATTTATTACTCTTGGATTTAAGTGCCAATAAAATTGGAGACAAAGGGGCACTTGCAATTGCAAATTCACCTCATCTTTCAAAACTGAAAACCCTGGATCTCTACAATAATCAGATTACAGAAAAAGGAATGAAAGCACTTTTAAATTCTAAATATTTAAAAAGTCTGGAGCTGCTTGTTCTGGTCAGAAATGAAATCAATCCAGATAAGATGGATGATCTGGCAAAAAGCAAAACGCTACCAAGTTTGAGACGATTGGAAATGTTTTAAATAATAAAATTTTTTAATTACCGGTATCGTCGGTCATTATATTGGTCAATTTTTTCTAAAACCTGTTTGCTGCCCCGAACAAGAGAATCTAGCAAATCTTTTAATGCTTCGACTTCTTCGTTTGGGTCTGTCGCATTTTTAAAATTGGCGGCTTCCTCTGTAATTTCCTGTACAAGGGCTTCAACTGCTTCAAATTTGTCCATATATATTTTTTTCGATATTATTTGCGTGATTGTTGGTTTAGTGAGATCAAAAATATGATCTTAGATTTAGTCTTTTATGCCATCAAAATTATCAACAATTTTCTCTTTTAATGTTAGTTTTCCATCTTTAAAATATTTCTCGGATTTTATTTTTCCATCTTTAGACCAAATAAACCAGAGCCCATCTTCTTTTCCATTTTTATAATGACCTATATTTGCCCTAAATCCATTTGAGTGCCAGTCTTTATAGGTACCATCTAAGTTCCCATCATGGAAATGTGCTTCAATATGTTTTTTTCCGTTATCCCATCTCCACTCTGTGCGAAGTCCATTTTCTATTCCATTTTTGTAATATGTTTCCATATCTTTTTGTCCGTTTTCAAACCATTTGGTGCGAAGTCCATTTTCTACTCCTCTAATATAATGCCTTTCCTCATATTTTTTAGCTGACTTATACCACCAAGTTTGAACACCATTTAATTGCCCATCTAAATAATTTATGTCCTGTCTTTTTTCTCCAGAAAGATACCAATTAATTGAATGACCATTTTCTTTTCCATTGATGTAAGGTGTTACGGAAATTTTCTTACCGTTTTGATGCCATGAAGATAGAAGACCGTTTAATAATCCATCCTTATAATATCCTTTTGCTTGTACCTTCCCATTTTTATACCAAACGGTTACCACTCCCTCTTCTTTAGAATTTTTGTAATGGGTTTCTTTTTTTAGCTTCCCATTGTCCCAGTATTCCCTTTTAATTTCTTGTTCTTTCTCATTGCCCCAGTATTCACTATTGACTTCTTGTCCTTTCACATTGCCAGAATCATAAAACAAAAAAAGAAAAGTGACCATAAATAAGACTGTGAATGTTTTGGTTTCCATATGGTCAGAATACCTTATTTACTTAAAAATGAAAATATAGAGGTGGTTCATATCGAATAAATAGTAAAATGGTTTATTTTTTGCCACTTACATTTATGAATTTAGGAGGGCGTTTTTTGTAACTATCTGGTAATAGTTTGCGCTGTAAAGTGCGTCTGAAAATGTTGGGTCCAAATGGGATCTTTTTTAATTTAAAAAATAGCCCCCCCCATTTGCATCAATTTAAAGTTCTTAAAGTGGTGGGACGGGACGGAATCGAACCGCCGACACGAGGATTTTCAGTCCTCTGCTCTACCGACTGAGCTACCGTCCCCACACTTAAAAGAGCGAAATTTAGCATAGTCCAAAACTACTGTCAATTTCGATTAAAGCCATAAATTATTATTTTTTCAGAGCTTTTTTGTTATAATGTAAAGGCCGTAACGTTTTAAACTTGCCTCAAGCATGTAAGGAATGGATTCCGCCCTATGCTAGTTCTTACCCGAAAAATTGGCGAAAGTATCAAAATTAATGAAGATGTCAAAATAACCGTTATAGATGTAAAGGGCAAGAACATTCGCCTGGGCATCGATGCACCCCGTGAAACCAAAATTTATCGAGAAGAGGTTTTTCTCAAAATCAAAGAAGAAAATAAATTTGCCGCGTCTTCCCAACAGTTTGACCTTGGTAAAGTTTCTAAATTGATGAAGGATAAGTTAAAAAAATGAAGGTTGATACTAGCCGTTTCGGTACACTTGATATTCCAGAAAACGAAATCATCCATTTCCCCGATGGTTTATATGGTTTCGAAAAGGAAACAAAGTTTACTTTGTTGCCCTTCAATCCCAATGTGGAAAGTCCTATGGAGTGGATGCAATCCTTGAATTCTTCACACTTGGCTTTTGTTATTACAGACCCATATTTATATCTAATGGATTACAAGCTAAAACTCTCTGAAGAGGATAAAAAGCGTGTTCAGTTAGAAGATCAAAAACCATTTTTAACACGTACAATCGTGACCATACCTGAAAACTATTTAGAAATGACGGCAAATCTCATCGCCCCTCTTATCATCAATACAGAAAAGGGTATTGCCAAACAATTTGTACTTACTAGTATGGACTACGATACTCGCCACTATCTCTTGCCCGAAGAAATGCGCAATACTCCCGCTTCCACTCATTAGCTCATCTATAAGACGGCTAATATTCAGATGCTAGAGCCAAAAAAAATTTTTTAAAATATATCACGCCATAGCTATTATTGGGTCTGAATTATTTTTTATACTTCAGATTTAACTACCATTAGAAATATTGAACACCATGATTTTTTAAAAGCACGGCCAATGATCGTAACCTGTGGTATCTTTGCATTAACCAATATGAGTAGCCCAGCAAGAGGGTTTAATCTTTTTAACTTATATGACGGAAATGAACGATACCATAACTGCGCTGGCAACCCCTCCTGGTGAAGGAGGAATAAGCATTATCCGCATTAGTGGAGAAAATGCTCTTTCCATTGGGAAGACTTTGTTTCATTCGAAATCACAAATAGAAAACCAGGTTCCACCTGTTCAAAAAGTTTTGCTAGGGGAAATACGTGATCCGGTATCAGGGCAAATCATTGATGAAGTTCTTTTTACCTGGTTTAAAAAACCCAACAGTTATACTGGAGAAGATGTTGTAGAAATTAGTGGTCATGGTGGAACACTGGTATCAACTACTTTGTTGCAGTTGATTTTAAAACAAGGAGCAAGACTAGCAGAGCCCGGCGAATTTACACGTCGTGCTTTCACTTTCGGCCGTTTGGACCTAGCCCAAGCTGAAGCTGTGGCTGATCTTATAGACGCTGCATCCGAAAAAGCTTTGAATTCTGCTGTGTCGCAACTTAAAGGTGGTCTTTCTAAACGCATTAATAAACTGTTTGACCAACTTTTAGAGGTTCAGGCCCAGTTGGAGGCAGCAATCGACTTTTCAGAAGAAGGCCTGACTTTTCAATCTCGTGAAACCACAGTTTCCCAGATTAAAAAGGTGGAAAAAGAAATCATCTCTTTAGTGCAGTCTTTTCAACAAGGCAAAATAATTCACGAAGGTATGCGCATTGCGCTGGTCGGAAAGCCAAATGTTGGAAAGTCAAGCCTGTTCAACGCACTAATGCAAGAAGACCGGGCTATTGTTACAGGTATGCCAGGGACAACTCGCGATACCCTTGAAGAACGTATTCGCATCAAAGATATTCATATTGTCGTCACTGATTCGGCCGGGTTACGCGAAAACCCTGGAATTATTGAGGAGGAGGGAATCGAAAGAACACGCAATGCTGTGACGCACTCCGATCTATCCTTGTTGGTATTTGATCACTCCCGGGCTCTTGACAGTAATGACGAATTATTGATGAACGAGGTGAAAGATAAACCTCGGTTTATCTTACTTAATAAATCTGACCTTGATCCACAATGGGAAAAGGAAGAAATTGCAAATTTTTGTGAAAATGAAACGGTCATATCAATTTCAGCAAAAACCGGAATAGGGCTAAACAATTTAAAAGATGCTATTTATAATTTTGCGACAAAAGGCGAACGGCAAGGAAATTCTATTGTTATTACCCGAGAACGTCACCGCGATCATTTACAACAGGTAACCATTGCCTTGGGTTCTGCGAGCAAAAATTTGAATGCTGGTTATTCTGAAGAACTCATTGCGGTGGATATAAATCTTGCTATAGAGCATCTTGGAGCAGTACTTGGAAAAACCTTTGTTGAAGACTTATTGGATAAAATTTTTGGCGAGTTTTGTATTGGCAAATAATTGTTATATGAGACTGAACGTTTAACTTTTTCTCAAAGTTTTTTATTTTGCAAGCGATGGCTAGGCCATAGGGGGTCTACTTTGCGGGACTGGAAATTTGAAGTTTTTTGAGTTTTTCTACAAGAGTGGTACGATTGAGTCCTAGCAGATTGGCAGCTTTGTTTTTAACCCATCCGGTTTTCTCGAGTGCTTCCAATAACAATTCTTTTTCAAATTCTTCCACCGTTTTCTTAAGATTGATGCCGTCTTCTGGAATTCCCACATGAAATGATTGTTTTAGTGATTGCTGTAGCATCTGGGCTGGATTACCCTCTTCTTCTTTATTCAGAGGTTGCCATCTTTCCTTGGGTGTATCACCGAGTATTTTTTCTGGTAAATCACGTGGAGTAATGGTTGAACCAATACTCAAAACCAACATTCTTTCTATAAAATTGGCCAGCTCACGAATATTTCCGGGCCACGAATAATTTACAAGAAAATGCATTGCTTCCTCACTAATGGTTTTGGATTCGGCTGTTCCATTTAATTGCTTTAAGAAATGGTTAACTAAAAGCGGTATATCAGCTTTTCTTTCTCGTAAAGGAGGAAGATTGATAGGTATTATATTTAGACGGTAAAAAAGGTCTTCTCGAAATTTTCCTGCTCGCATCGATTCCTCCAAGTTTCTATGCGTAGCGGTGATAACTCTTATGTCAATTGGGGTTGGCTTGGTACTGCCTAGGCGATCGATCTCCCTTTCGGCAAGAACACGCAACAGTTTTACCTGTAGAGAAGTAGGCATATCTCCAATTTCATCAAGAAAAATAGTTCCCTGATTAGCCAATTCCAATCTTCCAATGCGTGTATTGATCGCCCCCGTGAATGATCCTTTTTCATAACCGAACAATTCACTTTCAAGAAGTTCGTGAGGAATGGCACCGCAATTAACGGCAATAAATGGTTTGGAAGCACGCGGACTGTTTATATGCAACGCTCGAGCAATAAGCTCTTTTCCAGTACCACTTTCACCATAGATCATGACCGTACTTTGCGACCCGGCGGCACGTTCTACAACGTCAAAAACCTCGCGGATAGGTAGGCTTTCACCAATAATACTGAATTTATTTGATTCCAATTTAATCTCCATATTAACAAGTCATTATATCCGGAGAAGCTAATTTGTCAAATAAAACAGTAATTTAAAAGAATATCTCGTTGTGAAAAAGTATCAAAACTTCTGTGTCTTTGAAAAGTACCGGTAATATCAAGTACTTACTCAACCGTTGCGAAAATTGACACCGTTGAAATTTCGGTAAATAGGTGAACTGCTACATTTTTTCAGATTTAAAAAATTTCTTAGGTATATAATCCTTTTAAACCATTTGCGACCAACATCACCTCTTTCTTTAGATGAGGTTCCCAGCCAGATAATTCATTTGGAGAAATTTCCAGACACTGCAATAATTTTTCTCTATCTACGCCATTATTAAGATGATAACAACCGGGGTAACCCCAATCTATGGAAAGTAATTTTGCAAGTGCCACTAAGGCAAACTCCTTGGAGTATAAGCCTGAATTGTAGTCATTTTTAAATAAATGAGATAGCGATTCAGGAAAATTCCAGTTGGTAATTAATGTCATGCTTACGTTATAGCTGTTAAATCCGAAAACTTTTTTTTCGGCATCAATTAAAGTCATATTTTCAGTATTAGAAGTTTCAAACGCGGTTTCCAAGTCTTGGGGATGGTAAGCAGCCAATGCAATTAACCCGGTATCATAAATTAATCCAGCGGTAAAACAGATCTCCGGTTCCAAACCATCGATTAAACTCGCCAGCGATCCTGAAATCGCAGCAGTCAGGCCGCAATGCAGCCACAAAATTTTAAGATCTATTGAGGTTTTATTTTGATCAAGGGCTAACCTTTCCAAGATGGGGGTTCGAAGAATTATATCTTTTATCGTACCTGTTCCCAGAAGATCTGCAGCCTGTTGCAAAGAAGAAATTTTAGCCGAATAGCCGTAAAGAGGACTGTTAGCAACTTTTAAAACACTCAATGCCATAGATGGGTCATATTTAATAATTTCAACAATATTGTAATCAATGGATGATGGAGAACCTATAGCATCCAAAATATTATTTATTTGTTCAGGAGGAGAGGGAAGGCTCTTTACCGATCGAAACCATTCGAGAGATTTATTCATGACTTTCCTACAATGGTTCGATTTCTTCCTTCCTGCTTGGCCTTATATAAAGCCTGATCGGCGATCTTTATTAGATCTGCAGGAATCTTAATAATTTCTGGTTTAAACTCAGCAATTCCGCAACTGACAGTTATTTTAAAATCTTGTCCTTTGTGATGAAAAGTCTGGCTATCGATTTCTTCGCGAATTCGCTCTGCAATATAAAAGGCTCCTTGTAAATTTGTTTCAGGGAGAACCAAAATAAACTCCTCGCCCCCGTATCTTGAAGCGATATCCATGGACCGACAGAACTTATTCATAATTGATGCAAAATAAAGTAGGATATCGTCGCCCTTCTGATGACCATAGGTATCATTAACATTTTTAAAGTGATCAAGATCCATCATGATAACTGAAAGAGAAGAGGCATACCTTTCACAGCGAATAAGTTCATTTTTTAAAAGTTCCTGCATCTGATGGTGATTGACCAGTCCCGTTAAGCCATCGGTGACAGAAAGCTTCTCAACCTTTTCAAAAAGCAATGCGTTACTTATGGAAAGAGCGACAAGCTCAGAAACGCTAAGGGCAAAATCCAAATCACAAATATTATAAAATCCCTTCTCATTATCATTAAGATTCATAACTCCAATAATTTCGTTTTCAATCATTAAAGGCAAAGAAATAAAAAAACCACATTTCAATAAACTATTCTTGCGGCCATGAAAATAATTTGAACTGGCGAAATCCTGTTCAAAAATATATTTACCAGATTCCATGGCCTCTTTCATGATTGGAGAATCGTCCTGGTGAATAGACATGCCTTTTTTTAAATCAGGGTGGTTATGGCTCATAAGCATTAATCTTTTATGATCTTTATCAAATAAGAAAAAAGAAAAATACTTAATAGACAAAATGTATGGTAATTTTTCCTCCATCATCCTGCTTATTTTTTCAGAGCTCAATAGGTTGATACTTTTCTGTAAATAAATCAGGTGATTCAGTTCTTCCAGAGAATCCCCTAAAAGGCTATTTTGCTTCTTTAACAGATTACGAACTGTTTCCGATTCTTCCGATTTGAGTTGTTCGGGTTTGCCCATCGCCTTCTCCAATATGAACAAAAAAAGTTTTGCCTTTGAATCAAGTCAATATTCTGACTCTTATTGCATCATGGTTTTGATGAAAAAGTCTCAAAAAAAGCAATAGACCGTTTTATACTATATTTATGGTTAAAACGTTTAAAAAATTAGGTTTCGATAACATCAAAAAGCTTGAAAAATTGTGTAAATTCTTTTTTTGGTATCAAATTTGCTTTATTTTATAAAAAAACCAATTTAATAAAAATGAAGACAAAACCAAAATTATACCAAGCCCTCACCTTTGTCCTAATGTTTGCACAATTATGTGCCACGTCTGCTTTTTGCGCTCAGGAAGACCCATACGGAAATGAAACCTTGCTCAAAACAATAAAAATTGGTCCGCATCCCATTTACACAAGAATTTTAGTTGATTTGAATAAATCTGTGAACTACCAGATTGATGCAAATTTCAGGGAAAAAAGGATTGTTTTAATCCTACCGGCAACAAAAAGTGGGCCGCGGGTTCGTAACAAAGTATTTAATGACAAAAATTTAGAGCAATTCACGGTTAACTCCCTTGAAGAAAAAGCAAAAGTTACTTTTATCCTAAAAAAATCTAATACCCGTTTTTTTCATTCTATGAATCCGAAAAAACCCCAAATTATAATTGACCTGAAGGGGGAAAAACGGCCTATCATTCAAACAAAAATTAAAGGACAAGTTTCTATAGCTAAATTAGAAAAAAGATCCAATACCTCGATCAAAAAGGGGGACCTCAAAAATGGTTCATTCAAGTCTAATAGAGGAGTTCGTTTAGCTGGCTTCACACCTGAAAAAATTCGTGAATTGAAAATTAAGGATGAAAAAGAAAAAATTAAAAATGGATGGGAGGAATATCAACAAGCCTTAAAACTTTTTCAAGAGCAAAAGTTTGAGAATTATACAATAAAAGTTGAAAGCCAACCTGATCCGGAAACTGGAGAAACAAAAGAAATAGATAAAATTCAACCAGGTGCCTCAAAGGCTTTAAAAGAATATACAGAAAAATATCCGGACAGTAAGTATCTAGGGAAAGCTCTCTATTTAAGGGCAGAATCTGAATACCGCAAAACATATCAAGAACTGAATCCAAATTACGATAGCGCCTTAGCGGCTTATCAAGCTGCAATGAGAACCGATCCTAAATCGAAGTTTTATGATCATGCATTACTAAAAGTGGCATCAATTTATGATGAAATAGGATACGGACTAGAGGCTAGGACTCTTTACAACCAGGGTATAAAAACAAACAAGAAAAGCTTATATAATAGAGTACGCGAAGAAAGCCTTGCCGCAATGTTGATAAAGGAGGAAAGATTTAAAGAAGCATTTGATGCATTGCAATTGATACTCAAAAAATCCCCAAGAAACAAAGGAGCAAAAGCTGGTATTTTTAAAATAGCCAATCATTTTTTTGATAAAAAGGATTACAAACAGGCTCTTAAAATCTACAAAACTGGAATAAAACGCTGGCCCAGAGAACTCAATAAAAAACCTGAAATTAATTTTAGAATGGCGGAGATTTATTTCTCCCAAGGAAATTATGAGAAAGCTCGCAAACATTATTTCAATCTACTGAACTTAAACCCTAAATCAGAGAATGCCCACAAAGCATTAAACAGAGTTGGCGACACCTACATGCTTCAAGGAAGCTATAAAAAGGCATTAGCAGTGTTTGATGAGTCCAGCAAAAAACTAGTTGCTAGGCTGAATAAAGATGGAAAACCTGAGGTTGATAAAGAAAAAAAAGTGGTTTTAGAAGATGGCCCAGAAACCCAATATGGAAGAATACGTATGGCTGATATTGGAATACGAAGTCCTCGCATAAAAGTCAACGATATTGTTTTTGATGTTGCTAATTATTACAAACCATTTTCAGCCTATGAAAAAGTTTTTCAGGAAGCAAAAAATGAAAAAATTCTTGCGGAAGTAACTTTAAGTCGAGGTATTGCCTATTTACTGGAGCAAAATTATTTAAGAGCTATCGAAGAGTTTAAAAAGCTTTTTCCTCTCGGACCGGATTCACGTTATTCACAGGAAGCAGAAAAATTTGTGAAACAAGCTCTCATTGCCCTAGTGGATAAATATTCTAAACAAAATGGAACATTACCTATTCTATACTCCTACAGTGATTTCGTTAGCCTGCCTATCACAAACATTAAAAACCCTAAGACTTTATTGCAAGTAGGAGAAGCCTATCAGGCAATAGGGATGCTTCCCGAGGCAGTTAAGTTTTATGAAAAGGTCAAGATACTCGACTCAGAAAAAATGTATAGAGATCGAATTTTTCTAAATCTTGGGAAAATACATCTTAAAGAGAAAAATTTTGATGATGCCATTCTAGTAGGACGCTCCTTCATCAAAAATTTTCCTCGCAGTAAAAGATTAAACGAAGCCAAAAAGCTAATGGCTCGAGCTAATAAGGGAAACGGTAACCTTCTTAATGCAATTACTATTTACGAAGAGTTAATTGAATTGTCCGAAAATGCAGCAGAGATCCATTATTTAATTGCCGAGGCTAAAACTGAATTAAAAAAATACGCCGAGGCTGCCGTATCGTACCAAAATGCAATTGCTGAATACGACAGAAAAGAGCGCGTTATTCCCGATTACATACAAAAGTCCTATTACCATTTAGGTACCTCACTTTATAAAATCAACAAATTTAAAGCTGCTATTGAAGCCTTTAATTCTGCCAAGGAACTGTTCCCAGAAAATCCTCTTAAAGATTGGGCGGATTATCTTTTAATTGAAAGCTATGGGCAGCAAAAAGAAACCGATAAATCAAAGGAAGAAATAAATCGTTTAGTTGATTCTAAAAATGCTGACCCCATTCTCAAACGCGCAGCTAAATCCATTGCTAATATCCAAGAATGGGAAAAACAATTAAAAGAAGGATGATTTTAATTTATAATAAAATCAAATTTTAAATATACTTCTATCCTTCCCATGACAAACCTTGGCGGTAATAAAAACGAAGAAATACAGACCCTCATTCAGAATATGGAGGCTTTTAACGAAGTCACCACACAACTCCAAAATTCTTATGATGAACTTCAAAGTAGAGTAAAAAAACTAGATCTAGAATTGTCTGATAAAAATGACGAACTAGAAAAAAACCTAGTAGAAAAAGAACGGGTAAAAAATTATCTAAATGATATTTTAGAAAGTCAGACAAACGGAGTTATTGTTGTCGACTGCGAAGCTATAATAACTACCTATAATAAAACCGCAGGAATTTTAACTGGGATAAAACCACAAACCTGTCTGGGACAAAGCCTAAATGAAGTGCTTCCATTATTTGAGCCTGTGATCTCTCGGCTGGAGAAAAATCGGGCTAAAGAGATTAGTTGCGATAAAGATATCTCTAATGCAAGTGGAGAAAACCTAAATGTGCGTGTATCAGCTTCCCCTGTCTGGGATAACCATGGAGGTCAGATTGGTACTATATTGATTCTTCAAGATATGACGGAGTTTCGGAAAATGGAGGAGCTAGCACAAAGAAATCAACGACTCAGAGAAATGGGAGAAATGGCAGCAGGAATTGCCCACGAAATAAGAAATCCTTTAGGTAGTATCGAGCTTTTCGCATCTCTACTCAAAAAAGATTTAAAAGGAAATCCCGAACAAGAAGATCTGGTTCAGCATATACGTGCTGGAGTTCAAAATACGGATCGGATCATATCAACATTGTTATTATTTGCAAAATCCGCACAACCATCCCGGCAACAATGTGATATTGATTCACTTATTACCGAATGTCTGGAAGGAATCAATAATGTACACATTCCGAAAAATATAAAAGTGACCCGAAAATCAAGTCAGAGCACCTTATTGGCAAATGGAGATCGCGATCTATTACGTCAGGTTTTTCCTAATCTGATTAATAATGCAATCCAGGCTATGCCTAATGGTGGAGAACTGAAGCTCATTACGCAAAAATCTTCTCTTTCTAATCGAGCTATAGAAAATGGCTCTGAAACACCTCAATATATTTCGGTAACAATTACGGATACTGGCGTTGGAATGTCAGCCGATAAGCTGGATAAAATTTTCAACCCTTTCTTCACCACAAAAGATAAAGGTACTGGATTGGGTCTGGCTATTTCCCACAATATTATCAAGGCACATCAGGGTACCATTGATGCCATCAGTGAGGAGGGAAAAGGCACTTCCTTCACCGTAAAAATTCCAAGCTGGAATGAAGACTTCGATGAAAAATAATTCTTCCAAAAAAATTCTAATCGTTGATGACGAGTCCGAAATGAGAGTGGCACTAGAGACCACATTGAAAAGGGAAAAATTCCAGCTTACATGCGCAGAAGATGGCAAAAAGGCATTAGATGTCTTGGAAGATGAAGATTTCGATCTCGTGCTTACAGATGTTCGCATGCCTAAATTGAATGGCTTAGAATTATTACGTGCGGTTAAAGAAAAATCACCTAAAACTCAAGTAGTAGTTATGACCGCATATGGGACTATCGATAACGCTGTAGCAGCTATGAAAGAAGGCGCCTTTGATTATTTGATCAAAGGTTCCGGTTTTTCTGCCGATGTTCTAGTTTCTACAGTAAATCGTGCTTTTCTGGCTCCTGAAAGCTCAATTCATCCTACGTCGCACCCTTCTCCACAAACGGAATCATTGGGAGAAAAGAAAAGAATTGTCACGCAAAATGATGAAATGAAAAAACTCCTGCAATTTGCCGAAAACGTTGCCTTCAGTAAATCTACTGTGCTTATCATGGGAGAAACCGGCACCGGAAAAGAACTATTCGCGCGTTATATTCATCAATGTAGCCCTCGTTCCGAGAAACCATTTACTGCTGTAAATTGTGCTGCCTTGCCAGAAGGTTTGCTCGAATCCGAACTATTTGGTCATGAAAAAGGATCTTTCACCGGTGCGACCGAAAACAAAGAAGGAAAATTTGAATTAGCCAACCATAGTTCATTGCTATTAGACGAAGTCACAGAAATGTCCATGTCCTTGCAGGCAAAACTCCTTCGAGTTTTACAGGAACATGAAGTCGATAAAATCGGTGGACGAACACCCATCCCGGTCGATGTTCGAGTAATTGCTACCAGTAATCGGGATATTCGGAAACGTATTCAAGATCAAGAATTTCGTGAAGATCTATTTTACAGATTAAATGTAGTGCCACTTAATCTCATACCATTGCGAGAAAGAATCGATGATATCTCCGTTCTCACGGAAAACTTCATCCACCAATTTTGTGAGGAGAATGGCCAATCGCCTATCAAAGTAGATACCACGACATTGACTCTGCTCAAGAAATATCGTTGGCCCGGAAACATCCGTGAATTGGGAAATATTGTTGAACGCTCCTGCCTCATGTGCCGGGGAGATACGATGTTGCCGACACATTTATTTTTTGATGAAGAGTTATACTCAAAAGATAAAGTATTGCCACGTTTATCCGGAACGATTTATGAGATGGAAAAAGAGTTAATAATGCAGACCCTCGAAGAGGTCAACGGCAATAAAACAAAAGCCGCTGATTCCCTGGGCATCAGCATCCGCACCCTTCGGAATAAACTTAATGAATATGGGTAATAAACTGCAATAGATCAATACTCAACAATTAATCTAGCTTATATACTTTGAAAATATAAAATTTAAATTAAATCTAAAAGATTATTAAAAAGGTGGCGCTCCTTAATCAATGATTGTTGATTATTTCATACTCAAGTTTGATATAAACTAGATAATAAAATAATAGAAACATATAAATATTTAGTGAATATATCTCAAATAATTTACCTACTACTATTTGGCCTTAGTAATGCTTTTAAAAAAATTTTCATTCACCTTTTAATCACTTATCCAACAAAGACCTAAAGGTTTCCGAATGTAGATTTTCACTTTCTATTATTTTCTCTAATCTAGCTTTTATCTGAATAGATTCAAATAATGGAGTGTTAATATTCTGGTCTATAAAATGCCTCAACTTATCATAATCTTCTGCAGCTTTCTTCTCCCCTAAGTGGTGGAAAAAAAAACATAGACGTCTTGGTGTTATCGCCAGGAAAATACCTATAATCCATCCAAGCAAACGATTAATTTTTAACAAAAATATTTGATAACCAGAGAAGTTCCAATTCATTTCATCAATAATTCTAATTAGTTCCTTTTCATGTGATATCTCATCTTCTAAAATTTTCTGGAAAACATCTTTTGGCTGTCCCTTCAAAAATAATTCAGCTTCATATATACCTATAGCTTGATCTTCTGAAATTATTAATTTTATAAAAGTATTTTTTAATTTATTATCAATTATCATCATTATTATTTATATAGAACTAGATTTTATTCCTTTAACAAAACTCCTTCAGTCGCAATTAAAGAAACAATGTCTCCTGTTTTTATATTCTGCATTATTCCCTTTGCATTTGTTATGGCTGGCAGTTGAAGTTCTCTTAATATAATTGAACCGTGAGAAAGGTCCCCGCCTGTTTCAACTGCAGCACCAGAGACTTGTGAAAAAGTTGGTATCCAACCAGCATCTACTGCTGGAGCAATTAAAATTGTTGTTTCTTTATTAAAAGCATTGGGAATTTCTAAGTTAGGCGAATTTGCAACCCATGCTCTTCCTTTAACAACCCCACCGGTTAAACTTAATCCAAAGAATGTGTTTTGTGATTTACTTGCATGGTAATCCTTTTCAAAGGGGCTAAGAAAAGTATTTCTTTTCATCATATTTGGAAGGTTGTACTTTCCATTTGTGCTGATTTCCTCTATTCTTTTTTCATAAGATACTTCTGAATAATAATTTGGCGGATTTAATTTTCTTAATTCTGAAATTTTTAAATTCCATATTGATGCAAATTCCGGCATTAATCCTTCTTTTTTCATTTTATTTTCCTTACTCAGCCATTCTTCCCTTATCAACTCAAAAGCTTTCATTGCCTCATATCGCATGTTTTCTCTTGCATATAACAAAGGTTTCAAAGCCCACCAAAATGGCAGTGTTGCTAAAGAAAACAAATTACGCACATTTTTCTTTTGTTTGAATGGCCTTCCAGTTGTAAGAAGTTTTAATATATGTTCATAGTTCTCCCTAAATCTTGGTTGAGAAATATCACTTTCATAAATACCACGGTGCCCGTGATTTTTTATGTATTCTTCCCATAATTTCTTGAATTCCTTATCATCTGGAATTTCACCTTTTAAAAGCGAGTCTTTGAAGCGTGGATTATTTTCGATCAAGTCAAACAAAGGAGTTAAGTCTTTTAATATCCTCGTTCCTGGCGTTATATGATTTTCTAAATAAGTATTCAGTGTTTTAAAATAACGCAGGACAGCAATTGGGCCTGCCATTACCATTGTATGCATAAGCATTTGGTGAACCAAAGTAGTATAAATTTTTTCTGTTTTTTGAATAAGGTGAGAAGTATTTTTTGCCTTCGAATTTCTTAAGGATAAAAAATAATTTATTGCAGCTTTTGATTTCTTTTTAATAACTAATTGTGACAAGAAAATTTTTAGATACACTCTCCAATTCGCCAATATTCTTCCAAAGTTCAGATCATAATCCTTTTCAAAGCTTCCACCCATTGAATCTCTTAAAAGTTTAGTAGGTAAACCCCATTTGCGCAGCATTTCAGATAGAAGTGAAATATTAAAATACGGCCGACCTTTAAAGGACTCAACCATTAATCTATTCTTTGGTAATTTAGGATCAAATTCCTGATAAAACCTAAACAAATTGGGAGAGCAATTGATAATGAGACTATTCATAAATACTGACGGTAATGGAGGCAAGATCTCTTTATGATTGCTCAAATCAAACAAATCATTCCTAATAAGTTTCCTTGTAATGGGGCGAATTTGTAACAACCAACATATATTTCCATCATCGGCCCATTCTATATCCCATTCTTTTTCCCCAAAAATCGCTCTTATCTCTTTAAGCAAATTTTGAAGCCGATTATAAAATGGTAAATCTTTAATATTTGTGGATTTTTTTTCTAAAAAATCGTAGCTTTTTAACTTGGGAATGGTTACTTGTTTTCCTGTTATCTCACCTGAAACTAATTTTGAAGCAATTCCCTCTGTCCAGTTTATTTGGTCATCTTCATACTCGCTCTCAGTAAAAGCCACCCCTGAATATTTTGCTTCCACCATTTCCATTATCAAAATATCCTGGCGGGATTTATCTGTATAATTAAGAGCAGATTTACCCACCTTATCAAGGCCATTTATTATTTGACCCGGCTTATTTCGATCTATGGAAAGAACCGTTTCGAAAACACCTGCCAAACTATTGTCTTGTTGGTCTTCGGCTGAAAAAGCTGAGCGAATTGCAATACTAGGTTTTGTTAGACTAGTTTGGATTTCTGTTATTAATTTTTTTTTCTCTTCTTTGTTATGCTTAATCCCCGCCCATATTTCATGCGGTAATACATATCCCCTCGGAACAAAGATGTTTTTACAAGCAGCATAATCCAATCCTTTTGCTTTAAAGCCATATTTGGAGTTACTAATATTTCCTGAGCCGACTTTAATTAAGCTTTTTGGAATACTATTTTGATACATGAGATTTCACTGTTAAATCTGTTGCTATTTTTGTAACTTCAAATGCATAACTCTCCGGCTGATCAATCATAGGAAAATGATCCCAGCCAGGAATTATCAGCTTTGAATGACAAGGAAAAATTTTTTTTAACTCATTTATTTCACTTGGTTTTAAAATCCAATCTTTCTCTCCCCATAAGAATGTAGCAGGCAGATCAATCGGTATTAATTTTTTGAACCATGAGTAATCAATTTGTTGAAACATACTCTCAAATACCTCACATTTCCCAAAAGCATCGAAGAATATTTTTTCAAATTTTGAATCAATTTTATTCTGGAAAAATCTTCTTCTAAAAATAGGTCTAAATAAAGAACTCGCGATTAAATTTTTAGCTATAAATGCTACTCCTGGCAATTTCATTAGCTTTGGAAATATTCTTTTATTCAAATTTGCACCAACGATTGAATGCAAGATTACCCCATCGACTAGGGCCGCATGTTTTTGTAAAAATTCTAAAATGAATACTCCTCCCAAACCATGTCCCATTAGAATCCTGGGTCTTTGGATATTGCACATATAATCTGCTAACCAATCAGCATATTCATTTATAGATAACCTTTCCGCTGTTTTATTTTTAATATCAAAACCCGGTAAAGTGGGATTATAAAATTTTATATTTTTTGGGAATAATGACTTTGCCATATCAAATCGAAAACCACCGCCACCGTTACCATGAATTGCTGTTATTGAAATATTTTTTTCTGAATCCATTTCTATTCACAAAATTAAAGGTATTTACAATAATGTTACCTTTAAATTTCAGAAAATATGTTAAGAGTCGGTTAAGATATTTTGGCATTACATTACGTTGACACTATTACTCATGGATACTTTTTGTAGTTCATATTATTAAAGATTTAAAGTAACGATATAGGCTACTTGGAGGTTTTGAATAACAACTCAGAATTTTAATACTGTTAAATTCATTACTATCTTTTCTAAAGTATAGACAGATCAGATTGATTCTATGTACAATAGCCGATTATTTTCTTAACGGTGATATTTGATGTTTGAACCTACCTCTACTGGCAGTGAGATCCTAGGCACATATAATCTTTCGTTAGTTTTTCTGTCTTACTTCATAGCAACCTTTGCTTCCTATACAGCCTTGGACTTAGCCATGCGTATAGGGGAAAGTCATGGAAATTCAAAAAAGATTTGGGTAAGTGGATGTGCATTTTCAATGGGGGGTGGAATCTGGGCAATGCACTTTACCGGCATGTTAGCTTTTAAACTACCAATATCTATTAGTTACGAATTGGGGCTTACTTTAGGATCTCTTCTAATTGCAATTCTCGCCGCGGGGTTTGCCTTTTTTTACGCTACCCAAAAACCTATTAAATTATTTAGAGTGGTTTTAGGTGGGATCATCATGGGTGCTGGAGTTGTAATAATGCATTACTCTGGTATGCAGGCAATGAAGTTTTCCGGATCAATGCATTATAAATTAGACTTATTTGTGGCCTCAATTCTTATTGCTATAGCCGCAGCAACAGTAGCCTTAAGCCTAATCATATTTTTTGGCAAAAAAGATCAAATACCTAGTTTCAAGTATAAATTATCTGCAGCACTGATTATGGGACTCGCTGTCTCGGGTATGCATTACACAGGAATGGAGGCGACGGTCTTTATTTCTAATGGACCTGCTTCTCCTTTGTTTGAAAGCACAGCAGGTGTTCCTATACTCATATTTAGTATTTTAGGAATCACAGTATTAATTTTAATTGTAGCTATTATTGCCTCAATCACCCAAGGCGAATTTAATAATTTAAAATTTATTAAAGATGAATTAGAAATTTTAGTCGAAAGGCGCACTAAAGAGTTGAAAGCCTTGGCCAGCTTTCCCGATGAAAACACTAGTCCTATTTTTAGAGTTGACCCAAATAATGTTTTACTTTATTCCAACTTAGCTGGATTAGATTTTTTAAGTTCCTGGAATTGTATAGTAGGTGATGAGATCCCAGAGCCTTTTATGGAATTTATAAGCAAACCCCAATCCAAGGATAAATTTAATAAATTAGAAGTCCAGCAAGGAAATGAAACATTTGAGTTTGATATCGTAAATGTACCTGAAATGCCTTATTTAAATATCTACGGATCTAACATTACAAAACGAAAAATCGCAGAAAATAATATCATGATTGCCAAAGAATCGGCCGAGAAAGCAAACCAAGCTAAAACTGATTTTTTAACTCATATTAGCCATGAGTTAAGGACACCCATGAATGCTATTTTAGGTTTTACTGAACTGGTTAGTATGGACTCTATTAATCCACTACCTAATTATCAAAAAGAAAAATTAAATCAAGTTACTGCATCAGGCAAACACCTCTTAAAACTTATTAATGAAATGTTAGATCTTTCTACAGTCGAGTCTGGAAACTTGAAAATAACCATTAAAATAATCGATATAATTCCTATAGTCGACGAAGTAATTTCGACTTGTCAATCACTGGCCGAACAAAATGAAATAACCATTGCACATGAAAAATTTACTGAGGATAAATTTTTTGTTGAAGCTGATGAAAATCGCCTGAAACAAGTGATTTTAAACTTAGTCTCAAATGCGATCAAATATAATAAGCCCAATGGTCAGGTCTTTATTTCGTATACAAAGCAGAAGAAACCTCAAATACGTTTAGTTATTAAAGACAGCGGCTATGGAATTCCAGAGAATGATCAAGATAAGGTTTTCAAGCCATTTCAACGTTTTCATACTAATAATGCAAATATTGAAGGGACAGGAATTGGTTTATCAATCTCCAAACAGCTTGTTGAATTGATGTCAGGTTCCATTGGCTTTGAAAGCACCCAAGATAAAGGTAGCCATTTTTATATTGATCTACCTCTTTCAAATGATGCTCTTGCACAAAAAGAGCTTGAAATTCACAAAAAAACCCTAACTGCCAACAAGGAACCAAACAAGCATAAAAAAATCCTATATATTGAAGATGTGTTGGTAAATATAAAATTGGTAGGCCACATTTTATCTCTTCGGAAAAATATTAGTTTTTTATCAGCAACACAAGCTTCAGAGGGAATTGAGATAGCCAAATCTGAAATGCCAGATCTTATCCTTATGGATCTACGTTTACCAGATATGGATGGGATAACGGCTTTTAAGAAATTGCAATCAATAAACGAGGTTAAAAATATTCCTGTAATAGCATTGACTGCAAATGCTATGGAAGGAGAAGCAGAAAAAGCCTTAGGCTTAGGTTTTGAAGGTTACATCACTAAACCATTTGATATTAAAATTTTTTTAAAAGCCATTGATAAATTTTTAGTTTGATTAATCTATTGATAGATTTTACGATAAACTATAAACCTTGAAAGCTAAAAACAATTATTATGAAACTAATTAACATTAAACTCATGGAAGGCAACATTTTGTAAAAAGGATTTTTTATTTTTAAATGGGTAATCATTGCGGCAAGCATTAAACCAGCGATTCCTAGCGAACCAAGAATAACAACGGTTAGATCTGTGCTAAACAACATTATAACGAAAGACAACTTTAAAATTCCCACAAGATCTCTTAGCCATATAGGCAAACCAAATTCCTTAAATTCTTCAGCTATGTTCTGATACCGGACAACCCAAACAAAAAAAGTGGAACCTGCTACTAAGGCTTTCAATGCTGAAATTAAAGCTGTAGTGGAAATAATCATATATAACTCCTTTTTAAAACTCATTAGTAAACTCCCTAAGCAAATAGAAAGGCTACTTTAATTCTCAGTACACCCAGTTAAGAGTTTTTCTTCCTAGCCATTTAACAGTGAATTTTTGCTGCTAAATTTTTAATCTGAACCTTCAATATGCATTCTAGCTGGTGGTCTTTCATCACATGGTATACTAGGGTTAAATCCGCATTCATGGAAACGTAGTAACTTAGAGTCAATAATCATACTATTTCCACGCGCATATTTTTTTGCAGTCATAAATTCCTCTACAGCATTTTCATGAAGATTTAGCTTGTGAAGCGTTAAACCAAGATTAAAGGAAACTACTCCAAGGCCAGGGTCTCGAAATTGCTGGGCCAAAGATTTTGCCCTCTTAAATGATTCGCTCGCTTCACTAAATAATTTTGATTCAAACTGATGTATTCCTTTTTGATTAATCATTGAGATTTCAAGGTCAAAATTTTTTGATCCCTCTGCCTTAGGTAATTTAATAGGGTTTTCTAATTCAGTATCCGCCTGCGCGGACAATAAGTTCATAAAAAAAATTAACAATGTATACAAAATTATTTTTTTCATACTAATAGCCTCTGTTATTAAATTCTTTCAGAGAGTTTTCTTAATACAACTTTTTGCTGATTAAAAAAATCAAGAAATGACTCCCGCCTCTCTTTGTGAATGTCGAATATATTTAATGATTTCCTTAATCTCCTCGTCATTAACCTTTCCTTTTTGGGAGGGCATTGCTCCTGAATCTGATCCATTTAATATGGCCCTTACCATCCTTCCATTTGGATAATTTATTGGAACAAACTTTTCCTGAAGAAATGTTGGGGCTCCTTTTCCTCCCATTGCATCAGCACCATGGCATTGTGCGCAAACCTTATGAAAAGTTGTCTGTCCTACTTGGTATTCTGCTGGGACAGTTTTCTTTGGTTCTATAGCGCAGCCGGTAAATATCATTCCAAACATTAGCAATAGCGCAAGCAAGAAATTTTTTGTATAGAATTTTTCCATCGTCAAGTCCATTATTGGGTGAGTTATTATTTTATTCAAATTAGTTATTCATCAAAGTATCTATTGTTTTTGTTCGGTAGCTAAATATGGTTTCCAAGTCTTTTTTTATCCATTTACCGACAATTAAATCCCCTAATAAACCAAAGGGTACTTTGTAAACAACATGGTCTTTTATTAAAGTTCCACCATTTTTTTCTTCAAATTTATGGGTGTGATACCAGTGGCTGTAAGGACCTTTTATTTGAATGTCTGAAAATTTGGAAACTGGTTTCCAATCAGAAATTTTTGACTTCCAAGTAACCGGAATACCGTGAAGTGACAAGCGGTAGGTAAATTTTGTTCCATTTTGTATTTCTGGAGTTGACTGGCTTAATATTTTGAACTTTAAAAAATCTGGAGTTAATTTCTCAAGATTCTTGGCTTCCTTGAAAAAAGCAAATGTTTTGTTTATGGACTGAGGAACCCATTGTTCTATTTTTATTTCGTGGTAGGAATGCTCACACACTTCTTTAAATGCTTCTTCCAGTTTGGGGTACTTAAACTCAAATCCATTTTTACAAATTTTTTCTGCTGAAACTTTCTGACTGTAGAGTAATAAATCAGAAAGGTCCCGCAAACCCATCTTTAATAAAATGCCTGGAACAGGTAATATTGTCGGACGTTTTAAAATTCGTCCTAAAGTTTTCGTGAATTCGAAGTTTTTAACAGGGTTTGGGCTTACAGCATTTATAATTCCATTAACTGAAGGAGTTTCTAAAGAATAAATCATCATATCTACAAAATCATTAATATGGATCCAACTCATCCATTGCGAGCCATCTCCGAGCTTTCCACCGACCCCAAGCTTAAATGCCGGTATTATTTTTTCTAAAGCACCCCCATCATGTCCTAAAACCATACCAAGACGACATATAACGGTCCTGATACCAAGTTCGTTAGATTTAGTTATTTCATTTTCCCAAGACTGACAGATTTGCGAAAGAAAACCTGCACCCTCAGAACTTGTCTCATTTAGTTCTTCATCTCCTCGATCTCCATAAAATCCGATTGCCGATGCTGACAAAAATACTTTAGGTTTTTCGTTCATTGCTCCCATAGATTGAACTATACGGCGTGCTGACATGATCCTGGAACTCATTAACTTGTTTTTTTGATTGTCTGTCCAAAAACTACTTGCAATGTTCTCTCCCGCAAGATTTATCACAGCATCAATATCTTTTAAAGAGTTTGTGGGTAGCGGTTTTTTTTCAGGATCCCATTCATGAACTTCACAATATATTGGAATATGAAACCTGGCCGTTTCTTTATTTCTAGTAAGAACTACAATATCATGGCCCTTTTCATCTAATTTTTTTACAAGTTCTTTTCCAATAAAACCGGTAGCGCCTGTTACAAGAATTTTCATGACCACCTAACCTCTATATATTTAAAGTGTTTGTTGAGTTATATAAAAACTATCTTTTAATTTTTTCCAATTGTGGTTAAAATTTTTTTATCTTCTTTTTTTGAAGCATATCCCTTGTGACTATCTTCAAAAGTAGCCCAATGTCTTCGACTTAATTCTTTAGTAGAAATAATTTTCTTTTTTTTAGTTTTTGTGTTTAAAACCGTAACCTCATAAAACATAATCCACCTCTTTATTTAAGAATAGTATCTGACGGAAACCCGTCGATCCGGACTTCTTTAGTTGGCAAGGAGAGTCCTTAAGAAACCGGATACCCTAAAATTTTAGTGACTCCATTTAGAGCTTTACAACGGGTTTCCTCCAAAAATATAATTACCTTTTTATGTTTAATGGCTAATCAAGCTAATTACTATTTAATACGCTTTCCGTATTAAATGACTCGACATGCTTACCCAAGAATTCCGCAAATTTATTCATACAAAAAGGCCATGCGTATTGAATTTCGATTGTTGGGTGTTGCAAACGCAATTTTTCTACCTCTTCCGGTATTTCACTTTCAGAATGTGAACCTCCTCGGGTTATCATTGTGGTTACAAGAATAATTTTGGAGTAACTATCACCAGCTAATTCATTTACAGCATCTTCAATATCTGGGTAACAAAACTCGTTGTAGGCAGTTTTTACATGACAAGTATCCAAATATTTTTCTAATTCGGAAGCTAGACTTTCTAATCCTGTTTTATAGGGATCATTTTCTGGAGTTCTTTTCCATCTTCTAATAGCCTGATCTAGTTCTATCTCTTGTTTTGTAATATCAGATCCAGTTTTCACTCTGGTCTTATGGATTCTCATAAACTTTTCTACTAATTCGGATGATATATCACTTGGAAGACCACCATGACCAACCAGAACTACTGCTGTTTTTAAATTATTCACTAGTTTTTCCCTTACTTTAAAATAGAAAAATAAATTTAATTAACCTTTTAAAAACACAAAGATTCTATGGATTAATAATAACTGAATCGTATAAATTATCCTGTCAAGATCCATTCAAGGTCTTGTTAAGATAGAGTTAAGGTTTAAAATTATTTAAATAAGATTTTGCTATCGTTTTAGATAAAATGAAGGGTCGGAGATCAATAGTATCTTTTAAAAATCAACCTTTATTATCTTCTCGCTTTATGAGGGCAGCGTTGTCAAGCGATTGCCTGCAAGATCTATATTGAGGGGGGCGGTACGAGCGTAGTTTAAGGTAATGATAAACTAATGGGCCTAAGTTTAAACTCTTTTTTGCAACATTAAACATATTGCTTATTTAAATTTAGAACGATATTTTGTATTAAATAATGTGAAAACAATTTTACTAATCATACTTACTAAATTTTTTTTAAGGTTTCAATCTGTTTTAAATATGAAGCCTACGCTTCTTATTGTATTAATCAAACTTCCTGAACTTTTTAGTTTTTTTCTAAGATTATGGACGTGTGTGTCAATCGTACGCGACTCTACCTCTTCATTTATATTAAAGATAATCCTATTTAGTTCTTTCTTTGTATATACTTTTCCAGGATTATCTATTAAAAGATTTAATATTTGATATTCACTAAATGTGAGGTTAACAAGTTTTCCTTTGACTTTAACCTCCCTTTTAGAATAATCAACTTCCAACTCCTTTACTTTTTTGAATCCATTATTTTCTTTATATTTTATAGAGCGTGTCAGGAGATTTTTTATTCTTAGAATTAATTCATCTGCATTATAAGGTTTGGTTATATAATCATCTGCCCCTAGCTTCAGTCCTTCTATCTTGTCACGGTCCTCTCCTTTTGCGGTCAACATTATAATCGGATAGTCCTTCGTAACTTTATCCTTTCTTAATGTTTTACAGAGTTCAAATCCATCTATATCTGGCAAACCAATATCTAGGATAACCATGTCAGGTTTTTGATTTTTGATCATTTTCAAACCAGCAGCTCCAGTCTCTTCAATATGAACATCAAAATCCTCCATTTCAAGTTGATAGCGAATTAATTTAATATTGGTTTTATTGTCTTCTATTACCGCTATTTTTTTTGACATTAATTTTTGGCCTAGGATTGTTTAATTAAAAAATAGTCTTACATTAGACTCGAACAGTATAAGAGCTAAACTTTGCAAATCTTAACATAATCTTAACGAAGAATTTGTGCCGCCCAAGTATACTCGAAACACGGTCCAAAGCCCTCTTTTGGGTGGTTTTTATATTTTTTTTTATTTGCTTCACTTTATAAACAACATAAATTTCAATCATTTGATCAAAATTATTTCCATATGAAAAAGTTGCTCAATAAATTAGTAAACGATGAAGATCTTAGTAAGGAGCTGACCCAGCTAATCGATACTGCTAACGCACCTATATTTGGGGTTGATACAGATGGAAATGTTAATGAGTGGAATCAAAAGGTTGAACAAATTACCGGATTCACCAAGGCTGAGGTCATGGGCCATAACCTTGTCGAAACTAGGATAACCGACGAGTTCAAACAGTCTGTACATAAAGTCCTTAATGAAGCACTTCAGGGAAACGAGACTTCCAACTATGAGGTTCCTCTATTCACCAAAAGTGGTGAAAGGGTTATGGTTCTTCTAAACGCGACTACTAGAAGAAATCCGCAGGGAAAAATTGTTGGTGTGGTAGGTGTTGGTCAGGATATTACCGAACTAGATCAGTCTAGGTCAGAAATGGAAAGTATAAGTAAGGAGCTGACCCAGCTAATCGATACTGCGAACGCACCTATATTTGGGGTTGATATAGATGGAAATGTTAATGAGTGGAATCAAAAGGTTGAACAAATTACCGGATTCACCAAGGCTGAAGTTATGGGTCATAACCTTGTCGAAACCAGGATAACCGACGAGTTCAAACAGCCTGTACAGGAAGTTCTCAATGAAGCGCTCCAGGGTAACGAGACCTCTAATTATGAGGTTCCTCTATTCACCAAAAGTGGTGAAAGGGTTATGGTTCTTCTAAATGCGACTACCAGAAGAAATCCGCAGGGAGAAATTGTTGGTGTAGTAGGTGTTGGTCAGGATATTACTGAATTAGATCAGTCTAGATCGGAAAAAGAAGAAACCAACCTTCGTCTTCAAGAAGCAAATCAACATAAAAGTAAATTTATTTCTTCTATGAGTCATGAATTAAGAACACCTTTAAATGGAATTTTAGGGTTCACTGAATTATTAAAAAGTGAACATTTTGGAAAGATCAACGATACTCAACTTGAATTTGTGGTTCAGGTTGAAAACAGTGGCAAGCATTTATTGGAGCTTATATCTGGTTTATTAGATGTGGCTAAAATCGATTCAGGTTCAATGCTAATTGATTTAGAAACTTGCAAGCCTAGCGAATTATTTTTATCTGTAATTGGACTAATTCAGCCGCAACTATCAGAAAAAAATATAAATTTTAAACAACTAATTGATCCTACTGTAGAAAACGTAGTTTGTGATTCAAGAAAAGTTAAACAAATTATGGTTAACCTAATTTCAAATGCAATAAAATATACACCGGAATATGGAACAATCGAAATCACTCTTACTAAGGAAGAAAATCATATTAAGATTATTGTTTCGGATAATGGAATTGGTATTAGCAAAAAAGATCAGGAAATAATTTTTGATGAATTTGCACAAGCTAACAGATCACGAGATGAGGCTCTAGGAGGAACAGGAATTGGATTAGCTCTTAGCCGGCGCTTGGTTGAGTTACATGGAGGTGAAATTGGTGTTGATAGTCAAGAGAATAAAGGTAGCAAATTCTGGTTTACCATTCCCAATAGGAGTGCGCCAAATAAAAAACAAGCCATTTTAACAGATGAATCCATAGTAAACTCAGACTATCCTACCAACCAATCAATTCTAGTAGCGGAAGATAACCAAACTAATCTTGATATGATTAAATATTTACTCTCAATTCATAACCACAAAGTACATGTAGCCAGAAATGGCAAAGAAGCTATTGGTCAAGCCGATTTAATAAAACCTGATCTAATATTGATGGATATACGAATGCCAATAATGGATGGTTTAGAGGCAACAAAGGTTTTGCGTGCCAAACCAGGTTTTGAGAAAATACCTATTATCGCTTTAACTGCAAGTGCGGGAGAAGAAAGTCGCGAAGATTCCTTAAATGCAGGATGCACAGATCATATTAGCAAACCCATCCAGTCAATCGAATTATTTGAAATCCTAAGCAAGCATATGAAGCAAAACCATTAACATTAAGGGTTTGTGGCAATTAATTGCTTTCCTTACAATATATTTTTTTCCTCCCTTCCTAACAAGATATAAGAATTGATAAATCTTAAAGCTTGCTTTTATAAGTTAATAAATAAGTTTTAATCCGTTATTTTGTATCTTATTGTCTCCTTTCTTTCAGGTAAAACCATCCCACACAATAACTAGACTTAGCTATCAAAATAATTTCGTTATATGTTGAGAATTGGTACTTAAAAAAAACCTGCCCACAAAGATCCCTCTAAAATAACAAGCACGTATGCTCATCGCTAGACATCAGTTAAGGACAAAATCTCACACGTTTGTTTCTTAACTTTTTCTTGACATATTGTTGACACACACTTAACAGACATTGTTTCCAATTTGAATTAAGCTAACTTAAGTAATTTTATTTTTAATTAACGGTAAGGAGATCAGCATGAAATTTATTAACGGATTTAATATTCAAAAAAGATTGTTTTTTTTAATTATGTTTTGCGCCTGGATTTTGCCGATAACAACATTCGCCGC
The DNA here is from genome assembly GCA_028345515.1 of Nitrospinota bacterium. Classification (GTDB taxonomy): domain Bacteria; phylum Nitrospinota; class Nitrospinia; order Nitrospinales; family VA-1; genus UBA8687. The sequence goes on from JAOMDP010000014.1 coordinate 34,694, forward strand.
ATCTGCAGTAGATTCAGAAGATATGGTTATGGTCCCAGGAGGCCCATTTCTTATGGGAGTGGATAAAGTACCAAATGCAAATATTGAGAAAATGTCAAAACGACAAAAGCTTAGATATTTAGTATCTCGCGCAGCCTTTCATGATGAGGGCCCGGCACATAATATTATTGTAGATACTTTCCTCCTTGATAAATATGAAGTATCAAACAAGAAATTTGCAGAGTTTATAAAGGCAACTGGCCACCCCGCTCCAGCATATTGGGATGACCATAAAAGAAATAAACCTGAACAACCGGTTAGTGGAGTTAATTGGTTTGATGCAAATACTTATTGTAGTTGGGCTAATAAAAGACTCCCAACCGAAGCTGAATGGGAAAAGGCTGCAAAAGGTCCTAAAGGTTTTAAATATCCCTGGGGTGACGAGCTAGATGAGTCAAAGGCTAATTATGGTCGCAAACAAGAATTTACCGCTAATGTTGATTCTTATCCTGAAGGGAAAAGTGGATACGGAGCCTACAACATGGCTGGAAATGTTTTTGAATGGGTTCAAGACTGGTATGACCCTAATTATTATAAAACAAATACGGTATCAATAAACCCAACAGGTCCTATGGAAGGTGTTTATTTAAGTGGCACTGGTACTTATGTGGACCGAATTGCAACCGGTGAAAAACGCGTAATTCGCGGTGGTTCCTGGTATGCACCTGCTCAGACAGTTACAAATACACATCGTTTTTGGAATGATCCAATGAACAATAGTTATGGTGTAGGCCTTGGTTTTCGATGTGCGCGTTCCGTTGACAGCAACAATGTTTTACAAGCTCGCACCTTCTACATGGACGCCTTGATCAACATGGGTGCTGAAAAATATCCACAAGCACAAAAAGCAATTACGAGAGCATTAAGCCTAGATTCAGAAAATTCTGAATACGTTGGTCTCAAGAATATGATTGAAAAACAAATAAAGTAAACCAATTTTATTCTTAAATTTATAAGGAGGGGGAAACCCCTCCTTATAAATTTTTTAATTGTTTTATTAATGTTTAAGTAGGAAAGCAATCATGGTTAAAGATAAAAGTTTAAGAATAAAAATCAGATCCAGTAATTACTTAATAAGTTTTCTTATTTTAATTCTCATTATTCCACTTTTTGGTTTTAAGAATAACTTTGCCAACAAAAATGAATTTTTAATAACAACCAAAGCCAGAATAGCAGTAGAAAAAGCCTGGGACACGTATCATCATGGCGCGCTAGGTGGAACACTCCCCTCCCCAGCTATTCAAACTGACTTAGAAACAAAACTTCATCGTTGTCGCGAACTTCTAGCAGAGGCTTACGACGCTGAAGATAAAGGTAAAATGGAAAAAGCCAAGCAATTAATAAATAAAATTCTTGTGATAAGCAATAACGTTATAAATGAAAGTCAGGTACCAAAGAAATGAAAAGCCTAATACCTATATTCTATATATTCATTTCTATTTTTTTATTGTCTTTTGATAGGAAAATATATGCGGAAGTGAATAAATTCGATGAAAGGGATTCCGTAGCAATGATAACAATTTCATCTGGAGAATTTTTGATGGGAAGCAAATCAGGTGAAGGTAGATCTGACGAGCGCCCACAAAATAAAATTTATCTAGATACCTATGAAATTGATGCCCATGAAGTAAGTAACAAGCGCTATTTAAATTTTATTCAAAAAACAGATCGGGAAGAACCTCCAAACCCTTATGGAGAAAATTCTCTTTCTGCAGTTGAGGGAGTCAGTGAATCTCCTGTTGTGCAAGTAACATGGTACGACGCAGTTGATTATTGCCGGTGGGCAGGAAAACGACTACCAACTGAAGCTGAATGGGAAAAGGCAGCCAGAGGAACAAATGGATTCCTATACCCTTGGGGTTTTAATCCGCCTATTGTTACTCTTGCTAATTTTCAAAAGCAATGGGAAGGGGAAAAAACATTATGGCCAGTAAACTCCAGCAATGAAAGCGACTCTCCATATGGCTTGGTAGGAATGGCTGGAAATGCGCGTGAATGGGTTCAAGATTGGTATTCACCTGATTATTACAACAGTTCTCCAAAAAAGAATCCCCAAGGTCCAAAAAATGGCATTTTAAAAGTTATTAAAGGGGGATCTTGGCATAGTTTTAAATCTGATTTGAGACCTGCTTCAAGAGGTAAAGGTGGTTTTGCTCTTAAAACTGATGGGATTGGGTTCCGTTGTGCTAAATAGATATTCAAAAATAATAAGGAGATAGTCGTAATGTCATTTATAAAAATATTTAATAGAAACTCCTGGTTTTATATTTATATATTTTTCGTTTTATTAATTTTTTTGGTTAATAAAGTTTTTGCGTTCAATGGAACTCCAGAAAATATGGTTCTTGTAAATGCAGGAGGCTTTACACGTGGTATTGATAAAAACCAAATAATCGAAATAGAAAAATCAAAACAGAATAGTCCAAAGAAAATCCCGCAAATTAAATTGGCAACATTCGAAGATGAAACTCCATCAAAAATGATTTATTTACCATCTTATTTTATTGACAAATTTGAAGTGTCAAATGAAGAGTACACAAATTTTATACTTGCAACAGATCACCCCGCCCCAGCTTATTGGGATCATAATAAATTAAATAAACCCAACCAACCTGTAACAGGGGTGAACTGGTTTGACGCAAATACTTATTGCCTTTGGGCCAATAAACGTCTTCCCACAGAGGCAGAATGGGAAAAAGCAGCACGTGGTCCAGCAGGATTAATATACCCTTGGGGTAATAATTTAGATTCTACGAAAGCCAACTTCGCCAAGGGAAAAAGTGGAGAAAAACACATAACAGATAGTATCGATTCCCACCCCGAAGGTAAAAGTTACTATGGAGCATATAACATGGCAGGAAATGTTTTTGAATGGGTTCATGATTGGTATGACCCTAATTACTACAAAACTTCGAGTGACATAAGAAATCCTCAGGGCCCTTCCTTGGGAATGGTTTCAACTAATAAAATTTTAAATAAATATGAAAAGTTAAGCGACAAAAAACGAGTAATTCGCGGAGGGTCTTGGTTTGCTCCAGCAGCAAGTATAACTACCACGCATCGCTTTTGGAATAATCCTATGAATAATTCTTATGGAGTGGGTTTAGGTTTTAGATGCGCGCGCGATAAAGCAAAAGAATCAAGTTTGGAAGCGCGCGCTTATTATATGGATGCATTAGTTCAAATAGGGGAGGACAAATACAAAAGTGCTCACCAATCAATAGAAAATGCAATCAATCTAAGCCCGAATAATGAAGAGTATACAAGCATGAAAAATTTAATAGAAAATTCTCTAAAGTAGTTTTATTTACTTCTCATTTTTAAATATCATTGAATTAAGGAAAATTGTGTAAATGTTTAAGTCTAATAAGAAAAATAAATACTTGTTTGGAGCCTTGATATTTTATGGTTTTACTTTATTGCTCAGCCCCTTGCTGATTAATGATTTATACGCAAATACTAATAATAACTCTCATTTAATCGAAGAAGATCATCTTGATGATGAGGAAGATGGTGTTGATGATCATGAAAATGTGTGTCCTGAACAAAGAAAAGTGGCCCCCGCACCTCAAGAGTTTAGAAACAAGATTAATCCTTTGCGCAAGGAACCTCGCAACCTAAAAAAAGGGAAAGTTCTTTATAGGCTTAAAGCAAGGAAAGCTTGCAAATATTGTCACGGCATGGAAGGAAAAGGGGATGGCTCGATGGCTGATTTGATGGATAACGCCCCAAGAAACCTAACATGTAAAAAATATATGAATAAAATTACAGATGGTGAATTATTTTGGGTGATTAAGGAAGGAGTTGTAGAAGGAGGGATGCCATCATACAAACATTTATCAGATAAAAAGATTTGGCAATTAATTCAATACATCAGAACATTTTCGAGTTAATTATTAAAACTCACATTATTAATTTATACAAACTATATTTAAGATGGAATCTTCAATAAATTTTTCTGTATCCAGCACGTCTCCTGCTGGAATTAAAACATTATGGGAGGCAAAATATGCTGATACATCGAGACGCGCACCCTTAAAAATGGCCATTCCCCATTGTTTTGGTGGACCTGGGAGTGAAGCCTCTCCAGAAGATTTATATTTACTATCTCTTTTAAATTGTTTGATAGCAACATTTAAGGTATTTGCAGAAAAATCAAAACTGGGTTATGAAAGATTGGATGGTTTTGCAAATTTGAATTTAATTCAAGAACCTTCTGGAGTGTCATCCTTTAAAAATATAAATATTAAATTAGAGCTTTTTTCACCAGAAAACCGCGTTAAGGCTGAAAGATTATTTAATAAAGTGGAGTCTCAATCCATGATTGTTAATTCTGTGACAACCAAAGTTGATATAAACTGGATAATAAAAGAGTAGAAAATTTCAAATATTTAGTGACTGTGCCCTCTATAAATTATCTATTCGTTTCGTTTTCTATTGTAAGGTAAGGAGTTACCATTTTTAAACTACACCCCCTTTTAAAGACAAAAATATGACGGGTTCCCTCACCTAGTTCACACCAAAAAAATCTACCCTGCCCTACTTAATTACCATAAATATATATAAATAAAAGGTTAATCGGCCAAACTTAACCACAAGACACCATAGCCCATAAATGGTATGGAACTTGCTTTATTAATATTAAAACCCCCACAAATCGTGGGTTTTATTACTAACTAAAGCAATTTTTAAAAGGAAGGGCTAGACATGGATTTTCTCACCAACATGAAAATAAGTTCGTCGGGATTGAATGTACAAAGAAAGCGTATGGAAGCTATTTCTAGCAATCTTGCCAATCTCGAAACCACGAGAACTCCAGAAGGAGGCCCTTACCGCAAAAAAAATATTCTAGTAACCGCCGTTCCCATAGAAAGTGAGTTTGGCAGTATTTTTAAAAATAAGCTGGGCGACCGTCTCACGAAACCACAAATTACCGAGGTAATAGAAGACCAAACTGAACCTAAACTCGTCTACAACCCCAAACATCCGGATGCCAATAATGAAGGGTATGTGGCTATGCCAAATATCGACCCCATGGCAGAGGTCGTAAATATGGTGACGACGCAAAGATCATTTGAGGCAAATGTAACAGCATTGAACGCGTCCAAAGCAATGGCTGTTAGAGCCATTGACCTCGGAAGATAACAAGTAAAACGAAAAATTTTATAAACTATTAAAACTATATTCTCATGGATAACTTTCAGGATTTTTTAAGACAACTCGGCGAACGATTTAACCAGCTTTCTCAGGGTAAAAAAGTTGCAGCACTTTCCCTAGTTGCTTTGGCTCTAGCATCGTTAGTAGTCATGTCTTTATGGCTAAAATCGCCCGACTACCAACTCTTATATGCAAACCTTTCAAACGAAGACGCCGGGGCAGTAGTCGAAAAATTAAAAAGCCAGAAAGTTCCTTATGAGATTACCAATAATGGACGCACCATTCGTGTAGCGTCAGACATGATTCATGAAGTGAGATTGCAACTAGCCAGTGAAGGTTTACCAGAAGGCTCTGATGTTGGACTGGAAATATTTGAAGATACTCCTTTGGGAATGACAGACTTTATCCAAAAACTAAATTTTCAACGCGCTCTACAAGGAGAGTTGACCCGTACCATAAACTCCCTGGATGCAGTTTCCCAGGCAAGAGTCCATCTCGTAATCCCAAAAGATAATCTTTTCCGAAAAGAAAAACCCAAGGGAAAGGCCTCAGTAACTTTGAAAATTAAATCTGGCAAGTCTCTTTCTGAAGGACAAATTCAGGGAATTGTACATTTGGTCTCAGCAAGTGTAGGCAGTATCCAGGCCTCTGATGTTGTTATAGTAGACCTGAAGGGAAATCTTTTGTCAGGCGACAAGGAATCTTCAAGGGAAGCCATGGTATCTGCCTCCAATTTTAAACATAAATTACGGGTAGAAAAAGAATTACAAGCAAAAATCATTAAAATGCTAGAAGAAGCTTTGGGAACCGGAAACATTATTGCCAAGGTCTCTACTGATCTCGACTTTGAACAGGTAGAACGTACGGAAGAAATTTTTGACCCTGATTCTCAGGTAGTTCGAAGTGAAAATCAGATTTCAGAAAGCTCTACCGGTGCGACCCCTCCAGGAGGCATTCCAGGGGTTCAAGGACTGGTTCCAAACGGAGAAGACGGAACAGGTGCAGCCGGACAAGCGGCTCAACGAAATAAATCGAATGCATTATTCAATTACGAAATAAATAAAGTAGTTAAAAGAGTATCAAAACCGATCGGTGAAATTACTAAACTTAGTGTGGCTGTAATGATAGATGGAACATTTACAGGCGATCCTCCAGAGTATAAGCCCCGTACTCAAGAAGAAATGGATAAATATTTAGAAATTGTGAAATCTGCAGTCGGCTTTGACCAAGAAAGAGGAGATGTAATCAAGGTAGAGAATATCCAGTTTGACCGCTCGCAGTTGGATGAAGAAAAAGAAGCCCTTGCGCAGGCAGAGCAAATCGAAATGGCAATTGAAATTGGTAAATTGGTTGTGGGCCTCATTTTTCTAATCTTATTCTTTACCCGAGTCATCCGTCCTATTATTACCTGGATGACCACAACAGTGGAAGTTGTACCTGAAGCAGGTCAATTAGGTGCAGCCGAAATGGAAGAAGTGGATGAAGAAAAAAGACGGCTCACTGAAACTGCTTCAGAAGCAACGCATATTAGAGAGGCAGTAGCTGATTTTGTAGCTAATGATCCCAAATATACAGCTGGCGTAATCAGAAAGTGGATGCGAGAGAAAAGTCCTACAGCTAAATAAAAAATAATAGGCTTGGAGAATTATGAATAGAAAATTTTTAGGACCTGAAAAAGCAGCTATACTATTGATGGATCTTGGGGAAGAAAAAGCTGCCCAAGTTCTGGAAAATATGGATGAGCAAGAAGTAAAAACCTTGAGCAATTACATGTCAGCAATTGGCAATTTAGATATGAAGATCATGGACTCAGTCAATAAAGATTTTTACTCCCTATTAGAGTCTAAAACAACTGGATTAGGTCGTGCTGGAAGTGATTTTTTCAAATCTGCTTTACACCAAGCAAAAGGTCCCGCTAAGGCAAATAAAATTTTAAAAAAAATCAGCTCACCGGAGGAAGAATTAGGAAGTGGAATGGAAACAATTCGCCGTCTTGAGCCTCAGGTGATCGCTGGTTTTATTGAAAATGAGCATCCACAAACTGCGGCAATTATTCTAGCGCATCTTGAACCGGAAATTGCAAGTCAGACAGTAAAACAAATTTCTGAAAAGAAACGAGCTGAAATTGTTCATCGACTTGCAACGCTTGAGAAAGTTGCTCCAAAAGTCTTGAAGGATTTGGATGAAGCACTACAAATAGAGTTTAAATACTCAGGAGCTATTATAGAAAACAGATTAGGAGGTAAAGCTGCTGCTGCAAGATTAATGGGGTCCTTGGACAAAACCACCGAGTCCATGATCTTATCATCTATAGATGGAATTGATCCTGATGTGGCAAATGAAATCAGAAAACTACGTTTCAAATTTGAGGATGTTCAAAAAATAGATGATGAAGGAATTCGGCTAATATTAAGGGAAGTTAGTAGCGAAGATCTACTCGTAGCTCTAAAGACTGCATCCGATGAATTAAAAATAAAAATTTTTACAAATATGTCGGACCGCATCGCAAACATGCTTCAAGAAGATTTGAAGTTGCTTGGACCTACAAAAATTAGTGCTGTAGAAAAAGCACAGCAGAAAATTGTATCTATCTGTAGGCACTTAGAAGAAAATGGAACTATTATAATAGGTCAAGGTGAAGCACTTGTCTGATCCAAGTAAAAATTTTGAAAGCAGCAACTTTGAAGTAAAAAGTGATGTTGCGACGGGTAAAACTCAAGAAGAACGGTCCTTCCAATTCGATGAATTGATCATTCAAAATCCATCAATTCGCAGAGGCTTTACTTATGAATCGGATAAAGCCCGAAATTTCGACCAATCGAATGTCGACAAGGCTAAACAAGGTGTCAAGGAACTACTTAAAGATGCCATGGATAAAGCAAAAAGGCAGGTCACTGAAATTAAAGCCAATGCTAAAAAGGAAGGATACGACACGGGCTTTGAAGATGGTTTTAAAAGCGGGAAAGATGCCGCCAAAGAAGAGTTTAGTCCTTTTCTAAATACTACTCAAGAATTAATTGAATCACTATCTGGGTTCCGAAAAGAAATGTATGAAAAGGTGGAAAGAGAAATGGTTGAAATGGTACTTAACCTTTCAAAAAAAGTGATTCATTTTGAATTTTCTAGGCGAGAGGATGCTGTTCAAGATATGATTCGACTTGCTGTGCAATCCGTCCTAGACAGAGAATCTATGGTTATAAAAACCCACCCAACCGACAAAGAATATGCTGAAAGTTTTCGCCCTGAATTGCTTCATATGTTCAGTGAAATAAAAAATATTACCTTCGTGGCAAACTCAGGAATTGCGCGCGGTGGATGTGTTGTCGAAACCAATTTTGGCGTGATTGATGCGCGAATAGAAAAACTGGAAGAGCAGATTGATAGAATTCTCAATCTTTCTCCGTCTCCCCCAGAAAAACTTAAGGCTGCATCAGAAATTTCCTTAGATGAACAATCACCAGTTCAAGATCCGACTACCGAAAAAGAAACAGATGAAAATAATACGGATCCGAACGACGTAAACAATAAGGACAATTAGACTTAACAAAAATGGAAGCAACTATCGATTTAAAAAAGTACAATAGCTTTATTGAAAAAACTGACTTCGTTAAAAAAACGGGGCGAGTTAATCGTGTTATTGGCTTGGTCCTCGAAGGTAATGGCCCGGCTGTATCAGTAGGAAGTATCTGCATGATTTATCCCAACAACCGACCTCCTGTTCAGGCTCAAGTAATTGGGTTTCGCGATAAAAATACTTTGCTAATGCCCTTGGGAGAGATGATTGGTATCGAACCGGGTAGCGTTATTGAATCAATGGACGAATATCCCACCTATAAAGTAGGAAACGCTCTTATTGGTAGAATAATTGATGGTAATGGGCTTCCCATAGATGGTAAAGGACCAATTAGCGCGATGACAGAATACCCACTAATGGGGTCCCCAATCAATCCTCTCGAAAGGAAAAGATTAGATGAACCTTTAGATATTGGAATTCGATCTATTAATGGTTTACTTTCTTTTGCCAAGGGACAAAGATTAGGAATTCTAGCAGGTACGGGTGTCGGCAAATCGGTTTTAATGGGTATGATTGCAAGAAATACAAATGCAGATATTAATGTAATCGCGTTGATTGGCGAGAGGGGAAGAGAAGTAAGAGAGTTTATCGATGAGAATTTAGGCAAAGAAGGATTGAAACGCTCGATTGTAATAGCAGCAGCTTCAGACGAGCCTCCCCTGGTAAGATTGCGCGGGGCGTTCATTGCTACTACTATTGCAGAGTATTTTCGTGATCAAGGACAGGATGTAATGCTAATGATGGATTCTCTAACGCGCTTCGCATTGGCCCAAAGAGAAATTGGCCTGTCGGCTGGAGAACCTCCAACCACCCGTGGTTTTACTCCTTCCGTTTTTTCCATGTTACCAAAGCTCCTTGAACGTGCTGGAACATCATCTAGCGAAGGATCTATTACAGGACTCTATACCGTTTTGGTTGAAGGAGATGACTTGAATGAACCTATTTCCGATGCGGTTCGGGCGATTCTTGATGGGCATATTGTTTTGAGCCGTGAACTGGCAGCGCACAATCATTATCCTGCAATTGATATACTTAATAGTATAAGTCGATTAATGATTGATGTGGTGACCAAAGAGCATCAAGGTTATTCCATGCGGTTTAAAGATTTTCTGGCAACTTATAAGTCCGCTGAAGATTTAATCAATATTGGCGCATACGTAAAAGGTAGTAACCAAAAAATTGATATGGCCATTGAAAAATACGATGAAATGATTGCCTATCTAAAACAAGATATTTTTGAGAATTATGACTGGAGAACAAGCTTGGATCAATTGCAACGGATTATGGAGGTTTAACTGTGGGCTTTAGATTTGAAACTATTCTCAGGCTGAATAAGAATAAAGAAGACCTACTACAAAAGGATATGGGGCAGATTAATACCTTGATCCAACAACAAAAGGATAGTAAGAGCTTCATCCATGAAGTAATGCAAAATAAAAAACACGAATTAAACCAGAAAAAAAGAGAAAATATCGATTTAAAAACAATGATTCTTTATGACAACTTCTTTCGTGGAACTGAAATCCATAAAAAACGTCAAGATACAATCATTTCGGAAATAACAGTTAAAATGGAGGAAAAACGCGAAGAAGTTATTGATGCAATGCGGAAAAGAAAAACTCTCGAAATTCTAAAAGACCACCACCTATTGAAAAAAAGAAAACTCCAAGAGAAAAAGGATCTTTCAATTCAGGATGAAATTGCCTCAAATTTATGGGGAAGAAATTATTAAGGAAATTAAAATGAAAAATAAATTCTCTTTTATTTTTATTGTAACGGCTATTTCTTTTCTTTTCGGGAAATTCATAGGTCCTGAAGATCAAAATCCACAGGGAGGCGTAGCATACGCGCAAGCAGAAAAACTTGATGAGGAAACTGAGGAAAAACGCAGCGATGTAAAAAAACCCATTTTAGAAGAAAAAGGAATAACAGAAGGAACTTCAAGCGATAAAAAAGTAGCCCTCCCCACCGAAATGCCCGCTACAAAATCCGAGACATTTAGGATGTTCGAAACCATTAAAAAGAAAAACCAAGAGTTGAAACGGCGTGAAGAAGAGTTAAAAATAAAAGAGCTAAAGTTAAAGGAAATTGAAGCTAAAGTTAGTAAAAATCTTGAAAAAATTGAAAAAAGAATTTCAAAGTCAAAACAACAACTTGGAATACAAGAAGAAAAAACTAAAGAAAATGTACAAGCCTTGGTTAAAGTTTATTCCAGCATGAAACCCGGAGAAGCAGCCAAGCTGATTGAGGCAATTGATGAAGATCTGGCACTCAAGATCGTTTCAGGTATGAAAAGTAAAATCGCTGGACAAGTACTTAGTCAGTTAGATGTGAAAGTAGCAAAACGAATTAGCGAAACACTTGCTGGCAAAATAAAAAATAAATAAATTAATTTTTACCTGGTGGATATTCTTTTAATGAATCTGGATTTGTCATTCCAAAAGATATGATCATCTTCAATCCTTCCTCAACCGACATTTTTAATGGCTGAGTGTCCTTTTCTGGCAACATAAATAAAAAGCCAGTAGTCGGATTGGGTGATGTGGGAACAAAAACATTCAACATTTTCTCACCTTCTGTGATTCCCTCCGGTGTATCACAACAAACAATTCCCAAAGTTTTAAGAGGCTCTCTTGGATATGTGATGAGAACCATTTTTTGAAAGGATGGGGTTTCGGTCAAAGAAACCGTATCGACTACTTTTTTGATACTTGTATAAATAACACGTACCACCGGAATTTTATGGAGAAGTTTCTCTCCCATCGCAACTATTTTTTTTCCAATAAAGTTAGTTCCCACCAACCCTACCGCAATTATGAAAAGGACTAGAAATACAAACCCCATTCCGGGAATATGCCACTCTTCCATCAATTTAATATTTTGAGGACCCAAAATCCCGGTGATCACTGGTTTCATTCCCTTATCAACACGGGTGATCACAAAGGACAAAATCATGTAGGTCAAAGCTGCCGGTATAGTTACCAACAAACCAGCAATGAGATTTTTCTTCATCGCTTTTTTAAACATATTTTAGCACTTGAAATTTGATAGTCATGAATACTCTGATTGAGATTAATACTTTAATATATTCTTCGATTTTTCGAACTAGATCAGAGTCGTGCGCTATTCCTAGTTTGACAAATTTGCGATAGAAATAAATTACGATCCCATGTTACCTATTTCCTAATGCAAAAGCGAAATTTTTCAACACATTTCCGTATGACTTTCGCTTTTCACTAAATTCATTATTTATGCATCTACTATTTATTTGGGAAAAATTATTCCTAAAGAAGAGAAATATCGATTACACCAATGGTATAACCAACTAATTGAGGCGGAGCGCTGGTTGTTTACTTGAACTTTTAATTGTTCTTTTAGTCTTTTTTTGGACAGATTTTTTCTTGCGCTTGATCTTTTTATCGAATGAATGTGCGATCACCTCATCCATAGTTGTTACAGGAAAAAACTGGATACCCTTTCTAATATTTTGCGGAATATCTGGAATATCCTTTTCGTTCTCAATTGGTATGATCAAATTATGTATCCCATGTCGATGTGCTGCGAGAACTTTTTCTTTTAATCCGCCTATTGGCAAAACTTTTCCTGTTAGCGTTAACTCCCCTGTCATAGCTATGTCGTGGCGGAGGGCAGTTTTAATCAGAGCCGAAACCAGTGCCACTGCCATGGTAATACCTGCAGAAGGACCATCTTTAGGCACAGCACCTTCAGGAATATGGATATGAAAATCATTTTTTTGATAAAAGTTTTTTACCAACCCAAATTCCGAAGCTCGCGAGCGAACATAAGTCATTGCCGCCTGCGCAGATTCCTTCATTACATCACCCAGTTGCCCAGTTGGTACAAGTTTTCCTGTTCCTGGAAGAACGGTGACTTCAATCGATAAAATTTCACCTCCCAATTCAGTCCAAGCTAAACCAATGGCTGAGCCAATTTCAAGTGGGCCATCGTGGTCAGACCTTTTGTATTTGGGAATGCCCAGATATTTTTCCAGACTTGCAGGAGTGATTTTTACCTTTGTCTTTTTACCTTTTTCTACCACAATTTTAACAACTTTTCGGCAAAGGGTTGCTATTTCTCTTTCTAGATTTCTAACTCCGGCTTCGCGGGTAAAGTCCTTAATAATTCGCTCCAGGACTTTCTCTGAAGTTTCAATATTCTGTTTCGTCAAACCATGTTCAGCGATTTTTTTGGACATCAGGAACTTCTGTGCAATACCAAGTTTTTCTTCATCGGTATATCCGGGTAGGTGTAATACTTCCATTCTATCCAACAATGGTCGTGGAATTGAGTGCAAAACATTTGCAGTACAAATAAACAAAACATTAGAAAGATCGTAATCAATTTCCAGATAATGGTCATTGAAATTAGAGTTTTGCTCAGGATCCAATACTTCTAATAAGGCCGAAGAAGGATCGCCTCGGAAATCTGCATTCATCTTATCTACCTCATCAAGCATAAAGACAGGATTATGCACTCCGGCTTTTTTCATACCTTGAATTATTTTACCAGGCAAAGCACCAATATAGGTTCTACGGTGTCCGCGTATCTCAGCTTCGTCGCGCACTCCGCCTAAAGAAATACGAACAAACTTTCTACCCATTGCTTTACCAATAGATTTTCCGAGTGAAGTTTTACCAACACCTGGAGGACCTACCAAGCAGATGATGGGTCCTTTTATTTTCTTTACAAGTTTTACAACGGCAAGATGTTCAGTTATACGTTCTTTGACTTTTTCTAGTCCGTAATGATCTGCATCTAGGACTTTTTGTGCTTCTGAAATTTTGATTTTTTCTGTACCTGCGGCTTTTTTCCAAGGTATATCCGTAAGCCATTCAATATAAGTTCGCGCCACGGTAGCTTCCGCCGACATGGGTTGCATAAGCTCTAGTCTTTTTAATTCTTTTTTTGCTTTCTCACCAACTTCTTTCGGCATTTTTGCTTTTTTTATTTTTTGTTTTAACTCGTCAAAATCGCTCTTAAACTCATCACGTTTACCAAGTTCTTTCTGGATAGCCTTCATTTGCTCATTTAAATAAAATTCTTTCTGGCTGCGCTCCATTTGCTTACGCACTCTGCCATGGACTCGCTTCTCAATCTTGAGAACTTCCATCTCCGATTTAAGAATCCCTAACAACTTGTTAAGACGATCAGCAGGATTAAGTGTTTCCAGTAACTCCTGTTTTTCCTGAGTCTGAAAAACCATATACGATGCAATGGTATCAGCATATCTTTGTGGCTCAAGAATGTTAGCGCTTGCAGCAACTGCCTCCAAAGGAATTTTTTGGTTGAGCTTTACGTACTGCTCAAACACATTTCCAACGCTTCGCATCATCGCTTTTACATCGGGGGTAAGCTGGTCATTTTCGTGGATTCGTATAACATCTACTTCAAAGTAATCTGCATTATCTTTAAAGCTTTCTATTCGACCTCTTTGGAGTCCTTCCACTAACACCTTCATAGTTCCGTCTGTCAGCTTTAGAATCTGAAGAATATTAGCGATTGTACCAATCTCAAAAATATCGGCAGCTTGCGGGTCATTATTATTGGGGTTTCGCTGGGCTGAAAGGAAGATGCTTTTTTGCTCCGACATGGATTTTTCCAAGGCCAGAACAGATTTGTCCCTGCCCACGAACAGAGGCAAAACCATAAACGGAAATACAATAATATCTCTCAGGGGGAGAAGTGGTAGAGCGATTTTGTCTGAACCCATAATACTAGCTAGCCTGTTTCTTTTTCGCGTAAACCATCATGGGTTTTTCGCCTTTGACAACAACTTCTTCGTTAATGACAACTTCTTCAATTTCCTTCTGCGAGGGGAGTTCGAACATTATATCAAGCATGGTTTCTTCCATCACGGCTCGCAATCCTCTTGCCCCGGTTTTACGCTCAATCGCTTTTTCGGCGATTGCCTTAATTGCGTTATCCGTAAACTTAAGTTTAATGTCTTCAAACCCAAATAATTTTTTATACTGTTTAACCAAGGCATTTTTTGGTTCGGTCATGACTGTTATTAGCGCTTCGATGTCTAATTCTTTAAGTGTGGCCACAGCCGAAAACCTCCCCACAAACTCAGGGATCAAACCATACTTAAGCAGGTCTTCAGGTTGAATTTGTTCAAGAAAATCTTCATCCTCGATATCAACTTTTGAAACAATTTTTTGTCCAAATCCAAGACTTTTTTTACCAAGCCGATTACGAACTATTTCGCTCAGGCCGACAAATGCTCCTCCACAGATAAATAATATGTTAGTAGTATCTACTTGTAAAAACTCCTGATGAGGATGCTTGCGTCCACCCTGAGGTGGAACACTGGCGGTCGTTCCTTCAATTATTTTCAACAACGCCTGTTGGACACCTTCGCCAGAAACATCTCGAGTGATAGATGGGTTTTCAGATTTCCTGGAAATCTTGTCTACCTCATCTATATAAATAATTCCACGCTCCGCTTTTTCAACATCATAATCTGCGCTCTGTAACAGCTTGAGAATAATATTTTCAACATCTTCTCCAACATAGCCTGCTTCAGTTAACGTGGTTGCATCCACAATGGTAAAGGGAACATCGAGAATGCGAGCCAGTGTTTGCGCCATGAGAGTTTTTCCTGAGCCCGTAGGGCCCACCAAAAGGACGTTACTTTTTTGAAGTTCAACATCGTCCGATTCAAGGTTGGAATCAATGCGTTTGAAATGATTATGAACCGCAACAGAAAGAATTTTTTTACAACGCTCTTGATTAATAATGTATTGGTCAAGGTGACTATAAATTTCCTTTGGTTTAAGCAAATTCTGGAAGTCTTCACCCTTCTCCTGCGCCCACTCCTCCACCATGATTTCGTTGCACAGCTCAATACACTCATCACAAATATACACACTAGGACCGGCAATCAGTTTTTTGACTTCTTCCTGACTCTTACCACAAAAAGAACAGCGATAATTTCCGTTAGTTGTGCTTTTCTTTGCCATAAAACCCTCGTTTTAAGGTAGCTTGGATTTTAATTTCTACTTGTAATGAACCTTTTTATTTTTTATCTTTTCCAACTTTTTTAACTTCATCACGGTCACTGATAACACTGTCTATCAGGCCATAATTTTTTGCTTCTTCTCCAGTCATATAGTGATCACGCTCCGTGTCTTTATTAACCTGAGCTATATTTTTTCCGGAGTGCTTTGCCATGATACCGTCTAAAATAGAGCGGATGCGAGTAATCTCTTTTGCCTGAATTTCAATGTCGGTATGTTGCCCCTGAAACCCACCGCTGGGCTGATGAATCATGATTCGAGCATGGGGCAGGGCAAAACGTTTTTTAGGAGCCCCGGCAGTTAAGAGCAAAGCACCCATACTTGCTGCCTGACCGATACAAATGGTTTGAACATCGGGCTTAATGTATTGCATGGTATCGTAAATAGCCATTCCCGAACTGACCTGACCGCCCGGGCTATTAATATAAAGATAAATATCCTGATCAGGCTCATCAGATTCCAGAAATAACAATTGCGCAATGATAAGATTTGCCATGTGGTCCTCAATGGCAGACCCAATAAAAATAATTCTGTCTTTTAAAAGACGCGAATAGATATCGTAAGAACGTTCTCCGCGACTAGTTTGCTCTACAACAATAGGTACCAATTGATTGTGGATGGAATTCATTTTTCTCTCTTGATATGGACAACGGTGAGACAAGCGTCCTTATGGAACCGAATTGGGTTCAAAAGGGATGTCGGCATGTAAGTCATTAAAATATAATCAGATAATAGAACAGATTGACTATGCATTATCAGCAATTAAATCTTTTCTGTCAACCATTACTTCTTTTAAAATTACCTTTTCAAGGGCAATTTTGAGTGTTTTATCGCGTTTCATACGGCTATGCAAACGTGCAAGCACGCCATTTTTTTCCCATTCCTTTTTCATCTGAGATAGACTCCCCCCTCCACCTAATAGTTGGGCCATATTTGCTAACTCTTCATTCAATTCTTCTGGTGTGACTTCTAATTTAAGGTCACGGGATAATTGATCTAAAACAAGCTCTTCTCTTAAAGCTTGAGTAGCAGGCTCCTTGTATTCTTTAAAAAGTTCAGGACTAATCTCTTCTTCATGAGCATGATCATGCTGGGCTTCTTGATTCTGTTTCTTTTTAGCTTGATTGGACATAAATTTGATCTGTTCCTTGATCAATCCTTCTGGCAATTCGACAGGGTTTTGTGCTGTTAGTGTTTCGGCAAGTTTCTTCTTGGTTGCTTTAAGAGCTTCGTTACGTTCATAGTCTTCCAACTCAGTACGAACTTTAGACTTCATATCATCCAAACTGTCATATTTTTTTTCGGTATCCAATTTACGAGCAAATTCATCGTCCAGATTTGGTAATTCCTGCACTTGAATACCTTTCAGCACGATGTTGAAATCGACATCCTTTCCAGCAATTTCCTCATTATGGTAATCTTTAGGTACTGGGACGCTTATATCCCGATTATCCCCAATTTCCATACCAATCATTCCCTTATCTAACCCTTCAATAAGTTGACCGCCTCCGACCTGAATTATCTGGTCTTTTGCCTCTCCTCCTTCAAAGGGCTGGTCTCCTAATTTGCTGGTGAAGTCAATTTTTATCAAATCCTTTTCCTGGACAGGACGATCTGTGATCTCGGAAGTTTTGGCTTTTCTTTGGCGAAACGCTTCAATAGTTTGATCGACATCTTCATTTGTAATACGGGGGATTTTCATTTCCATCTCGATACCAGAATACTCCTGAATATCCACACTTGGTAGTACTTCCACAGAAGCGGATACAGAAATATCAGTCCCCTCTTCCGCATTAACCTCTAACAGATGCGGTTGTCCAATAGCGCGTAAATCCTTTTCGGCAATGACTTGATTCAACTGATTACTGATGAGGTTACTCAATACCTCTTTTTTAACATCTGGGCCAAATTGTTTTTCGAGCAAGGAGGTAGGCACCTTTCCTTTGCGAAAACCAGGAACTTTTACTTCTCTTCCTAGTCTTTTATAGTATTTTTCTATTTCCTTTTTGTAGTCTTGATGGGGAATTACAAATTTGATTTTTTTATTACAAGAGTCCACATCTTCTATTTTGATATCCATGATTTTTCCAAGAATTTGATGATTAGCGACTTTAAACTAGAGAAATTCCACTTCCAAACACTTAAGAAGTGGTGCCGGTGGAGGGACTCGAACCCCCACGCCCGAAAGCACTAGTTCCTAAAACTAGCGTGTATACCAATTTCACCACACCGGCAACTTTTCTTCAAAAATATAGCACTTTATAGGGTAATCGGTCGAAAGAAAAGCACTTATATAAAAGGAGAGATCTCATATGAATTTCTAAGGAATTGAAAAGTTTAGTCATCTTTTTAGATTTCAATAGTAGGTTATGACAATCAAAAATATTCAAAATTATATTTCTAAGGTCTTAATTAATAATCTATTCTTTGATTATTCGCAAATAGGCTGAAGGATTCCCAGTTTTTATTGTAGTCCGAAGCAGGAAAGGGAAATTAATCATCTTCCATTTCAGTTTGAAGGGTTGAAATTTCTTTCTGAAGAAGAGCATAATTTATTTGTAGCTTGTCACAATATTTCCGTAGGAAAGAGTACATTATAAGGACACAGTGCCACTCATCAAAAATTTCATCACTTTTTTCACAAAATTTTTCGTACTCCGAAAAAGCTTTCTCTATGGTTTCAAATAATTTACAAAACCCTGCCAGCTCATCCACTTCTGAATAGGAAGCATCCAGATCATAGTCCCAGAAGGTTTCATCAGATTGCTCGGGATTGACAGAGGCTAAATACTGATCTTCAATCTGGCTAAAATCTAAATCAATTTCCCTACAATAACTTCTTAAGTTATTGAAGCCTATGAAAAGGCATTCGTAGCCACCTACTTGATTTTCATCCTTCTTATTGAGCTCAGAGATATCTTCATCTACCCAATCAAACATCTCAAAGAATGCATCTAGGTTAGGTCTTTCTCCCGGAGAAGAGTCGTTGGAACTCATAGAATCATTTTTCAAAGATACGTGGTTTTCGGTCTTTGGAGGCCAATACCATGTTGGGTGGGTAATACCCTTTTGGCACCATCAAGTTGGGATAAACCCATACGCCTTTCCCCAACAATGATCCAGGGCAAAGAACAGCATTGCATCCTAATTCAACATAATCTCCCACCACAGCGCCAAGCTTTTCCATACCTGTATTTAGTTCTTCAGATTCTAGAGGAAGTTGAACCGGGGGAATGAAACCTTTAAGCTTTTGATCTTCGGAACGAAACTGCAAATTGGCCAATCTAGATCCAGCACCCATGTTAACATGGCGGCCCACGATGCTGTCGCCAATATAATTAAAATGGGCCGCCTCACAGTAATCCATTAAGATGCTGTTCTTAACTTCTGTTGCGTGACCAATGACACAACCCTCCCCAGCAAAGATATTTCCACGAACGTAAGCTCCTTGGCGGATATCACAATTCTCACCAATCACCGCCGGACCTTTGAGGATTACCGAAGGTTCTAATCGGGTACCCTTCCCAATAAAAATATCCTGATCAATTAAATAAACGGCCTGATCTAGCTTTAGCCATTGTTTTACGAAAATCCCCTTTCCAGCCTGGTCAAAACAAGCACCTTCCAATTTGGTCACGTAAGAAATTTTACTGAATATATTTTGAATTAGAGATTGCAATATATGATCGAGATTTTTTAAAGGGTCCCAAACTCGATCTGCCTCAGCAAAGATCATCTTATAGGGTTCATTATCCAAATCTGAAAAAAACAGTGATAAATCTTTCATAATTAATTTTCTACATACCATTTTCCAAGTGCGGTCAATCGAAAACCAATGGTATCCGTTTTAATAATTCCCTGTTTCTGCATTTCATTAACAAGTCTTGTTTTGGAATGCTTTTCGACTCTTAAATCTTTTTCTTTCAAGCTCTGCGAGGCGATCTGGCTTAAGACATACAACTCTTGTTTATAAAAATGATGCTCACGGTTTTTCAAAGTAGTGAAAAGAATTTTTATCGCCTCTAATCCCATTTCCCTTAAGTTGGACGCATCCGATTTGCTGCCCCGAAGGTTGACGCTGATCTTATCTTCCGTACCTGAGTTTCTAACAAAAATACCTGCTTTTCCTTCTGACATTGAGATATATAACATATCGGGGTCTTCTGAAAATTTTCGAATTGTACTGCTAAAATCTCTTTTGGTAGCTTCCTGGATAAGGGTTTGCTTAACCTTTTGCCAGACGGTTGACCCCTTAAAAAATAAATTTTGGTGAATGTAATACACATATAGCGTATCTTTAAAACCAGGATTAAAAGGCCGGCTGACTTTTGCGTAATAATTTTTTGGTGAATTAGCTAGATACTGAGTCGCAACTAAAGTGTTCAAGGCACTTTTGATTCCATTACCCGAATAAATGGAGACAATTCTTCCATCTGATTGAGTGAATTTTGATTCTGTAATATTATGCCCGGTCTCTTCACTACCAACGGCTAAAATTGGTTTTTTATATTTTTTTCTAGAGCCCTTTTTGTTCGCCAAGATATTATCCAATTTTTGTAGTGAAGAAATACTTTTAACACCTGTTTTTTTCAGTCTCTTCATTTCACTTTTAAATAAAATGCGTTTTTTTTCAGGTAATTCTGACTCTTTGGATTTTATTTCCAACTGCTTTAAAAGTATTTTTAAAAGAATCCATTTATCACCTACGGCAGTTAATTGGGGTTTCAATCCCATTTTTTCAGCAACCATTGCGGCATTGAGATCGCTTTCGACTGTATTGATGTACAAAGAGTTTTTGTACTCTTTAGGAAACCGAGTAGAGAGGTAATGAGCCTGTAAAATGGCTGTTTCATCACCACTTAACACCCAAAGCAAATCCTTAAAAGGGTCGTATTCCAGCATGAAAAAGCGATCTCCATCAGCATCGAAGATAGCACCTACAACGCGCATTTTTGCTTTTAAAAGAGATGTCTTATTCTTTCTACCTATTTCAAAAATTTTTTTAATAGCTTTGTGACGGTGAAAAAAACCTGTAGGGCCTTTTATCTGGTCTTCGGTAACTCTATCCCGACCTTCAAGGTCGGCTACTCCAGAAAAAAGGTTTACATCCCCATTTAATTTTTTATTCACTTCAAAAACTTTCCCAAACCCCACTTGCACAAAAATATTTTTAGCTATACCTGTAAGCGAGCCATTAGCAGGGTCTATCACCAACAGCACATTCTTAAAATTTATTGACTCATCGACCCACGAATTTTCGGTTGACAAGGTAAATCCTCTAAAAAGTTCAAGAGCTTTATTCCTACATTCTGTAAGCTTTCCTTTAAGGCGGCTATTATTAATTGAAGAATATTTTTGGCGTAACACATATTTGCTCAATTGTAGATCATCTAATGGTAAGGGCTTCATTCCGTGAAAACTTGAAAATAGTTTTATCCCGTTCTGGTCATTAGGGTTATGCGATGCCGTAATCATAATTCCACAATCCGCTTTCTCATGCAGCATGAATAGAGGTACGAGAGGCGTTGGCACAATACCCAATAACAAAGCATTAGCCCCTGCTTTACGAATTCCTTTTGTAACCGCATCAACAAAAAGTCCTGATGGGTCTCTGGGGTCCCACCCAACAACTACATTTTTTGTATTCCTTCCTGTTAAATGATTTTTAATATAGGAATACGAATACAACTCCATGAACTGCTCGTTTATCCAACCCTTTTCAAGAAATACTTGTTGCGGTGTTAGATCCTTACACTCAGTAATACTAGATTGCCTGGTTTCTCGACGTATGCCGTCTGTGCCTTGCAGTCTTTGTTGGTTAGCGATATTCATACAAAGTGGAAAAGTTCAGTTTTAAAAAATTTTTCAAAACGCAGAATACCATAGACGGAATTCATGATGAAAATATTAGGCGATAAGTTTAATAAAAACCGTTTACCCTAAAACAGATATCTATGAACATATGTTATTTACCTCTCTACATTAATTTGGAAAGGCTGGACGAAAAAAATAACGAAATAAAATTTAATAACCTGCTCTTAAACTTTCAGACTAATTCCATACCTTTTACGTGACTATCTTTTTTTAGGGTAATCGGATGAATTAGAGCCTTTTCTTGGTTTGTTTCACCCACTGTTCTGAATCAAATGTCTCAAAATCAAAATACTTGTTATTTTTCCTATTTATCAAAAAGTTGACAGGCTTTGGCAATTATTTCCAATTTAGTACTGTAACAAACTAGCTTAGCCGTTGGGACAAGCCACTAAAACGCTTTATTTATAAATACTTAACCTAATTCACCAGTAAAACTAACTTTGGCATAGTCCTTGCTCTAAAACTAGGGAATAAATGTGCCTAAAATACTTACAAATAAAGGGTTAATCATAATTAAAACATTTTTTTTAAAAAATTAGTTTTCTTCTGAACTTTTTCTGAAAACCTGTACGTGAATAATGACTCAAAAACCTATGAATTCTTGGAAGTAATTTTAAATGATGTGCCCTGATTGACTATGCTGTTTGAAAAACTGGAAGGAATATCAAATTTGTAATTATTGTTTAAAAAAT
>JAOMDP010000015.1:0-50289 GCA_028345515.1 Nitrospinota bacterium
GACCTTGAACCCGTATCTTGCGAACATAGACTAACTATGCTCACTTTAGCACTTGAGAACCAACCTGGTTTTTATTTAGATAAACTGGAAATCAATAAGAATAAGGTTTCTTATACTATCGAAACCCTGAAAGATTTAAATTTACTACATCCTGATTGGGAAATATTTCTAATCCTGGGTGCCGATACGTTCAAGGAAATCGACACATGGAAGCAATCTTCACAACTTCTAGATTTTTGTTCTATTTTGGTGGGAACGCGACCAGGAGCTGAACTGCACATACCAAAATCTATTCAACATAAGTTTTCTTTAGATGAACCCAAAAGGCAGGCTTGCCATTCGAGTTTGAAAGCAGAATTAATAGTTTTTAAAAAACGCAAAAAAAACACCCAGGTAATTCTTTTTCAAATATCTCCTCTTGACATTTCATCAAATGATATTCGCCAACGAATTTTTAATAAAGAAGAAATTAAAAATTTGTTGCCCCTCTCCGTTGATAATTATATTATGAAACATCGGCTTTACTCGAATGATTCGTCTCCAAACGTGACTTGAATGAGAGAAAAACTTAATGCTATGCAGCAATTAGCGATAGACGCTGCAGCGGAAAAAAAAGCTTTTGATATCCTCATTTTGGATCTTCGTAATAGATCTGACCTCACAGATTCTTTCATGATTTGCAGCGCGAATTCCAAGGTTCAAGTTCAATCTATTGTTGATGCTATCATTGAAAAATGCCATCTTGATAAAATCAAACCACTGGGAGTTTTTTAACCGAACGATTGGGAGAAAAAAATGCTATCCAGAATAAGAAAATTACTAGGTGAAAAGGGTTTTACTCTGATGGAATTACTTATTATTGTCGCCATTATTGGTATTTTGTCTGCAATTGCAATTCCACAGTATAGTGCTTATCAACAGCGTATGTTTAGCAAGCAAACCAAAGATACACTGCAAAGCTTTTTTCTGTCTTGTAAAGCTTATTGGGCAGATAATGGGGCTTTAGCCGAATGCACCTCCGCCGCTGTTGCTAACAAGACCTATGGTTTTACAAAATCTAACAAAGTCACAATCACGGAAAATGCCACGACGGAATCTGATTTTTCTGCTACAGCGGTTAACTCAGATGCTTCCAAGGTAACCTTTGCAATTGATTCCCAAGGGACCATAATCAAGAAGTAAATAATGGTTAACTATTTACACCAAACAACGGGAAAAACATGAAATTAGTTACCCTGTTGCCTTCTGCCACAGAAATTATTGCCAAATTGGGACTGGAAAAAAATCTTGTAGGCGTGTCTCACGAATGTGATTTTCCCCAAACCGTTCAATCGCTACCCAAACTTACATCTAGCAGTGTCAACACTAACTTATCGAGTG
This sequence comes from Nitrospinota bacterium, assembly GCA_028345515.1. Lineage (GTDB taxonomy): Bacteria > Nitrospinota > Nitrospinia > Nitrospinales > VA-1 > UBA8687. Next base: position 1,381 of record JAOMDP010000015.1, read on the forward strand.
CTAAAATTCATGAGTCTGTACTAGAAGTAGTGAAAAGTGCAATCTCGGTTTACGATCTCGATATAGAACTTTTAAAATCCCTTCAGCCTGATTTTATAATTACCCAAGATTTATGTGATGTCTGTGCGGTTTCCTTCGATCAGGTTGAACAGGCTTGTCAGGAAGTATTAGACACGGATGCGCGAATCATTTCTCTTAAGCCAAAACTGCTCGATGATATTTGGGACGATATTCAAAATGTTGCGGATCAATTGTCTGTCCCGGATCAAGGCCACAAGTTTCGTGAGGAAGTAAAGGAAAGAATCAATTCTGTAAAATTACGGTTAGAGAACAAGAATCGCCCCAAGATTCTAACCATCGAATGGATTGATCCGATTTATATTGGGGGCATGTGGTTACCAGAGATGATCGATATCGTTGGCGGAGAGGTGTGTTTCGCTGAAATTGGAAAAAAAGCTCCCGTGGTCAGCCGTGAAGATCTGGGAAAAATCGAACCTGATGTAGTCGTCGTTAAACCCTGTGGATATAAACTTGATCAGACTTTAAAAGAAATCGATCTTCTTAAAAAGCAAATGCCTGTATGGAACAAGCCACCTAAAATTTATCTGGTGGATGGAAACTCCTATTTCAATCGTCCCGGCCCGCGTATTCTTGATTCACTGGAAATCCTCGCTTATTGCACATACCCGGACCTATTTTCCGAATTCGGCGAGCGTTACAAAAAAGACCTCATTGAGCTAGGACCCGGCCTGCAATTAAAATAATTAAACTTTTCCTTCACTTACCAGCATTATTTACAAGCTTCAGTTTAAAAAATCAAGATATTCCACAATAATTTTAGTTTTCGCTATATTTTTGGGACAAATTTGTGCTTAAAAGGGTGAAAAAGTACTATTTTTATCAATATTAAACTTAGATCCTCATTAAAATTAAAGAAAAGCAATTATGCTAATGAGTTGAAAATTAAGGGGTAATTCGATATAATTGGGGTATGGCTAGGCAAAAGGATTTCATTGTTATAGGCTCTGGTGTCGCCGGATTGACCTTTGCTCTCAAGGTGTGCAAGTTTGGCTCGGTAGGTATTATCACCAAAGACAAACTGGAAGAGTCCGCGACTAAATATGCCCAAGGCGGCATTGCCTCGGTGATGGCTGCGGACGATTCTTTTGAGTTACACGTTAGGGATACCATGGAAACCGGACGCGGACTCTGCCATGAAGACTTCGTGCGTATCGCCTGTGGCGAAGGTCCCTCCAGAATCCGTGAATTGATCAAACTGGGAGCTCAATTTGATTTGCGTGGAACGGAGTTTGATTTAGGTAAAGAAGGAGGCCATTCCAAGCGCCGAATCCTGCATTCCCACGATCTCACCGGCTGGGAAATTGAAAAGACACTCATTGAAGCAGTACACGCTGAAAAAAATATAGAAATTTTTGAACATCATATGGCCATCGATCTGATCACTAAGGCCAGACTCGATGACAAAATTCAACCGGGCAGTTCTGATGATGAGACGCTAGGGCTCTATGTGCTGAACCATAGAACGAACCAGGTTGAAACGATGGTGGGGGATGTGATTTTACTTGCCTCAGGAGGTGCCGGAAAAGTTTATCTCTATACTTCGAATCCGGATACAGCTACAGGAGACGGGATTTCTGTTGCCTACCGGGCGGGAGCAAAAATTGCCAATATGGAATTTTTTCAATTTCACCCGACCTGTCTTTTTCACCCTAAAGCAAAATCGTTTTTGATTTCTGAAACTGTTCGAGGTGAAGGTGGGATTCTGTGCCTCGAAAATGGCGATACTTTTATGGAGAGATATCACGAAATGGGATGTCTTGCTCCACGCGATGTCGTCGCGCGCGCCATCGACCATGAAATGAAAAAAAGCGGTGACGATTGTGTCTATCTGGATGTTACGCATCTGGAAGGCTATCGTATTCGCGAACGCTTCCCGAATATTTATCAAACCTGTCTTGAGTTTGGCTTTGATATGTCTAGAGAACGTATCCCGGTTGTCCCTGCCGCCCACTACATGTGTGGCGGATTAGTGGTCGATGTTAATGGTCAAACCAATATCAAACGGTTGTTTGCTAGCGGCGAGGTTTGTTTTTCAGGATTGCATGGCGCTAACCGGCTGGCTTCCAATTCATTATTGGAAGGTCTGGTACTTTCGCACCGAGCCGTCGACAAAGCGGTAGGATTGCTAAAAGATTCTAAAAACTCAAGAAACCAGTTGGATAGAATCCCAGAATGGGATCCGGGAAATGCCGTCGATAGTGATGAGTCTGTTGTTGTTTCGCATAACTGGGATGAGATACGTCGTTTGATGTGGAATTATGTTGGCATCGTGCGTTCAGACAAGCGCTTGAAACGCGCTGAGCGTCGTATTCAACTTCTTCTAGAAGAAATTCAAGAATATTACTGGAACTTTAAAATTACCAAAGACACTTTGGAACTAAGAAACATTGCTATCACCGCGCAATTGATTATTCAAGGTGCGCTGTCGAGAAAAGAAAGCCGCGGTTTGCATTTTAATCTCGATCATTTAGATATGGACGATGAAAACTGGAAACGCGATAACATTTTTCAGGACTCCGCCCGTAGATTGATAACCCCAATTAACCCGAGAATAGTGACTCATGAGTGAAGAAAAAACAGCACATATATTGATTAGAGATTTTTTTGGTGTGGTTGCACTGGCCTTCACAGTTTTTGGACTGATGGCTTTGATGACTTTTTCATCCACCGATCCCACCTTCAATAAAAGTGTTTCGGAAGGGAACGTGATCAATTCAGGTGGCTTGGTGGGTGCCTATCTTGCAGATGGCCTTGTTCTTATTTTCGGTAGTGGCTCCTTTTTCGTCCCAGTCATTACGGCTGTTATAGGTTGGATATTGATCCGTGGCAAAGATACACAAAACTGGTCATTAGTTCTGAGTTCAGGGGTTTTGTTTCTGGTCGGCCTTTGTTCTTTAATGGCAATACAATTTGCGACTGATCCTTTTTTTGAAAAGGTTGTTCCGGTGGGCGGGTTAATTGGTGATGTATTAGGCGGGTTTCTGGTTACCTGGTTAAACCCATCAGGAGCAGTCTTAACTCTCCTCACATTAATTTTTATTTCATTTATGGTTATGACTCGTCTTGAGGTCAATACCCTTGTACAGATGTTGGGAAAAATTTTTACGGTGGTGGGTTCTGGGTTATGGTTAGCTATTAATGGCGCCAAAGCAGTTATTTTAAAAACTTTCCAGGCTGTGACAAGAATTTTTAAGGGTATGGAAACAGCGTTTGAAAAATTACAGAGCGTGCGCGCTGGATTGGTGAAAACTAAGAAGGTAGAAAGTAACCCGGTAATTGTTACTCGAACTCGACCTGAACCCTTGGTTATTGAACGTAAGGACAAACCTGATACAAAGAAAAAAGAAGAGAAACCGGAATTCGTCGTGCAAGACCATTTTTCTTTTATGGGCACCTCTAGTCATTACGAGGTTCCGTCTTTAACTTTGTTGAATGATGTGCCCCCTGACATAGGTACGGATGTTGAAAAGGCCCGTAACGAAATTTTAGCAAGTAGCGCTATTTTGGAAAAGAAGTTATCGGATTTTGGCATTGAGGGTCGGGTTGTTCAGGTTTTACCGGGTCCTGTTATTACTTTATTTGAATACGAACCGGCACCGGGAATAAAAGTCAGTCGAATCGTTTCACTGGCTGATGACCTGGCTTTGGCAATGCGTTGTGTTGGATTACGCATTCTTGCACCTGTTCCAGGTAAGCCAGTGGTCGGTATAGAAATTCCTAATCTTCGACGTGAAACAATTTATTTTAAAGATGTAATGGAATCGGACGCATTTCAAAAATCTGATTCCAAATTAAATTTGGCAATCGGTAAAGATATAACGGGAGAGCCGGCTGTTCAGGACCTTGCAAAAACACCGCATTTACTAATGGCGGGTTCTACAGGATCAGGGAAAAGCGTTGGGCTCAATTCCATGATTTGTAGCATCTTACTCAATGCTACTCCCGATGAAGTTAAGATGATAATGATTGATCCAAAAATGTTGGAGCTATCTGTTTACGATGGCATTCCTCACCTTATCGCTCCTGTGGTCACAAATCCTAAGAAAGCTGCCGCAGCTCTACAATGGGCAGTTACCGAAATGGAAACGCGCTATAAAATGATGGCTGAAAAGGGAGTTAGAAATATAAATGGTTTTAATGATCTTGCTGAAAAATTGCAAAAAGAATATGAAATAGAGTTGAAAAAACGTGAAAAAACAAGCAAAGGTATAAAACCTATTGATGAAGAAAATGAAGATCAAGAAGAAAATCAGGTTCCTGAACCTCCCGCAAAACTTCCTTATATCGTAGTCCTTATTGATGAATTGGCAGACTTAATGATGGTTGCTTCAAAAGGAGTTGAAGATTGTTTGACCCGTCTTGCGCAAATGGCTCGCGCGGCAGGGATTCATTTAATTGTTGCCACGCAGCGACCTTCCGTAGATGTATTGACCGGAATCATTAAAGCCAATTTTCCTACACGAATGTCTTATAAGGTGACCTCACGAGTCGATTCTAGAACGATTTTGGATGCAATGGGTGCTGACAAATTGTTAGGCCGAGGGGATATGCTATTTCTGCCACCAGGGTCCTCCAGTTTACTAAGGTTGCATGGGGTAATGGTCAGTGATGAAGAAATTGCGAGAATCGTGAGTTTTATCAAAAAGCAGGCCAAACCTGTTTACGAGGAAGATATTTTTCAATCTGAAACCCTTGATGCCAAAGATGAAGCGGAAGAGCAAGATATGGATGAGAAGTATGATGAGGCATTGGCTATTGTCGCGAAAGACAGGCAGGCTTCTATCTCATATATCCAACGTCGATTGAGGATAGGATACAATAGGGCGGCACGAATTATAGAAACCATGGAGCGAGAAGGAGTGGTAGGTCCATCTGATGGAGTTAGACCTCGCGAAGTCTATGTCAGCCCGATCGAAATTGAATAGCGCCGGTTTAAGGGTATGTGTGTTAGCAGTTTTAACCCTTCTGATGTTTTACCATTTTACCTGTCGTAGTAAAGCCAATCTATTTTTATGTATTCCAAATAAGTTTCGTTAGTTCCCGCCCTATGCAAGAAGAACCTTCGTCCAAAGATAAACTTTTATTTTTATTTATGGGTGCCAGTAACCTTTCCCGGGGTTACTCTCTGCTCACCCGCTATCTTTCTAGATGCTTGGGAGTCCAAAACATAGAGTTCCTAAATGCGTTAGGACCAGGACGTGGATTTTGTGCAAAAGGTGGAATGTTTAATTTTATTTATCCACCTATCCAAGACTGTCAGATTATAGAAGCAGTTGATAAAAAAACAAAAATTCCACGAGTAGTCTTGATTACAGATCTTGGTAATGACCTTATGTATGGAGTAACTCCCGATGCGCTGATCGAATGTTTGGACACGCTAATAGATCGAATGTTGAAATGGAATGCAGACATATTTCTAACCTCGATTCATATAAATATGAAAAAAGATATCAGCAGAAGAACATTTTATATTTTAAGATTTATATTCTACCCAAACAGTAAAATAAATTATGAAGAAACAGATTCGTTTATTATAAAAGTGAATGAGTATTTAGAGGAGAAAACACGTAAAAATCAAAAAGTGCATTTAATTACAGGAATGGAATCATATACGGGTTTAGATAAAATTCATTATAGTTTGTTAAAAATGCATAAGGCTTGGTCAAAAGTAACTGATGAAATTTTTTGGACTTTGAATGTTCCTGTAACAAAAAAGCTAGGATTAAGCGATGGGATTACATCCGTTCTTGCGAATCTTAAGCGTTTAGTTTTCTGCGATATGCTTGGGTGGAATAAAAAAAGCCGAGATTTTTTTTAATAAGGAGTATTGCTCTGTATGGTATCTAAATTTATAAAAATTAATTTGTGAAAAGCAAGGTCCAATAAAATTATGGGATATGTTTTAGCGATCATACGCTTGCTTGCTTATATGATTATCTTTATCACTTTCGTCTTGATAGGACTTACAGTCCACATTTTATTCTTCTTATCCGAATCAAAACTTTTCAAGTGGATCTCATTTTTTACCCGCTATTGGGCGAAAACAACTTGTTGGATACTCAACTTCCGGTTTGAAGTTCATGGAGAAAAAAGTCACAGTCCAGGTTCCTTGATTGTCGCAAATCATGTGGGCACTCCAGATGTGTTTATTTTGGGTGCTCTTACTAAGGGATTTTTCGTTTCAAAGGCAGAAATTTCAGATTGGCCCTTTTTTAATTTTTTGGCATGGTTGGGAATGACCATTTTTGCGGATAGGAGAAATAAGAGGCAGTTAAGATCCATTATAAAGAAAATGGAAACAAGGTTGAATTCTAATTGTTCAGTGATATTATTTCCGGAAGCTCAGGCAACAGATGGAACGGATGTGATTCCCTTCAAATCAGCAATATTTGAATCGGCGGTTCGCGCTCAAGCCCCTGTGATTCCGGTGACTGTAAAATACCATGATGGCAATCAACCGACAATCGCATATTATGGAGACTCTTTTTTCAAACATATGTTAACGTTACTGAAAACCCCCAGACTTCGTGCAACGATTTTTGTCTTACCGGAAATCGCAGCAGGACTTGATCGAAGCCAATTGGCAAGAGCCAGTTATAATGCGGTGCGTAATTGTCACCGAGATATTATTTGATAAACCAAGAGAATATTTTTGTCATAGACTTTAAGAATAAAATAATAGACCATTATAAAATCTAGATAACTTAAATTTTTAAAGGCATTAAAATGATCCATCCTTTTAAAGGTACTAAACCCGAGATAGACGCATCAGCCCTGGTAGTGGATAGCGCGCAGATCATCGGTGATGTGAAAATAGGTGAAGAGAGCAGTGTTTGGTTTAATGCTGTCATTCGGGGCGACGTCAATTATATTCGTATTGGAAAGCGTACAAATATTCAGGATGGTTGCGTTTTACATGTTGCACGTAAAACTTTGCCTTTGGAAATTGGTGATGAGGTAACGGTGGGTCATAATGTTACCTTGCATGCCTGCACTATCGGCTCGCAATGTCTTATTGGTATGGGTGCGACGGTGATGGACGGATCTGAAATAGGCGAACAGTCGATCGTCGGAGCCGGTTCTTTAGTTACACCCAATACAAAAATTCCACCCAAAAGTCTAGTTCTGGGTTCTCCTGCAAAAGTAAAGCGGGAACTGAAAGAGGAAGAGATACGTGGAATTCGGGAGTCTGCTGCCAATTACGTAGGTGATATTGAGACGTATCTGGATTAACGGATGAATAAATTCGTAAAAGACCCGGTACCGATTGCGGTGATTGGTGGCAGTGGTGCTTATCATCTTCTTGCCGAACAGTCATTGGGCGAAGAAAAAAAATGCCAAAATATCGACACTCCCTATGGAAAGAGTGCGCCCATCCATCAATTCAATTTAAATGATTTCGATTTTCTTTTTCTTTCCCGACATGGTGAAACAGATTATTCGCTGACAGCACCATTTGTCAATTACCGAGCAAATATTCACGCCTTAAAAGAATGTGGTGTTCAAAGGATTATCGCTTGGTCGGGACCTGGAATTATTAATACGGCCTACAAGCCCGGTGATTTTGTAGTGCCGCACGATATCATTGATGAAACGCGAAACCGCCCGACAACTTTTTTTGATAACACGGGAGTGGGATTCATTCGGCAAAGCCACCCTTTTTGTCCGCAAATTTCAGAAATTTTACATAATGTCTTACATGAGAGTGCGATGCCACATCATGAAAAAGCAGTATATGCCTGTACCGAGGGTCCGCGATTGGAAACCCCTGCTGAAATAAGAAAGCTGCGTATTCTTGGTGCCGATTTGGTCGGAATGACATTGGCGCCGGAAGCATTTTTAGCTCGTGAAAAGGAGATTTGTTATTCCCCATTTTGTTACCTTACCAATTATGCCGAAGGAGTTAAAACCAGAAAATTTAAAAAGGGAGAGTTGTTTGAGGGCATGCAGACAGAAGAAGAGAAAAAAAAGGTTGATGTTTCCATACAAAAATTTCCACAACTTATTCGTGCGATGTTTGAAATTTTAAGACGGGAAAAAAGAACCTGTGATTGCAGTGAAGCCCTGCGACGATATAAAAATAAGGGTTTCTTGCCACCGACCTAACCGCCGAAGGCAAACCTAATCTCATATAGGACTCTTAAGGAAGATTAGTCGGGCCAAGCTTCGAATCCACCGGTCATCGAATAAACTTCTTTGAATCCTTGTTGGGATAGATATTCTGCAGCACCGCGACTAGATATGCCGTGATAACAACAGACTACCAGGGGAGTTTCCTTATCCGTTTTTTCGATGTATTCCTTAACATTCTGATCGTTAAGAGAAACAGCATTTGGAATATGGCCTGAAGAATAAGAGCCGGGATCGCGAATATCGACGACATGTACCGTACCTTCCTCAACCATTTCCTGCACTAGATGAGGATTTATTTCTTTAAACATGGGAACCTGTCCTTTATAGAGTTAAAAAATTTTTAGTTCGATTTCTTGCTATTTGCATCTTATTTCCTTAGATGATCAAATTTGTAAAAAGTCTCTTATAATATTTCAGGTAAAATGAATTTATTACAATTAAAAGAAAATTTTGAATCTACTCTTTTGAGGGGTGATTCGGCGAAAACTGTTAAAAAGGCAGTTGCTTATTGCAATGGTTGTCAGACGGCACGGAAGTACGATACCGCAATTATTTGTTTGAATAAACTTTTAATTAATGTGGAAAAAGATAAGACCCTGCGGGCGGTGGTGCTGACCGCGTTGGGCACGGCATATTGGGAAAAAGCTCAACTCAAAAAGGCCTTGGAGCAATTTGAAACGGCCTTGCTATTGTTTAAGGAAATGGATGACAAGGCAGGAAAAGCGGCTATTCTTTCTATAGTCGCGATCACCTATTGGAGAAAATGCGCATGGGATCAAGCTTTGGAAATTTTGGAAGATGCTTTAAACCAAAAATCGGATAAAGAGGAACGATTTGCCTCTTTGTACGGAGCATTTGACCGAGGTATCTCTACTTTGCAAAATAGAATAAGGCTCGGAAGGGAATTGGAACAGCCATTGAAAATCTTGCAACCTTTGTTTTCTTCCACTGCAATTCATCTCATAACTGGGAATATGGTAGAGCTTAAAAGATGTCTAGATGAATCGGAGGCTCTGGCTAAAGAAACCGGTCAGACAGATATTCTGAATGCTATTTTAGGAGTTTCTAAGCTGGCCGCCAAAGTTTTATAAATGTCAGTTCATTTTTGTTATGAAAAAGATGCATGACTTTACTATTTGGGATGGCGGCAAATTTTTTAATAATGCTGGATTCGGGTTTGCCTTTAAACTTGAGGGTGCAGATAAAGTTTTTGCAGTTACCCGAATCTATCCACATCAATAGCCAATCATAAAGTTTTTCTGGATAGCAGATTAAATCTGAAAATAACCAATCGACTTGTCTTCCTTCCTTTTTAAATACTTCGGGTAGTAAAGAAAAGGCATCACGTTTTTCAAACTCCACGTTTTTTAGATTTGAAATATTTTTATCAAGTGGCGAACGATCGATGCTGAGTACTTCTGCACCGCATTTTTGGATTACCCAAGTCCAGCCACCAGGGCTACCACCAATATCAATACAAAATTCTCCTTTTTTTGGGGTTTTCCCAGCTAGAGTCAAAGCTTCAAAGAGTTTCAGGTAAGCCCGGTTAGGCGGACCATTCTTGTCTTGAGTGAAAAAAGGTTCACCGTTAGGGAAGGGACTCGTACAATCTGGGGATGCGAGAAGCGTGTTTTCATCAAGCAGGCACCAACTTCCTAAAACATTTTTGGGAAGCGTTGTAGGAAATGCTAAGGGTTGTTGAGGTTTTAAGTCCAGTTTTTCTTGAATCAGTTTAGCCCTTCGGTGCAAGGTGAAAGAATAAAGACACCAGTTCTTTTGAAGCGCTTTGAGCTTCTTTGATGCATCATTGATGGACTCAACAGAAATTATCTGTGTGTTCTTCCAAATGTTCTGTGCCCAATGAGCGTCGATGAATGGCTCGCTTGAAAAAATAAGTCGGTCATGAACAGCAAGCACTTTTCCGACCTCATTTACTAAAAGTTCGTTTAGTCCCTTCGGTGCTAGATATACAGATTTTATTTCGGATTTCATCTATTAGAAATCGCCATATTATAGATAAGGGAATAGAGAGTAATTATTACCTTACTCTGTTAGTTTGCCACTTCTTAGATTAGTGTTCTCTCTTATGATTTAATTAGGGATCACGAGTGGTTAAATCTTAATTTTTTGATTGAAACCGTTCCAAATAATTCAAAAATTCATCATCGGTGCTGTTGGCATCGATATAGAGATAGGTATTTCTGGAGTTTGAGTTGAGAGCAAAATTAACCCTAGAGAGTTGTTTTCCGTCTATAAACATTAAGGTATCCCATGGATAGGTGACTTGATAGTCGCGATGATTTTTCACAAATCTTATAAAGGTTTTAAAGGCCTTAGCGCAAAGTGCCGACCTCAAGCCTTCCAGATCACAAACTGCACGTAGTTTAGTTGAATTATTTTTTGTGCGACCCTCTAGTTTTACTGCCAAAGTTGTATTTTTTGCAGCTTTGGTTTTAATTGCTTTTCTAGAAAAATGCTCAAGAATTTTTTCTGGTGGGAGGTTAAAACGAATTTGTGCATTGAAATCATCTTGAATCAAAGTATTGTACCGGTTTAGAATTACTTTACCCCAATAGCGCATACGAAAATCTGTGGATTGACTAGCTACCATTAAATTTTTGGCTCCTTGTTGGCATTCCTCCAGATTTAATTCAGCCGCACAGATGAAGTTTTCCAATTGCAGTTTCTCTTTAAACACCTTGCCATATTTTTCCTGAATAGTTTCGTACATTTTTCTTTGGGGATTCCAGGTTTTATAGGGATCTTTCATTAGCTGACTTCGCATGTTAGCAGGTGCTTCGTCAAACCCCAAAATAAGCTTGTTTGGTTTGTCTGCTAAAAAAGAGGAGTGAGTAATCATAATTTCATGCCAACCTGTTCTTCTGGTTCTTTTGGAATTTTGTACCTCGGCAAGATTTTTATATCCTTTGAGACAGTCGTTGTTGGAAATTTCTTTAGAGCAATAGATTTCTTTAGCAAGGCCTTGATTTCCGATCTCTTTTTTTAAGGCACGGATTTTATCCATGAATTCATTTTGCTGCTGCTGATCAAGTCGCTGATTTAAAAACTTTTCTATTTCTTCAGGTGTAGCCTTCCAGTTTACCAAGATGGTGTGAAACCCTGCGGTTCTCAAAAAGCGATTGCTTATTCCCACTTCCTTGTAATTATCATGCTTTATGCGGGTAAGGGCTTCTTGGAGTGAAGATACACCCTGCAAGCATCTTTGTATAAGAGGTATTTGATCTTCAGTGAACCCGATCTTTTTTATGAAGGGGAAGCATTCAAGCGTTTCGATACCAAATTCTTTTTCTAGTAGTTGTTTTTTTTCAACCAATTGGTTGAAGTTATTTGCAAAAAGAAATGATGGAAATATTAATACCGCTATAAGGCATAAAATAAAAAATCGAACTTTATTTTGAGTACGCATGCTTTAATTATATCAAATTAGGTTATTAACTAATGATTCAGTCGGCACGATTAGGCTTTTCAAGGGATATGGGTTCTATTCCGATTGGCTTGTCCGTAATTTGCAAAACATCCTTATCCAATTTATTCAATTCCTTATGGGCCGTATTGTAATGGTTTACCGTCGTGCTCAGAGAGTTGCCAAGTTTTCCCATATATTGATCATAATTACCTAAATGCTTCCCGAGTTCTTCCACTCTTGCTATGATTTCCTTAGCAGAAGCCTCTATTTTTAATGCCCGAAACCCTTGAATTATAGTTTGTAGATAGGCCATAAATGAAGTTGGCGAGACAATAATTACTTTCTTCTCAAAGGCATACTCAACTAGGTCACGGGAGGAAGCTTTCACGGAACCGATAGAATTAGATAATAAGTCATAGAAAATGGTTTCGGATGGAATAAACATGAATGCAAAATCGAGAGTATTTTCATTCGGGCGGATATACTTAGATGTTTCTAGTATTCGTCCTTTTACGTCCTGAATGAATGTCCTTGCCAATCGATCTTGTTCGGTTTTTATTTTTTCTTCCACCAGTCGGTTATAGTTTTCCATGGGGAACTTTGAATCAATTGGAAGAATTGTTTGTTCTTCGGCTTTTCCAAAAAATATCGCAGCATCCGCTATATCTCCGTTATTGAATTTGTACTGCAGAGAATAGTGCTCTGGAGGCAAAACATTTTTTAAGACCGTTTCCAGAAAAAACTCCCCAAGCACACCACGCTGTTTCGGGTTCATCAGAATATTCTGGATGGTCTTAAGTTGATTGGTTACGTCGATGACTTGTTTATTAGTCTCATTGACTTTGGTAAGTTGCTGAGTAATATCCTTGATGAGCTTGTTTGATTCACCGATTTGACTTCTCATCGATTCATTTGATTCGCCCATTTTTTTATCCAAGGTTTCCACTACTTTACTCAACTGCTCTTGGATCAAGAGAATGCTCTGGTCCTCTATTTTGGAATTACTTTTCTTAAGCAGTATCCACATCAAAATAACTGCGGCAACGACCAACCCCATCAATACTTCAACCACTGAGCTGTCCTCCAACGATTTCTGATCTGATGTTTTCCAACCATCGCACTGTTGTGAACCCTAACGAGGTTGAAAAATCGCTACCTAATTTAATTGAAGAGGTATTAAAAAAATATTGTTTTGTATAGAAGTATAGAGCAAATAGATAAAACAAAACTTAGCCCTGTTTTACTTTCCACTGAATATGTAAGTTATTGTTCTTAAGAAGTGTAGGGGAATTTTAGAGTGATCTCAATGATTTTCTTGCTTAACCTTGAAAGCTCGATCATAATTTCGAGATGGAATACCGGCGTTTTGGGAAGACCGATGAACTCATTTCTGTGATCACCCTGGGGGGAATGCGATTCAAGCATGGCTGGGTATCGCCACGTACCCATCTACCTTCTGAATCTATTCGAAACTGTATCGAAACAACCCGGCAGGCGTTTGAAGTAGGCATCAATCATATAGAAACCGCTCATGGATATATGAAAAGTGAAAACCTATATGGAATTACCTTAAAAGAACTGGGGACTCCGCGCCACGAATTTAAGATGATGACCAAAGGATCTCCAATGACAGGGGGAGAGACTCGCAAACTTGTAGAGGAACAATTAACCAGCTTAAAATTAGATTTTGTCGATTTCTATGGATGGCATGGGATTAATAATGAGGAAAGATTGCTAGCGGCAATTAAGCCGGGAGGACCTGTAGAAACATTACATCGACTTAAGGAAGAAGGATTGATTCGCCATATAGGATTTTCAACTCATGCTGCCTTGGATATTATTTTGCAAGCTCTCGATACCGACTTGTTCAGTTTCGTGAATCTTCACTATTATTATTTTTTTCAGCGAAATCTTGCCGCAGTTCAGTTAGCAGGAAAAAAAGACATTGGTGTTTTTATAATTTCTCCAAACGAAAAAGGCGGTATGTTGTGGAAGCCTTCATCAATTGTTAAAGAGACGGTTGAGCCTTTGACGGCGGTTCAATTTAATGGTCGATTTTGTCTAGAACATCCAGAAATCACAACGTTGAGTATGGGAATACACGGACCAGAGCATTTCCCGCAAAATCTTTCGATTTTAAATGAGGAGAAACAACCTTCAAATAAAGAAAAAAGTATTCGAATTCAGATGGATGTTCGGTTAAATGAAATCAAAGATCTTTGTACTCTTTGCAATGAGTGTTTGCCTTGCCCGGAGAATATAAACATTCCAGAGGTATTACGTTTTCGAAACTTGTTAGAAGCTTATGAGATGGAAGATTATGGAAGATTTCGTTATAACATGTTTGAAGGTGAGGGTCATTGGTTCCCAGGAAATTTCGCTTCTCGCTGTACTCAATGCGGAGACTGTTTGCCAAGATGCCCTGAAAAACTCGAGATTCCCAAATTACTATTCAATACCCATAACCGATTATTCGATAGAAAGGCTTGGCTGAAAGCAAGGATATTAGAATTTGTGTCAGCTGTTTATAGGTTTTTAAGAAAATTTTTCTAAGGAATGTTATGGATTAATTTGAAATATTTTTTATTAAATAGGGGCTTTTTTAATGCAGGACTCATTTAGTTCCCAAACATTTCTGTAGGTGTCGTCTTTTTTTAATACTTTTTCAAGCAAGGGTAGTGCTTTGTCACATTTATTTAAAAGGACAAAAATTTCTGCCATGATAAATTGTAAATGTATTTCGTTAGGATCAATTAAGTTATAGCGACCTCCATACATAAGTACTTCTCTGGCTTCTCCAAGTCCGCGATAACTGAATACAATAGCCTGTAATATTTTCAGATTCATCTGATCTTTTTGTAGTAAAGGCAAAGAGTATTTCAGAGATTTCAAGTAATCTTTTTTTAAATTATAATATTCAGCAAGAGAACGTAAAAGTACTGGATCCTGAGGGTTTTTATCTATTTCTTTTAACAAACTCACCAACCCAATTTCCCGCATGATCGTAGACATTTGTTGAGGGTTGTTTTTAGCCGTGGTTTGAAAATATGCTAAAGCTTCGTCTTTATTCCCCATTTCCAAAAGGTTGTACCCCATATAAAGATTAGCAAAACCAAGGTTCGGATTTTTTTCAAGAACCAGTTTCAGAATTTCCATGCTTTGATTATAGTTACCAATTTGGAAAAAACTGTGAGCTAGATTTAGCATATATTTGAGGTTGTCGGGCTCTTCTTCCACAAGTTGGGTCAAACGTTGTATTTGTTTGCGCCCCGCTTGCAAGTGATAACGGAAAAGATCGTCATCCTCCACCAGAGTCATGGCTTCCAAAAGCTGACCACGATTACCGTACATCACTCCACGTTGATACAAGTCCATCGCCCTGAAGTAAGATTTAAATTTTTGCCGGTCTTCCTCTGATAAATTTGAAATTTGTTTTACGACATCGTCAAATCTAGAGCGGTTAAACACATACCTTTCCTGTCCCGGTAAGCCTATTACATTACCTAGGTGTAAATAAAACTCAATGGCCGGATGGTTATCGGTAATGAGAGGAACCCCTTTCCCCAGTTTAATTACCTGTTCGTTAAGGAACCAAATATTACTCAGAAAGGAGAAGATATCGGGGACTTCAATACCTGATAAATCTTTTTTAATTTCCGATTCCTGTAAACGCTT
Source organism: Nitrospinota bacterium (assembly GCA_028345515.1). Classification (GTDB taxonomy): domain Bacteria; phylum Nitrospinota; class Nitrospinia; order Nitrospinales; family VA-1; genus UBA8687. Next base: position 16,697 of record JAOMDP010000015.1, read on the forward strand.
ATTCAATTTATGAAAATCAATTTTAATGGGTTTGTTGGAACCGATAAGAAGGATTTCGTTTGCAACAGGAAGCCAGCCCATTGTATAGGGAAAAACAGATTGAAATGTTTTGAAATGCATAGCTACTTCTTTTTCTCCCTGACTATGTAAAGGTATCCATTGAGCGGCAATACCACCGGGTTTAAGCTTATTTTTCTGTAATTCATAATATTCTTGGGTATAAAGGTTTACCGTAAAAGCGGTGCGAGGAGGTGGGGGTTCGGATGTGATGACATCGTAAAGCTTATGAGTGGTTAACAAATGATTTCGACCATCCTGAATCACAAAATTTACTTTTGGATTTGATAAAACATTATTATTCTCATCTGTAAACATTTTTCCTGCATTGAGTACACTGGAAGATAGTTCCAGACTATCCACCGTTTTAACGCCAGGATGCAGTCCTGCGGCTCCCGTAGTCTGGCCCGTTCCAAAGCAAACTACCAGGACGTCATCGGGTTTATCCACTAACAGAATAGGTATATGAGCGAATAACTTCATGTAACGAGTAGCCATCATATTGGAGGCAGACATGGATATGCCATTGGTGATCAAACGTTTTGCCGATGGATCGAGCACCCCGTAGTCATCCTTAAAAACCGCCACGGTATCGGATAAGCCTTCTTCAAAGTAAATCAATTTATTAATATTACGTTTTCCAGCACTATCTCGCATGAAAAAGGAATTCAACAAATTACTGGGGATAGATATATTTACAAAAAGGACCAGTGCAGTAAATACCACTGTCATTACTCTTCTCACCATAGGTGTTAAATAGTTACCTGTACGAAATAAAAGAACCATTGTCAAAAAGTTGATTGTCGCAAGAAGCGTGAAGCTGATTTGACTACCCAAGTGAGGCAAGAATATAAATCCGCATAAAATAGAACCCAAAATAGCCCCCAGAGTATTTGCGGCATAAATTTGCCCGGTTGCTTCTCCAATATTTTCATGTTTTTTGGATATTAATTGAATAAGTAGTGGAAAGCACATACCTAAAAGCAAAGCGGGAAATAGCATAAGGGCTGCGGAGTCCTTAAAATAATTCCAAAAGGCGATAGTAGAATTGCCCAGATTGTAGGCATTCCATGGAGGAGAGAGTATAGAATCTAAGCTGTAGATCGATCCAATTACATAAATTCCAACTCCACCTTGTAATACAATGAGGGTCGTTCGTAGATTTTTAACTCTTGAAAGTGAGGGAATGAGTAAAAGACTTCCTAAGAATATCCCCAGTAAAAAAACCGCAAGCATCATGCTAAAGGAGTAAACAGTGCTAGCAATGCTAAATACTAGTAATCGAGTCCATAAGACTTCGTAAGCAAGAGCCGTGAAACCACAAATGAAACTGATTCCCATCCAAAACTTTTGTTCTGGACTCCAATTTATTTTCGGGGTACTAATTTTTGGGAAGGTGAATTTTATAGTTCCTCCATTTTCCTTATAAATACTTAGAGCACTAATACCCACCAACAAGTTTATGCCGGCAGCAAACAAAACAGTTTGCAACACACCAAAGGTTTCCATTAAAAAAAACCCTGTAGCTATACAACCGAAGACTGCCCCAAGTGTGTTCAGTGCATAAAGCAAACATACTTGTTTTCCTATAACCTTGTCATTGATAACGCAATATTTGCTAATGATAGGAAGCGTGGTACCCATCAATGTTGTGGGTATTAATATTAAAATAAAGGAAAAAAAGATCTTCAGTAAATTTTGTAGTTCAGTCGACTCAGGAATGAAACTATGAAATAGAGAGTAAACACCTGAAAATTTCAAAAATAACAATGAAATAAGGGCACCGCTGGCAAAAATCAGGATTTCAATCCAGCCGTATACCTTAAGTGCGGTTGCAGAAGAATCTATAGTATTTATCGATAACCTATCTACGGCATAGCCAGCAATATAACTGCCGAGACCCAAGCCGGCCATAAAGGCAGCAAGCACAACAGATACTGAAAAGACGGTATGTCCGAAAACAAGTGTGAGCATTCGGGTCCATACAATTTCATAAATCAGAGCAGTGATGCCAGATAAGAAAAATAAAAAATAAACTACTGGTGAACGTTGCATTTTAAAATACTTGTTTCAATATTAAATTAGGATAAAAATAAACCAAAAAACCGTAAATCAGACTAATTTTATTTTTACCCTTGCCAAACCTTTAAATTAATTGACATTGACGCAAGCTTCAAGTAATTTTTTAATAATACCTGTATTTTATATAGTAAGCTGATCGATGTCGATGTAATGTATCTTTTATTACTTTTTAAGTTTATGACAATGGCCCTGTTTTGGAATTTATAATCATATAAATAAGGTTTTTTCAAATGGGAACTCAAGAAATCAAGATATCAGAGGCAGACCACCCTTATGCTAAGGAGAATGGTGTGGTGTGGGCTGAAGAAGCATGGGAACGTGTGAAGCATGCGCCGGAATTTGTTCGTCCCGGTATTCGCAAGCTTATGGTGCAACGTTGTGTAAAACGGGGTTTTAAAATCGTTACTTCCGATTTCTTAACAGAAATTCGTAATGAATCCATGATGTTAGTGTCGAAAAGGGTTAAAGGTTTTGGATTTGAAGAATTGACTATGGATGCTTTTGATGTTGCGAAAGACAAAATGCGGCAAAGTCCTCGTAAGGTGGAAGTGATCGAAGAGATTGAAGATTTTCTATCTATGCGAACTGAAAAGAAAGATGACATTGTAGAAAGATTTAAAGACTATATGGATGTTACTCCTACCGCAGGCATTCCTTGGAGCAAAGAGGCCAAGGAAAAAATGGAAAAGGTGCCTCCTTTTGTATTGGGTATGGCCAAGCAGACAATTGAGGGTCGAGCCCGAGAGCGCGGAGATAAAATGATCACTCCCGGTATCATTGATGAGGTTTTCACCAATATTATGCCAGCTTCTGCGAAAGAAGCCATGGGTATGGAGGTGACGGATGAAGACCTTAAACGCGATGAACAAATTGAAAAGGAGAAAGAAGCACCAGTTGAAGTTTCTATGAAATGGGAAGACGATGCGTTGGATAAGGTATCTCGTATACCTATTCCCTTTATACGCAACATGGCCGTAAAGCGGATTGAGCAGGAAGTAGTCAAGGCAGGCAAAAATATTGTGACAATGGATTTGTTCGAAAAATATCGATTTACTTTTTAGGTAAATACTTCCAGAGAACTTGGATCACCCTTTTCACAAGCTACCTTTTTTATCTGACCCCAGAGTTCTTTTCTCCCCAAATGACTCCTGCTTGAATAGGCTACTGTCCCGAGGGAATTATTTCCGGTAAATGCTGCTTTGATTATTTTAGTTTGCTTGCTGCGCTCTGTACCGGATATTTTGTCCGATTTCGTGATAACAAGAATATAATTTCTACCCAGATCTTCCAGCCATTCTTTTAGAGTTAAGTCGAGCTCGGTTGGTTGTCGGCGGATGTCAACAATGAAAACAATAGCTAATAAAGGTTCACGATTTATCAAATATTCCTCAATCATTTTTTTCCATTTTTTTTGCAAGGCTGGTGCGACCCGCGCAAATCCGTAGCCTGGAAGATCAGCAAACATAAATTCCTCATTGATTCTAAAAAAATTAATTTCTCTTGTTTTTCCAGGCGTGGAGCTGATGCGAACAAGTTTTTTTCGATTTAAAAGAGAACGAATTAGTGAAGATTTTCCCACATTTGATCGTCCGACAAAAGCAAACTCAGGATAAGATTCTTTCGGATATTGCTTTGCCGACACAGCACCCGTTATAAATTCCGTATTATTTACTTTCATGAGCAATTGTTTTAAGAACAGTTATTGTTCAAAATTGTTGATAACCAAACCCGATAATAGCTTGGGGTAAAAAAACGTCGCTTTCTGTGGTAGACGAATTCCCATACCCGCTAAACGACGAACTTCTTGGATCGATGTGGGGTTCATAAAAAAAGCAATATCATAATATCCTTCATCGACGCTTGCCATTGCTTCATCTACATTTACCTTATAACCAACAAAATCTTGGCTTTGCTTTTTTCTTGTATCAATTTTTAAAATTTCACGGAAAATAATGGCATGCAATTGCATAACGTCTAGAACTTGCAATTCCTTTGGTTCATTTTTATCGAGAAGAGGTAAAATATTTCTCGGATCATTTACCATTAAAGTATAAGTTTGGTCCTTACCCATATATGCGCAAAAAATAATACGGTCTTTTCCAAATTCAACTAATCGTGATTTAATTTCAGACCCATTTACTTCAGTATTCCAGGGAATTACCTCGAAATATTCGCTAGCCCGCTTTAAAAAAGCCTTGCGGTCAAATGGGTTTGGACTTTTTGCTATTCGATGAATAGGAAAAATAGACATGCCCCCCGAATCCATATTGGTAAGAAACATCATTACGTGAGAACTGTCGGGAATTGTTTCTTTATTTTTTTTTGCAAAGGCTAAAGCCGTTTCATAGCGGTGGTGGCCATCTGCAATGTATATTTTTTTATCTCGGATGGTATCACAAATCAACTGGTTGTTTTTATTATTGTTTGAACGCCAGAATTTATGAATTACTTTACCATCATTAATAACAGATAAAGGTTCGGATTTTGTTTCTTGGTTCAGGTAAAGATCAATTTCACCGTCTGGGTCAGAATATAAACCGAAGATAGGACTAAAATTGGCGTGACAGGCATTGAGAAGTTTTGTTCGATCAGTTTTAGCTTTTGAAAGTGTAAATTCGTGAGGGCAGATATTTCCTTCATTGAAATCTTCTATTTTGACACGAGCGAAAAAACCAACACGGCAGAATTTTTCCCCTCCAAATTCATATTGTTGGCTATATATATAAAACCCAGGCTTGTCATCTTTTTTTAAAATCTCTTGATTTATCCAATCTTGAAAAACCTGTGCGGATCGGGTGTAACGATTGTCTGCATCAGTATCTGAATTAAATTCCTTTCCCAAAATCAGTCGGACCACATTATTAGGGTGTTTTTCGTATAGTGCCTGCTGCTGGCCCGAGGAAATAACATCATAAGGCGGTGCGATTAGTTTATCGAGAGGTCCAGTAATATCCAAGTTATATAACAAGCCACGGAAAGGAATTACTTCGATCATATTTTGATCTCATTTAGAAATTTATTAGTTGAATTATATCAGAATAAAAAGCAATTTTTTAATCAGACTACAAGGCTTCGCATTTACACAATTCACGAATATATCGTACGAGTTGGTACATGGTTTTTTCTTTTAGCGTATGCCCCCAAGCAGGCATACAGGGTGCACGCCCAACAGAGAGGCCTCCAAACTTTATAGCTTTAAAAAGTTGTTTGTCGGTGCGAGTTTCCAGATATGCAGCCTTGGTATGATTTCTAGGAGGAACAGTCAAAAATTTTGCATTGATCCCATCCCCCTTTCCTTCAATACCATGACATTGGGCACAGTACCACTGGTAAGTTTCACGGGTATTTGCTGTAACAATTATGGTCTTGGGAACTATTTCCTGCTTTGATTGGAGAGATTTTGGTTCTTCATAAAGTGGTAACTTGGATTTAGAAAGTGTACTATTCTGCTCTTCGCCACACCCTATAAGCATAATAGCTAGCAGAAGAATCCCATATGTGAAAATAGATGCTTGTGAAAATCTTTTCATAGTTATCGCACGTTTTCTTTTTTTAGAGCCATGATGAATTGTGTAAATCTTAATCGTGTTTCATCATCCATTTTATAAATCGGCATACGGTTTTCTTCTGAAAACATCTTTGGGTTTTTCAACCAGTGCGCAACCCAACTTGCCTGCAATCTATTTCCTGCGTCGATAAGTGAGGGTCCAGAAATTCCGCCACGAGGTTTCCCAGCCAAGTTCAAACTTTGATGGCAGGAAATGCAGCTAAACGTACGTTCAAACTCATATTTAGTTTTAGCTATTTGGCCTTTAGATAGGGCTTTTAAGTTACTTGTTTCATCCGGCATATTAGGAAAAATCATGGTCATTAATTTTTGGCTGATTTGTATCGCATCTTTTTTAGAAAGTACGGGGTGCGAATTATTAAACTCGCCTTTAAGAAAGCCTGGGTTAAAACCAGTACCTGCTTTTCTAAGTGTCAAGGGATTTTGAAGGTATTGCAGTAACCAGGTTCGTTGAAATTTATTACCAGCATAAAAGAGATCAGGGCCTATTTTTGCAACTTCTATCTTAGAAAGACGATGACAAACGGAACATTTTTTTTCTTCGATTAACGAAGCATTTGAAAGTACTGGGCTTAAAATAAAAAATAAGCTAATCAGAAGAAATAATATGTTTTTCATTGTGGTACGATTTCATTGGGAAGAGATAGAGTATCTTCAGTCTTTTCATTATCTTCAAAAATGTCGTAGAGAAACTCAATGATTCCCTCTTCTTTTTTATCCTGCGAAGGGTCTGTCGTTACTAAACCATTATTTTCCTCAACCTCTGGCCCTGGCAAAGACTCAGTAGTAAAAAAAGAAGTTGATTTTAAAGGCTCTTTCGTTTTTTCAATTTTAATGAATTTATTTTTTTCAACATCATAAAACAGATCTTCTCGAGGTTGGGGTTGTTCCGATTCCTTATCCCGAACACGACGCTTTATATCGTAAGGAAATTCGCTACGGCTCAATAACCTGGAAAAATTTAACTCCCTTAAATTGAGAGAACGAAATGCACGATACCGGTCCGAAGTTTCCTGTAGAATTGATATCTCTTCTTTGTTTAGAAAGCGCGATCCATCTAGAGGAAAAGGAGTTTGTAGTGCTTTTCCGCTTAGGTCTATGGTTTGCTTGAGTTGGAAGTCAGGGTGAACCCAGTTTTTCTGTTTTAAACCTGAGAAAAACTGATCGGCATCTTGCAGTGATTTTTTTAAGGGATCTCCAAGGCCGACAGACACTGAACTTTGATGACAATCTTCACAGGAGCGCACTGTTTTTCGTATCGTGTGAGGTGAATAGTCAGTCCAGATTAATCCTATAGAATCATCCAGTGTTAGTGACGGCTCAGCCCTTTTAAATGGAAGACCGGCTTGGCCTGTCTGGTCCGTAACAAAATATTGATAGTGTGGTTTTAAAAGAGAATATTTCCCTTGCGAATTTTTTCCCATTATCATATTCGACCATCCGGAATCTGAAAATACTGTCCACCAGTATTCATTGATAGTATCGCCTTCTATTTTATTCGGCATTGATTTAGCGGTCAACCAATCCAACATCCCGAATTTTATAGTGGCGGAACTTGTTAATAAATGTTGCAGAGTGGGATCTGAAAGATTCCAATTTTTCCATTTTTCAGGAAAAAATTCTTGTTCCCGAATAATATGCATGCCCCAATCAATTGCAGCCCAGCGTGCGTGACAAGTGGCACATTCTATTTTTTGCATATGTTTTGGGATTTGATGAGAAATCGAGGGTTTAAGATTTTTCAGTAAAGGAATATTATGCTTCTTGCCGCTTACCTTTGAATACAAAAACCAGTCTTTCTTAGTCTTTTTGATATGAAGCATTGGTGAGCCGCTTGAATTTAATAAAACGGTATCTCCGGCACGCACCTTTTTCTTAAGATTTGGATTCAAGTTGGCATTTTTTATTAATTTTTTTGTGTTCGGATCCGATTCGATCAAGAGTAAACCTTCAGGCAGTTTGTCATGAGTTCCATGACAATCTATGCAACGGATTTGTACTCCAGATTGAAGTTGATCAGGTTCTATCTCAGGTTTTATTGCATCACCAATATGGCAGTCGATACAGTGCATTCCTTTTTCGCGATGGATATCAGGAACTAGAAATTCATGTTCCTTTCCGTATAGAACGGGTTTTTCTGCGTTGATAGGGTTGGGGGTATCCAAGGGTCGAGATGGCTTGGCAAACAATCCTTCGAACTCTTGACCCGTCCCGTTATTGCTATGGCAATGCTCGCATTGAACGCTAGGGATCGCGACGGTAAATTTATGAAGTAAGGGATAACCGCGTGGGTTGTTCAATGAATTCTCGGCATACTTTCTTGTAAAACGATTTTGAATTTGATTTTTTCTTTGGGTTTTTTGTATAGCCCGATCATGAGATAAAGAAATACCATCGTTGGAATAAACCATATGACATGAAGAACAACCGGATGCTCGGTAATCTCCAGGGCGATGGGGACTTTCTGAGCCAATATGGCAGCGCAGACATTTTGTCCTTAGGAACCTGTCTACAGAATGACCCTCTGGTAAAGAGGGGAAAGCTTGTTCTTCAATACTAGGTTTAAGCGAATAGGGAAGTTCATCCAATGGTTGTGCTCCCCAAGCATATCGTGTGATATTAATAGTTCGTTTGGCAGTAGACATGAGTGATCGCTCTACCTTTTCGACGTGATTCTTGTGACATTTACCACAAAATCTAGGCGCATTTTTTACTGAGGAAGGATTAGGTACAAGCCCCTTATGGGCTTTGGGCAATGAATTAGCACGCCTGTTACCGCCATGGCAGCGCACACATGCAAACCTGTGATTATTGCTGATTCGTTCAATTCCTTGATGACACGTATAACAACCCCCACGCTTTTCTAGATATTTTATTTTTCCATAAATATCTTCCAGTGAAAAATTAGATTCTTTATAGAACATTTCAATAAATTTATTGGTATCACTATAAGATTGAAACTGCACTCCACCCATAGTGGTTCCAGGTTGCAAAACTTTTTCTGAATTTTCTTGCAACCCCCTTACACGATAAAAAGGATCTTCGAAATCAGAGGCATCAAGTTGAGCCTTAGGAAGTGATGAGGGCACTTCCACCATTTCTTTGGTTTTTAAAGCATCCTGTGGATTTGGAGCAATTTCTATTTCCTGAATACTTTCATTTTCTGATTTAGGTTCTGGTTTTAGAAAGAAATCTAATATTTTAGGTGGATCATTTTTGGTTGTTGAGTTCGAAGGTTTTTCTTCCGATGTGCCATCAAAAAAATCAGATGGTCCTTTTTTATTTACTGCTTGCCCTGAAGAATAATTGAGGAATATGCTTAGGCAGAATCCTCCTGCAATAATAAGATGTTGTAAAGTTCGAAATACTTTTTTCACGGTTGGGTTTGCCTGGAGCTTAATATTTTCTCGCGCAATTTACGATGCTCAAGTGTGCGTTCAAAAGAATAGCTTTTTTTGATGTTCTGATAAATCGGATCGTCATATTCATCATGGCAGGGGATACAATTTCCCACTTTTAAAATTTTGACTATTTCTTTTTGGTTAAAGGGTCTTGCATTAAGCTGATGACTACCAGCGAGAATTTCTCCTCGTATTGATACTTTCGCCTGAGGGTCAAATGCGGATGCCCCGATCCTTTTATCAAAGCGGTTTAAAGGAGTGAGAGAATCATCTTTTCCGGTATTATTTGCGCCAATAATCAAATCTCCTTCTCCTAATCCTAAAGTTTTGGGAGACAAATGGCAACTTTCGCAGGAACGAACTTTTCTGCCTGTTGAATGAGGGTTTAAGGAATAAGCGAGATTCGACCCCGACTTGTTATTTGGGTTTGTAAAATGCCACTCCTTGTATTTACCACGCAATTGTCCTGTAGACCCCAATGCAGGAATCGGATTTCTTTTTTCATCCAATAGAGAAAAATGTCTTTTAGGTTGTACAAACATCGGCGCAACTTTTCCACGAGGTCCTATCATCAGGACTGGTTGTTGGACTTTTATGGGAGGCTTTTCTGAAGTTTTCAAGTCGATTTCTTTATTCCCCAAACTAATCGACATATGGCAACCTTGGCATTTCACCACCCAATTTGAATGACAGGCGGTGCATTCTAAACGGGATCGATGTTGCGGTATATAATGCGCATCAGCATCTCGAGTTAAAGGAACGTTGTAAACGCGACCACTCTTTTTTCCCAAGACAATTATCTTTCCATTTTTTACTTTAACATTTGTCATACGATTTTTTCGTTTGGTAACTGCCATCCAGTCTCCCAAAGAATTAGCGGGTCCTTTATAATGTCTGCTAAGTCGAATGACTGCATCTTTTGGATCAGTAACCTTTAAAAGCATGGGGTAGGTAATGTCATCACCATGGCAGGTTTCGCAACGAATTTCTATGGCTTGATGTTGTTTTGAATATAGATTTCCATCTCCCATAATATCCCGTTGTGTGTGGCAGTCTATGCAGTCCATGCCTCTAGCCGTATGCACATCAACTTGAGTATTTCCGTTTCTTGGAAACAAGGACAATTCTTCCTGCTCATTTGTTTCAATTTTTGTCATTTCTTTTTCCGGAGATGTTGCCTCTAGCAGTATTTTTGAAGGGAAATCCTGGTTAATTTGTGGCTGTTCTGTTGCTGTGACTGGATTTTCTGGAAGTAGCTCTTCAGTTTTCTTTTGGACTTCAATTTTATTAATTGCGCGCTCATTTTCAAAGATGATATTGGATTCAATATCTTTAAGTGGGGAAGGTTGATTACCCAGGGGTTGTATGGAAAAACCCTTATGACATTGAACGCACAATTTCCGTTCGGGCAGAACCTGGAGCTTATGAAACATTGAATGTCCAGGTTCTGTTTTTGATATTGTTGGGTCATTTCCTTCATAGAGGCCATTTTTAGAGTAAGTAAAATGACAAGCTGCACAACCTTGAGACCGATACTCACCAGGAGGAGGCGGAGAATCTATATGGCATTGAAAGCATTGCCGGCGTAAAATTCGATCACTGGGGTGTTTCGAAATAGGATAGATTGTGTTTTTATTTGATTCAGTAATATCAAGAGAAGAGAAGTAGGGTAATAAATCTAATTTTTCCAAGGCACCCCATTTGCGTGGAATTTTTCCATCTTTGTCTTGAATAGCTTTTGTTGCATAACGTGCAGTCTTTTTATTTTGGCCCGCCCATTGGTAGCGCAAACCTGATATCACTCCAGCGAGAGTATTCATCATCGACTTATTTAACCGCTTAATATGATTGCGGTCTTCGCGAACATGCCCTGAGTGGCAATAAATCTGTCCACAAGATTGTTCAACTACACTTAGACTAGAGGGATTTCGTTTTCCTGTTCCAGCTTGTGGATCATAAATTAATGTCGCATGAGCTTGGTCTTTGTCTATTGATTCGGGTTCGCCACCATGGCAAACCGTACAACCAAATTCAGGAGGATGAGAGGGGCTAACGGTAGATATACCATCGTGACAAGTGATACAGCGCTCAACATTACGATTTTTATAGTCAGAGATCTTTACCCCGGGATAATCTGGTAGTGTTCCAGTTACCCGTACTTCTTTAATATGAGGCTCTTGTTTTATCCATAAATAAGCTGTTTTATAATTGTCGGCATTATCTGCATTTATTTTGAAAAACTTTTTTTGCCAGTAAATCCAGTCGTTGCTCTGAGCATAAACAGAACATACTCCCACCAGGATAATCACAAAAACTGCCAGTCCCTTTTTAAAAGTTAGCACAGTAATTTTTGGGAAAGTAAGAGCGTATTAAGAAATCAACCAGATCGTCCTAACGAATCAGGTGGGTAAATCATATACAATAGAAACGTTTTTTCAATGATTGATTACTGCATAAAGATGAGCTGCGTGTTTTCTGGAGCTTGTTCTTTGGTCTTTATTTAGTAGCTTTTTCAATCACTCTGAGGGATATTTTCGGAGCGGCTCCCTAAGCTTTTTTCAAAATGGACGACTACAGCTCGCTATTATTTTTTCCTTATAATTACCCCCTTGCAAAGGGTATATATCAGTAAATTGGATTGTGAAAATAGTACAAAGCGTCATCACCTGGATTAATACTGTAATCTGGCAAGCTGGAACAGTGCTCAAGAGTAATTTTCCAACTGGATCCTTCTTTAACAAAGCTGTAATTGCAGACACCGTGTTGGCGCTCATCGTTATCTACAGATTTTGAGGTAATGCTATAAATTTCGTCAACTAGTAAATATCCGACCTTGGCTCCAACATGTCCTGCAAGTACTTGCCTTTGGACCTGACAATTTAAGCCACGATAATCCGACATCATTTGACGGTAGCCCTTTATTCGGTTTTCAAGCAGGTGGCGCTTGTCATCCTGCAAGATGACCAAGTTTTTGCCATAAAAACTGGGAAGTTTTTCCGGTTGTGTACAGGTCATGCCATCTATTTTTTTTAAAATGTTAGCAAATAGATCTGTATCAGCGGAAAAAGCATTATTACTAATTACAAGGGAAAAAAAGAATACCAACCCTGTTAAAATGAAACGCCTCATTGTAAAAATTCTCCCAAAAAAATTTAAAAGTATATCTGATGTTCTTTCAAGTTCGTATAATCCTGGTTTTCCCTATCCCAGATTTTTCTATAAAAGGGTCAGATAAATCAGGGAAATTTGTGTAAATAAATTTCTACTGTTTCTCCATCTTGAGCCCAACCAAAATTTCCTGAACCCGCAAATGTGGAAATGATTCCTTTTGCATCTACTTTTCGGATTCGGTTATTGCCCATATCGGTAATATACATATTGTTTTTTGAATCGAATGCAATTGCAAGAGGACTTTTAAGCATGGCTTTAGTTGCCGGGCCACCGTCTCCAGAGTAACCCTGATAACCTCTACCAGCTACCTTCACTATTTTTCCATCTTTAGTTATTTTTCTGATGCTGTTTGTATTCATTCCAACAATATGAAGTTCCCCGTTACTGCTGACTTTTAAATAATCCATATTGCGGATGCTTGCCTTTAAAGCAGGGCCGCCATCTCCAGTGTCGTCATGTTTACCATTACCTGCAATCGTTGTGACAATACCTTTTGTATCAATTTTTCGAATGAGGTTATTTGCTCCGTCTGCGATATACAGATTTCCTTCTTTGTCAGTTGCCAAAGCACTGGGGTCTCGAAAGGCAGCTTCCATGGCTGGGCCGCCATCTCCATAGTATCCGGACTCACCGGTCCCTGCTATGGTTGTTATTACTCCTTTTGGGTCTACCTTGCGAATCTGGTGATTTAACCGATCAGAGATAAATAAATTCCCTTTCTTATCGAAGGCAAAATCTGAAAAATGAGTGATGGTCGCTAGTTCACCGGTTTGTACTTTACCTTTGTATTTACTTTTCTCAATGGAATCCAGATATTTTGGAGTTACCGTATCGAGAACCTTGCGCATGACTCCTTTTTCATCAATCATCCGGATCAGGCTTACAAAACCGCTTGGACTAATCAGGAACATTTCTCCTTTGTTATTCAACTTCAGAGAAGTTGCCCCATAAATAGAGGCCTCCTCGGCGGGCTTATCATCCCCAATATTTCCTCGTATTCCATTTCCAGCAATGGTTTGGATAGTACCGTCTGGAGAAATCTTACGAATACGATAATTCCCTTTATCGGAAACCAAAACGTTGTCATTTTTATCTACCGCGATACCATGAGGAAAACTCAATGTTGCGCCCGTTGCGGGACCACCGTCACCTGCAAACATTTTTTTTCCATTTCCTGCAATTGTTTTGATGCTGCCACGCTTTAGGTCAACGCTGCGAATTCGATAATGTGATCGGTCTATCACTAATAAAGAGCCGTCCGGTTTTAAGGCAACTCCAAAAGGCAGGTATAGGTTTGTTTCGCGAGCTACTTCGGCATCTCCGTTATAGTCTTGCTGTCCTGTTCCCGCAATGGTAGTGATCATGCCTTGAGAATCCACAGACCGAATGCGGTTGTTGTTGCGATCAGCGATGTAGAGAGTGCCTTGATCATCCACTACTACACCTGTCGGCCCTGCTACACTAGCTCTATAGGCGGGTCCATTGTCACCCATGAAAAAAAATCCACCATCTCCTGCTACCGTATTAATGATTCCCTGTGCGTTAACTTTACGTACTCGATTATTACCACGATCGGCAATATACAAGTTTCCTTTTCTATCGAATGTTATCCCGAAGGGCTTGTCGAGAGACGCCTCGAGAGCGGGTCCGAAATCCCCTGTAAAGCCTTCTCGCCCGTTACCGGCATAGGTACGAATTTTTCCCTTCGAATCGATCACACGGATTCTTTCGTTGGATCGGTCTGAAAAGAATAAATTACCTTTATTATCAAATGCAATGCCTGAGGGATGATTCAATTGTGCCTTGGTGGCAAGATCACCATCTCCACTAAACCCTGCTGTTCCGGTTCCAGCAATGGTGGTGATAATACCTCTGTTATCGACTTTGCGAATACGATGGTTATTTCTGTCTGCGATAAATAGGTTTCCATTCTTATCAAATGCAAGACCGGCGGGCACGTTCAATTTAGCTTGGATAGCTTTACCACCATCTCCTGAGAAACCGGATGAGCCATTACCAGCATAGGGCGTCATATTACCCTTTTGATCAATACGACTGATAATATTATTATCGCGCCTAGAAATATAAACGTTCCCTCTTTTATCCACAGTTACCCCATCCACTAGAGAGATTTCTGTTTTAGTAGCTGTAACTGTTTTTGCAAATGATTCGGATACAGGAAATACACTTCCAAAAAAAGTAACCAAACCGAAAACCGTAATTAAATCGAAATATTTTTTGATCATGTTTACAAACCTCACCAAAAATAATTAGTGGTTGCGCAGATTTCTAAGAAAAAATATCTGAAGCTATCATTTCAATATCTTTTATTACATAAAAAATATGCCAGATTTGATCAAGGTTGCCTGCTTAAATTAGCAGGAATAAATGACCGAACTTGGCCAGAAAAAAATGCTGTAAATGTTTTATTAAACCCATAATTATACTTTGCCAAAGTTTGTTGTCAAATGAATTTCAAAGTCTTTATCTATATGTTTAATTGAAAAATTCTCATTTTGGATGTGAGCCTTTGTCATAGCAAAAATAACTTAAAAATGCGCTAAATTATGCCAAATAATAAGGGTAAGGTTTGGTTTGGGTTTATTTAAGAGAGTTTATACGAGCTATAAAGGTTGGGCTTAGGATATTCAAGGCAATTCTGGAAAAACCCGATGGTTTTAATTTCGATCTATTGGGGATTAATTAGATTTTTTTGTTTTTATACGCTCCCCAAATAAAAATGGTAGGTACCAAGGAAAATAAAGCCAAACAACAATTATTGAAAAAACTAGAACATACATTGAGGAAAACAGATTAATAAGTGCTAACCAGGGGCAATTTTCAGAAACCTTTTTTTACCAACTTTAATCAAGTATTCCTGATCTCCTGAAAACTCCTGATTCACATCCTCAACTTTTTCGCCATTGACAGTTACCGAGCCCTGCTGAATCAATCTTCGAGCCGCAGAAGTGCTGTCTGTTAGTTTATTATCTTTTAGAATATTGCAAATGTTGTAGGATTCTGGACCCCAACCGATTATGACTGGAATATCTTCAGGAGTATTCTTTTTCTTGAATACATTTTCAAATTCAGCAATAGCAGCTTCTGCTAAACTCGAAGAGTGGTAAAGAGCAACAATCTCTTTAGCTAAATTAATCTTGGCATCTTTTGGATTCAATGTTCCTGATTTTGCTTGTTCTTGCATTGAACTCAGTTGGTCTGTCGATACCTGACTTAGCAGCTCATAATACCGCCACATTAAGTCATCAGATATTGACATGATTTTTCCAAGCATTTCGTTGGGAGGATCAAATACCCCGATACTGTTGCCTAAACTCTTACTCATTTTTTGAACTCCATCCGTTCCTTCTAGCAGAGGCATGGTAAGAACAATTTGAGGTTTTTGACCATATGCTCGCTGAAGGTCCCGGCCTACTAGTAGATTAAATTTTTGGTCGGTACCTCCAAGTTCTACGTCCGACTTCAAGGCAACAGAGTCATAACCTTGAATCAGTGGGTACATAAGTTCGTGGATAGATACGGGTAGATTTTTTGCTAGCCGTTTTTGAAAATCATCTCTTTCCAACATACGTGCCACAGTATATTTTGCGGCTAATTCGATCATGTTTACAGATGTAAACTTTCCCATCCATTCACTGTTATAAGAAATGATGGTTTTTTTAATATCTAGAATTTTGTAAACCTGCTCCAGATAAGTTTTAGCATTTTCTTTTACTTCATCTGGCGTCAGATTTCTTCTTGTCTCAGAACGCCCAGTTGGGTCTCCAATCATCCCTGTGAAATCTCCAATAAGAAAAATGACATCGTGACCCAGGTCCTGAAACTGTTTCATTTTGTTTAAAAGCACGGTGTGCCCGAGATGTAGATCAGGAGCTGTTGGATCAAAACCGGCTTTGATACGTAACGGTTTGCCTTTTGCCAGCAATCCCTTTAGATCTTTTTCATCAATGATCTCCGCTGTACCCCTTCTAAGGGTTTTTAATTGTTCTTCAACTGGCAGCATAATTTGCTCATAAGATATTTATGATTGAGTAGGTTAAGTTTAAAATTTGAGCCTCAAAAGTTGTTTTAAATTCCTCTCAGCTTGGCACTTTTGGAAAAACTGTGACTTGGCCATTTGCATTGGGCTAGTTTATTGCAAATCCAAGAAATCGAAGCTAACATACCCTAAAATTAACTGCAACCATCGCTTCAGTTCAAGGAACTTTTATAAATGGAAAATAATCCAGCAGATTTGATTGATATAGACTACGCAAAAATCTCAAATCGCTCGCGTAAATTCAGACAGGCAGGTTATGGATTTTTCGTTTTAAATCTGATTTACTTGGGCGTGGCTATGTTTTTTATCCCGCCGTTTAACTTGGGTTTGACAGCTCTACTTTCTCTAGTTGCGTTTATTTTGCTTTTGGGTCTTTTTACCTATTACCTTCTGAAGGAGAAAAAGCGTTTGGCTAAGATCCTTGCAATCATATATGGAGCAAGGTCAGGGTTTACAGCATACTCACTTATTACAGGGGAAACTTTTCAAGCTGTGCCTTTTTTCTTACCCTGCCTTATTATAACTTTTTATCTTCTTGGAAGAGCAGGATGGGATTGGCCATAATGAGTTCTAATCATTCCATATTTGCCAAATCAAAAAACCGATTGTCTTTGATTACCGATGTCGGCAAAAAATATTCTGGATTAAATAACTCCAAATCTCCAGAGTTATGTCAGAGAGTAATTTCTTTTTTTGATTGTCTCAATGAACATATAGGTTTTCCTCAAACAGATCTTGGTCGAGACAATCAAACAGTTTTTAATTTACTATTACAGTCCGCATACCCAGAAATCATGATAGACCTTGCTGACCTTCTTTATGTTCAGCATGAACGACCCGCTGTATATCTAAATTTTGATCACATCCATATGAATTTTAAAAAAGATAAGGTAATTTTTTCGGATTCTATAGATCAGATCAATGAAAAGTTTTCAATTTTGTTTCGGGAGCTGGCAAGAACAATTAGAGAGACATCGTTTCTATTTAGTGATACTGAAATAACCCAGTTGTTAAGTGAAAGTTACAGTATTTATCTTTTTCAGACAAAAAACTTTCCTTGGGATAACCCTATGGAGATGATTCCTGCCGATCTAAAAGGTAGCGTAATGGATGTTGCAACTGGACTCTCCGGATTCCGTTTAATCCATGACTGGCCAAAGGATTACCCGAAACTGATTCTTACCGATAATCTTAATTTTATTATCATGGGCTTGACGCACTTTACAAGACTTTCAGGGAAAACCAATATAGAAATTTTAAAAATCGATTTCCCAGATGTACCTATAAAGAAAAACTACGGTTGTATTCTTGCTAATAAATTTCTACATCATCTGCAAAGAGACGAGCGAAAAAAATTTTTGCAATGGACGTTGGAGGCTTTGGTAAAAGGTGGAATGTTAATAATTTTAGATACTGATTTGGAATGGCAGATATTAAGAAGTGCAGAAAATCCAGAATATGGAAACAAACTTATACGTGGATATAAAGAAACTCTTGTCGAAATTGAAGACAAATTTTGTGAGACCTTAATTCAGGATGTAAGGGATATGGGGTTCAACATATCACATTTTGATTTCCATAAATATGAAGATGAAACAGATGCCTACAGTCAGTACCCAGGCGACAATTTGTCTATAAAGTTTATTGGATTGGAGATCATTGCAAATAAGGTTTGATAGGTAGCCATTGTGGATTATTTCTTTAAATGTTTTTTTAGAGAGCCCCATTCCTTCTTGGTTGATAAACTGGCTTTAACTTCCATTTTCCGATAAATAGCTTTTACTTGTTTTCCTAACGATGTTAGTTTTGCTCCACCTCCGCCTTTTCCGCCTGTCATACTTTCAACCAAAGGTTTACTGAAGCACTGATTCATAGTGCTGACCATATCCCAAGCTCGTCGATAGCTGATATTGATTTGCCTGGCAGCTTCTGATATCGATCCCACCTTATCAATGGATTCGAGCAAATCAACTTTGCCAGGTCCTAAAGCAATTTGATCTCCTGATATGATTCGGTAACGAGAACGACAATGAATTTTGCTGGTTTTTGGCAATTTTAACCCTGCTGCTGTTTTACTCTGATAAGTCCCAAAACATTTGGAATAGGATGGGAAAAAGTGTTCTGGTCATGTTCTCTAAGGCCGGTGGAATAACTTCCAATAAACTCATGTTCTTCTTTTCCCGTATTGATATATAACTGCGCATCCGCGCCTCCCTCTACATACATCGCTCGTTCTAATTTTATTGGAATTTGCATCAGCATATTGATCAAATCATGGGTGGAATAGGGAGACCTTACATGAATGAATAGAATTCTTCCTTTAATGTCGGTACCAACGGCAGCCGTACTCCAAATTTTATTTTGAGGAGCCCAGACATTTTTCCCCTTACAGGAGACCATACGAATACTTTGAATTAAAGTTGCATATTTTTTTCGAAGTGAGCTGAAGTCCTCGCATTCCCGGTCAATAATTTTAACTTTGGGTATTTCTTTTTCAATTGGATCAAACGCAAGGACGGTTTTATCTTTAGATAACCATTTACTATTCAAGTGATTCCCAGTTTTCATATAGGAAACACTTGAGACTTGATTTCTTTGATACATGCTGGCATTGATGCCAGCCACTAAAGAGTTTTGATTGACCCATGTTTTTACTGAGTATCTTTTTTTTGTTTTTGAGGCAGAAGAATTCAGAAGTTTTAACGCGAAAAAATGAGGGTCAGCGCGCAATACTTTTATTAATGAATCACCTACTATCGATTTTTTCGGAGCCAAAAATAATCCCATATCCATTCCAGGTTCAAGACTCCTCCAGTTAGAAGTCGCAGCACTTTCTGATGAAAAGCTTACGAAATATATTCCTAAGAAAGAAGAAAAAAGAACAGTAATTAAAAATGCACGGCTCCAAAGTTTTTGAGCAAGAAAAGTCATAGCTATAGAGGTTTTTGGCTATTTTTATATGTATTTATACCCTTTTTATGATATTCAAATTATTTTGAATTATAGCCCGAGTCATGATTTTTTTAAAAATAATTTGAAGCTAAAATAGCCGGTACCTATTATTGCAGCGTTGATTTTATTCCTGTTTTCGTACATAATATCTCAAATATTAAATAAAATTGATAAACTGAGCACGTTAAATTGAAAATTTAGTTATTAATTTTTTTTTAGCTATTTATTTTAAATTAATAAAAAAACTTCATTCAAAGAAATTTAAAAGACCTATAATTTTTTCGTTTTTTTAAGGTTTTGGCAGTTTATTTTTTATTAATGATTTTTAATCGATGTTTCATTATTTTTTAAGAGGATTTTATGAAAACCATTTTTAAAGTTTTAGCTTTGTTGGTCGCATTTGCATTTGTAGGATGTGTAGCTCAATCTGGTGGAGGATCAACCGCAGTTGTGACCTCTAACAAACCAATCACTATTACTACGCCTGCGACTCTTACTAATGTAAGCAGTCCATTGAAAGTTTGTATGGCAACCAAAGGTTATACGGTTGAGCCTGCTAAAAACGGTGTTAATCCGGGTAAAGGACATCATCATTTATTGATTGATGTGCCCATCCCTGCAGACCTAAGTAAACGTATAGGAAAAGACTCAAATCATGTTCATATGGGTGATGGCTCTAAATGTAAAACACTGAACTTAGCTAAAGGGCAACATACAATCACTGCTCTTTTTGCACAGGGTAATCATGTTCCGTATAACCCTGTGGTAACTGATGCCGTGACGGTGACTGTTACACATGTAAAATAGTTCTGTTAGGAGTAGTTTTACTGGAAAAATTTAATTCCATCCTCGTTGACGGGAATGGAATTTTTTTTGACCTTTACTTGGATTTATTATGGATAGCCTATTGAAAAATTCCAGCCGTGTATTTTCTGAAAATCATCGGATCAATCTCTATTATATAAATGAGTTGTATCAAAATATTGGGGAGGAAGTTGCAAATCGTTTAAAAGATGCATATGGGATAGACTTGGTAGTGACTTCGGGTATTTGGGGCGGAACCTATCTGATTGCCAAACCCAACGGATTATCTCGTCGGCGAATTTGGAGGCTTTATTCCATTGTTAATCTTCCCCAGAATAGCCCACTGGATATCCACGAAAATTTTGAAAAATTAGTCGCTATTTATGCCGATGTCTATAAAGAGGCCTTTGCCGTTTGTGACCTTGAACTTGAATTGAAAATGTGGGGCGGTAAGTTGCCGCATAGTAATATAGCTAAACCAAGTATCACCATGCACATGGAAGACAAAAAGGAAAGGATTCGCTGGCTAAGAACTTTCTTTATTTGGAACAGAGCCTCGTGGGAAGAATCTATTATCAGCGATACAGTAAGAATAATTAAAGAGTACAAACCTTTCTTTGATTTAAAAAAAGGGCCGATCAAAAAAAACCCCAAAGATACTAAATATCTTTTGCAAGATATTATTATCATTTACCGAACCCTTGAAAATGCCTGCAGTAATGATTTTAAGGAGCATGCTAGCCCAATTATTCAGACTATGATGCAAGCATTTATGGAGGGACTCGATGAGCCTGAAAAAATAAACGAGTTATATCTAATGGTTTTTAACAATGCATTGATTTATGGTTTTGAGGAAAGTCTCGAGCAACCCTTTAAGAAGGAAGGTTTGGATATTCACACTATAGAAAACTGGCCAGTAGAAAGAATTAACTGGATTCCTGAGGAGTTAAAAGAAAAACTTATTCCTCCTATTCAAAATATTTTCAGTGGGTTCAAAGCAGAACTGGAAAACAATGTGGATTCTATAAGTTAGTTTTCTAGAGCAGAAACAAAATCTGCAAGGCTGGGAAAAATCATTTCAGCACTTTTAAATTCAATATTTCGGTTCAGTTCATTTTGTAAAATTATACAAGGCATTCCAGCTTCATTGGCGGCGTTCAATCCTTTCAGGGCATCCTCAATAACAAAACATTCTTCAGGCTCATAGCCCAGCTTATTGGCTGCATTTAAGAAAATATCTGGAAACGGTTTCTCCCGTTTTGCGGATTCTTTCCCTAGAATAATGGGAATTAAATCAAAGGCATTGCCATTTTTTAGTATCTGCTGGATATCTTTAGCCCAGGAGCCAGAAGCAATAGCTATCTTATAATTTTCAGATAATCGTTTTACCAAACGAATCGCTTCAGGAAATAATTTTATATCTCCACTTTGACAAAATCGGCTATATACTTTGAATTTCTGTTTGCGTAATTCTATTGGCTCGATGTTTAAATTTAGATTGTGGCGTTCGATTTCTCCTGCAATCCCTTTTCCTTTCGATGTCCATTCTATCCAATACTCATCTTTATCCAGTGTATGACCGTATCTTTGAAATACCTCATTGTAGGCTTTGTAGTGATACGGCTCGGAATCGGCGAGCAGCCCATCAAAATCAAGAATTGCAGCTTTTGCGTTTTTAATGAGGGCGTGAAGTTTTGCTTTACGTTCTAAGAGAGAAGAGTCCATCGGTATTGATTATTTACTCCAATATTTT
This sequence comes from Nitrospinota bacterium, assembly GCA_028345515.1. Classification (GTDB taxonomy): domain Bacteria; phylum Nitrospinota; class Nitrospinia; order Nitrospinales; family VA-1; genus UBA8687. The sequence goes on from JAOMDP010000015.1 coordinate 38,545, forward strand.
TCCAAATCGTTCAAAGCGAACCCAGTTCTCAAGTTGATTCCAAGACCAGTAAATCATCAATGCTTTTCCACGCACCTTGCTTACATCTAGGAAACCCCAATAGCGGCTGTCCTGGCTGTTCTCTCGGTTGTCCCCCATCATGAACAAGTGGCCATCAGGTATCAGTACAGGACCAAAGTCATCTCGTGGAACCAAAGGGCTGTTAGAGGGAGCTTCAATATGTCTGGCGAAAGGATCTATATAAGGTTTGCCATTGATAAATACTTTTTGGTGTTTTACTTCTAGTAAATCGCCCGGAATACCGATTACTCTTTTGATAAAGTCTCGGCTTTCGTCTTTTGGATATTTAAAGACAATAATATCTCCTCGTTCCGGTAGAGTAGGAAATAAGATGATATCATCAAACAATTTGATATTTACAATTGGGATTTCGTTTGGAATATGAGTTCCATAAGCAAATTTTGAGACGAGAATATGATCGCCAATCAAAAGAGTTTCTTCCATAGAACCTGAAGGAATCTTAAAAGCCTGGATCACAAAGGTGCGGATAAATAGAGCCAAAAGAAGCGCAATAAAAATGGCTTCTGTATATTCACGGGCAACGCTTTTTCTTTTTACACCGTTGCTATCTGTATTTTCTGAAGGATTATTTGTCATCGGTCCTCAACACAGCTAGAAAAGCTTCTTGAGGTATTTCAACGCTTCCAATCTGTTTCATTTTTTTCTTTCCTTCTTTTTGTTTCTCAAGCAATTTACGCTTGCGAGTAATATCTCCACCATAACATTTGGCAAGCACATTTTTCCTAAGGGCTTTCACAGTTTCGCGTGCAATGACTTTACTACCAATGGCAGCTTGTATGGCAACCTCAAACATTTGCCGTGGAATCTGCTGCTTGAGCTTTTTAGCTAATCCACGACCTTGGGAGAACGCTTTATCTTTATGCGCGATTAAAGACAAAGCATCTACCAACTCCCCATTCAAGAGAATGTCCAACTTTACCAGACTGGATGTTCTGAAATCTATAAATTCGTAATCAAACGACGCGTAACCTTTGGTAGAAGATTTTAGTTTGTCATAAAAGTCAAGCACGATTTCGTTAAATGGCAACTCGTATTCCAGTAAGACAGTTTCTGGATTCAGGTATTCCATTTTTTTCTGAATACCGCGCCGGTCTCTAACCAAGCCCATCATAACTCCAATATATTCATCTGGTAAAATGATGGTTCCCATCACATAAGGCTCTTCCAGATGATCAATGTTTTTTTGTTCTTTTAATTTGGTTGGGTTGTCGATCATTATCGTTTTCCCATCCGTGGTAATCACCTTGTAAATGACGGTAGGTGCGGTAGTGAGGAGTTCGACTTTATATTCTCGTTCAATACGCTCGCGAATGATTTCCATGTGTAGCAGTCCGAGGAACCCACAGCGAAACCCAAACCCTAATGCAGTCGATGTTTCTGCTTCATAAGAAAAAGAAGCATCATTCAATGTCAGCTTTTTGAGTGAATCGCGTAAATCTTCGTAGTCGTCGCCACTGATAGGGTAGAGACCACTGAACACCATTGGTTTGACATCCTTATATCCTGGTAAAGGATTTTCAACAGGAGCCTTTGCATGGGTAATGGTGTCACCAACTTTAGTTTGATCCAGTTCTTTAATTCCGGCAATTAGATAACCTACTTCCCCTGCTTGTAAAGTAGATTTGTGTTGTTGTTTTGGAGTGAAAGTACCCAGTTCTTCGACTGTAAAACGGTTTCCAGTGGCCATCATCATGATTTCGTCATTCACCGCGATTTTTCCATGCTGAACTTTAACTAGGATGATGACACCGCGAAAAGAATCGTACCAGGCATCAAATAACAAAGCCTGTAAACTCCCATGTACATTTCCTTTAGGAGGAGGAATCAATTTTATCACTGACTCCATCAACTTATCGATACCAATTCCTTCTTTTGCACTTACCAGTACTGCGTTATCTGATTCGATTTGTAATACGTCCTCCAATTGCTCCTTTATAGACTCGGGGTCGGCGCTGGGGAGGTCAATTTTATTAATGACAGGTATAACCGCAAGATCATGTTGCATAGCTAAGTTCAAATTGGCAATGGTTTGTGCCTGAATACCTTGTGTTGCATCAATTACTAATAGTACGCCCTCACATGCAGCTAAACTGCGCGATACTTCATAGGTGAAATCCACATGCCCTGGTGTATCGATCATGTTGAATACAAAAGCCCCACTTTCTTTAGATGAATACTTAAGACATACAGTTTGGGCTTTAATAGTTATCCCTCTTTCACGTTCCAGATCCATATTATCCAGTACCTGGTCTTTCATTTCCCGTTTAGAAAGTGCCGAGGTGGCAAGAATAAGCTTGTCTGCAAGAGTGGACTTGCCATGATCAATATGGGCAATAATAGAAAAGTTTCTTAGTTTTCTTTGATCCATAATATTTTAAAGATTTAATAAAACTCAAATTCCTATTTTAAACTTCCGGAAAAAAATGTGAGATGTATTTATGCTGGAGATCTCAAAGATACAGATACCGCTCCTCAGTGCATCGAAGAAGTAGGTGCCATTTTACGGGAAGGAGAAAATGTCTCGCTGCAATTTTCAAGGTTGGTAAGGGAGGCCTTACTTAAAAATTTTCGCCATTCATCAAACCGCGTTTTCATTGCTTCATAATCTTTAGCATTATCAATATCCAGAGCTGCCCCGGGAAAAGGGACTTCGAGAGCCGAGAATCGGGTCTTCATGATAGTGGATATGGTTGCTTCTAGTTCTTTTTTTGGATTTAATTTTCTGAAATAATTTACCATGAACTCTAGTCCTAGTCCGCCAAAAAACAAGCAAAGCTGTAAACCTATGTAATTTTTGTAATGTTTTGCTTTATCCTTACCAAATACCGATAATCCAAATAAAATCAAATTTTTAAAGTTTCTCTGATAGCGATACTGGTACATTTTCTGGATATATTCTCGATTTTCAATGCGAAGCGGTTTGACCATATGTAGGTTATTGATCCGGAAACTGTTTTCCTGAATATGTAAATAAGCCATCTTAATTCCAGGTTTACTTTCGACAGGATAAAAATCCTGTAACTTTTCTCGTGCTACCAGCCCGAGCACATGATCATAGCGGTTCATATCTGCATGGGAAATAAAATATTCAACCTCCTGCGGTGTAATCAGGGGTGCATCGCAAGGAACGATTAGAACCGCTTTATCACGTTGTTTTGCGCTATTGCTTATCTCGACTTGTTGCGATTGCAAAAAGGTTTGCCAAACATTTTCATATAAATTGGCTTTTTGCTCAACAACATGAATCCGTTTCGGAAATTCAAGGTTTAACCTACTGGAATGCAGCACTTGATCCAGTTTATCTTTCAAGCCAACAATATAGATATCTCCAATTGATTTGACTTGCTGTAATGCTTCAATCACATATAGAATGACGCACTTGCCTTGTAGCGTCAGAAATGCTTTGTTCTGATGATAAACCTTATAGCTAGTCTTACCCTCACCTGCTACCAGAATTACATCGTATTTTTTGTGGCCTGTATGCAAGCTCATAAACTCATTTTACCACTAGATTTTTTATTGTTTATAATTTCTTGCGCGCTTAATGTAAATTAAGTTATACAAGTGATCCGCTATTTAATAAAAAATTTCCAGGTAATTTACCTATGCCAGATGATTCAGACCTAAAAAAAACTCCTCTTCACTCCACCCACAAGGAACTCAGCGGCAAGTTGGTTCCTTTTTCCGGATGGCATATGCCCATCCAATTTAAAGGGATGATTCAAGAGCATAAATGCGTTCGTGATGGAGTGGGTATTTTTGATGTCAGTCATATGGGAGAAATTGAAATTACCGGTCCCGATGCAAAACACCTGATCCAATACCTGGTTACCAATGATATTGAAACCATGCAAAACAATCAAGCCCTCTATACCTTAATGTGCCTTGAAACGGGTGGCGTTGTGGATGATTTGTTAGTACATAGGTTTTCTGAGAATCACTATTTCCTTTGTGTAAATGCTTCTAATTCGGATAAAGACTTTCAATGGATTCTTAAAAATGCTGGGGATTTTAACGCTTCAGTAAAAAATACCAGTCAGCAAACCGCACAAATTGCCGTGCAAGGTAAACACTCTGAGGAGGTCCTGCAAAAAATATGCGACATCTCCTTGAGAGAAATTGAATATTACCATTTTCGAAAAGGCAAAATCCACAAATTTGAATGTATTATGGCTCGCACAGGCTATACGGGAGAGGATGGATTCGAAGTATATATCGACCACCAACAAGCAGATGTGGTTTACAAAGCAATTCTTGAAGCAGGTAAATTATTTGATATACAACCTATTGGCCTAGGTGCCAGAGACACTCTTAGAATGGAAATGGGTTACCCCCTTTATGGCAACGAACTCAACGAAAACTGCAATCCCCTAGAGGCCGGTTTAGGGTGGGTCATCAAATTACATAAAAACAATTTTTTGGGGCAAGCAGCACTTAAAAAACAAAAGGATGCAGGACTTTCCCGTAAACTGGTTGGCCTACGCATGATTGGCCGGGGGGTACCGCGCTCTCATTACCGGGTTTTAAATGAAGGCACACCTGTTGGAGAATTGACAAGTGGAACATTTTCTGCTTCCTTGAATACAGGGATCGGTTTATGCTATGTAAACAAAGAATACGCAAAACCCGGAACTAAACTGGATGTGGAAATCAGGAATTTGAACGTACCGGCCCAGGTCGTTAAGCTTCCTTTCCTGCCAAGTCGTGTGAAAAAGATTAACTATTAATTTCTTGGAGGCATTATGGAGGTCCCTGAAAATTTACTCTACACCCAAGAACATGAATGGGTACGTGTGGATGGGAAAGATGCAGTGGTTGGAATCACTCAATTTGCACAAGATCAGCTGGGTGATATTGTTTTTGTAGAGTTGCCAGAAACAGGTACTCTTATAGAGCAGGAAAGCCCATTTGGAGTCGTGGAATCTGTCAAGACGGTTTCTGATCTTTATGCTCCAGTCAGTGGAACTATTACTGCCGTTAATAAAGATCTAGAGGCTCACCCTGAACAGGTAAACAATGAACCATACAACAAAGGCTGGATCATTAAAATTGAACTTACAGATAAAAATGAGCTTAAAAATTTAATGAGCCCGGAAGACTATAGTGAGCAATGCAGTAAGGAACAAGCCTAATTATTCTTAATAAACTTCTCTCCTAACAATGCGGTATATCCCCCATACAGAACAAGACATTAGACAAATGCTCGCCGATATTGGTGTCAAAAATGTTGAGCAATTATTCGATAGTATTCCAGAATCATTACGGCTACAAAATAAATTGTTGGAACTGCCGCCAAGTTTACCGGAAAATGAATTAACCCAATACATGAAGGGATTGCAAAAAAGAAACACCACCTCTGAAAACGGATCTATTTTTCTAGGTGCCGGTGCTTATCATCATTTTTCTCCAATATTAATTGACCATTTGATTTCGCGTGGAGAATTTGCTACCAGCTACACGCCTTACCAGCCGGAAGTTAGTCAAGGAACTTTACAGGCCATTTATGAATTTCAAACAATGATTTGCCTTCTTACGGGTATGGGCATCGCCAATGCATCGATGTATGACGGCGCCTCTGCTCTAGCCGAGGCGGTCATGATGGCAAACCGGATTAATCGGCGTAGTGAGTTTCTGATATCGCGTGCTATCCATCCTGAATATCGGATGGTTGTAAATACCTATACGCGTGGCAGTAAATTTGACTTAAAGGAAATTCCTTATACTCCGAAAGGAGGAACGGATCTGGATTTCATTTCACAAAACTTAACAGAAAATACGGCAGCAGTGATTATTCAGTCGCCTAATTTTTTTGGAACCATAGAAGAATATGATTCGCTAAAAGAGACCCTCTCAAAAAACGGAACATTATTGATTGTAGCTGTGGCAGAAGCATTATCTTTAGGAATTTTAAAATGCCCTGGCGATCACGGAGCTGATATTGTGGTGGGGGAAGGGCAATCTTTTGGCTTGCCAGTTTCTTTTGGCGGCCCCTATGTGGGTTTTTTTTCTACACGCGAAAAATATCTCCGACAAATGCCTGGGCGGCTCGCTGGAGAAACCCTAGACCAAAATGGTAAACGCGCCTATGTACTTACTTTATCGACTCGCGAGCAGCATATCCGACGCGAACGGGCAACCTCAAATATATGCACCAATCAAGGGCTTTGCGCCCTTGCCGCAACCATTTTTCTTTCCACTCTTGGAAAACAGGGATTACATGATATTGCAATTTTAAATGTAAGAAAAGCACATTACCTGAAAAATCGCTTGGCACCTATTGCTGGATTTGAAGTTAAATTTGACACACATTCATTCAACGAGTTTGTACTTGAATGTCAACAACCGGTCGAAGAGATTTTGAAAATTCTGAAAGAGGATCAAATTATAGGGGGTTACCCCTTGAACCAGCATTATCCAGAATTAAAAAACTGCCTCCTAGTTTGTGCCACAGAATTAAATAGTCAGAGAGATATGGATAGATTAGCTGACAAACTGGAAACAATGTAACCTTATTTATTTTTTAGATATTTTTTCAGTTAGTTCTTCGGCGGGGTAGGTTAAAATTTCCGCAAGGGTAGGGTGATAATGGGGAATGCTCATCAAGTCCTTTACAGTTCCCCGAAAATGCATGAGAGTGATAATTTCGTGGATCAACTCTCCAGCTTCAGGGCCAGCAATGTGCCCCCCTAATACTTCTCCTGAAACAGGGTCGCACAAAATTTTTACATGACCATGTGTTTCACCAAGGCACATGGATTTACCGTGGTCACTAAAAGGATATTTTGCTGTAAGATAATCAATGTTAGCTGCTTTGCATTCCTTTTCGCTCAGACCGACACTAGCCACTGCAGGGTCGGTGAAAACAACGGTTGCTTTTAAACGGTTGTCAACTTTCTTGGAAGAGACGGTATGTGCTGCGTTGTAACCGGCTACTTCCCCCTGCTGAATTGCAAAATGTACTACTTCATGAATTCCATTTACATCGCCGACGGCAAAAATATTTTTCAGGCTAGTGCGCATTTCAGAATCTACCATTACTTTCCCGTTTTCTATTTGGACTCCCACAGCCTCTAAATTTAGTCCATCAATATTTGGTTTTCTTCCTAAAGCTTGTAAAATAGTTTCTGCTTCGCAACGTTTTTCTTTTCCTTCGTGTTTAAAGTAGACTACAGAACGTTGGTTTTCTTTGGCAGCTTTAAAAATTTTTGTTCCAGTATAAAGATTTATTCCTTCTTCGCGAAAACGATCTTCGACCGGCCTGGCTAAATCTTCATCGACTTGCGATAAAATATGTTTACTTCTCTGCAATAATGAAACTGAAGTCCCTATGCGTTGAAAAAATTGTGCTAGTTCGACGGCCACAGCGCCTCCACCCAAAACTATTAAGGACTCTGGAGCTTTTCTAAGAGTCAAAGCATCATCGCTGGTGATATATCCGGTTTCTTTTAGTCCGGATACTGGATAGTCCGCAATCACAGAACCGGTAGCAATAATAAAAGATTTGGCTCTAAGAGTATTAGCTCCTACCTGGATTTCATGGGGGGATATAAATTCGGCTTTTTCTTCGATAAGGGTGAAGCGAGAGTTTCTCAACTGTTCGATACGGTAATTGGTGAACTCTCGAATCAATTGGTTTTTGCGGTCATTGATTGCTGCTAAATTAGCTTTTACATCAACGGGAAAAAACCCGAACTCTTTAGCCCGCCGAGTTAAAGAAATGATATCAGATGAACGGAGAATGGTTTTAGTAGGCATGCATCCACGTAGGATACAGAGTCCACCTAGAGGGCCAGGATCAACAATGGCAACACTAGCACCTTGTGACTGAGCTGCAGATGCAGCAGCATAACCGGCCGAGCCACCGCCTAGAATTGCGACATCAAATTCCATGTAACGGCTTATAAATTTTGGCAATCTTCAGGTTTTAGGCCAAATTCTTTGCCACATTCCTGTAATAAATCTCGGGCATTTTTTTCCATAAAATCTTCACCAGTTTCTTTGAAGATATCCGCTGCTCTCGCAAGATGGTGAATTGCTTCTTTGCCAGATTTGATTCCATAATATAACATAGCGATATTACTGTGGGCTCTGCCAAAATCCGGATTGATGCGAATGGCCTCTTTGTAATGCTTGAAGGCTTCTTCCATCTCGCCAATGAGGTTGCTTACAACTGCTAAACTGTAATGTACCATTGGTGCTTCGGGTTTTAATCGTAATGCTTCACGAAAAGCCTTTGCAGCTTCCAGGTTCATACGCAGCTTTCCATATCTGATACCAATATTAAAGTGGGCCAGAAAATGGTCTGGGTCAAGTTCAATAGCTTTTTTATAAGATTCGAAAGTTTTGCGGTCGTCTCCCAGCTTGCTAAAAGCCAAGCCGTCTTTAAAATATTCTTCCGCAGTTTTTTCGGATTGCTGTTCAGTTGACATAATTTTCCTCTAATTCTTTTAAATAGAAGGTATTCACGACAAAATTGAAATTAGATAAGGATGTATGCTACCTTATTCCTCCTTAACAATGCAACTAACGAGCTGAAGGTCGTAATAAATTGTGGTTTTGAATTGTTGAGAAGCGCCGTTTTTCTTCGAGATGGGTTTTTAATAATTCCCCCTAATAAGTGGGACATATGAGGTTTTTTCTAAAAAATATAAAGTAATCATGCCAATAGAACCGGGAACAGATGAAGAGCGACTGATGTTAGGACGATGGATCAAAAGAGGGCAAAAACTGATTGTCGGGACTTCTTCATTGGGCGATTCATATCTCGACCCCAATGTTAAAAGGGAAGAGGAAATTCAAAAGCAGTCAGAGGAATATATTGTTTTTGATCATAAGGTCGGGGAAGAATTGCCACATTTGAAAGGTAAGTTTAGGTGGGATCTTGAAAAATATTATCGTGATCGATATGGTCCATACTTGCCAGAGGACTAGCCTCAATGTCTAATGTGAAAATTCTAGAATTAGACGAAGCACCCGAAGAGGGAAATGGAAAACAAATTAACCTCGAACATCCCTATACAGAGTGGAAGTATGTTCTCGCATTTTTTAATGTTGAGGGAAAGTTTTATTGTATTGCAGATAAATGCAAAAGCTGTGAGGGTAGCCTGTCCAAAGGAGTTTTAAAGGGAATGTTTGCCTTTTGCAGTAGGGAAGAATGTGGCTGGAATATTAGAAAAGGCTATTGCAAATGGAACCACTCTGATACCACCCCGGTTTATAAAGTTTCTACTCATGACGATGGTTTCTATATAGAAATTTGATGGCCGCCGTTTTTTTCAGGTGTATAATTTCCTTTTCATAGGAGATCAAATATGAGTTTGAATCTAAAAGGAAAAGTTATAACTGTTCGTCCTGAAGAAACAATAACTACTAAACAGAACCTTCCCTATTATATTGGAATTTCACAGGCGACCGCAGGGTCAAAAGCTTTGTCCATGAACCTGACGGTAATTCCGCCAGGTGGTTCGCCCAAAGCCCATTACCATAAAGATTTTGAAACAGCGATTTATCTTTTAAAGGGTAAGGTGAAAACCTTGTTTGGAGAATATTTGCAAGAGTCTACGGTTAACGAGGAGGGGGACTTTGTCTACATCCCCCCTGGAGTTCCTCATAAACCCGTCAATTTAAGTGATACAGAAACCGCCTTGGCAATTGTTTCCCGTAACGATCCCAACGAATATGAAAATGTGGTTATTTATGACGAAGAATAGATATGCATTGTAAATTACCCCAAACGTCTTGATTAATTCCCAGAAGCGGTTCGCCGCTAAACCATGCCGATTGCAGGCTGTTGCATTTGCCGGCGTTGCTCTTGGGTCATTTTTAACTGTGGCAGGTTGTTTGATCCGTATTTGTCGATGTAGAGAAAAATATATTCACGAACGCAGGTTCTAAGGTCCCATTTTGTATTGTGATTTTTTTCAAACTCATCGAAGACGTCTAAAGCTTCCTGAATGCTGAGCCCATCCTTAGCCGTAAAATAATAATCCAATGCTAGATCCCATTCTGGATTTTTATAATAGGTTACTCCATATTTTTCCGGCTCAAATGCAATGGGACTATATTTTCCTAATACAAATGTCATGAAACCAAGGGAGTGAATATGCGCACTATTTTTTTCTACAAAGGCTTTGCTATCGTCTGCTTCTTTACTGGTTTCTCCGGGAAAGCCAAAAAAGCCCATCAAGTGATTCCATATACCTGCTTCCGAAGACATGCGTAAGTTAGTTTCAATGGCATCGAGTTTTGTAGCCTTATCCATCAGTTGCAGTACGCGCTGATTACCCGATTCATAGCCAAAGTGAAGGTATTTACAGCCTGACTCTGCCACATCTTTCCACACCTCTTCTTCAAGTAAGGATTCTTCGAAACGCATATGCGTGGTCCATGCAATATCGAGTTTATCGTCAACTAAACGGCGGGAAAGTTTCTGAAATAATGCTGGTGGATAAGATTCATCAGTAAAATGGAAAAAACGGGTTCCATATTTTTCTCTCAGGAAGCTGATTTCTTCAATGATATGATCGACTTGTTTAGTGCGGAAACCTTCCACATAACCCTGAAAATGGTCACAAAAAGTGCAACGTCCCCAATAACATCCACGTGTTGCCAGATAAGGAAGAATCAGTTGCGGAACAAAATATTTTTCAAGTGGTAGTCCGTCAAAATCTGGTGGTGGAAGTTCTGCCAAAGATTCCGCAAAAACTTCTTTGTTTACATGCACCCCTTTTTCGTCTTTATAAATTAGGTTGGGCAAGTTTCCAAATTCATCGCCATTTTCAACAGCCTCGGTCAACTTAAGATAAGCGGATTCGCCCTCATAAACAATAGCACTATCGAAAAGTTCCCATAAGTTATCCATTCCTGGAAGCATGTCACGGATTCGCGTGATGATGTTACCTCCCAATGTGATATGGATTGCCGGAAACTCCTCTTTTATCATTTTACAAAAAGTAAATGTTGGGATCAGCTGTTTCTGCTGCACGACTGATATGCCTATCATTGCGGGTTGTTCGCGTTTTACCACGGGGCGAATCAGCATGCTATAAACATCTCTATAAATATTAATCTGATCGTCATCAAGCGATTCAATGATCTCGCTGGACATAAATGGTTTGTAAACTATATCGGTTTCAATCGGTGGGAAACAAATTTGTGCTGGATAATAACCGAGGCTGATTAAGGCCATGGTTTGATGAAGGCAGTTTGTGGCCCACTCTAACTGGTCAATGTCATAAAAGGCTTGGCTACGCAAAATTTTCTTGGCACGTTCAACATCATTTGAGAATTGTTCAAAAAGTTCGGGGTTGCAAGTCAGTAATCGTTCGAGTAGCTCCTGTTCTTCTTGGTCTAGAACCCGTTTTTCTTGCACTTCTTGAAGGTGCTGTTTTTCATGAGCGATACGTTGGGCCACGTGCTCCAGAAAACGTCTGCTGAAAAATAAATCATACATTTCCACATTGATATCCATTTGAACAACCTGGTGCCCAGCGGGACGCAATACCGAAGCTAAGGAAGGTAGACTCAAATAAGGTTCTGAGGGTAACCAGTCGGGTGGAAATATAAGTAAGTTTTTCATAGTTAGCTTCTAAGCCTCTTTGCAACTAGACTCGACAAAGAACCTTTTCCTCTTCTTCAGCAGGAGGTTGTTTGCCATTTAATGTG
>JAOMDP010000016.1:0-49934 GCA_028345515.1 Nitrospinota bacterium
ATGAGGAATTTGCTGGAAATATCATTCTTAAAAAAGCTTTATTGAAATCTATCAACATTGTTTCGGTTAAACTTATGCAACAAGTAGGACCAGAAAAAGTTATTCGTACCACCAGAAAATTTGGAATTAAAAGTCCGTTGGGAAAACACCTCTCTCTTGCTCTAGGCACATCTGGTTTGGCTCCTCTTGAAATTGCATCTGCGTATAGCGTTATTGCAAATCTGGGAATTTATAATGAACCTTATTTGATCCAGCAAATAGAGGATTTTCAGGGTAACCGCCTTTATGAGCATTTTTATCAGGGGGTGCAACAATTTTCGCCCGAAACCCTTTATCCATTGTTAGACATGATGCAGGGTGTAGTTGAGAGAGGAACCGGTCGGGTAGTTCGAAGGATGGGTTTTAAACATCCGGCGGCTGGCAAGACAGGAACGACTAATAATTTTAAAGATGCCTGGTTCAATGGATTCACAAAGGATCTTTCTACCTCTGTATGGGTGGGTTTTGATAATAATGATTCAATGAGAACGAAATCTGGAAAAGGACTAACCGGAGCGAGCGCTGCTGCCCCTATTTGGGTTCATTTTATGCAAAAAGCTCTAGAAGGAAAAACAATGGTTAAGTTTCCTGTTCCAGACAATATAAAATTTGAAATGGTGGATGTAGAGACAGGTCGTTTGCCTGAAGAATTTTCTCTGGAAAAAATGGAGGTGGCGGTAAAAGATGATATTGATCTTTCACCATTACCAATTTTAAATGAAGAATTAGAAGATATAACAGAGGTTCCCAAGGAACCGGAAGCAATTATTGATTCTTCAAGTCAGTAAATTAATATGCTTTATCAGACTCTAAAATTTTATTTTTCCCGATTAACGGTATCCTTACTCATGGTGGTAGTAATAGGTTATTCATTCCTTTATTTTATACATGAGGTGGCCTTACCTAATATTGTTTTTGATGATGTTGCCATTCAATGGACTGTATTTATTATTTGTCTTTTTTTTGGTTTTGTAGGTTATGGAATGCTTGGAGAACAGCTCTTTCATAATTCCCTTTATGAATTAAAAAATATTTCACCTGGTTCGATAGTTGTAAACATTAAAAATCAGTTTGAGGAGTTGATAAGGTTTACTTATTCCTCATATTTTTTACCTGCTAAAGGGAAAAGTTATAGAAGTTTAGGTGTGCTGCAGTATGCTGATTATCTCCTTTCAATTGGTGACGAGTCTCCAAGTGCTTTAAATATTTACGTGCAAGCGTTAATACAAAGCCCGCAAAATACTCGATTTAAAAAGCCACTTTTATCCATTTTGAACAGAGGGGAAGAGCTTAATCAGCATGAAATGGATTTATTACTTATTATGTTTCAGAAGGAAGAGAAACGTGACCCAGTCCTCACTACCTATTTGGCGACATTATTTTTAAAGGCAAAACAATGGTCAGGACAAACGGAACCAGTTTTTCTAAGTGCATTGAATGAGAGAAATAAACTTTCCGAGAATATTGTTCGGTTTGTTCTTCCTATTTATTTGTCCCATAAAAGAACGGATGAGCGGGCATTAAGGTTTTATTTGAGAGCATTAGATTACTCTGTTCCAGAAATGGATCAAATAAAAAGTATTCTTGGTCAATTATTTTGTGATGGAAACCTTATCGGCGTTGCACCTGATTTGCATAGAAGCTGTGCGGATGTATTTTCTCAATTAAATGAGGATGAACAAATTCAATTAAAATCAAAATCTGATGAATCGAAAATCACATATAAATTTAAAAAGATAAAGCTCTTTAGAAGAGAAGACCTTAAAGACTTAAAGCAATTAAAGGTCGAAATGGGTCTTATGGCGTCCAAGGCTTCATTTATATGGGAAGTATTAAAATGGTTTGGTGTTGTATTAAAAAGTTTTGGAAAATGGATGTTGTTAAAAGCCTTGGATGCTATTTATCTGTTTGGAGAGCTTTCTTTTAGGATAAAACTTGGAAGCTTTGCAGTTCTTTTAATATTGATCATTAGTAGCAATATTTTTCAGGATCTATTACTAATAGACAGATCAGGAGAATCAATTGCCGTTTCTAAGCCATCAAAAGCTAAAAAAGGAAGCTCGTATACGGTTCAAATTGCAGCGTTCTTATATAAAAAACAGGCAACAAAAATGGTGGTAACTCTAAGGAAGAAAAAAGTTAAAAACCTATATGTGGAAAAATCTAAGCGAAACTCTGGCGCTGGGTATTGGTATAAAGTGAGAGCTGGTAAATTTAAAACACAATCGGATGCAAGTGACTTTGCAAATCAACTAGTCGCGACAAAAGCAGTGAGAAACTATTTTATAATTTCCCTACCTAAGAAATAGCAGTTTCCTGTTTACTCCAAATTAATAAATGATAATAAGGTATTGAGCTAATGTTTTTTAAGCTTTAGTAGTAACATTAAAAATTTCTCATGTAATTAAGTATAACTAAAAATAAAAATGAGAGTTTAGATTGAATATTTTAAAAACATTCCTTCCATATGTTCGTAAATACCGCCAAGAATTTTTGTTAGGAATCGGGGCATTAATAATTACGGATACTATGACATTATTGGTTCCCTGGTTAATAAAAGAATTTATTGATGTCATTCCTGAAAAACCACCAGAAGCAGTATTGTTAAAGTATGTGGTGTATCTTTTTTCAATCTCATTGGTTCTTGTGTTGGGGCGTTTTGGATGGCGTAAATATATGTTTGGCCTGTCACGAAAAATTGAGTTTGATATTTTAAATGATCTTTTTAATCATCTCCTAAGCCTTGATCGACTATGGTATCAGAAGCAAAAAACCGGGGATTTGATGTCAAGGGCAACTAATGACTTGAGAGCGGTAAGAGAATTTTTTGGTTTAGGTGTTTTAATACTCATAGATGCCGTGTTCGTAATAATTATGGCAGTGATAATGATGAGTTGGATTAATTTTGATTTGACTCTTAAGGTTTTTATTCCACTTCCTTTTATTTCTGTCCTATTTTTTTGCTTCGTAAAAGAAATAGGTAAAAGACATAGAGCGGTTCAAGAACATTTAGGTAAAATTACCGAACAAGTAGAGGAAAATCTTTCAGGTATTAGAGTTTTGCATGCGTTTGTGCAGGAAGAATATGAAAAGAAAAAATTCACAGAAACTAATCAAGAGTACATTAAGAAAAATTTACGTGTTACCCAAGTTTTTGGAATATTTACTCCCACAATGGTTTTTGCGGTTGGAATTGCGGGTATGATTTCTTTGTGGATTGGAGGCAAATTGGTCATAGCTGAAGAATTAACTTTGGGTTCCTTTGTTGCCTTTAATGGCTATCTCATGCTCTTATCATGGCCTATGATGGGCATTGGTTATGTTTTTAACCTGACGCAAAAAGGTTTTGTTGGGATGGAAAGAATTAATGAAATATTCTTCGAAAGGTCCGCAATTATTGAGCAACTCTCAGAGGAAAAAGTAAACAATAATGTTAAAAATATTCAGTTTTCTGGTATCTGTTTTAATTATCCTAATAAACACACTAAAGCATTGGAGGAAATTAATTTAGAGCTTTCAGCAGGTCAAACCTTGGGTGTTGTTGGAGTTATTGGGGGTGGGAAAACAACTTTGTGCCAAATGTTACTGCGATTTTATGATCCTGACTCTGGGGAGATTTCTATAAATGGTAAATCTATTCGGGATTTACCATTAAAACAATTACGAGATTATATAGGATACGTGAACCAAGAACCCTTTCTTTTTTCAATGTCTATTCGAAATAATATTATTTTGGGAAGAGAGAATGTAACTGATGGCGAAATAGAAAAAGTAGTCCGTTTTTCTGGATTGGCTTCTGATTTAAATCAATTTCCTGAAAAACTTGAGACATCAGTAGGTGAGAAAGGGATTACATTATCAGGAGGTCAAAAACAAAGGATTGCGCTTGCCCGCGCGTTATTGATGAATCCTAAGGTTTTGATTTTGGATGACTCATTCTCTAACCTCGATTCTGAAATGGAGGAGAAGTTACTTCAAAATTTAAATGACTATTATAAGGAAACGACTAAGATAATTATTTCTCATCGTCTTTCAGCAATTAGAGGTGCAGATAAGATAATTGTTATAGAAAACGGGAAAATTATAGAGCAGGGTAACCACTCTCAATTGTTAGATTTTGGAGGAGTTTATACAGAATTATTCCGTAATCAAAGTTTGGCTAGAGAAATGGAGATAATTCTTTGAAGAACCAAGGCGAAGATCTGATCGATCGTTATAAAGGTTGGATGCTTTTCAAAAGAATTCTTTTTTATATCAAGCCCTATACGGGCCTAGTTGCCCTAGCCATTGGACTTCTTTTAACAGTTTCCATACTAAATCTAGCTGGACCTTATCTTACGAAAATTGTTATTGATGATCATATCACGGCAAGAGATATGAGCGGGTTGGATATGATAGCAGTTATTTATTTAACGGTACTAGTGTGTTCTTTTCTTTTCCAGTTTTGCCAAACTTATGTCATGCAATATATAGGGCAAAAGGTCATGTTTGATCTTCGGTCAAAAGTATTCGCCCATCTTCACAAAATGTCATTTTCATATTTTGATAAAAATCCTATTGGGAAAATGATTACCCGTGTTGTAAATGATGTGGAAGTATTAAACGAAATGCTAACTTCTGGACTCATTATGGTTTTTAGTGATTTGTTTACCCTTTTAGGAATCTTTTTTGTCATGCTTTACCTTGATTGGAAACTCACTTTTATGGTTTGTATTGTGTTTCCATTATTAGGTTTAGCAACTAGAGCTTATCGAATCCGTGCTTGGGATGCTCTCCGGAAAAACCGAGCACATGTGTCAGAGTTAAATTCCTATTTAAAAGAAAATCTTTCTGGAATGGATACTGTTCAATGTTTCAATCAGGAAAAGAAAAATTACGGAAAATTTAGTTATATTAACAATCAAAGGTTAAAAGAAGATTTAAGAACGGTTCGGTATAATGCTTTTTATATGCCTTCAATTGATTTTTTTAGCTCGTTAGCTATCGGCTTGGTTCTTTGGTATGGAGGAGGAAGGTTTGTCCAAGACGAAATTCAATTAGGGACTTTGGTCGCCTTTATACAGTATTTGCAAAAGTTTTTTGAGCCGATTAGAGATTTAGCCGAAAAATTTAATGTAATACAAACAGCTATGGCATCATCGGAACGTATTTTTGAATTGCTTGATACCCCGGAGCAGATACCTGAGGTTGTTCCATCTCAAAAGGCTTATAAGTTAAATGGTAAGATAGAATTTAAAAATGTTTGGCTTGCTTACGAAGAAAATAATTATGTATTAAAAGATATATCCTTCTCTTTGCTAGAAGGAGAGAGTTTGGCGATTGTAGGTGCTACAGGTTCAGGAAAAACAACTCTCATTAATGCGCTTTGTAGATTCTATGAAATAAATAAAGGTGATATTACCTTTGATGGCAAATCTATTAAATCCATCAATAAATATGATTTAAGAAGACAAATTTCGCTTGTTCAACAGGAAGTTGCTTTATTTTCCGGAAATGTTTTGGATAACATTCGCCTTGGTAATAAGGAGATGGAAAAGGAAGAAGTCATATCAATTTCAAATGCTGTCAATGCACATGAATTTATTAATAATTTCCCTGCTAAATATGAGCAGGAACTGAGTGAGGGGGGGGAAGGTATTTCTTCAGGCCAAAGACAGTTATTATCCTTCGCCAGAGCACTGGCTGCTGAACCCCGTATAATCGTGCTTGATGAAGCAACTTCCAACGTTGACCTTGAAACGGAGCGACAAATTCAAAAGGGAATTAAAGAAATGACGTATGGAAGGACGAGTATCATAATTGCACATCGACTTTCTACTCTTATGCATGTTGATAAAGTTCTAGTTCTTAAAAAGGGTGAAATCATTGAATTCGGGAATAGAAAAGAGCTATTGCAACAAAAGGGCATTTTTTATAGTCTCTGCCAATCTCAAGTAAAGTCAGAAATTTCAGGTTGAAAGGCATGGAACATAAAATTAGTTTAACTATATTAAGAGTTAAAATTCATAAATCTGCTAATTTTCATTTTGAAATAAATATTAATTAGAGGAGGATGGGTCTTTTTTGAAATGTAGGATCAAACGTTCTACCGGGGTATTACCTTGGATATGCTTTAGAAGAATTTCTTCCATGTCTTCTTTTGTTCGTGGCGCGTACCAGGTCTCATCAGGATAAATCACAAGAGTGGGCCCGTGGGCACAGGCATCTAGACAGCCAGCCTTATTAACGCGAACCTTACTTTTCAGGCCCATTTCGTGAATACGACCCTTTAGATGGTCTAAGAGATCCGCTGCGCCTTTCGAAGAACAACAGCCTCTTTTGTCGTCAGCGTTTCTTTGATTAACGCAAATGAAGATATGTTTTTGAAAGCGGCCCATTCTATTGGATAGTTAGTCGGCTTTAGGCAACTTTTGATCTGATTGATTGTCGTAATACTTATTGAGTTGACCAAAATTAACGTAGCATCTTTCGCAACTGTCTGGAAATACTGTGACAATTACTCCTCTCTCTATCGTTGCAGCAAGCTTTAAGGCCCCTAACATTGCTGCTGCAGACGAATGCCCCACTAGAATCCCTTCTTCTTTCTCCAAAGTTTCAACCATATCGTAAGATTCTTCCGTGGGCACGCTGATTTTTCCATCCAATTCTTCTTCCTTATAAATTCCGGGAATAATGGATGACTCCATATGTTTGAGGCCTTCTAATCCGTGAAGGGATTCAGCTGGTTCAATAGCGTAGCATTTGATGTCTGATTTGAAATTGCGAAGACCGCGACTGGTTCCCATTATTGTTCCTCCGGTTCCTATCCCCGCAAGGAAGTGGGTGATGCGATGGTTGGTTTGTTTCCAGATTTCCTTCGCGGTAGTTTCGTAATGGGCCTTCCAGTTGGAATCGTTATTGTATTGATCGGGCATAAAATATTTATCAGGATCTTTCTCATAAATTTCCCGAGCCAGCAAGATGGCCCCATCAGAACCTTCAAATGGACTGGATGTAACGATTTCCGCACCATAAAAATCGGCCATAAGTCCTTTTCTTTCTTTGCAAACGTTTGAGGGCATCACAAGTTTGACTTTATAACCTTTGATTTTTCCAATAAGGGCATAGGAAATACCGGTGTTACCTGATGTGGAGTCGAGTATTATTTTATCCTTGGTTAATTTGCCCGATTTTTCTCCATCTTCGATCATTTTAAGAGCCGGCCGAGACTTCACAGACCCACCAGCATTTTTCCACTCCGCTTTAGCATAGATATCTACATTTTTGTATTCCTTCCCAATATTATGGATTCGAATCAAAGGGGTATTCCCAATTTCATCCAAAACAGATTTGTCAGTGATGACTGGACAGGTTGGAGCCTGCACATCAAAGGGGATAGGAAAACTCAGTGGCTTAGATGACATAAAATAGCTTTAAAAGTGTTAACCCATTGTTCTTAAATTTTAGCTAAACATGGGGTGATATTGTTAAAGTTTTGTCAGCGTGACAACCCACAAAATTCTTCGTAATCTATTAATTCTGTTATCGTTGATTGATCACTACAGACGGGGCACTTAGGATCTCGTTTAAGTTTAAGTTTCCTGAATTCTGTTTTTAACGCATCATATAAGAGCAGAGATCCTACTAATGTTTCCTCTTGTTCTAAAATCAGCTTCAAAGTTTCCACAACTTGAAGATTTCCAATGATACCTGCTAAAACACCAAGTACGCCACCTTCTTGACAATTAGGCACAAGGCCCGGTGGGGGAGGCTCAGGATATAAACAACGATAGCATGGACCTTCTTTTGGTTTGAATACGGTCACCTGGCCTTCAAATCGGAATATGCTGCCATGAATATTGGTTTTCCCAGTCAGCACGCAAGCATCATTAATCAGGTAGCGAGTTGCAAAATTATCCGTACCATCTAATATATAGTCGTAACCTTTAAATAGGCGCATAATATTTTCTGAGCTTAGCTTTTCATTGAATACGGTAACATTCACATCCGGATTAAGGGCAGCAATTGTTTTTTTTGCAGATTCTGTTTTGAGCATTCCTATTCGCTCGGTATTGTGAATTATTTGCCTTTGTAAATTGCTTAGGTCCACCGTATCAAAATCTATAATTCCCATATTGCCTATTCCAGCAGCGGCTAGATAGTATGCTGCTGGAGAACCAAGTCCGCCTGCACCCACCAGTAAAACCTTTGACTCTAAAAGTTTGCTTTGTCCTTCTCCACCTACTTCAGGGAGAATTATATGACGGCTATAACGTTCTACTTGTTCGTCTGAAAAGTCAAACATCAGATTGCGCCACCTGCAATTGCAGGAATAATGGAGATTTCGTCACCATCTTTTACTATTGTTTTTTCTCCATCTAGGAAGCGGATATCATCTTCGTTTAGATAAATATTAATAAACCTTCTTGGCGTACCATCGGCTTCACAAATACGCTCCTTGATTCCTGTAAACTGGGATTCAAGATTATTGAGAATTTCGGTAATATTCGAGCCGTCAGCGGTCACTTCACTTTTATTATCGGTTAGCTTCATTAAAGGTGTGGGTACTCTTACTTTTACAGCCATGCTTTACTCCTTTTAAACCGTTAAACTGTTATCAAAAACTTCCTCAAAACTATTTACTTTTGGTTCAATCACGGCCGGTGCTTCAAAATGGTCCGTAAGAGCTTCTTGAGTTTTCAATCCATTCCCAGTTATACAGATTACAGTAGTTTCATCTGGTTTAATGCGTCCCTGTGATATCAATTTTTTAGTGACTCCAACAGTAACACCCCCCGCTGTCTCTGTGAATATACCCTCAGTCTCTGCTAATAGTTTCATAGATTCAACTATTTCGTCATCTGATATATCTTCTCCATAACCGCCACTAGTATTTGCAGTTTTAATCCCGTAATATCCATCTGCAGGATTTCCAATAGCTATAGACTTGGCAATAGTATTTGGCTTAACTGGTGTAATATTCTCACTACCGTTTTTTATAGCTGTAGTGACAGGACAGCAGCCTGTGGCCTGAGCCGCAAAAATCTTGCTTTGTACCTTGTCGACCAGCCCTAGCATTTCAAATTCATGAAAAGCTTTCCATATTTTTGTGATTAGTGAGCTTCCTGCTACTGGAACGACAACATTGTCTGGAGTCTTCCAACCCAATTGTTCGGCAATTTCATAACCATAAGATTTAGATCCATCACCATAATAAGGTCGGATATTAATATTCACGAAAGCCCAATTATGGTTGTTTCCAATTTCACTACAAAGTCTATTTATGTCATCATAACTACCTTTGATTGAAATCAATTGAGCTCCATATACCAAAGTGCCAAGAATTTTACCAGCCTCCAGATTGTCAGGAATGAAAATGACACTTTTTAGTCCGGCTTCTGCGGCATGGGCCGCTAAGGAGTTTGCCAGATTGCCAGTCGAGGGGCACGCGACCGTATCAAACCCGAATTCTATGGCTTTAGAAACTGCCACCGCAACTACTCTATCTTTAAAAGAAAAAGTAGGATGGTTAACACTGTCATTTTTTATATAAAGATTGTTGACACCTAATGCTTTGCCCAGATTTTTAGCACGCACTAACGGAGTAAAGCCGGTATGAAAACCTACTTTTGGAGGTTCATCCAGAGGCAAAAGAGCCTCATAGCGCCACATGGAGGGGGGGCCAGACTCAATAGATTTTTTAGTGACGACTTTCTTTATTGCTTCATAGTCGTAATTGACTTCCAGGGGCCCAAAACAGAATTCACAAACGTGACTCGGCTCCTTGGGAAAAGCTCTTTTGCATTCTTTGCATACTAACCCTTTAACATAACCCATTCAAACATACCCTCAGTTTTTTAAAGAAAAACGAACTTACTGTTAATTTTTTATAAGTACTGATTAAGCTTCATGCAGTGCTCGCCTACATGGTAAAACCACAACCACATTTTTTTTAGGACCTAACTCTTTTGCAATCTCATTGGCGGCAAAACATGCAGCTCCAGAAGAACTTCCAGCGATAATGCCTTCTTCTTTTCCAAGTCTTTTGGCAAATAGAAAGGCATCTTCATCAGAAACAGGTAAAATGCGATCCAATATATCAAAGTTCAGAACGTTTGGTTTAAACCCTGCCCCAATTCCTTGGATTTTGTGGGGTCCAGGTGGATTTCCCGAAAGAACTGCCGATGTGGCCGGTTCTACCCCTACTATCTTTACCTCCCCATAATGTTTTTTTAACACTTCTCCCACACCAGTTATGGTTCCTCCGGTACCAATGCCTGCTACAAATCCATCTACCGGTTCCCCATCCATTGCGGCGATGATTTCGGGAGCAGTAGTTTTTCTATGTACTTCCGGATTAGCCGGATTGTTAAACTGCTGCGGCATATAATAATTTGGGTTTGCAGCGAGCAGTTCTTCGGCTCTTTCAATAGTGCCTTCCATTCCAAATTCTGCTCGACTTAATTCTGTTTTAGCACCAAAACTTTCCAGAATCTGCCTTCGATCTGTACTCATATTCTCGGACATTACTAATACGACATTATATCCTTTTACCGCACCTACCAGAGCTAGACCAATACCAGTATTACCACTTGTAGGCTCAATAATTGTGGAGCCTGGTTTTAAAACGCCCTTTTCTTCAGCATCTTCCACCATGGCAAGTGCAATACGATCTTTGACACTGCCACCTGGGTTAAAAGATTCTACTTTAGCAAAAATATTGGCGCCATTTGTGGGAATAACACTCTTTAGTTTAACTAAAGGTGTATCACCGATCAACTCTAAACTATTCACAAATTTGGATTTACTCATTTTTAATAGAAATGAAATTATATAAATTAACGGTTTGTGATTAGCCCCTTTTCTTGTAATACCTTTGAGAGGGAAAACATGGGGAATTTTATCTTTTTAGGTTACCTACTATGCTTTAGATCGAGCTTGAATTCAAGCCCTTTATAGAATTTTGCGAAGAGAAAAAACTAGCTTTATGATGTGCTGTTTTTTCTTAGTCCACGAAGGCGCTTTTTGAATTGGCGAGTCACAAACTGTGAGTCTTCATTATTGGAAATAACATGAGGAGTAATAAAAATCATTAATTCTGTTTTTTTCAGGGTAGTTGATTCCGTACCAAACAATTTGCCAACCACAGGCAAATCTTTCAAAAAGGGCACACCAGAGGTCGTATCAGTTGTGTCTGTTCGCATAAGGCCTCCCATCACTAGAACCTGATTATCTTTTAGAACAACTTCCGTGTTTACTTGACGGGTATTGAATGAGGGTGTGTTGCCTACATCAGCGCCTCGACTCGATATCTCCTGGTCAATTTTTAAATTGACAAAATTTTCTGAATTGATTTTAGGGGTAATATCTAATTTAATGCCAACACTTCGAAACTCAACTGTGGTTGATGTTACTGGTTGCTGAGTGTTTGTTGTAAGGGTTGACGAATTTATTGGGATTTCATCTGTAATAGAAATATTTGCTTTTTTGTTGTCTGATGTAACCAGTATTGGATTTGCCAAAACGTTTGCTTTCGAATCTGAAGCAAACACTTGTAATTGTGCGATTATCTTGTCCGGGTCTCCAATGAAGAAACCTCCTCCTGGCACAAAAGAAGCTGTAGCTGATCCGATACCGGCGCCGAGTACTGTATCACCTGTGCCAAGTGCTTGATTTATACCCCCTGCTATGGAGGTTGAACCAGCTGCACCTTTGACGGCCCAGTCCATGCCAATATCCTTTGATTCGTCTATAGAAAGATCAACAATGAGTACCTCTATTAACACCTGTTGCGGAAACAGATCAAGTTTATTGATAAGAGCTAAAATGGCTGGGTAATTTCTGGGGCTTGTTCTAATTATAAGCGAATTGGTATCTGGATCAGGGATTATAGTGATTTCCCCTTCGATTTCATCGCTGATACCACCAGTCAGCTCCAATTTGGGTCGAATTTCGGTTGTGGTGGATGTTTGGGTAGTGGCTCCCGAAATATTTTCTGGTTTTTCATTATTTGTATTTGCAGTCTTTTTAGCAATATTGAAAGCATTTTCTGAATTGCTTTCTCTAGTGAAAATCCCGTTTAATAGACTAGATAAAGCGGCGGCATCTCCATTTTGAACATAATATACAAAGGTGCTTACTTCACCTTCAGATACGGGCTGGTCAAGACGGTTCACCCAGAATTCTATTGTTGGCAAGATTTTATCAAAAGCATTTACCACCAGAACAGAGTTGAGTCTAGCGAGAGAAAGAAAAGTAAGTGAATCGCCTAAAGCTTCTTTATACCCCATGGATGTAAAAATTTCTTCCAGTTCCTTAACCAGCGTCTCCGAATCGGCATTACGTAATTTATAAAGCTGAATATCTGACGATGCTAATTTATCAATATCAAGAGCTTGAACCACTTTAATGATTCTTTTAACGTTGTAAGCCATTTCAATCATCATTAGATTGTTAGTTTCAGGAATTTCAATAAAGCTAGCATTAGCAGTTAGTAATGGATTGATAATTTTTTTCATAGATTCGACGGAGATATATCGGAGTGGTACGATTTGAATGATCATGCGCTCCTTATCGGGTATGCTGGGATCATTGGAGTAGTGAATACTCAAAGGCTTCTTGGCAGCTTCGGGAGCTTTAAGAAAACGGTAAAAATTGCCACTCTTTACTACTGCAATATTATTAAGAGCCAAAATTTGTTCTAGCACAGAATACAAATCTTCCACAGGGATTTTATTAAATGTTTGCAAAGTGACTTGCCCTTCAACATTTCCTTCTATAACGTAATCAATTTTTAGAAGCTCACAAAAAGTAGTAATGACATCGTAAAGTTCAGTTCCTTCAAAGTTCAAAGTAATATGCTTGGCCTGAAGAAGTTCTTCTGGAAGTTTTGGTTCAACATCTATCAGGGTTTGAATCCTGTTGAGCGAGTCGCTCTTCTTTTTTTGCAGCTCAATTTTTTCAACCCGATCGGTGTTTTCTTTTTTAATAGGAGAAATCGGAGATTCGGGATTTATCCCAACTTTTGCAACAGTGGCTTTTTTTTCTACATGGGTGGTTGCAGCTTTTGCGATAAAAAACTTATTTTCCAAGCTGTCTCGAACGAGATACCAGGTTTTACCATTATCAAAACCTCTTTCCACTCTAACTAATTCAAACTCATCTCCTTTTGCAGCATTACCAATTTTCAAGTATTTGGCCCCAGGTCCTCTTCGTAAAGCAACCTTATTTTTTGTCACCCGAATTTTTTTCGCATCCTGCCTGGGCTTAATTTGTTTTAATTTTTTTTTGTCAATAATATCGATACTTTTGTCTTGATTTTGCGTGTTGTCAGAGGCTGTTTTATCTGGTAAGCGCATAGATTCTACGGAGTCAGTTTTGTTTTTCAATTGCTCCATAGTTGATTTTTTATTAAAGCTACATCCCGAAAAAGCTAAAGACAGAAATATCAGAATCGTAATAAGAGTATTTTTTTTCATATTGGTTTTCCAGTTTTTGATTCAAGTTCTTTGATAAACCCTGTGACAAGCAAGCGTGTTTGAAGATCTTCTGGTTCCTGCTTGTTTGTTCTTTTGGATCTAAACTCTTCCACGATTAAAAATTTTTGATGGTTTTCAATTCGCATTAAAAATAATGCCAGGCTTCTTAAGTTTGAGCGAACGGTGATCTCTATTGGAATTGCAAGTATCCCAGAGATGAACTTCGGTTTTTCCACCCGTGTTTTCTTTATGCTTACTAGACCTTTAGAGAATCCCTGCAGTAGCTTTTGAAGCGCGGCAGCGGCAAGTCCTGGTTCTTTTTCTGCTAAAAACTTTTTTTGAAGAATTGATTTGATATTTTCATTTTCAACTTCTTTTGCCTGGTAGTATGAGGTTTGATTTAAAACCTTATAATACTTTTCAATGAAATTTATTTTGTCTTTAATTCTTCTATTGATATTAGCTTGGTTTTCATATGCTGGTTGTGCGACAAATAAGAATAAAAGATAGCAGGTCAAAAAAATTGCACCACCGACCAAAAAATTTTTATCTCTTTGTCCTATTTTGATCGTCATAAGTTGGGTTCCAATTTTGCGCGAATAGTAAATTTTTCCCCCATTGGCTCCTTAATTATTGAGCCCACAAAACCTGTTTTTTTGAAACGAGGTGATTTTTCAATTAAAGGAATTAATTTTGAAGCCGAAGGTGAAAACCCTTTTATTTCAATTTCACCCTTTTGAAATTTTATATTTGTTAACCATGTATCTTTTGGTAGTGATTGACTTAATCCTCCAAGAAGTGGAAGTTTGGCAGGGTGTTGATTGTCAATAATGTTAAAGATGTCTACATACTTCTGTATTGATATATATTCTAAATCAATTTTTTCAAGATTTGAAACCTCATCTTTTATTTCTTGTAGCTGGCTGTCTAAAGATGCCAGTGTTTTTTTCTTTGAATGGATTTGACTGCCAATCCAAAATCCTAGAAAAACTAATACTGTTGCGGCTAAAGCTAATGATGTTTTGAGATTTAAATTTTTTCTATTGGATTTTAGGTTTGTGGGTAATAAGTTTATTTTGATATTTTGTTTTTTGATTTCCCTTGAAGCAAGGCTTAATGCTGTCATCATATAATTTTTTGAAAAAGATTTGGGCGCGTTTAAAGAAGTCGAATTTGGGATACTTAAAACTTGTGTTGTAATCTTTGTTTGTTTTTGAAGATGTATTGAGAGTTGAGCTGCGAGTGATCCACCCCCTACTATAAATATGTGATCTATGGATTCACTTTCTTCTACATTAATGCAAGAAGAAAGTGCTTGCTCTAATTCTTTAATTATATGAGTGGACATAGTATTAATAAGCCTGTCCAGTTCTTTAGAAGAGTTTTTTTGACCTGTATAGGCATTCTTTATCTCTTTGCTTTCCCATGTGCTATTTCGAGAATACTCTATGACTCCCTTTTTTATTAAGACAACTTCTATGGCGCTTGGACTGATATCAATCAATGCGGTTAAAACAGAGTATTTCGATTGCAAGGGAAGAGCAAGATTAGCATTAGAAAAGGTTGAGGTATCCAAGATGGTTGTTTTTAAATTAAGCTGTCCAATGAGGTTTAGATAATAGCTGGCGATTTCTTTTTTTATAGCTACTAAAGCAATATGAAAGGTGTTTTTGGATTTTTTTGTTAGGTGATAGGTATAATAAAATTCCTCCAGCCCAGATGGAAAATGTCTTTCCAATTCAAACTCTATCATCGAATATACAGCTTTTATATTTGGCGCAGGCAATTCAAAAGTTTTGAATATTGCAAGGCTTCTTGGTAAGCTCACTACAACTGATTCGGACCATGCATCATGCTCGATCAAGAATTTATTGATCTCATTTAAAAAATGCTTTTCTGCTTTTTCGTCCTTACCTGTCAGCAATTTTAAATCTATGAATTCGCCTGCCATTATTGCAGTATTACGAAACTTTTTGCCGATAAGTGTTAGGGCAACAGAATCTTCGCGAATATCCAGCCCTAAAGATTTTTCTATGAAAACAGATTTCATGAGCTTAATGCGTTATCGTTCCAATAGTGGATTACCATTTTTGGTTTTCCGTCTGTGACGCTTTTTTCTACTACTACTTCAACACTATGTTCTGTGCTGCTACCTGTTATTTTCCCTGTCGATTTAATCCTAAAAAAATTTGACAGGGTGTTGGAATGAAATCCTTTTGAGTAAATATTTTTCAAAATTGTATTAACCTGTTCGGGTTCGAATAAAACATCCAATACTTCTTTGCTAGCTGTATTTGGATTTACCGTTGGAATTTTATAAATGGTTAGGTGATTGATAATACCTTTATATTTTTTATCTTCATCAACTTTATCTTTAGACCCGTAAAGGATTTCTTTTGTCATTCCATGGATCTTCAAAAGCTCATCAAAGGTTTCAATTTTCCCATTCTTAGTAAAATAGGGGGGATTTTGTTTCCTATAATAGTCATCCTCCGCCCCATTGAGCCTATGATTTTTATCTGCATCAATCCAATCTAATATTGAATCTGAAATTGTATTTTGTTCAATTTTGTCTTCTACCCCTGAAAATTCGAGAAGTTTATTCAAAGTATTTTTATTCGCAGAATTGATAGAAATTTTTCCGTTTTCATCTTGAATCGTATAAGTGACGGTCCCATTCTTCAATTCGATGTTCGTTCTATTGACGATGTCAAAATCTTGAATTATTATTTTTTGCTCGTTTCTATCCTGGGTTGTGGTTGTAAAAGGTAACTGGGTTTCTGTTGACACAGGCAAAATATTCCCTATTACCCAGCCATGCTCTTCATGTATCGAATGGAAACGAGCAGCCTTAAAAAGCTCTGCCAGAGCTAAATTAATGCCTGCTTTCGATAAATAATAGCTTTCTGCATTTTCCTTGTAGTTTCTAGTGGTGTTAACCTCCATTTTCATGGAATATGCAAATTCGGTGGCCAAAGCGATCAGTATCACCAGAACCCATAGAACGGCCATCAGAGCTATACCTTTTTCGTTGCTTTTATACTTTTTTATCATTTTCTTCCTTATTTGCAGGAACTGCAATTTCCATTCCAGAGTTGAGTAAAACAACGATAGGTGGTGAAAAAAACGTTTTTGGTTCCGAGGGCAAATCACCCTTTTTTTTGCTACCTTTTGGAGTTATCCCAATGGTTATTTCCACTGCTCTAGGCAGGGAAATTTTGTTTACTTTTTCAAATTCAAGATTGGGATTAGTTGGTGTTTCTTGAGTTACTTTAAATGGATTCATGACAACTCTATTTATCCAATTTCCTGTGTGGGTAGGGCTATCAACCTCTTTGATTTTCTGGGGTTGGAGTTTTTTTACTTGATAATAACGAAACTTCATTTGGCTTACATTTTCGGAAAGTAAAAAATAACGTGTATTTTCTTCATTAGTATTTATGCGGGCAAATATATCCCCCCCTGAAATTTCTTTCTCCATAAGAATGATGCCCTGTTTCTCAGTTTCAGGGTGTTTGCCTATATAGAACTTTACTTCATGGATTAAAGAGTCTTGGCCGGTAGCCGTAATAGGGGAAGCAAATGTAACAAAATGTAAAGAGTCGGACTCTCCTTCAAACGCCATAATTCTCTGAGAAGAAGTAGGGCCTTGTTCTAAAGGTACCCCATCTTTTTGGGCCACAAAAACAGGATAAGTCGACTGCAGTTTTTGGGTGAGCTGTTCTGTGATGATACGCAGACGCTGAAAAGTATCAACTTTGTGTTCCCCAACATCGCGCGCAGTAATTCCCAGGCGAACTCCACCAAGTCCAAGAGCAATAATAATTGCAACGATCGACAAAGATACAATAAGTTCAATTAAAGTGAACCCGGCTTGATTTTTTGAAATAATATTTTTCATCAATTTCCTGAAAGATGCTGAGTTGTTGAGCCGCTGACTTTTGATGTAATAGAACCAGAGATATTACTACTTGTTGAAGAAAGTGTAGATTCGGGTGTAGTAGTTTCCTCTTGACCATCTGTTCTGATGTTAACCGCACCTCCTCTAAAAAGTTGTTTTAATTTTGTATCAGCCATTGGATAGGTCTGGCCATCTAGTCGCAGGGTTGCCAATTCTAACTTTCTGGGTTTTCCGTTATCGTTCCAAAACACTTTCAATAATATATTTTGCAATTGAATTCCTGAACTTTCATCATTTAAGCTGGAATCGTATGGCTCTATATCGAGTTCCCAGCGATAACTTTCTTCATTTTCAAATCTCCCGGATTTGTCATCCACAAAAAAATTTTCAATTTCCAGTTCGTTCATTTTTGAGTTTGCTAGTGTTACAGCTTTGAGGTATTGGCTTGAAAGATTTACAGAACGCACACTTCCTGAGAATAGGTTGACCACTGCTAAAAAGCCACCAGCCATTATTAGCAGGGCTACAATGACCTCTAGAAGAGAGAAACCCCGATCATTCCTCAAAACGTTTAATTTTAGGTTTTCCTGTAATAGGGTTGATAGTGATGGCATAAACAGTTGTTTCACTTTCGTCTATGGATGACTGAAGGTGGATGGTTCCCGCGCTGGAGTTGCCGAGCGGATAAAAATTGATAATAAAAACTCCGTCTGTCAAAGTTTTTTCTGCATGCTTGTAATCTCTTATTCGTACTGAATCATCAAGTATTTTTGACTGAATAACTTTTTTTTGTTGTGGAATTGCTAGCCAGTATTTATTTTGGTCAATGTTGGCATTAAAGGTAAATAATATTTTTTTGCTAATGGCTTCACTACGAGCAAATTGTATAGCGGATGCGATTCGCCTGGCTTCCGATTGGAGTTTGACGTGGTCAAGTGTTTTAACTACAAAAGGTAGAGCGAGACCCATAATTAGTCCCATTAAAAACAGAACAAGAATCAGTTCCAATAAACTGAAGCCTTTATTTCCCGAGATACGCGGTTTATTCAAAGTTTTTCCAACTGACAATGTCCATGTCAGTTCCTTCTCCTCCTTCCGAATTGTCTCCACCAAACGAATATAAATCGTAATCACGTCCTTCTTTTCCGGGGGACTCGTAGACATAGTCATTTCCCCAAGGATCTTTTGGGATATTCTTTTTCAAATAAGGTTTAATAGCGTTCAGGCCAACATCACTAGTCGGATATTTGTGTGTTTCCAAACGATAAAGATCGAGGGCTTGGCCAAGAAGTTCGATTTGCGCTTGTGCGTCTTGTTGCATTGCCTTGTCAACTTGACCGAAGAATTTGGGTACCACGGTTGCGGCCAGCAGTCCGATGATAACCATAACTACCATGAGTTCTATTAAGGTAAAACCTTCAGTACCAAAATTTTTGGGCTTTTTAAATTCATACTTCATAATATTCCTTGGTTTTGAATCTAAGGATTTTTTAAAAACTTATATCGTTAGCGCTAAAAATTGCAAGCAGCATGGATACAACAATAAACCCAATGATCACAGCCATAATTAAAATCATCATTGGCTCGATAAGAGAAATTAATTGTTTGATAGATTGTTCTACTTCCTTATCGTAGGTTTTAGCGACTTTTATCAACATTTCATCCAAAGCACCTGAGGTTTCCCCAACAGTAATCATATGTACCGCCATAGGAGGAAAAACTCCTGCCTCTTGAAGTGGCCCGGAAAGACCTTTCCCTCTTTTTAAGGCTTGCTTTAAGGGTATTACGGAGTCTGCTATAACTCGATTGATTAAGATAGATTGAACAATTTCCATTGTCTGTAGGATAGGAACTCCACTTTTAAGTAAGGTCGCCATAGTCAAACTAAATCTGGATATTTCAATTTTGCGGATCAGCGGTCCGAAGAGGGGAAGCTTTAAGAGTATGCCATCCCACTTTAGTCGTCCTTTGTTTGTTTGTATGTAAAAGCTGATGGCAGAGAAGAAACCAACTGTTCCTAGAATTAATACGGGCCAGTAATTTATTATTAAGGAACTTATGCCTAGCATAATTTGGGTGGGTAGAGGCAGTGCCGCACCCATTTCTTCAAATAACTTTGAAAATTGTGGTATTACAAAAGTAATTAGAATTATAACAGCTGTGCCACCAATAAATGTAAGAATAGCAGGATAAACCATTGCCGATCGAATGTTATTTTTCAATTCAACAGACTTTTCCATAAACAAAGAAAGCCTTGAAAGAGATTCACTTAAAATTCCTCCAGCCTCACCTGCCCGGATCATGTTGACATAAAGATTTGAAAAGATTTTTGGATGCTCTGCTAGCGCATCGGCGAAAGCACTGCCCGCATGCACCTTCTTTCGAATGTCAGAAAATATTACCTTGATTTTTTCTGTTTCAGCCACTTTGATTAAGGTTGCGAGTGCATCATCTAGAGTTAACCCAGAATCTATCAGGGTAGAAAGTTGTTGAGTAACGGCCAGAAGTTCTTGAGTGGCGATCGCAGAGCGCAAGTCGGGAAAGGAGAAACCTATAAGAGAAGAAAGCTTTGAAAATTGTTTTCCTTCCGAGACTTTTACCGGAAAATAATTCAACTTACGGATTTGCTGAATCGCGTCTTTATAATCAGGTGCGTTAATATCACCTTCTACATATTTGCCGTTTTGATCCGTAGCTTTGTATGAGTAAACCGTCATGGTTTGCCTTTTTGAATTCTTAGCCTGTGCTGTCAGATTCGATCATTCTGGGTGACACGAAGAATTTCTTCAACAGTAGTTATACCTTTTACTACTTTATCCCAGCCATCTTCCCTTAAAGTTGTCATTCCTTTTTGACGTGCTTGATCACGAATAATTTGTGCTGTGGATTTTTTTAATATCAACTCTCGGATGTTGTCATCAATGACCAATAATTCATAAACTCCGCATCTACCTCGAAATCCTGTTTGGCTACATGCTTTACAACCTTTACCGTGATAAACTTTAATATCTTCTTTCCCAAGATGTCCCATCTCTGCGCGAAGTGCTGGTGCTAAAGGTTTTTCCTCTTTACAATCAGGGCAAATAACCCTTACCAATCTTTGCGCAAGCACACCTAACAATGCTGAAGAAATAAGAAAATTTTCAATACCCATGTCGAGCAATCTTGTAATTGCACCTGCAGCATCATTTGTATGAACTGTGCTAAAAACTAAATGTCCTGTTAAAGCGGCTTGAATAGAAATCTCAGCCGTTTCCGGGTCACGAATTTCTCCAACCATTATTACATCTGGGTCCTGTCTCACTATAGACCGTAATCCACTGGCGAAGTTGAGCCCAATCTGAGGTTTTACATGTATCTGATTGATGCCGCGCATTTGATATTCCACTGGGTCTTCAACAGTAATTATTTTTTTATTTGGGGTGTTGATCTTGCTCAAAGCTGCATAAAGCGTTGTTGTTTTTCCGCTACCTGTAGGACCAGTTACTAATAGTTTTCCGTAAGGTTTGAGAATTAATGCTTCAAGTTCTTCGTGAACTTTTTTAGGGAAACCCATTTGACTTAGATCTAATAAGAGATTCCCTCGGTCGAGTATCCTCATGACCACGCTTTCACCATGCAGGGTAGGCAATGTGGATACACGCATATCGATATCTTTACCTAATATTTTTAATTTTATTCTTCCATCCTGTGGTAATCGGCGTTCAGAAATATCCATCTTTGCCATGATTTTTATGCGGGTAGTAATGGCAGAGCTTAAACGCTTTGGAGGCGAATCGAACTCATGAAGAATACCATCAATTCGATATCTTAAAAGAAGCTCATCGGCGAAAGGTTCAAAATGAATATCACTAGCTCGTGATTCAATAGCTTCACTGATTATATGATTCACCAGTTTAATGACTGGAGCTTCGGAAGCCATATCCCGTATGTGTTCAGTATTTTCATCCATGGAATCTAGACCATGCAGATCATCGTCATTGATATTACCGACCATGCGGTCCATTGCCGAGCCGCCTCCTTTTCCATAGTGCAACTCTATAGATTCCAAAATATCCTGCTCGCTGCTTAAGACGACCCGGATATTCTTTCCAAGTGATACTTTTAAATCTTCGATAGTGTAAAGATCAAAGGGGTCGAATACGGCAACAATCAAGTTGTTCTCTTTGAGTTGCAGGGGGAAGATAATTTTTTCTCGCAAAAAAGCCTCAGAAATGGAAAGACCTTCAACTGGTAGTCCAGAGTTAGGATATTGATCTTTTTTGATATAAGGCAAGCCTAATTCGGTGCTAAGAGTTTCCAGTAGGGTTTGAGTATGTATATAGCCATGATCTACCAGAGTTTTTCCCATATAGTTTCCGGAATGCAGGTTGTTGTTTTTAATTTCTTTTAAAACTTTTTCTGAAATTTTTTCATGCCTAAGCAAAATTCGTTCAACCGGATTTACTTTTTTCAACATAGTATTATTTTCCTGAAATATGAGAAGTAGCCGAGTCTTTAGGCGATGCAGCAAATGTTCTTGTTCCTGAAATTCGATAAGAATCCACTAAAGCAGATGCTCTTATAGGATCATTTTTCTTCTTTTTTTGAAATAAAGCAGTGCCCGCACGCTGAATAGCCTTTTCAGGTGAGCGGTTTGTCAATCGCAACCGTACCACTTGACCTTTTTTGTTATCGAGGGTCACACTGGTTTTATCTATTTCTGTCAATTCAAAATTCCCAACAATTTGTCCTATGGAGTAGCCTTTTTTCTTAATCTTTTGTTGTATAGGCTTATTAGCTTTATTTAACCAATAGCTACCTTGCAAAATAGCAATTTTTGTGCCTCCCAGCATTAAAATCCCTTTTAAAATTAGATTGGGTGGTGGTAAAGCAGTTTTGCCGGCTGTAGGTGCAATTGGCCGGGTAGAAAGAACGGGGGGAATATATTCCCTCCGTTCTTGACGGAAAATATTTGCCTGAATTACCTGGGATACTGTTTTCGCATTGTAATTAGGCCTTGTAACTTCTAAGTTCTTCAGGGCTTTTGGCGATGCCACTAATGAAGTACCGTCCACCCTATTTGGAAAAGGGGGATGTGTCCAAATTCGAACTGACATGATGCCTATAGCAGTGATAGTGAGGACTAGAATTAAATTGATCGCTGGAAAAAATTTATTCACGGGCTCGGGTTACCCTCAAGTTTTCTACCTCTAAGTTAATGAATTTATTGACCTTTGTCAAGGTATTACAAAATTTTGACGGCTTATATGTGATAATTTTTTAAAGCATTGATGATCTTTGAGGTCTGGCATATAGCTGATTTCCTAAATTTTTAACCGAACTCCTATATTATTTTTCGGAAAACTGGGAAAGACCTTTAAACAATTATGGTTGTATGTAGTGTCAAAATGAATATTTTTATTCATAAGGGTTTATTTGGAGTTATTTTTTACTTTGTTTATAATTATATTTTTCTAAAACTAGGAGATAGTTATTTGAGTGCGCAGGCTTTATTAGAAGAATTATTAAAATGTTTGCCTCTAAGGGTCTATGGACGTGGTGTGGTGTTGACGCTATTACGTGAAACGGGTTTTCAAGTAAAAAATAAAACTCCCCTAGAAGTAACCGACATATATCGAGATGATAATTCTGGCGAGTTGGTTTGTAAGCTGACACCAGATGGTACTGGCGAGTTCACCGCCGCTCTGACTAACCTGAAGTTGGATATCAAGCATCCGCTTTATCAGAAAGTAAAAAACTACCAGGCAGAAGTATCCGAAGCCCTGGGCAAGCTCGATGACGAAGATACTCGTCAAACAAGTATTGATCAGGCAGATAGAGGGGATTTCCGTGTGGGCAATCTATATAAAAATAAATAGCAAAGCTTGTTGTTAAATCTACTTAGGGTTTAAGTCTTAATAGTTTCCAAAAGTTTCTCAATCACATCTTTTACTTTAATGCTTTCTGCTTCTGCTTTGAAGTTTAAGATGATCCGATGTTCCAGAACCTGGCGTGAAACGGATTTAACATCTTCAATAGTAATTGCAACTCGGTTATCCATCAGGGCCTTGGCTTTAGCTCCTAAAATAAGATATTGAGATGCCCGCGGACCAGCTCCCCAATCAATCCATTCTTTGACGAAATCAGGTGCGCTCCCATTTTGTTGAGGCCGAGTATTCTGAACTAACTCAACTGCATAACGAGCAACATGTTCAGAAACTGGTACGCGTGGTACTAGATCTTGAAATTTTAAAACTTCGTCTGCCTTTAAAATAGGCTTTAAATTCGTTAACTGCCCAGAAGTGGTAGAAAGGGCTATTTTTATTTCTTCTTCTTTTTTTGGGTACGCAACATTAATAATGAACATAAAACGATCCAACTGAGCTTCCGGTAGGGGATAGGTTCCTTCATGCTCAATGGGGTTTTGCGTTGCAAAAACCAGAAAGGGTGCAGGAAGTGGGTAGGTATTGCTGCCAACGGTTACTTGTTTTTCTTGCATTGCCTGGAGGAGAGCGGCTTGTGTTTTTGGCGGTGTTCTATTGATTTCATCAGCTAAAATTATATTAGAAAAAACAGGACCTTTTATGAATTGAAAGGATCTTTTTCCGGATACTGAGTCTTCATGCAGGATGTCGGTTCCTGTTATATCAGATGGCATCAGGTCGGGAGTAAATTGGATTCGGCTAAACCCTAGGTTTAGTACTTGGGCTAATGTGCTGACCAATAGGGTTTTGGCAAGTCCCGGGACTCCAACAAAAAGACAATGTCCGTTTGAAAACAGTGCGGTTAATAGGTTTTCGATTACCTCATCTTGACCGATAATTACCTTTTGAATTTCAGTAACAACATTTTTTTTAGCGTTAAGTAGTTCTTGCGCTAGTTCTAAATCTTCCATTCAGAAAACCTCAATCTATAAAGCTGAACAGCTTGGTTTGTAATTTCTTTTTTTCGGGCATTTTCATACGGTCATATAAATCTATCAATCTTGTATGGATGAACGGATTGAAGGGGTTGATTAGTACTGCTTTTTCCAGATATTTTTGTGCAGCACCATACCTCTCACTAATAAAATAAAGTTCACCCAAGTTCGAGAGTGTAGTATGAAAATCTGGATAATACTCCAGGCTTTCTTTTAATATTAATTCTGCTTCATTGTATTTTCGTGTTTGAATATAGGTGCTCGCAAGTTTGTTGAATAAAATTGGTGAATGCGTTTTCGATTCTTTTTTGGCTTTTCGGTATTCAAGGATGGCAGCCATATAATGGTCGCGTGACTTTAGGATATCACCCAAAAAGGTCAAGTCTCGAGCTCGCTTTGTGCTCATTCCTTTAAAATCTTTTTCAGGCTCTAATTCGTTTTTGCTCTTAAACTCTTTATTCAAAGCAGTGACTCCGGGAATATATTTTAATTCTTTCTTTTTAGCCCATGTTTCCCATTTGTTTTGAAAGCTGCTCTGGTTCGTTCCAACTCTTGCAAGAAAACTGTCCTCAAAAGTTTTTCCTATGGCGAGATCCTCGAGTAACCTCGAGAAAATTTTGATTCCCTTCTTTTCGGCAAGGTATTCCATCATGGTAGATACCTCTGCGTAAGCGAGTTGGACATCTTTAGCTGTTTTTAATTTTGCCAGGGAAGGCATCATATCTTTTAATTCTACTCTATAGTTATTTTTTAGTGCGCCTGACAGTATGGTTTCCATAATAGGAGACATATATTTTGGGTCATTGCGCCATCTTTTCTCAAGCATTTTTGCTATTCCCTCGTGCACCCAAAGGGGTAGACGGTTTCGACTTTTTTTGGTGAGAAGATAGTGCACAAATTCGTGGCTCAGTGTGTCCATCCAGTTATAACCCCGAACTAGTGATCCGGGAGAGATCGCCATAATGCGATTATATTTACAAAGAGCAACAGTCCCTGATGTTAGAATATCCTGCAAGGTAAGGGGAGAGATCTTAGAAAATGGTTCCCGGTCGGGATAAATTTCTATGAGTATTTTATCCTGAGGGTAATACTCGAGAATTTCTCCCAATACGCGGTAAGATTTTTCTAGCACTTCCTTTGCGTATAAAAGAAGCACTTCATCCGGTCCCTCTTCGTAGCGGATAATAAAATGCTCTGTTTCATGAGTGATAAAATTTTTTGCTGCTTGGCGAGTGGCATTCACTAGCTTTTTGAAATCAGCGATTTCCTTAAAATTACCGCTTACCTTTTGAAGAATTTCCCAAGAACGCTCATAATTTCCTTTCAAAAATTCAATACGGGCTCTAAGAAAATGAACGTCACCGGACTCAGGATGCTCCTTGAGCAAGGTATTGGATAGTTTTTCTGCAGAAATCAGGTCCCAGTCTTGTGCGAGTTCATAACCGGTGAAAACTTTTTGTGTCAGGGATTGTCCAGAATAGGAAGTCTCTGGAATAACAAAATGCCAGGATATCAGTAGAGAAATAAATGCGAATTTAATTTGTTTTTTCATTGAACCAGTTCCCGGTAGTACTCGTTTACTAATTGTTCATAATTCTTTGGGGTTTGTTTCTTCATGGCATCTAGAATTTCCTCTCGAAACTCACTGGGCACTTTGTATTGATCTTCAGAGGGTAAAAGAACTTTTTCTTTTTGCATTCTAACTGCACCGCCACGTCGTGAGTCCCTGCGGCTTCCTAAACCAAGACGAGTTTGATTTTTCTGTTTGCCCTGCCTTGACATTCTTGATCCTGAGCTTTTCATTTGCTTGAGCATTGCTTGAGTATCTTGAATCGATTTCATAGCCTTGTTTTCAGATTCAATACTCCTTTGTACCTGGTTCTCAAGTAGTCGGGATTCAGCTTGCTTAAGGTTTCTTTCTGCCATTTGCATATTTTGAGCAAGAGAAGGAGGGAGGAGCGGGTTTTTTTGATTCATTTCTTGAAATTGCTTTTTCATCTTTTCAGCCTTCCTGCGCATATTTTTTTCTTGCTTGGACATTTTTTGTAATTGTTTTTGAGCCTCTTTTGACAGGAAAGTTTCGTTGCTAGCTTCGATCGATCGCTTGAGAGAACCAAGTTTTTTAGAAATTTCACCATTCAAACGAGTCACCTCCTTTAAATCCCCAACAATTTTTCCTTCAATATCTTCTAACAGGTTTCTAGATGTTCTTAGACTTCCTTGCCACCGGAATACTTCCGGATAGGTGTTTTTGAAAAGTAAATTAAATTCATTTAAATCGTTTAACTCGGTTAATTTTTTTAAGGAGTCGTATTTTTTTTGCAGATTAGGAAGTTTTTCTTTGAACTCTTGAAACCCCTGTGTTCTAAGGCTGTTTAATTCGAAAAGTGTTTTAGAAAGTTGGCGACGACGATCATTTAGATTAGCAAAATTTTCTGCCAGACTCTCTTTAAGGCTAGAGTCTAGGGTTTTTTGTCCTAGGGATTGTATTTTCTTATTAAGGGTAGATTCTTTTTCAAGGAGTTTGCTTGTTTTTTTCATGACCGAATGATCATTTAGAAATTTTTTATCATCAGCCAAAATAGTACGAATGGTATTTACATCTTTCTTTAACTCTTCAAAAATATTTTGAATCATTGATTCGAATTTTCTGGATTGCTTTTTTCGTAGTTCTTGATTTATTTTGGATGTTTCATTAATTATTTTGCGTTGTTTTTTTTCCATGTTTTCTAATTCGTTCATGGATTGGTCCAATTTCTCCATCAATTGCGTGTCAACCATTTCGTCCATGGAAGAGTCAGCTTGATTTAACTGTTCCGCGAAGTTTCTCAAATCTTCTGCCATTTTTTCCAGTTGTTTCATAGCATCATCCATCTTGCCTTTATTAGCGAGTTCTTGGATCTTTTTAATTGAACTCATCATCTCATCGAGATTCATACTTTTATAGGACTTGGAATTCAGAAACTCATCTGGAAGGGACTGGTTTTGCTGGGATAATTTATCTAATAATTTTTGTAATGTTTTTTGGATTTGGTTGAGTTTGGATTTCAACTGATTCGAATTCAAAGGAGAGTTTTTGTTCTTTAAATTTTCAAATTCTTCTTTAAGTGATTCAGTTAATTCTGACAATTGACTTTCAAGATCCATAACCTGATTCATTTTTTGGCGATTCGTGATTTTGATCAAGTAAAGAATATCTTGTTCTAAATGGCTTACCATCCGATCATTCAAAATTTCTATAGGAAATGAGCTATAACCCACAGGGGTTGGTTTCATCAACGTTCCCTGGATTTTATCGATCGTGTCAATTTTGTCCTTGCGAATTGCTGTTAAACCAGAAATGATATTTTTTAATAGTGTTAAATAAGTTTGTGGAAAACCGCCAAAATCTTCTGCCTTGTTTTTTATATGTTGTGCTAGTCCAATGATCTCGATTAAGGCATCGGCATTGGTGGTAAGTATATTTTTCCCATATAAGGCATCCTTTGCAGTGGTTTTAAGAATATTATCTTCTACCAGCCCATTGGCCAATAAGGCTATCATTTTTTCTGTAAGCTCATCCTGAAGTCGCACGAGGTTTTCCTGCTCCTCGTGGGAATCAAAAATAGTAAAACGGATTGTTTCAGATTGGCCTTTATTTGGGCCAGTAATATTATTGTTGTCTGTAATTTCCAAATAGTATTGAATTTCTTGTCCGGGTTTAAACTGTTCTTGCGCAAGATTCCAGTCATGTTTTCCTTGTGTTTCTTTTTCATCGCCTTTGAAGCTCTTAATTTTTTTTCTTATTAAATTCCCATCTACCAAGGCAACAAGCTCGATACTTTTAATGCCGAAATCATCACTTCCTTCATAGAATACTTGGATTTTATCAGAGTCGTAATAGACGGGCTTGGGGTTTGATGGGAGTAACCGGACTTGTGGTGTTTTATCTTTCTCGAGTTGGATGGGATATTTGTTTGGTAAAAGAACATGTGTTCCAGAAAGACTCTTTAACTTGAACTGGTAGAATCCTTTTTCGCGAACCATAAATGAGCCTAAAAATGATGCGCCTTTTTTAGGCTCCATTAAGAATGAGTTTTTGGCATTAATCGTCAGGCTCGCTTCCTGAAACTCCTGATCACTACTTGCTTCTATAACAACTTCAGTTCCAGGTAGAGAAGTAACCGAGCCATCGGAGGGTTTAATAACTTTAGAAGGTAAATGGGTGTAATCTGGATAGTTGAGCGTTATTCCAATGTTACTAATTTTAAAAATGATTTCAGGTTTTGATTCTTTTGACCCTTTAACTTTTTTATTTGCCGATTCTTTAAGGTTGGTGTCGGCGTATCCTTTACTCTTTGTTAAAGCCTGTTGCCAGAAATTTGGCAATAATAGAGTTGCAGAAATACCTACTGCCAGGGTAGCTAAGAGTAAATTCCTTGCGGGTACCGTTTTTCCAGTTTCTATAATCTCGTCCGCATTGAGTGTTTTCACTTGCCTGTTGGTTCGGGCTATAAGTTCGCGAATCATTGCAGATGAAAATACTTTTTCTCGATCGGGATCTTCAACAAATTCTCCTAGTTGTGTCGAGTTAATAAGAGAATTATTTAATTCGGGGTACTTTTTCTCAGAGAGTAAAGCCGCCTTTTCCCGATTAATCGTTTTTAGTGAGTTAGATTTCAGTATGGAGAATAAATATTTCCCCAAAATTAATAATAGTAGGACGGGTGCGATATAACTGATATCTGATGGTTGAAGATAATAAAATAGTCCTGTGGCTAGGACGATTCCTGTAGCGACAGTAAGAATTAAATAAGCTCCTAAAATAAAAAGCATTCGGTTCCAGTTTTTTTGAATGCGATTTAAAAAATGCTCTATTTGAAAAAGTTCATTCATGAAAAAATATAATTAAAAAAATATATTAAAATAACAGGAAATTTTGTTACGAATTTGGAGTTTTATCTCCTCCTTTATTTCTTATTGAGTCAAACAGTTCTAGTGGAATGGGAATGTAAGTATGTGCTCCGTCACCATTTGAGAGGTCCAATAAAGTCTGAAAAAATCTAAGTTGTAAAGCTGGTGGGTGGGCTCCAATAAGATCTGCTGCGTCACAAGTTTTTTGGGCTGCTTCAAATTCTCCTTGGGCATTAATGACTTTTGCCCGTCGTTCCCGCTCTGCCTCTGCCTGTTTTGCTAAAGCTCTTTGCATTTCTTGAGGGAGATCTACATTTTTTACTTCTACATTAGCTACCTTCACACCCCAAGGCTCGGTTTGCTCGTCAATCACTTTTTGTAAGTGAGCATTGATTTCTTCACGGTTTGAAAGGAGATCATCGAGATTGCTTTGGCCTAATATGCTCCGCAATGTGGTTTGCGCCAGTTGAGAAGTAGCATAAAGAAAATCTTCAACCTCAATGATAGCTTTCTGGGAATCCACAACACGAAAGTAGATTACTGCATTGACTTTTACAGTCACGTTATCTTTAGTAATGATGTCTTGGGGAGGAACATCCATTACAACCGTTCGCAAGCTCACCTTGACTATGGATTGTATTACCGGAATAACAATAATCAAACCAGGGCCTTTGACTTTCCAGAACCTTCCTAATAGAAACACAACACCTCTTTCATATTCCCTCAATACCTTTACCATACTGAATAACAGCAATCCGAGTAAGACAAAAAAGGTCAAAAGAAAATCCATAAAAATTCCTCCAAAAAGTTAATACGCTTAGTTTAATGATATCAACTTTTCACTTCCAAGTCCGATTAATAATAGCTATCATTTTATTGCCCTATATGGTCTTTTGAATTAGAATAATTGTTTATTAATCTCTAATATATTGTTAGGTTTTTGATGCGTTTTTTCCTTGTTTTGTTGACATTCCTTCTAATTCCGAGTCAAGTTTTGGGTCAGCCAATTGATTTGTCCATAGATAGTGATGTGAACGAAAAAGGCCAAGTAGCCTTGGCATTAACGTTGAAAAATAACAGCTCGAAAGCCCTTTTTCATATCCATCCCATGTTTCATTTTCACCATTCAATGTCTATGATGACCACAATTCGCGAACTTCGTCCTGGGCAGAGCATTACCCTTGAAAATGACAAGCACCCGCCGGTTCTTAGGGTTGGTAATTATCCCATTACCGCAATGGTGAACTATAAAAACCAACTTGCAGCAGGTGATACTAAAACGGTTTTGCATACGGACTCTTTTTATTTTAAAGAGCTACTGCAATCGGAAGTGGTTGGTGGTATTGATTCCTCAGGTGGATCAGCAACGTCTGTTTTAAAAATATTTTTAAAGAATCAATCTAATTCTTTAAAAAATATTAGAATGATGTTGTTACTTCCGCCAGGAATGGTTGCGGTAAACTTTAATGGAATTATGGGGTTTACTTTAAGAGGTGACGAGAAAAAAACTTTTGAGGTGACGGTTCAGCGAAACTCCAATTTCGATGAGGATCGTTTTCCCGTTCGCCTGATGGTAGAATATGGGGAAATGTTAAAACATTATTCCAGAGAGATAAAAGGAGTGATTCAATTTTCTCCGTCTTGGTATTCGGTTAAATATTTACCACATTTTTCAGTTTTATTATTAATGGGGTTATTAATATTAGGCCTCTACTTTAAATTTTACAACGTACCCTTAAAGAAGAAAGGAAGAATCAATGGCTAGAGCAAGTGCTCGACATATTCTTGTTAAGACAGAAGAAGCTTGTGTGGACTTAAAAAATAAAATTCAGGAAGGTGCTGATTTTGGAGAGATGGCCAAAGAACATTCTGATTGCCCCTCTGGGAGGGAAGGTGGAGGCCTAGGTGAGTTCGGCCCAGGTCAAATGGTGCCCGAGTTTGATACCGTTGTGTTCAATGATGCGGTTGGTGAGGTACATGGACCAGTTAAGACTCAATTTGGATATCACCTGATTGAAATAACAAGTAGAAGCTAAAAAGTATTCCTATCCAATCAATTAACTAAATAATTGTATTCAGTAATACAAAGGGCTGTTAATTATTAAGGTGTACTTTTAAAAATTCTTTACCGAATCTTTACAGAAAAATATTGTTGTTTTTTGTAAAGTTTATTCGTATTCGGTTTTATAAACTCTCTGCAGGACAAACCCTATAGGGTTTTAAGGAAAGGTTATGGCCACAGCAATTTTTGGAGCAGGATGTTTTTGGGGTGTGGAGCTAACTTTTGGCAAGGTTAAGGGCGT
This sequence comes from Nitrospinota bacterium, assembly GCA_028345515.1. Lineage (GTDB taxonomy): Bacteria > Nitrospinota > Nitrospinia > Nitrospinales > VA-1 > UBA8687. Next base: position 31,495 of record JAOMDP010000016.1, read on the forward strand.
TGCTAAAACTTCGGTAGGTTATACAGGTGGCGCGACCGAAAATCCGACGTACGAGCAAGTTTGTACGGGTAATACCGGGCATGCGGAGGTTGTGTGGGTTGAGTTCGACCCCTCGACAGTATCTTACGAAGAGTTAATTGATGTCTTCTGGGGCTGTCATGATCCAACAACATTAAACAGGCAAGGGCCAGATATAGGTACACAATATAGATCTGCAATTTATTATAATGACCCTACTCAGGAGAAGGCGGCAAAGCAGTCTAAAGAAAAAAATGCCAAACGATTTCCAAGTCCTATCGTTACGGAAATTACCACTGCATCGAAATATTATCCTGCTGAAGATTATCATCAAAAGTATTTAGAAAAGCGGGGTATGGGTAGTTGTCATTAAAAAATTATAATGATAACAATTTCTCTTTCAGGTTACGGTTTGAGTGGATAACCTGACTAACTTTCTTTAATAATCGACAATGTTTTCTCATTTGGAGCATTTGGAGGATAGAATTGTGAAAATAAAAAAAAGAAAAACATGGCAAATAGGTATGCCAGTGGTGCTTACTGGTCTTTTTTTCTTAATCGGTGGAGTGAAGCTGGTTCCCCAAGTTGAAGCCTATGAATTGAAAATACCTTTAGGTCTTGATGAAGAAGCTTTTAAAGTTCCTAAAGATAACCCAATGACTAAAGAAAAAGTTGAACTAGGTCGACTACTTTTTTTCGATAAACGTCTTTCTGCTAACAATACGATTGCATGCGCAAGTTGTCATATTCCGGCATTGGCCTTTACTGATGGGCAGCCGGTTTCATCAGGTATTCACCATCTGCAAGGCGGTAGAAGTGCACCAACTGCTATAAACCGTGGTTTTAGCAAAGCACAATTCTGGGATGGCCGTGCGGCTACTTTGGAAGATCAATCAATAGGGCCATTTGCTAATCTCATTGAACATGGGTTTGTAAGTCATGACGAACTGATTGCTAAGATAAATAGTATTCAAGGCTATAAAAAGTTATTTAATGATATTTATGGAGTAGATAACTTAACGAAAGAGAATGTAGGAAGAGCTATTGCTTCATTTCAGAGGACTCTGATTTCTGGTAATAGCCCTTTTGATCGCTTTGACTATGATGGCGACCAAGATGCAGTTTCAGATTCAGCAAAGAGAGGTAAAAAATTATTTTTTGGTAAAGCAAGATGCAATCTTTGTCATATGGGAACAAATTTTTCTGATGAAAAGTTCCACAATATAGGGATCGGTTGGGATTCTTCTGATACTTTAGATTTAGGGCGTTACCGTGTAAGCAAAAATGAAAAAGATATAGGAGCATTTAAAACCCCGACACTTAGGGAGATTACCAAGACTGCTCCATACATGCATGATGGAAGATTTGCAACATTGGAACAAGTCGTCGAACACTATAATAAAGGGACTGTGGAAAATCCATTTTTGGATAACCAAATTATTCCTCTTGAGCTAACAGCATCAGAAAAGAAAGACCTTATCGCAATGCTTCGAACTTTAGAAGGCGAAGGTTGGCAGCATGTGAAGGCTCCTAGCGAATTTCCAAAATAAAAAATTTAAAAGGTTTGGATTAGCAACCCAGACCTTTTTTATGAGTTCTTTGAGTATTTTAGTAGGCTGATAGCTAGAGTCAACCACCCAATCATAAAACAGAGACCACCTAAAGGAGTAATAGGTCCGAAAATACGTGGGCCATCGAAGGTGAGTACGTATAGGCTTCCACTGAATAATAGTATCCCTGAGCTTATCCAACGTGTGGATCTTTGAAGTTTTGGTTCGATCTTTTCGTTAAGAATTGAAATTAAGATGCCAATGGCAATTAGAGCCAGGGCATGATAACCAAGATAATCGGTTGCAGTGTGAAACGTTGCTAGCTTTTTCTCGGTCAAACGTGCTTTCAATGAATGTGCGCCAAACGCACCCAGCATGACACTTAATCCTGCCAGAACTGCGCCCAGTGAAACCCACCCGAGACCTCTTTGTGAAGAGGATCCACTATTTTCTTTCGAATCATTTGAAATTCCTTTGTCATCCATTATCTCTGTTATATTTTAGTGTTAATATAATAAGTAGCTTCCTTGGTGCCTTCTGTAATAGTGTGTTGATCTTGCCTTTTTATCTTCGGACTTATTGTCTCGCTAACCTACTATGTTGTATCTTCGCGCTCTGTATTTTACTCCGAAATTTTCCTTGACCATAGTTTCGCATTGAACCTCGTCAACATCTTTTTGGTGCGTGACAATAGAAGCTTGTACTTCTGGGATATGTTTTTTTGCTTCTTCAATAAACTCTTTTATTTTTTCGTAAATACCATTTCGAAACTTGGGTAAGGGGTTACAGATCTCATCGTATGCTTCAGAAGAATCAGCATTGAGACTTACAGAAACTTCATCTACTAGGCCTGATAGCTCAGGTAAAATATTGCGCTTATTGATCACGTTTCCATGACCGTTGGTATTGAGTCTCACTCGTCCACCGGAATCCTTGATCTTTTTAGAGACCTCTTTAATGACATCCAGTCTGAGGGTAGGTTCGCCAAACCCACAAAAAACAACCTCGTCATAATTTTTTGGATCATCGATTGAATCCCAGACTTCCTTAGCAGTGGGTTCCCGGTCTAGTTTTAGGCTGTAGCCCTGGACAACGGGTTTGGTGAGCCTGGTGCAGAACACACAATCGGCAGTGCAACGTTGTGTTAGGTTGAGATAAAGTGAATTACGAATTTTGTAAGAGACGGTTCCTGTTTTTGCTTGTTCACCAATGCCAAACAATTCGAAAAAATTAAGAGCCATGGTGCGTTCTACGTCTTCGATTTTTAATCCACGAATTTCTGCTAGTTTTGCTATTGTAAAATTTACATATGCAGGTTCATTGCGCTTACCGCGATGCGGAACAGGTGTGAGGTAAGGGCAGTCAGTTTCTGCAAATAAACGGTCGGCAGGAACATTTTTTGCGACATCACGCAGTTCATCTGCTTTTTTAAAGGTTACCGAACCGGAAAAGGAAATATAGAACCCCATCTCTAAGGCGGCATCGGCCAACTCCTGATCTCCTGAAAAACAATGAAAGATTCCCGAATGCGCTGTTGGATTTTTAGGGTAAAACTCCGAAAGAATAGAAATGATGTCTTCTTTTGCATCTCTACTGTGGATAACAATGGGTTTATTCATGTCGCGAGCCAACTGAACCTGATTACGAAAATGCGTGCGCTGCAAATCCTGAGGAGAATAATTTTTAAAGTAATCAAGACCAATTTCCCCTAGAGCAACAACTTTAGGGTGAGCCAGTAATTGACGAAGATGGGAGTAGGTGTCATTACCTATAGATTTCACATCGTGCGGATGAATGCCCGCTGTTGCATAAATAAAATCGAATTGCTCCGCAAGCTCCATCGATCGATAGCTACTTTCAACATCGCAACCAATATTCAACATATATTGGACCCCTGCTTCACGAGCTCGTTCGATAACAGCTTCGCGATCTTCCTCATAATCGGAAACATCGATATGTGCATGGGTGTCGATAATCATCGCACTTGTATTCCTTGTCCAGGTTCCTGGTCGAATCCTGCAAGCAGGATGGTTCCATCGTTGCTTGCGGCAAGCACCATACCTTGAGATTCAATACCCATCAATTTTGCAGGTTTAAGATTAGCTACAATAATCACGGTACGCCCTATTAGATTTTCTGGCTCATAACATTCAGCTATGCCTGCCAGAATTTGCCGTGTTTCCGTTCCTATATCTACTTTGAGCTGAATAAGCTTTTTAGATTTTTTTACTTTTTCTGCCTCGAGAATTTTTCCTGTACGTAGATCGACTTTCATAAATTCATCGATGGTGATTTTCCCTGAGTCATCTTTCTTGTCGTTCTTTGGATTTTCCAATTCAGCAAGAATTTTTGCGGCCTGTTTGTCTTCAATCCTGGGAAAGAGTTGTTTAGCTTTTTGCGTTTTTGTACCTGAGGATAGGTTACCCCAATTATCTAATGATCTCATCCCCTGTTCTTCGATTGATTTTTCTATGCCTAGTTGTAGCATTAACGACTCGCAACTTTTCGGCATGAAAGGGAAAAGTAAAACACCAAGAACGCGTAAAGATTCTGCGGAGTTATACATAACCGTTTTCAACCTTTCTTTTCCTTCTTCGGTTTTTGAGAGATTCCAAGGTCCGGTCTTATCGATATACTGGTTGGTAATGTCTACCAATTCCCATATTTTTTGCAGGATCTTGTTAAAAGCAAGTTCATCATATAGCTTTTGAACTCCATCGACCACTTCCCGCGCTTTGTTTTCTAGCGCACGGTCTTCATCTCCCTGAGTTGCCGAAGTTGGGATGTTGCCATCAAAATATTTCTTCATCATGTTCACGGTACGGTTTAGGAGGTTGCCCAGGTTATTTGCAAGGTCACTATTCAGCCTTCCGATCAAAGCTTTATGCGAGAAGTCACCATCAAGACCAAAAGGGACTTCTCTTAAAAGGAAATAACGTATTACATCAACCCCAAATTGATCCGCAAGTTGATTGGGTTCGACCACATTGTGCAGAGATTTAGACATCTTTTGTCCATTCACGGTCCACCACCCGTGGGCAAAAATATTTTTAGGTAATTCTAAGCCGATTGCTTTCAACATGGTGGACCAATAAACCGCATGCGTGGTTAGAATATCTTTTCCCACCATATTGTGGTTAGCGGGCCAGTAACTGCTGTTTTTGATTTCAGCTAAAGAACCGTGGACTGAGATATAGTTTATGAGTGCATCGAACCAAACGTAAGTTACATATTCCTCATCGAAGGGCAGAGGAATTCCCCAGGGAAGTCGTGACTTGGGGCGAGAGATGCAAAGATCTTCCAGAGGTTTTTCTAGGAAACCTAAAACTTCATTCCTTCGTGATAAAGGAAGGATGAAATGAGGATCATTTTTTATTTTTTCAATGAGCCATGCCTGATACTTGCTCATACGAAAAAAATAATTATGCTCTTTTATCTTTTCTACTTTGCGCCGACATTCCGGGCAATTGCCTTCCTGTAAATCTTTTTCTGTCCAGAATCTCTCGCATGGCGTGCAATACCAGCCTTCATAGTTGTCGCGATAAATCTCGTCTCTATCAAAGAGTGTTTGGAGGATATTACACACCACAACTTTATGACGTTCTTCCGTGGTACGTATGAAATCATTGTTTGAAATATTAAACTTTAACCACAATTCTTTAAAACGCTGGTGAAGCTTGTCCACATGTTTCTGAGGGGTGACCTCTAATTTTTCCGCTGCCTCTTTAACTTTTTGTCCGTGTTCATCGGTACCCGTGAGAAAAAAGACCGCATATCCGTCTAGTCGTTTGAAGCGTGCGACAACGTCTGCGGCTATCGTCGTATAGGCGTGGCCGATGTGTGGAACATCGTTCACGTAATAAATAGGAGTGGTAATGTAAAACTTTTTCTCTGTCATGTTTCTGTTTTTAGATTGTAGGAGATTTTGTTTGAGTTGGTTTTGTTATCAGCTCGTCTTTATGGTAAGTCATCAGACTTCCATCATCGAGAAGGATAACAACTTTTTGATTGATGATTTCATTTTTTAGAACTTTACCGGGCCCGTCAGGGGTTTGCATATGACTCCCCGGCTTGGGTAGTTCTTTCATCATTTCTTTATAAGTGTCATGTTCGTATTGGAGACAACACATCAGCCTGCCGCAAACTCCAGATATCTTGCTTGGATTTAATGGCAATCCTTGGTTTTTCGCCATTTTAATGGTAACAGGAGTGAAGGAAGGAAGCCAAGATGAACAACATAATGTTTCGCCACAAATTCCAAACCCCCCTATAACCTTGGCTTCATCTCTTACACCTACTTGTTTCATTTCGATTCGATGTCGAAGGTTTGAGGCGAGATCACGAATGAGTTGTCTAAAATCGACTCTTCCTTCAGCAGTGAAAAAGAAAATTGTTTTGTTCATATGAGGCTGATGAATAACCCTGCTTAAATTCATAGGTAATTTCAGTTCAACAATTTTTTTTGAGCATAATGCCTTAGCATTTTCTGCTGTTTTTTGTCGCCGATTTTCAGCTTGAAAATCATTTGCGTTAGCGATGCGAAGTACTTGGTGAAACTTTTCGCCTTTACCTTTGCGAAAATTTATAATTTTATTTGACGCAACAAGGCCCATTTTAAGGCCTTCGTTGGTATTGACTATGACGGATGTTCCCACCCTAAGGTTTAAACTTTTTGGGTCATATAGTTGGGATTTGATTTGATTGTTGATGCGAATTCCTATTAAGAACTTAGGTTCGTTTGGAACATTTTGTGGGTTTTTTGTTTTTTCAGCTGATGCATTCATCATATTTAAGCCGCTTCGCAGAAGTCTATAAGCATATTTTCAAAAAAAAGCTGAGCATTTGCATTTCCGGACAATGCTTTTTGGGTAGTATGCACTGAACTAAACATTTCAAGCCATGACTTCAAACTTCTTTTTAAAGATAGAGGTTTTAAAGTGCTTGCTATATCCCGATTAAAAATATCTGATTCGGTGCATCCGGATCGAAAAAAAGCAAGGTCACGTAACAATTCCATCAACTCATTAAAAATAGTTTCCCATTGATCGGTTTGACGGGCCCAAGACTTTGCATGGGAGAATACTATATCCATTCGCTCAAAGGAGATTATTTCTAAAAGGTTCACCATTTCCCTGCGTATATTGGCAATGTCTTCGATATTGTCCTTTAAGGCTCTATTTACATTTCCACGAGATCTAAGAGCGCGAAAATCAAGAGTATTTTCCTCAATTATCTCCTCATTTATTTTCTCTTTTAATATCTTTTTTACATTTTCAGGAGTAAGTGATTGGAATAGAATTGTCTGGCATCGGGATAGTATTGTAGGCAGTAATTTAAACGGATGAGAAGAGATTAAAATTATTATTGTAGCGCTTGGGGGTTCTTCAAGAGTTTTTAAAAAAGAGTTGGCAGCTTGTGAATTCATGAGGTCGGCGTCATCAATCACTGCCACCTTTACTTTTCCTTCATACGGTTGGAAGGCAAGCTTTCTCTGCAATTCACGGATTACTTCAATTTTAATTGCCGCTTCGCGAGCCGTAGGTATGTTTTTAGTCGGTTCTATATAAAAGAAATCAGGGTGGATTCTATTTTCAATTTTTTTACAAGAAGAACATTCGTCGCAAGCTTCCCCATCAAAAATTGAGGTGCAGTTTAAAGTTTTTGCCAATTCGAATGCGATTAGCTTTTTACCAATGCTTTCCTGGCCGTAAAATAAGTAGGCGTGTGCAAGGCTGCTGTTTTGGAGCGCATTTTTTATGATTTGCTTTGGTTGTTCTTGTCCAAATATCTGTTTAAATGACATGATATTTATTAATTTCCTGGGTTTTTATTAAAAATCATGAAGGCCAGAAGTCTGAGATTCTTCTAATCCTGCCCGGGAAAGAATAGGAGACGTCTGCAACCCATTAAATGGATTGCACTTATCGCGACTATCTCTATCTTAATACAGGGTTGCCTGTAACACAAGGTGGGTATCTCTTAATTTTATTTTTAGCAGAATAGCAAGAAGTTCTAATGAATTTCAAAATAAATTAGAATGAAGTTGATTACAATGATTGAAAATCCTTTTGAAATTAAGTTATAATTAGCTCCAATTTTTTGGAAGTGGCTGGGTTCAAGCTAAATGCCTTAAATTAGGAAGCACTACATGGCGACAAAAGAAAAAGCCAAAAGAAACGTTCAGCGAAAAAGAAAACCCAAAATACTCGCTGTTATTAATGATGCCTGCACGGGTTGCGGAGGGGCTCCTATTTGTATTACTGAATGCCCGGTAGACCTGTGTATGTATGAAGTGGGAAACCCGGATGCTCCAGTATTCAATCGAGTAGATGTGGACCCTCTATTATGTATTGGTTGTAAAAAGTGTATTAGCAAAGGCCCTATGGATACTTTTTTAGAGGGTTGTCCTTGGGATGCCATTGATATGATGCCGCTAGATAAATATGAAGAAAAGTTTGGAACCCTTCCTTATTAGTAACTACTAAAAATTAAATTCTCATCTATTGAAAATACAATTTTCTGGGTCCAAAAATGATTATTTACCAAGGCCAGAATGCTTGTAATTGGCATCTTTTATGTAATTTATTAGTAATTTAGAGGTGGATAGCAGAAAAAATTATTTTTTTTGGACAACACCCAATCGTTGAGGTATGATATCCCCGGTTTTCTGGGTAACCCCCCCCTTAACTAACAAATAAATGAGTAAAAATAGCGGCTTTCGTCAAGGCGCTCAGCTTGCGTTCAGGTTGGGAACTGAACTGACGGTAGCAACCATCGTCGGCGGTTTGATGGGTTATGCGCTGGATAGTTTTTTCAAAACCAAACCTTGGGGACTAGTGGTTGGCGTGGTTTTAGGAGGCGTGGCAGGTTGTTTAGGAGTATATCGGGTTGCGATGAAAATGACTGTTGAAGATGAAGATACAAATAATAAATTAGAATAATTATCGAATTATGGAAAGCCCATTACACCACTTTGAAGTTCACAATATTATTCCAATCCACATTGGCGGATTAGATCTGTCTATTAGTAATGCCGTTGTAGCGATGTGGGTAGGCTTAGCATTGATTGGCAGTATGTTTGTGTTGCCTGCAAAACGTGGATTGTCTCTTGTTCCCGGAAGATTGCAAAATGTCTTAGAAATTGCGATGGAGTTTATCCGTAGCATGGTATTTGAGTTTATCGGAGAAGAAGAGGGGAAAAAATATATTCCTTTTATTGCCAGTCTGTTTCTATTTATTTTAGCCTGCAACTTAATTGGAATGGTCCCTGGTTCTTATACAATAACTTGTCAAATAGTAGTGACTGGAGTTTTTGCTATCGGAATTTTTATAATGACGTTAGTAATCGGTTTTTCAAAACATGGCTTACACTTTTTTGGGATCCTGGTTCCACCTGGGATACCCAAAGTACTGATTCCACTGATGATCCCAATTGAAATTATTAGTATGATTGCACGTCCGGTTTCACTTTCGGTACGGTTGTTTGCCAATATGACGGCGGGCCATACAATTCTTGCTGTCTTGTTTGGTTTGGCTATGTCATCCCTAATGATAGGTTGGCTACCATTTGGATTTACGATAGCTATAAATGGACTTGAAATAGCAATTGCTTTTATTCAGGCGTATATTTTTACAATTCTGACTTGTGTCTATATTGGGGATGTTATCCATCTTCACTAACTAGCGAATATTTTTTAAGGAGATAAAAGAATGGAATTAGGAGCAGCAGCATTAATTGGTATGGGTCTATGTGCGGCGGGTTTTGCAGGAGCTGCGATAGGCATTGGTTATATCTTTGCACAGACAATTGAGACTGTAGGACGTCAGCCTAACGCTGAATCAAGAGTGGCAAAATATTGCTGGATTGGTTTTGCCCTAGTTGAAGCTATTGCGCTTTATGGTCTAGTTGTTGCCTTTATTATAATGGGGAACATATAGCGGTAAGGTCTTTGTGCTCTTGAGCAGAAAGAAATTTTGTTAATAACCTAATTAATATCAAAAACTACGATGCCACAATTCGAACAAATTGAAGTATTTCAGTCACTAATTTTTTGGTCTGTAGTATCTTTTGCGATTCTTTTTTTAGTTTTGAAAAAATATGCTTTTCCTCCAATTCTTTCAGCCCTCGATGAGCGAGAGAAAAAGATCCGTGGTGATATTGAAGAGTCTGAAAAGTTAAAGCAGGATGTTGAGGGAATCAAAGTAGACTTGGAAAAAAAGTTAAAAGCTGCGCATGAGAAAGCCGAGACGATTGTCCAATTGGCGCAGGACGAAGCCAAGAAACTTCAGGAAAAGACAGTCCAGGAAACCGAGGCCAAAGTTAAGCAGGTACAGCGTGAAGCAGAACAAGAGATAGAAAGTTCCAGAAACAAACTTTTGCAGGAGATTCGTGGCTATACTGCGGCGCTAACGATAGCTTCTGCAGAGAAATTTCTCAAAAAATCCCTGGATGATAATGATAAAAAACGTTTAGTGGATGAATCAATTGAGCAGGTTATCCAGGAACTAGAAAAAAGACAACGCAATTAATATTTATTATAAGAAAACATTGACATGTTGGAAAATCAGGTAGGAAAACGATACGCGGAAGCATTATCAGGGAATATTAGTGATGATTCTGAATTAGGAGTTGCACTGAAAAACCTGAAGGATTTTGGCGAAGCGATGAAAATAGAAAAACAATTGTCTCGTTTTTTTGAGCACCCTTCGATTTCCACTGAAAAGAAAAAAAATGTTGTTGAAGAACTCTGTAGCCGTCTGGAAATAGGTAATAAGGTCAGTAATTTACTTCTTTTGCTCAATGCGCGGGGAAAAATAATTTTTCTCGAAAAAATTATTGAATATTTTGAGCAAGTAGTTGATCGTCGACTGAATCAAATAAGGGTTTATGTGACCTCGGCACACTCTTTGACAGATATTAATATTGATCGTATGAAAACTGCTTTGAATAAAATTTTAGAAAAAACCATATTGATAGATACCAAAGTGGACGAGTCTCTAATTGGTGGCGTTATTTTACGTATCGGAGACCAGGTTGCGGATGACACCATTCGCAATCGCTTGAGGATCTTGAAACAAACAATAGAGAAAGAGGAGGTAGCTTAAGTGAATTTACGAGCCGACGAAATTAGCTCCCTGATTCAAAAACAGATAGAGGGGTTTGAGGAGGGGATCGAGCTCAAGGAAACCGGTCGTGTGATTTCAGTAGGTGATGGAATAGCCCGTATTTATGGATTAGGGGAAGCCATGGCCGGTGAACTTTTGGAATTTCCTGGTGGGTTGTCTGGGATGGTGCTGAACCTTGAAGAAGATAATGTTGGGGCAGTACTTCTTGGACGTGATGAACACATCAAGGAAGGTGATGAGGTAAAACGAACTGGTCGAATTATGGAAGTTCCCATAGGGCCTGAGATGGTGGGTCGAGTTGTTGATGGCTTAGGGCAACCTATCGATGGAAAAGGGCCGATTAAAACAGATAAATTTGGTCCTATAGAAAGAACAGCCCCTGGTGTTATTGACCGAAAATCTGTGCATGAACCTATGCAGACCGGGATTAAGTCTATTGATGGAATGATTCCAATTGGACGCGGACAGCGGGAATTGATCATTGGTGATCGTCAAACGGGGAAAACCGCAGTTGCTATTGATGCCATCATCAATCAAAAAGGACAGAATATGTTCTGCATCTATGTGGCCGTCGGTCAAAAGCGTTCGACTGTCGCGCAAGTAGTGAAAACTCTTGAGCAATATGATGCAATGAAATATACCATTGTTGTATCTGCATCAGCCAGTGATCCAGCACCTATGCAGTTCATCGCTCCTTATGCGGGTTGCGCTATGGGAGAGTATTTTCGTGATAATGGACAGCATTGCTTGATTGTTTATGACGATCTTTCTAAGCAGGCGGCAGCATATAGGCAGTTATCTCTCTTGTTAAGGCGACCTCCCGGACGCGAAGCGTATCCCGGCGATGTGTTTTTCTTGCACTCTAGATTGCTTGAAAGGTCAGCTAAAGTCAGTGATGAATTAGGAGCCGGATCTATGACTGCTCTGCCCATAATCGAGACTCAAGCGGGTGATGTGTCTGCATATATTCCTACCAATGTAATCTCAATTACTGATGGCCAGATCTTTCTTGAAACAGATCTGTTTTATTCTGGAGTACGTCCTGCTATTAACGTTGGTCTCTCAGTATCGCGTGTTGGTGGTTCTGCTCAAATCAAAGGTATGAAACAGGTTGCAGGGAAGCTCCGTTTAGATCTTGCTCAGTATCGTGAAATGGCAGCTTTTGCCCAATTTGGAAGTGACCTTGATGCTGCTACCCAAGCACAACTTCAGAGGGGTGAGCGACTTGTAGAATTGCTCAAACAACCTCAGTACAAACCTTTGAGTGTTGCTCAACAAATCATCTCAATTTTTGCTGGTGTAAGGGGCCTTGTAGATGATATTGCTGTGGCCGATATTCAAAAATTTGAAAGCGGTCTCGTAAATTTTATTGAAGATAAGCATAAAAACCTTATTGATAAAATTCATGATGCTAAGAAATTAGATGATGAAACAGAAGCTCAAGTGAAAGCAGCTATTGAAGAATTTAAAGGCTTATTTCAAAGTTAAAGAATGGCAAATTTAAAAGAAATAAAAAGACGTATACAGAGCGTAAAGAATACGCAGCAGATCACCAAGGCTATGAAATTGGTTGCTGCGTCTAAACTGCGTAAAGCACAGCAGGCTATTTTAGACGCTCGACCATATGCCATAAAAATGATGGATGTTATTAATCATTTGGCGGCACGTTGTAATAGTGATTTGCATCCCTTGTTAGATGACCGCGAAGGAAAAAGAACCTTGCTTCTCATTATTACTTCGGATAAAGGGCTTTGTGGAGGTTTTAACGGTTCCATTATTCGTAAGACAGCCCAGTACTTGAAAGATAATGACCAAAACGAAAACTCCTTGATAGTTGCTGGCAAGAAAGGAAACGATATTTTTAGTAACCGTCCAGTAACGATTGTTGAAGACCTTGTGGGTTGGACTAAGGACTTTGATTATTTAAAGGCACAGGCTATTGGTGGGAATTTAGCCACAATGTTTTCGGAGAATAAAATCGATAAGGTTCTAGTAGTTTACAACGAATTTAAATCGGTTATGCAGCAGGAAGTTGTCGTCGAGCAGTTGCTGCCGGTTGTGCCAGAAAAAGTCGAGCAGGGAAAAGATTCTGTTGCCATGGATTATATTTACGAGCCGGATGAGGAAACGATTCTTAATGTATTACTAAAACGCTATGTAGCAGATGTGGTTTATCGTGCATTTTTAGAGTCTAGTGCGAGTGAACATGGTGCCCGCATGACAGCGATGGATTCTGCTAGCCGTAATGCAGGGGAAATGATCGATGGTTTAACATTAACCTATAATAAAGCTCGACAGGCATACATAACTAAAGAATTAATAGAAATAGTAAATGGCGCTGAGGCCCTAAAAGGCTGACGGCGGTAAAGATACTGAAATTAGTGGAGGATTAAATGAACAAAGGAAAGATCATTCAGGTCATGGGACCCGTGGTCGATGTGAGTTTTGAAGACGGTGTTTTACCAGCTCTTTATAACGCAATCCACGTTGAACGTGCTGGTGAAAAGGGAGAAAAAGAAACCTTGGTGTGCGAAGTAGCATTGCATCTTGGCAATAATGCAGTTCGTTCCGTAGCTATGCATTCAACCGACGGCTTGGTTCGAGGAATGGAGGCTGTTGATACGGGTGCTCCTATTACTGTGCCAGTTGGTGAAGAAGTGCTTGGGCGGATTCTTAATGTTGTAGGCGATCCTGTTGATCAAAAACCTGCGGTTGAATCAAAGGCAAAGTGGAGTATTCACCGAGATGCGCCTGAATTTAAAGAGCAGGATACAAAGATGGAAATGCTTGAGACCGGCATCAAAGTTATTGATTTGCTCGAACCCTACCTCAAGGGAGGAAAAACAGGTTTGTTTGGCGGTGCTGGTGTAGGTAAGACGGTATTGATCATGGAGTTGATCCGTAATATTGGTGCGGAACACGGAGGATACTCTGTGTTCGCAGGTGTGGGTGAGAGAACTCGTGAGGGAAATGATTTATACCACGAAATGATAGAGTCCAATGTAATTGATAAAACTGCTCTGATTTATGGGCAGATGACGGAGCCTCCCGGCGCCCGTATGCGGGTGGGTCTTACAGGTCTTACTTGTGCTGAATACTTTCGTGATGAAGGTGGTAAGGATGTTCTGTTATTTATCGATAATGTATTCCGTTTTTCTCAAGCAGGCTCAGAGGTATCAGCGCTTTTGGGTCGTATCCCATCTGCGGTGGGTTACCAGCCTACATTGGCAACAGAAATGGGTAATATGCAAGAACGGATTACATCAACGAAGAAGGGATCGATTACATCAGTCCAAGCGATTTATGTGCCAGCTGATGACTTAACTGATCCTGCACCGGCAACTACCTTTTCGCATTTGGATGCTACCACTGTGTTAAATCGACGTATTTCTGAATTGGGAATTTACCCTGCAGTTGATCCGCTAGATTCGACTTCCCGAATCCTTGACCCCGAGGTTCTAGGAGAAGAACACTATAATACAGCTCGTGGTGTTCAGAGTATTCTGCAGCGTTATAAAGATCTGCAGGATATTATTGCTATTCTTGGTATGGATGAACTCTCAGAAGAGGACAAGCTAGCCGTTTCACGCGCACGAAAAATTCAAAAATATCTTTCCCAACCATTTTTTGTGGCAGAAGTTTTTACGGGCTCCCCGGGAAAATATGTAAAAGTACAGGATACTATTGAAGGTTTTAAAGCTATTATCGAGGGTCATGGCGATAGTATCTCTGAACAGGCATTTTACATGGTGGGAACCTTGGACGAGGTGCACGCAAAACAGAAAGAACTGGATAAAAAGTCAGCATGAGTCAGAAATTAAAACTGAGTGTTGTAACCCCGCAAAAGCAATTAATATCCGAGGAAGTTGATCAGGTCAATGCACCTGGTTCGGAAGGTGATTTTGGTATTCTTTATGATCACGCTCCCTTTCTAACTAACCTGAGGTCAGGACAGCTATCCTATGAAAATGATGGAGAATCTACGACTCTGGTCATTGGTGGCGGATATTTAGAAGTGACTGATAATCGCGTTACTATCCTAGCTGAAAGCGGAGAATTTTTGCATGAAATTGACCGCGAAAGGGCAGAGCGTGCCCGTTCAAAAGCTGAAGAGAAGCTAAACAACCCTGACATTTCGGAAGAAGAATTTTCTAAAGCACAGAAGAAGCTTTTCCGAGCTATAGCACGCCTCGAAAACTCAGAAAATAATTAATTACCTTCCTTTTAAATCACCGCGAATTATCTCACCCTGTTGGGCTACTTCGATTCACAAATGGTTTCAGAATCACCATAGTCATCCATAACTACTCTACAGTTTTGGTTTTTACTTTTATTAGTGATTCCGTCCCCATTAGGGCGGGGTCCTGTAGCACAGGCAAATATGACGAAAGTAATCAGCACTAAAAGAAATGTTCTGAACCTTACGATGCCAAACATAATTTCCTCTTTCTTCCTACTGATTAAGAGTCATTTTCCATGCTGTAAACCATTGAATTATAATATAGGTTTTTAGGTGTGACCATAGTTTGACCATAGCACATCGTTTTCTCTAAAATTAGTATATGATGGGATTTATTTTGTTTCTCTATACCAGCCCTTTATATAACCCGCCTGGCATCCCGGGTTTGCCCCTAGCCCCTTGCCCTCTGGAAACTTACTGCAAAATACTGGTGCGCATTCATAGCTTTCCATTTCGCATTTGGCCCCGGAAAGACAATTATCAACGCCACAAAACCAGCCATTTATATAACCCGCCTGGCATCCCGCGTTTGTTCCACTGATCTCAGGAAACTTACTGCAAAATACTTCTGCGCATTCACCAGAGCTTTTCAATTCACATTTCGTCGCGGGATTGGCCAACTCCGCTTGTGCTGCTTGTTCTGCTCTAGCAAGGTCTCTAAAACAATTTTTCTTTTCCTTTTTACCCCCTTTCCATTTCATTTGCTGACAGGCAATAAACTCTGGGCTGTCTCCTGCTAATTGTCTTGCAAGGTCTCTAAAACAATTTTTCTTTGCCATTTTACCCTTCATTTGCTGGCACGCAATAAACTCTGGGCTGTCTTCAGCAAAAACGGGTGACACTGTCATGAGTGTTAACCCAAATAAACATAAAATGAATGCACATGATGTAATCTTAAATTTATGAAACATTGAATACTCCTTTAGTAATTAATTACATTCTCTTTCATAGGCGGCCTGAAGAATTGGCTCATATACATTTTCCCGATAATGCGCTCCCATATAACGCTGACAACCCCTCTCTTGATGACCCGGACGAGCTCCATGAAGGACTTTTTTCCACTCGTTACAAACCTGTTTCCACTTATCTTTATATTTATTCCTTATATGCTTCTTTTGTGAAGCACAGCTACCTCTTGGTTTTGTATTGACGCTATAATCACCGGATTCGCAAAAAGGTATGCTCATTCCATCTACATCATTTTGTGCATATGTGAAACAACTGCTACCCATTACACATTTCTCCTCTTTTATGTGATTATTAAAACCAACCACAAAGCAAGTGGCTCCTTCCCTTACATCGACGTTCTTTTTTGAATCAATAAAAGCTTGACACCTTTGTCGCAATTTAACCTTCCACTTACTTCTTAGCTTTGATTTATCGCCTTTACACCCCGCTTCAACAAAACTGTCCTGAGTCGGAAAAGCAAACACCACCATCAATAATCCTATAACTACATATTTTCTGCTCATGAGTTCTCCTTTATCAACCTTGCCCGTTCGTATATAAAACCAACTCGAGTGATGGATATAAGTAGCAGATATTACAGCATTGCACTCAGTAATTCCTCATTATTATCATTGAGATTCACCTCACCCCGAAACGAACGCTAGCCCACTCAAAGCAAAAACCCTTGATCAACCGCAAGTAACCCTCACTCCTTCATACTAATAAACTTTTTTAATGTTGAGGACTTCTGGCAATTTTTATCTCACTAACTCTTTCCTTTTTTCCAACCGCTTAATATATTGATTACGTTCTTTACTACTAAATGGTTTTTGCGCTATTCGTGAAGATGACGCAAGTATATCCGAACATTATCCTTGTCAGAATATTCCTGATATTATAAGTTTTTCACCATACGATTGTTTTTGTTTAAACCTTGGCCATATTTTATTCAATGGCAGCGGCCTTTATATGCAGACTTATACTCATCATGGAGAAAGCAATGTTACATAAACTAAAGATAACATCTTACGCATTAATCATTTTATTAGTTTTGGTTTTGCCTAGTCAGGCTGATGAGTATTTTACCACCGCAGATATGTGCGCAGCTGCGGCTCAGGCTGCGAAAAGGTAGACTGGTTATGGCAATGGTGAATGTGTAAAGTTTATTCGTATGGAGGCGTGATGGTTACTTCAAGTTTATCAAGGGTGTTGCTTGGGGTGGGCGAGAGTTGCTTTAGGGTTGAGGTGATTCTGTATGAATATAATGAGGAATTACTGAGTGCAATGCTGTAATATCTACAACTCATGCTCACTATTTCAGAGAAGGTTAAACACAAATATTTATTGTGAATAATTGAATATTTAATCTGTCAATTATTTGAGATCGCATATACGAATTATTCAAATCATATAAAAATAAATAATTAAAAAAAGGATATAAGTTATGAAGAAGTCTATTTCTATATTGTTTTGTTTGTTTATGTTTCCATTATTTATAAATACAAGCCAGGTTAATGCTCAGAGTTCGATTCCAAGTTGTCTAGCTTTTCAATCTGGAGATCATGCTGCAAGAATCGAGTGTTTTCAAAAAAATGAGAAAAAATTTCGAGCTCGAATTATAGAGCTGCGAAGAAAACACAATATTGAACAAGTCAACTATGACAGTTTTGGAGAAAGTTGCCCATCTCGCTCACCTGGAGATCATGCTGCAAGACTCGAGTGTTTTAAAAATAATGACAACGCATATCAAGCTACTATAAATGAGTTGATGGCGACCAAGGAAGGATCAGCCGTAGACTTCAACAACGAAGCACAACGCTTCCAAGAGAGCACTACTGAAGGGCAACACATACAACAACTGGAAGCGAAGATTTTGGATCTAGAGGTTAAGTTAACGAACGCGGTGTCGCCTTCGATGTATGACCAAGCAGTACGGCTAAATAAGGACTTGTACGATCAGTTGTCGGAAGCGAATATTCGATATTCTGATCTAGAGAGTAAGTTATCAGTAGCAACTGCTACTCAAGAATCTTTGAATACAAGGATAGCAGATTTAGAGGCTAAGTTAGAGATGGCAGTCTTGAAAACAGTGTATGACGATGCAGTACGACTAAATGCAGAACAACAGGCCCTTTTAACGAAAGCGGATACGAAGATTTCTGATCTTGAGGGTGAGTTAGCGATCGCGGCAGTAAAGGTTCAAAGGGTGACCGATATGGGGAAGGAGATCAGCTGTTTACATGACAGAATCACTAACGTGAATAGAGATTTGGGAGGGTCAGTAGGAACGAAGGAATTCCGTGAAAAATGGGTCCATTACGCAAAAACGGAGTGTCACGACAGGATCAATGAGCCACGTTTCATTGAGCGCTGTCAGTCACAAGGAGGTTGTTAATACGTCGTGCAATTTAATCCATGCCAGAACCAAGTGGGCGCACATCAACTCTCGATGTTTGAGATTAGAGTAAGAACAGACAATTTCGTCTCTAGAGATCGAAGAATTTTATTTTAATCATCATTCACTATTTTCTGATCGGGCCCAAGCCCTTGGTATGAGC